>NZ_CCDG010000024.1 GCF_000723885.1 Paenibacillus camerounensis
CAGCCCGGCTGCGGCGCAGCAGCCGGGCCAGGCACCCGCCCCTGCCCAAGACGCGGAGTCTTGGGTCGGGCGGGTGCTGAAGCTGCTCGGTGCGGAGCACGAGCAGCAGGCGGTCCGCGGCGGCATGGCAGCCGCGGGAGGGCGCGAAGCAGCGCTGCCGCTGGCGGCGCTGCAGGCAGCGGCCGGCGGCGGGGCGGATGCCGCCGCCGATACGCTGAAGGGCGTGCTGCTGCAGGTTATGGGCAGCAGCGAGGCCCCGCCCGCGGTCAAGGATGCCGCGGGACAGCTTGTGGCGCAGCTGACGGGCCAGCAGCTGCTGCTGAATACGGACCGCACTGCGCCGTTCGCGCAGGTCACGCTGTTCCTGCCGCTGCGCGGACCGGACGGCGAGGAGACGGCGTCGGTGCATATCCAGTCGCGGCGGGGCCGAAAGGGCGAGCTGGATGCGGCGAATTGCCGACTCTGGTTCGATCTGGATATGAAGCAGCTGGGCCAGACCCTGGTGGACGTGCAGGTTGTAGACCGGATTGTCAGCCTGAAGCTGCATAATAACGATCCGTGGGTGCTGGAACTGCTTGAGGGCAGAAGGGAGGACGTAGCGGCGGCTGTTGAATCGATCGGATATCAGCTGTTAAGCTTGCGGACTGAGCCGCTGCCGGAATTAAAGGCGGCATCGGGGTTGTCAGCGTCAGCCAAGCTGGCTGATTTTACCCCTGATTCCTATAAAGGAGTCGATTTTCGCATATGAGCAAGCAGGAGAAGCAGGAAATGTCACCAAGGATGAAAAAGGCGGTTGCCCTCAAGTATAACCCCGGCCAAAGTGATGCCCCGGTCGTTGTAGCCAAAGGACAGGGTGTTATCGCCGATACCATTCTGCAGAAGGCGAAAGAAAGCGGGGTAGCAGTACAAGAGGATGCTGCCCTTGTCGAGGTGCTCTCTAAGCTCGATCTGGACCAGCAGATTCCGTCCGAGCTCTACAATCTGGTGGCAGAAATTTTAAGCTATGTCTATCAGAGCGACCGGCAGGCTGGAAAGCGGAACCTGCAATGAGCAGACCCTCGGCAAGCGGACAGTACACCCGGAAGCAAAAGGGGGCTGCGGCTGAAGCGGCGGCGGCACTCTATGTGGCCTCACGGGGCTACACTGTGCTAGAGACCAATTGGCGCTGCCGCAGCGGTGAGCTGGACCTTATAGCAGAATATCAGGGCGTGCTGGTATTTATCGAGGTGCGGAGCCGCAGCGGAAGTCCGCTGCCGGGAACGCCGGAGGAATCAGTGAATGCCCGCAAAATCCGCCAGGTGCGCAGCACTGCCGAGGTGTATCTGCACATGCGGAGTCTGCAGGAGCAGGCTGTTTCATTTGATGTAATCAGTGTACAGCTGAACCCGGACTTAAGTGTCGCAGCACTCCGGCATATCCGTGAAGCTTTTTGAATAAAAAGCTGTTCAGCCCTTTCTTTCTGCGCCTGCCGAAGCGGCCGAACCTGGTGCGGACGCACAGATTGGGTCATTCCTCCAAGGAAGTGGGTAAACATTATTGTGACTTTTAATGCTACCATGAGGAGGCTGTTCCCGTGAATAACCAACCGGTTAATATACAGGTAAGCTTTGCTTGCCAATATTGTGATCACAAAATAGAAGTGGAGATGGGAGAGCGGCCTTCAGCGGTGATCTGCTGCAGCAAGTGCGGTAAGAGCTTTACCATCATGCGTCCGGCTATTGCCGAGGAAATCCTGATTGACTGGGAGAATGAGGCACTGATTCAGAAGATCAGAGCCGAAAAAAGCTTGAGCAGCCATAGCAGTCTTATGTCTCTGGTCATCCGGGTGATCGAGCTGCTGACCTGGCGCGACAGGGGCAACGGCCAGGTTGAGGCGATTAAGGAAATGCGCAAATGGCTGGTAGAGCATGAAGAGATACCGTCATTAGCTGAATTAATTCATTTGGATTCCAACCAGCGCTCCGGCAAACGGGATTGGCCCAAATCATAGCCGTTACAGCCTGAATTTCAGATTATGCTGATGCCGGCCGCCGCTTCTTATGGGGTGCCTGAGTGATCATTGATCGTGAAGCCCCAGTTTGTGGGGTTATTTTAAAATGTAAGAGTTTATAAGATCTGTGTTTGAAATGACCTTATAGATCCCTTGGATACGGACTCCGCCCTCTGTCTTGGACAGCGGAGCCGTTTCAGCTTGGTATATCTTCAATAGGGTATAAGGATTCGTTACATAACAGGGGGGTTATAAGTTGCCGGATGTCTTTTTTACATCGGATCATCATTTTGGACATAAGCTGATTATAGATTTTGAGTCAAGGCCCTTCGCAAATGTGCAGGAAATGGATGAGGCGATGATTGAGAACTGGAATGCTTCGGTCGCAGCGGGAGATACCGTTTTTCATCTGGGGGACTTCTCATTTCTAGGTCTTGAGGCAACCCGTGACATTGTCAGCCGTCTGAACGGCTATAAGATACTGATCCTCGGCAATCATGACCGCGGGCGGGGCCGGAGCTGGTGGCTGGAGGCGGGTTTTGATGAGGTCAGTGAATATCCGCTGGTGTACAAGGATTTTTTCTTTCTCTCCCATGAACCGATGTATATGAACAGGCATATGCCCTACGTAAATGTGCATGGCCATATTCACGGACAGAAATATGAAGGCAAAAATCACTTTAATATTTGCGTAGAGCATACCGGGTATAGACCGCTGTCTTTTGAATCGATTAGAGATACGGTTGTAGTTAGTGAGGAGGGGTAATGCACATAAGCGCAGATTATGCTGCCGAAAGGCGGGAATTTCATATTTGTGCAAAAACGTATTGTGTACTGATGTTCGTTACAGTGCTTGATCAAGCGTAACCGTCTCTGTATACTATGACTAGACAGCTATACTGCAGAAAATGAGGAAGCACCTTTTTTCTTATGTGATAACGTCCCTTGCGGGCGAATTTCAGGAGAAGAGGTGCTTTTTGTTATGTACGGAAAAATGCATAGTGCCTGCCTTTACGGTATTGAAGGCGTGATGATCGGAGTTGAAATTGATCTGGCCAATGGTTTGCCGCAGACTCATATTATCGGCCTGCCGGATTCTGCGATCCGTGAAGCGGTGGAAAGGGTTCGGGCTGCTGTCAAAAACTGCGGCTACCGCTATCCCCAGCAGCGTGTCACAGTCAACCTGGCTCCGGCTGATCTGCGCAAGGAGGGCACTGCCTTCGATCTGGCCATAGCGCTGGGAATTCTGACGACCAGCGGCCAGCTGGTGATGCCGGCGGCAGAGAAGATGCTCCTGATCGGCGAGCTGGCGCTTGACGGAAGCTTAAGGCCGGTCACCGGGGTGCTGCCAATGGTTGAAGCGGCACGGCGGTCTGGTTTCGGGGCTGTGCTGGTGCCCCGGGGTAATGCAGCTGAGGCTGCGCTGATCAGCGGGATGGCTGTCTACGCAGCCGGCCATCTGCAGGAGCTGCCACCGCCAGAATCGGCTGGCAGCGATGCTCAGCCTGTAATTCCAGCAATGCCTGCTTGCGGATTCGAACAGCCGCTTCCTTTTCCGGTTGCCGTAATTGATGGTCCCGGCACACCTGCGCGGGACAAGCCGCCGGTAATTGCGCGTACTCTTGAACACCTGCGGTATGTCCCGCAATACGATATCCCCGGTTTCACACCATCAGCAGAAGCCCTGATGAGAGAGGATTACAGTGATGTAATTGGCCAGAGCCATGTGAAGCGGGCACTCACTATAGCGGCGTCCGGTATGCATAACATCGTTCTGATCGGACCGCCCGGGACGGGGAAAACGATGCTGATCAAACGGCTTTCCGGGATCCTGCCGCCGTTGAACGACAGTGAATCACTGGAGGTAACCAAAATATTCAGTGCAGCCGGCAAGCTCACGGATACCCGCAGCGGTCTTTTGCGCGGAAGGCCGTTCAGGTCTCCGCATCATACCATATCTGCAGCAGGCCTGATCGGTGGAGGAAGTATCCCGAAGCCGGGTGAGGTCAGCCTGGCACACAGAGGCATTCTTTTTCTGGATGAGCTGCCGGAATTCTCACGGAATGTGCTTGAGGTGCTGCGGCAGCCGCTTGAAGATACTGTAGTTACTATAAGCCGTGCGCGTGCGGCATTCACCTTTCCTGCCCGGTTTTTACTTGCGTGCTCCATGAATCCGTGCAGCTGCGGGTATCTCGGCAACAGCGGCAACCAGCAGCGGTGCACCTGCAGTCCGGCCAAGATTGCCCAATACCGGTCCAGAATTTCCGGGCCGCTGCTGGACCGTATAGATATGCAGGTGGATGTGCCCCGTCCGCCGGAATGGAGCGGCCAGGCTCCCTCGCGCTCTACGGCCGAGATGCGTGATGATGTAATGAGAGCCCAGCAGCTGCAGGCAGAGCGCTACAGTAAGCTGCCTATTTCCTGGAACAGCGAGCTGTCTGGAGCAGCACTCCGTCATTACGCGGCCCTGAATAAGGAGAGCAGCGTGCTGCTGCACGGGATATTGGAGAGCCTTGGACTGAGCATGCGGGCACATGACCGGATTATTAAGCTCGCCCGGACGATAGCCGACCTGGACGGGGAGGCTTCCATCAGCTCCGCTCATCTGGCTGAGGCTGTGCAGTACCGGAATCTGGATAGGAAGGTTCTGGCTGAGGAATCGTTCTGAATCTTTTCCTTCATTATATATGTCACTTCGCAGTATTAACTCCTCAGCGAATCTGCGCATTAGCAGCCCGCAGCAGAGCAAGCCGTCCGGATTGTTTCCGGACGGCTTGCTCTGTTTCCTGACTAATGTTTCACCGGCAAGAGCGGTGATTATAGGATATTAAGCTCAACTTCAATGTTACCGCGGGTTGCGCGGGAATAAGGACAGGCGCCATGAGCTGCTTCTACAAGCTGCCTGGCTGTTTCATGATCGACGCCCTTTACCAGCACATCAAGCTTCACAGCGATGCCGAACCCGCCGTCTTCTACCTTGCCGAAACTTACAGTAGCTGTAACTTCGCTGCCTTCAATCTTTACCTTACCCAGACGGGCCACCATGTTCAGTGCGCTGTCAAAGCAGGCTGAATAACCGGCTGCGAATAATTGCTCGGGGTTTGTGCCTTCGCCGCCGGCACCGCCCATTTCGCGTGGAGTACTGATTGTAAGGTTCAGCTTAGGACTTTCGGACTCAATATACCCGTTTCTTCCACCGACTGCCTTTACAGTTGTTTCATACATTTTTTGCTGAATAGTCATCATTATGAATCACTCCGTTTCGTGTTATAATAAACATTGTACACAACATAATTTAACACAATTAAAATAATAGTCAATAAATTTTTTGCTATTATCATGATATTGCATGTGAATTGTGTTAAAATAATGACACAAAGGCAGGTGAAGAAAATGCAAAAACAAACAACAACCCCTGAATTAATGCTGGACAATCAGCTATGCTTCACTATTTATGCATGCTCGCGTGAATTTACGAAGCTATACCAGCCTCATCTGGACAAAATCGGCCTTACCTATTCACAATACCTGGTCATGATCGTGCTGTGGGAGAAGCAGCAGTGCACCGTTAAAGAGCTTGGCGAGGCCCTCTTCCTGGATTCCGGGACGCTGACTCCGCTGCTGAAGCGGCTGCAGGCTGCAGGACTGATTCTCCGTGAACGTTCGCTGCAGGATGAGCGGAAGGTGCTTATTTCACTGACCGAAAAGGGCTGGGAACTGCAAAGTGAGGCCGTCTGTATTCCAGCAAAGATGGCGGAGGGTTCAATGCTCTCGGCAGAGGAGTTTGTTCATCTGCTGGGCCAGTTCAAAGGCCTGCTCTCCCGGATTCATGAAGCAAATAAAAGTGCGTCTAAATAGTATTGCCAGGGCAGTGTCAATGCAATCGTTCGCATTCCGGCATGAAATCAAGCGAAAAAATATGTATAAATAGTGAAAGTTTTTGAGGAAAGCCCGATTAAATCGTGTTACAATATTCTGGGTTTCACTTTATATAATATAAGTAGGTGCAAATCTGTACCCCGCTGATCAAAACGGAATGCGGTATGGCTGCAGGCTGCCTGTATAAGCCGCCGCAACACTTTAGGAGGCTTCCGGTATGAATATCCACGAGTATCAGGGAAAAGAAGTACTTAAGAAGTACGGCGTAGCCGTACCGAACGGAAAAGTAGCTTATACAGTGGAGGAAGCAGTAGAAGCTGCAGCATCACTCGGCACGCCGGTGGTGGTTGTGAAGGCTCAGATTCATGCTGGCGGACGAGGGAAAGCCGGAGGGGTTAAGGTTGCCAAGTCACTGGATGAAGTCCGCACCTTTGCGGGAGAAATCCTTGGTAAGACACTGGTGACCCATCAGACCGGACCGGAAGGCAAGGAAGTGAAGAGGCTGCTTATTGAAGAGGGCTGCCGGATTGCAAAGGAGTATTACATCGGTATTGTCGTTGACCGCAGTTCCGGACGGGTGGTCATGATGGCCTCCGAAGAAGGCGGAACAGAAATTGAAGAGGTGGCGGCAACCCATCCCGAGAAGATTTTCAAGGAAATTATTGATCCTGCTGTTGGACTGCAGACCTTTCAGGCGCGTAAGCTGGCTTACAGCATCGCTATCCCGAATCAGCTGGTCAATAAAGCAGTCAAGTTCATGCAAGCGCTCTATTTGGCTTTTGTGGATAAAGATTGCTCCATTGCCGAGATTAATCCGCTGGTCGTCACTGAAGACGGAGATGTAATGGCGCTAGATGCGAAACTGAATTTTGACTCCAATGCCTTGTTCCGTCATAAGGATATTCAAGAGCTGCGTGACCTTGATGAAGAGGACGAGAAGGAGATTGAGGCTTCCAAATTTGATCTCAGCTACATCGCCCTGGACGGTAATATTGGCTGTATGGTCAATGGTGCGGGCCTGGCCATGGCAACAATGGATATTATCAAATATTACGGCGGCGAACCGGCCAACTTCCTGGATGTAGGGGGCGGTGCGACGACCGAAAAGGTTACTGAAGCATTTAAGATAATTTTGTCTGACGACAAGGTAAACGGCATCTTTGTGAATATATTCGGCGGTATTATGCGCTGTGACGTCATCGCTGAAGGTGTAGTAGAAGCGGCGCGGCAGCTCGGGCTTACCAAACCGCTTGTTGTGCGGCTTGAAGGCACCAATGTAGCGCTGGGCAAGCAGATTCTGGCCGGCTCCGGACTGAATATCGTGGCAGCGGATTCTATGGCAGACGGTGCCCGAAAGATTGTTTCTCTGGTGTAACACCGTACTCGTATTCGACAAACTAAGTAGGGATGTGACTTAAATCATGAGCATTCTTGTAGATAAAAATACGAAAGTCATCACACAGGGAATCACCGGATCGACGGGCTTATTCCATACTAAAGGCGCGCTGGATTACGGTACCCAGATGGTGGGCGGAGTGACTCCCGGCAAAGGAGGAACCTCTGTTAACATTACGCTAGAAAATGGAAGCGAGGTCAGTCTGCCGGTATTTGATACTGTAGCCCAGGCCAAGGCTGCGACCGGCGCAACAGCAAGTGTCATTTATGTGCCGCCGGCGTTTGCCGCAGATTCCATTATGGAGGCTGTGGACGCTGAGCTGGAGCTGGTTATCTGTATCACGGAAGGGATTCCGGTGCTGGATATGGTCAAGGTATCCCGTTACATGGAAGGGCGTTCGACGGTTCTGATCGGCCCTAACTGTCCGGGCGTCATAACACCAGGGGAATGCAAAATCGGCATCATGCCGGGTTATATTCATACTCCGGGGTATGTAGGCGTAGTTTCCCGCAGCGGAACCCTCACCTATGAGGCGGTACATCAGCTGACAGAACGCGGAATCGGGCAGTCCTCTGCTGTCGGGATCGGCGGTGATCCGGTAAAAGGGTCAGAGTTTATTGATATTTTGAAGCTTTTCAACGAAGATCCGGGCACGAAAGCAGTCATTATGATCGGCGAGATCGGCGGTACTGCTGAGGAAGAAGCAGCACTTTGGATTAAAGAGAATATGACGAAGCCTGTAGTTGGATTTATCGGCGGTGTAACTGCACCTCCGGGCAAACGGATGGGCCATGCCGGCGCTATTATTTCCGGAGGTAAGGGTACCGCCAGCGAAAAAATAGCAGTACTTGAGTCCTGTGGAATCAGAGTCGCTCCGACTCCGGCTGAAATGGGTTCAACGCTTGTAAGTGTACTGGAAGAGCGTGGCGTACTCAACGCTTTTACCACTCATTAAATAATGATTGTGCTCTCTTCAGCCAAATAGTATGATTTGATAAAGGTAAGCAACCTTTTATTCCTGTGCGCAGGGTAAAAGGTTGCTTTTTTTTGCGTTTAACCAGCTCTTTGCTTCAGCAGCTTGCATTTTTATCCGCATTATCACAAAATAGGGAAGGTTGACCCTTCCAATCAAAGGGAGAGTATACATATGGATACACGTGACTTGATATTCGGGCTGAATGAAATGGAGGGTATCGGCTGGAAGAGCATCGACAAAATCCGCCGGGCGGGACTTTTGTCGGATCGTGCGTTTAGTTGCCGGGCAGATGATTGGCTTCAGGTCGGATTAAGCGCGAAAATGTCACAGCGGCTGGAAGCGGAATTTCATGCAGGCTGGATCAAGGAGCGCCGTCTTATAATGGAAGAAAGCGGAACAGCGATGGTAACCGTTCTGGATGAAGAATATCCCGCTATGCTGAAAGAAATAGCCGAGCCGCCTTGGATACTCTATTACCGCGGGCTATTGAAGCTTGCTTCCCGGCCGTCAATCGCTATGGTGGGAACCCGTGTGCCGACTGCTTATGGCCGAAAGATCGGGGAGATGCTGGCGGAACAGCTCAGCCGTTCCGGTCTTGCAGTCGTCAGCGGCTTGGCCCGCGGTATTGACAGTGTGTGCCATGAAGCTGCACTGGCCTGCGGCGGAAGCACAATTGCTGTTGTAGCCACAGGGCTTGACACTGTATATCCGCCTGAGAACCGTGAGCTGGAACGGGAGATTTCCCGTAAAGGGCTTGTGCTCAGCGAATATCCGCTGGGAACCCCAAGCCATCCGGGCCTTTTTCCGCAGCGCAACCGGATTATTGCGGGGCTGACGCTTGGAACAGTGGTTGTTGAAGCAGATTCCCGCAGCGGCTCGCTTATTACTGCTGATGCTGCCCTTGAAGCGGGAAGGGACGTGTTTGCTGTTCCCGGACCGGTTACTTCCCCGAAAAGCCGGGGGGCACTGGACCTGATTAAGCAAGGGGCAAAACTAGTAACCTGCGGTGAAGATATTATTGAAGAATATATAGCATATCTGCCGGTAAAGGCTGAAAATTCGGGACAAAGCAGACGCTCGGATGCCGGTGACGGTGACAGGCTTGCCGAAAAGAAATTGACAAGTGAGGAGTCGCACCTTTACCATATACTGCATCAAGGCCCGTTTACACTGGATGAGCTTCTCTCCAGAACAAGCTGGGATTTTGGACATTTGCATTCAGTTCTGTTATCTTTAATCATAAAAAAAGCGGTAACACAATTGCCTGGTGCAATTTATAAGGTCATTTAATATAGAAGGAACAGAATCGAGTGCATTCTATCAGTCCGTATAACCGGAATGACGGCCGTGCTCACAATACTTTTAGGAGGATTAACCTATGGCGGATACATTGGTCATTGTCGAATCGCCTGCCAAAGCGAAGACAATCGGCAAATATTTAGGCAGTAAATATATCGTAAAGGCGTCTATGGGACATATCAGAGATTTGCCAAAGAGCCAGATCGGCGTTGAGGTGGAGAATGATTTTAGTCCCAAATATATTACGATCCGGGGTAAAGGATCTATTCTTAAAGAACTGAAAGACGCCAGTAAAAAAGTGAAAAAAGTATATCTGGCGGCTGACCCGGACCGCGAAGGTGAAGCTATTGCCTGGCATCTGGCACATGCGCTGGATCTGGACAATACGCAGGAATGCCGGGTTGTTTTTAACGAAATTACGAAGCAGGCAGTAAAGGATGCCTTCAAGACTCCGCGAAAAATTAATATGGATCTGGTGAACGCACAGCAGGCGCGGCGTATTCTGGACCGGCTGGTCGGCTATAAGATCAGCCCGTTATTATGGAAGAAAGTCAAAAAGGGCCTGTCGGCAGGACGGGTACAATCGGTAGCGGTAAAGATTATTATGGACCGGGAGAATGAGATTTCTGCTTTTGTACCGACTGAATACTGGAGCATTACTGCAAAGCTTGGTGTAAAGGGTACGGACTTTGAAGCTAAATTTCACAGGCTGAACGGTGAGAAGAAAGAGCTGGGTAAGGAAAGTGACGTCCAGGAAGTTCTGGAAGCGATTAAGAATGCAGACTTTAAGGTGGCTGAAGTAAAAGAGAAGGAAAGACAGCGTCATCCGTCAGCACCTTTTACGACAAGCTCCTTGCAGCAGGAGGCTGCCCGTAAGCTTGGCTTCCGCGCCGCCAAAACGATGTCTGTAGCCCAGCAGCTGTACGAAGGCGTGGAACTCGGCAAGGAAGGTACAGTGGGTCTAATCACTTACATGCGTACGGACTCTACCCGTATTTCCACAACAGCCCAGGATGAGGCTAAGGAACTGATACAGGCTAAATACGGAGAGAAATTCATCCCGGAAACTCCTCGTCAGTATTCCAAAAAAGCGGCAGGAGCACAGGATGCGCACGAAGCGATCCGTCCGACCTCTGCCCTGCGTGAGCCTGAGCTTGTTAAGGAATACATGAGCCGGGATCAGTTCCGCCTGTATAAACTGGTCTGGGAGCGGTTTGTATCCAGTCAGATGTCCTCCGCCGTTCTTGATACTCTCTCGGTTGACATCACTGCTGGAACTGCTATTTTCCGGGCTGTAGGTTCTAAAGTATCCTTCCCCGGATTTATGAAGGTATATGTGGAAGGCAATGATGACGGAACGACAGATGAGGAGAAATTCCTGCCTCCGCTGAAGGCTGGCGACGAGCTCGACAAGCAGGCGATTGAACCTAAGCAGCATTTTACCCAGCCGCCGCCGCGTTACACGGAGGCCCGTCTCGTTAAAACGCTGGAGGAGCTGGGTATTGGACGCCCGAGTACTTATGCCCCAACACTGGAAACAATCCAGAAACGCGGATATGTGGCGATTGAAGAAAAAAAATTCATGCCGACAGAGCTTGGTGAACTGATTATAGAGCAAATGGAACAGTTCTTCCCGGAAATCCTTGATGTGGAATTTACCGCACATATGGAAGGTGACCTTGACCATGTGGAGGAAGGTGCGGAGGATTGGGTCAGAGTGTTGGCCGGATTCTACGAGTCCTTTGAAAAACGGCTGGAATTCGCGGAAGAAGAAATGAAGGAAATTGAGATTGAGGATGAAGTATCGGATGAGCTCTGTGAGAAATGCGGCAAGCCGATGGTTTATAAGCTTGGCCGGTTCGGAAAGTTTCTGGCCTGCTCCGGATTCCCGGACTGCCGTAACACCAAGCCGATTGTGAAGGATATCGGGGTCACCTGTCCGAAGTGTAACGAAGGCAAGGTTGTAGAGCGGCGCAGTAAAAAAGGGCGGGTGTTCTACGGCTGCGACCAGTATCCGGGCTGTGACTTTGTTTCCTGGGACCGTCCGTCCATCAAACCATGCCCGGCTTGCGGAGCCTGGATGGTGGAAAAGCGCAACAAACAAGGCACCAAGCTCCAATGTACTTCCTGTGATCACACAGAGGCAGTGCTTGAGAGTGATGAATTAGCAGAATAAAAGACCGTTAGCAGGAGGAACAGAAATTGAAAGACTCAGCAAAAGTTACAGTGATCGGAGCGGGCCTTGCAGGCAGCGAGGCTGCATGGCAGATTGCCTCAAGCGGGGTGCCGGTCAGACTATATGAAATGAGACCAGTGGTTAAAACACCAGCCCACCATACCGACCAGTTTGCCGAGCTGGTGTGCAGCAATTCGCTGCGGGCGAACGGGCTTGGCAATGCAGTTGGTGTACTGAAGGAGGAAATGCGGCGCCTCAACTCACTGGTCCTCGGGGCAGCCGACCGCCATGCGGTCCCGGCCGGCGGCGCGCTGGCAGTTGACCGTGACGGGTTCTCAGGAGAAATCACCCGCACGCTGCACGACCATCCGCTCGTAGAGGTTATCAATGAAGAGCTGACGCAGCTTCCTGAGGACGGGATTGTCGTCATTGCCACCGGTCCCTTGACTTCCCCGGCTCTGTCTGCCGAAATCAAGGCGCTGCTTGGCGAAGAGTACTTCTACTTCTATGATGCTGCGGCTCCGATTGTTGAGAAGGACAGCATTGATATGAGTAAGGTATATCTGGCTTCCCGGTATGATAAGGGAGAGGCAGCTTATTTGAACTGTCCAATGAATGAAGAGGAGTTTGACCGGTTTTATGATGCACTTATTACAGCTGAGACTGCAGCATTAAAGGATTTTGAGAAGGAAATCTATTTCGAAGGCTGCATGCCGATTGAAATTATGATGAAGCGCGGTAAACAGACGGCCTTGTTTGGACCTATGAAACCGGTAGGTCTGCTGAATCCCCATACAGGCAAGCTGCCATTCGCAGTTGTTCAGCTGCGCCAGGATAATGCAGCAGGCACCCTGTACAACCTGGTAGGCTTTCAGACTCATCTGAAGTGGGGCGAGCAGAAGCGGGTGTTCTCCATGATTCCGGGCCTCGAGAATGCCGAGTACGTCCGCTATGGTGTAATGCACCGCAACACGTTCATTAATTCTCCGAAGCTGCTTCATCCGACCTATCAGATGAAGGGGCATGAAAGACTGTTTTTTGCCGGCCAGATGACAGGTGTTGAAGGTTATGTGGAATCCGCTGCTTCAGGAATGATTGCAGGTATTAATGCGGCCAAAGCAGCGCTGGGCCAAGAAGGTCTTATATTCCCTGAGGACAGCGTCCTGGGCAGTATGCCTGCTTACATCACTTCTGCTGATCCGAAGCATTTCCAGCCGATGAATGCCAATTTCGGGCTGCTGCCGAAGCTGCCGAACAAAATCCGCAATAAAAAAGAGAAAAATGAACTGCTTGCCCACCGTGCACTGGATAGCCTGGCTGCATTTGCAAGGCAGACAGGCCTTGACTATAAGGAACCGGTAGCAGCTGTGGAGCAGGATCAGGCATAATTTGAAGTTTGCACAGCATAAGCTTATGATTTATAGAGGATGAACTTAAGAATGCCAGAATTTTCATTCTTAAGTTCATTTGCGTTTTGAAGTGAGTTTATCCTAGGAGGTTGCCCAATTATGTTACCCATTTTTCATGCAACTACTATTTGTGCCGTAAGACATAACGGCCAGGCCGCGATTGCCGGCGACGGACAGGTCACTTTCGGAGAGAGTGTTATTATGAAGACGACTGCCAAAAAGGTGCGCCGGCTGTATAGAGGACAGGTAATTGCCGGCTTTGCGGGTTCCGTAGCCGATGCTATCACTCTGTTTGAAAAGTTTGAGGGTAAGCTGGAGGAGCACCACGGTAACCTGCAGCGTTCAGCAGTCGAGCTTGCTAAAGACTGGCGGCAGGACCGTATCCTGCGTAAGCTTGAGGCTCTAATGATTGTGATGAATAAGGAAGGCATGCTGCTCATCTCCGGTAACGGAGAGATTATTGAGCCGGATGATGACGTGCTTGCTATCGGCTCGGGCGGTAACTTTGCCTTAGCCTCGGGACGGGCTCTCAAACGTCATGCGCCAGACCTGAGCGCAGCCGAGATTGCCAAGGAAGCATTGCAGATTGCTTCGGAGATTTGCGTGTATACCAATTCCAATATCATAGTTGAACAATTGTAGGCACGGTGCCACAGAAAGAGGGAGGAAGTCGTAATGGTGAATCAATCGCTAACACCCCGCCAGATCGTCGCTGAACTTGATAAATATATCGTAGGCCAGAAGCAGGCTAAGAAATCGGTGGCAGTAGCCCTCCGTAACCGTTACCGCCGCAGCCAGCTCAGTGAAGAGCTGCGTGATGAAATAGTTCCAAAAAACATTTTGATGATTGGGCCTACAGGTGTCGGGAAAACTGAAATTGCCCGCCGGCTGGCCAAGCTGGTTAATGCCCCGTTTATTAAAGTTGAAGCTACTAAATTTACCGAAGTCGGTTATGTTGGCCGGGATGTGGAGTCGATGGTCCGGGATCTGGTCGAGACCTCAATCCGGATGGTTAAGCTTGAACGGACGGAAAAAGTAAAAGACCGTGCCGAGGAGCTCGCTAATGAACGGATCGTTTCGATTCTGGCACCATCCTCTTCCAAAAATAAATCCCAGCGTAATCCGTTTGAAATGATCTTTGGCGGGAATGCCGGTGCTTCTGATGATGTTAAGGAGGAGCCGGAGGACGGAAGCCTTAGTGAACGCCGCCGCGGCATCAAATTCAAGCTGCTGGCCGGACAGCTGGAGGAAGACATCATCGAGATTGATGTGGAGGATACCGCTCCGACGATGCTCGATATGTTTGCCGGCCAGGGAAATGACCAGATGGGTATGAATATGCAGGAAATGTTCGGCAATCTGCTGCCCAAACGGACCAAGAAACGTAAGCTGCCGATCAAGGAAGCGCGCAAGGTGCTTATTCAGGATGAGGCTGCCAAGCTGATTGATATGGATGATGTAATTCAGGAGTCCGTTGCCCGTGCAGAGCAGTCCGGCATTATCTTTATTGATGAGATTGATAAGGTAGCCAGCCAGGGGAAAGGATCGGGGCCAGATGTCTCGCGTGAAGGCGTACAGCGTGATATTTTGCCTATCGTAGAAGGTTCTACGGTTATGACCAAATATGGTCCTGTGAAGACAGACTACGTGCTGTTCATTGCAGCAGGCGCTTTCCATATCGCCAAGCCCTCCGATCTTATTCCGGAGCTTCAGGGCCGGTTTCCGATTCGTGTTGAGCTGAGCAGTCTGACGCTGGAGGATTTTGTGTCCATTCTGACTGAACCGCAGAATGCGCTCACCAAGCAGTATGTGAATCTGCTTAAAACAGAGAACATTGAAATTCAGTTCCAAGCTGATGCGATTCAGGAAATTGCCAGAATTGCTGCCTCTGTCAACCAGAACATGGAGAACATCGGAGCACGTCGTCTGCATACAATCCTTGAAAAGCTGTTAGAAGACCTTTCATTTGAGGCGCCGGAGCTGACGCTGGAGACTATGGTGATCACACCGGAGTATGTTCGCGAAAAACTGTCAGGGATCGCGCAGGACCGCGATTTAAGCCAATATATCCTGTAAAGGGGCAAGATTTGGATTTACTTTAAATTTAGGTATATTGAATTAGTGACTTGCATAAAAGTCCTGAGAAACAGCTAAAACGTGTAATAAAATGCTAAATAAAAGCATATTATGGCATATAACTGGTAGCAATTTGAAAAAACATGCTTTAAGCCCTCTCTTTTCTGAAAAGATAGGGCTTATTTCTTATTGTAATAATATACAAATTCTACGAAAATCAATGTATATGAGATTGCCAATAGAATCATCCATCGACACCTTTCGACTGCTTGTTCAAGAAAATAGCGAAAATTTTAGCTTTTTTTGTCGAAACAAGCAGGTATTCGCAAGAAGTTGTGGAATTCTTTTCATTATGATAGCTTTGGAAGGGGGATTTCGATGGGTTTGCTGAATAGTGTCAGTTTTCAGAGATTGCAGGGAGGCCTTGAGGCCGCCACTAAACGACAAAGTGTTCTGGCCAACAACATTGCCAATGCGGATACACCGGGCTTTAAACGCTCCGACGTTACATTTGAGAGCATACTCGCCGGGCAGGATAGCGGATTAAAGCCGACGCTCGGCGCGAAGGTAACGGATTCCCGCCACTTCCAATTCGGTTATGTTTCTGCCGCACCGGCTGCTGTCGTCAGCACAGAAGCTTCTACTTCGATGAATAACAACGACAACAATGTGGATATGGACAGGGAGATGGCGCTCAGTGCTGAGAATCAGCTCAGATACAACTCTTATGTCGAACAGTTAAACAGTCAGATTACTATGATGCGTACAGTTGTGCAGGGAGGGTAATATATAGTGAACTTTGGTAGCAGCTTTGGAATCAGCGCATCCGCGTTAACCGCCCAGCGGCTCAGGATGGACGTGATTTCCTCCAACATTGCCAATGCCGAAACGACCAGAGCCTCAGTAGTAGACGGTAAGGCTGTTCCGTACAAGCGAAAGCTTGTCGTGCTTGGAACCGAGCAGAACAACAGCTTTTCAAACATTCTTAATTCCAAAATGAACAGTGGCAACGGTGCTGAAGGGGTAAAGGTAAAGTCAATTATAGAGGATGATTCACCCTTGAAGCCGGTTTATAATCCGACCCATCCGGATGCGGATGCTGACGGGTATGTATACATGCCTAATGTCGATCTGACTAAAGAGATGGTGGACATGCTGTCTGCTTCGCGTTCTTATGAAGCCAACATTACGATGCTGAATGCATCCAAAGCAATGGTAAGCAAGGCACTCGAAATTGGAAGATAGAAGCTTAAGCGAACATTAGGAGGGTAATCATTGATACAGAATCTTTTGATAGGAACGCAAACTGTCCAGCCCCTTGCGATGAAATCTGCCGCAGCACAGATGGGAGAAACGGCCGGTTCCGGTCAAAGCTTTGGAGCTTATCTGGAAGACGCATTGAATCAGGTGGCTGCCCAGGAGCAGCAGGCCAAGGATATGAGCAACAAATTTGTTTTGGGAGAAGTCAATATCGATGAGGCGATGATTTCTTCACAACAGGCATTGCTGAGTTTGCAGCTGACTACACAAGTCCGGAACAAAGTGATTGAAGCCTATCAGGAAATTATGAGAACTCAAATCTAAATGATCCTAGCTTAGTTTCGGATGGGGTGACACTGTGAATGAAAGATTTGCCCAATACAGGGAGAAGGCGACCGAGTATTGGAACAGATTTAGCGGTAAACAAAAAATATTATTCTTTTCTACGCTCTTTATCATCATTGTAATTATTATTGTTTTGACAATGCAGCTTTCGAAGACGGAATACGAAGTGGCTTTTCGGGATTTGGACAATACAGACTCCGCCGGAGTCATGACCTACCTGGATGGCGCGGGCATTCCTTACCGGCTAAGTCCAGACGGCAGAAGCATTTCAGTGCCAAGCACCCAAGCCAACCGCATTAAAATAGATATTGGTTCCCAGGGGATTGTGCAGGAGGGTTCCATCGGATACAAGGTCTTTGATGAGTCTTCATCTATGATCGGCACGACAGACAGCGAGTTCAATGTTAAATATAACAACGCGCTGAATGGGGAAGTTGAACAGCTGATGAGGCGGATGCAGGGGATTAAGGATGTCAAAGTGCTGATTACTCTCCCGAAAGAGACTGTATTTGCTTCTCAGGAGGGCCAGGAGCAGGCTTATGCATCAATTGTGCTTACGTTTGATCCGGGATTCAGGGCATCACAGGATAATATCGACGGATACTTCAATTTAGTTAAGACTGCCGTTCCTAATTTACCGGTTGACAACATTACGATTACCAGTAACGAAACTGAATTAATGCCTTCTGCCAAAGGCGGGCAAGCGGGAATATCCAGCCAGGTCGAAGAGAACTTTGCCCTTCAAAAGAAATTTGAAGAGGAAGTCAAAAAGAATGTAAAGCAATTTCTCAGTACCTTAACAGGTCCTGATAAAGTCGATGTTCTGGTTTTTTCCAAGCTGAATTTTGATAAGGAAAGCCGGACGGAAGATATTGTTACACCTGTGGATATGGAGAATATGCGGGGGATTGAGATAAGCTCGCAGATTATCAGCAATACCTTTTCGGGTCAGAGTAACACCACCGGGGGGGTTGCGGGTACGGGATCGGAAGATGTCTCGGGTTATCCTTCGGGGGCTGACACAGGCACCTCTACTTCTGAAGAATCTTCGGAAACGAGAAACTATGAGGTCAACCGAATTACAAAGGATATAATCGCAAGCCCATATACTGTTAAAGATTTAACCATTAATGTTGCAGTTGAACCACCTGCAGGGCAAACAACTTTGGATGAGGCGACTTCAGGTGCAATCCAGAATATTTTAGTTAACATCGTACGGGCATCACTGGCAGATTCAGGGGTCACTTATACAGACGCTGATTTGACTAAAAAAGTTTCGGTCTATTCCCAACAGTTCGGGGGCAATACAGCTGAAGCAGCCACAGGCGGTCTGGCTACCTGGATGATCTGGGCGATTGGAGCAGCAGCGCTGCTGGTTGGCGCAGGAGGCGGTTTCCTGATCTACCGGAGCCGCAAAAACAAACAATTGGAAGAAGAAGTGGAAGAAGACATTCCGCTGCAGGTTCCTACCGAATTCCCGTCCATTAACTTGGAGAGCGTGACGAATGAAAGTCAGGTTCGCAAGCAGCTGGAGAGCCTGGCGAAGAAGAAGCCGGATGAATTCGTAAACCTGCTGCGTACATGGCTTGCAGATGAACAGAGGTGAACTAATGGCAAAAGCTAGCCAGCAGGGTCTCAGCGGCCGCCAAAAGGCGGCGATCCTGCTTATCACACTAGGGCCCGAGGTATCGGCGCAAATATTCAAACATCTACGTGACGAAGAAATCGAACAGCTCACTCTGGAAATAGCTAATGTCCGCAAGGTGGACAGTGGAGAAAAAGAGTCGATTATGTCCGAATTCCATCAGATCTGTCTTGCCCAGGAATATATTTCGCAAGGCGGTATCAATTATGCCAAAGAGATTCTGGAGAAGGCGCTTGGCTCCACGAAAGCACTTGAGGTTATTAACCGGTTGACCGCAACGCTGCAGGTTAGGCCTTTCGATTTTGCCCGTAAGGCTGACCCTAACCAGATTCTGAATTTCATTCAGAATGAGAATGTCCAGACTATCGCCCTTGTTCTGTCTTATCTGCAGTTTGAGCAGGCTGCCAGCATTCTGTCTTCCCTGCCTCAGGAGAAGCAGGCTGAGGTGGCGAGAAGAATTGCCATTATGGACAGCACCTCGCCGGAGGTCGTTACCCAAATTGAGCGGGTGCTGGAACAGAAGCTTTCGGCTACAGTGACTCAGGATTATACTAACGCCGGCGGTATTGAATCGATCGTACAGATTCTGAACGGGGTTGACCGGGGGACAGAGCGTACCATTCTCGACTCTCTGGAAATTCAGGACCCTGAGCTGGCTGAAGAGATCAAAAAGCGGATGTTCGTATTCGAGGACATTGTCAATGTGGACAACCGCTCCATCCAGCGGATTATCAAGGATATCGAAAATGCCGATCTGCAGCTGGCTCTCAAGGTGGCAAGCGAAGAAGTGCGGGATGTTATTTTCCGCAATATGTCCAAACGGATGGCAGAAACCTTCCGCGAGGAAATGGAGTATATGGGTCCGGTGCGGCTGCGTGATGTTGAGGAAGCCCAGACACGCATTGTAGGCACGATCCGCAGGCTGGAAGAATCCGGTGAAATTATCATCGCCCGTGGCGGAGGAGATGACATAATTGTCTAAGCTGATAAAACACTCCCAATATGTTCCGGTAGATGTGCTCAAACGGCTGGAACAAGCCAGACAGAATGCCGGAATTGCCGAAGAACCCGCTGTGGCGGACTCGGCAGGTGAGGTCCATTATCATGACCCGGCCCGTGAAGAGGCAGAGCAGAGCCGCCGGCAAATGCTGAAGGATGCTCAGGAATTTGCTGAAGAACAGGTGCGGGGCGCATCGCTGGAAGCTGAAAATATTGTGGAATCGGCAAAGACAGAAGCGGAAGAATGGTGGCGCCAGCGACGGGAGCAGGACGAACATCTGATAGAAGCAGTGAAATCCGAAGCGTTTCAGCAGGGGTATCAGGAGGGGCTGACTCAGGCTGAACATGAAATGGCCAAACGAATGAATGAGATGATGGAAGAAGCGCGCATGGTGCTGCAGGAAGCTTACAAGGCGCGCGATGTCATTATTCAGGAAGCGGAACCTTTCCTGGTGGAGCTGAGCTGCTCTATTGCTGAAAAGATAGTGGACAAGCAGCTGACAGTTGAGCCGCAGTTCGCCATGGACTTGATCCGCAAAAACCTGGCGCGCAAGCGGGAGCAGGGATTGATCTCCCTGTGTGTCTCCCCTTCGCAATTCTCCTTTGTTAACGCGGCAAGGGAAGAGCTTGCACTTGCGGTGGATTCACAGGCCGAACTTCAGATTCTGCCAGATTCAACAGTTAAGGATATGGGATGTGTCATCCGATCCTCCTTCGGCAGTATTGATGCTCGGATAGATACCCAGCTCTCAGAAATTAAAAAATCACTGGTGAGAATCGCACTGGACACTGAGGAGCACAGAAATGGGGAAGCCGATGCTTGACAGTGGACGGTATAAAGAACATTTGCGAAATTTTGACCCGGTTAGGATCAATGGTAAGGTTACCCAGGTTATAGGATTGATGGTGGAATCCGAAGGCCCGGATGCCAGTATCGGTGATGTATGCTATATCTACCCTGCCAAAGGCAATAAACCGCTTCAGGCTGAGGTGGTGGGGTTTCGGGACAACAAGGTGCTGCTAATGCCGCTTGGCGAGCTTCAGGCAATCGGGCCGGGCTGTGACGTGGTGGGGACCGGCAAACCGCTGAGCGTCCAGGTAGGCTCTGAGCTGCTGGGTAAAGTGCTAGACGGACTTGGACAGCCGCTTGACGGCTCATTGATTCCGGCACGGATGCCGCACAGCTCTACCTTTAATATTCCTTCCAATCCGCTGACACGTCCTCGTGTGCATGAACCAATCAGCATCGGCGTCAGAGCAATTGACGGCTTGCTGACAATCGGCAAGGGTCAGCGGGTAGGCATTTTCGCAGGCTCAGGGGTAGGTAAGAGTACGCTGATGGGAATGATTGCCCGTAATACCGCAGCCGATGTCAATGTTATCGCATTAGTAGGGGAACGCGGAAGAGAAGTGCTCGATTTTATTGAGCGTGATCTCGGTCCTGAGGGACTGCAGCGGTCGGTTGTCGTGGTTGCTACATCGGATCAGCCCGCACTGATCCGGATCAAGGGGGCACTGATTGCTACTACCATCGCTGAATATTTCAGGGACCGGGGCCTCAACGTCATGCTGATGATGGACTCGGTTACACGTTATGCGATGGCCCAGCGTGAAGTTGGACTTGCGGTCGGCGAACCGCCGGCTATGAGAGGCTATACGCCTTCTGTATTTGCTAGTCTACCTAAGCTTCTGGAACGGGCAGGAACCGGCCCTACGGGCTCCATAACCGCTTTCTACACCGTGCTCGTTGACGGTGATGACATGAATGAGCCTATTGCTGATGCCGTGCGGGGGATTCTGGACGGACACATTGTCCTAAATCGCAGCATTGCCAATAAAGGACATTTTCCGGCTATCGACGTTCTGTCAAGCATCAGCCGAGTGATGAAGGATATCGCTCCTGAGGAGCAAATTGCCGCGGCTGAGAATGTAAAGCGGCTGATGGCCGTATATAAGGATTCTGAAGACTTAATCAATATCGGTGCCTATCAGAGAGGCTCCAACGCCCAGATTGACGAGTCCATGCACTATATCGACAGCATCTGGGAGTTCACCAAACAGAAGGTGAATGAGAAGGTAACCTTGTCGGAAGTTCAGCAGTCTTTAATTTCACAGTTCTCAAGGAGTTGATAGGCAATGAGGTTCCATTATACTTTTCAAAAAGTGGTGGACTTGAAGGGCAACGAGAAAACACAGGCAGAGTGGATGCTCTCAACTGCACTCGGAGAACTGCAGGCACAGGAAAAAAGCCTGGATGAATTAATGGCCCAGCGCAGTTCACTGATGCTGTCGCTGCAGAACGCAGCTGAACAAAAAACACCCATAGCCAAAATTATTGAAATGCAGCATTATGTGCAGTTTCTCGATTCCTGTATTGCCCGCAAGCACAAAGACATCAGACGTGCCCATCAGGAGGTTCAGCATAAGCAGGATCATCTCAGCACAAAGGTGCTGGACGAGAAGGTCTGGCTGAAAGCCAGGGACAAGGCAAAAACTATTTTTCAGCAGGATATGATTTTACGGGAACAAAACGAACTGGATGAGATGGCTACCGTCCGCTTCGCGATGAAATCCCTCTAACCCGGGAGGTTTCCGCCAGTGGCTAATAACGATATGGAACTTGAAAACGAAGAGTCGGCAAGCAAATTCGAGCGGTTTTTGTTTCTGATGATACCGATTATTTTTACGCTTGTGCTGCTTGGAGTGCTGCTGACTCTTTTTAATATGGACATCCGCAACAAGGCGCTGGAAGTGGCTAACAAGATTCCGGTAGTGAATCAATGGATTCCTGACCCGGTTGTGGAGCCGGGAAGTGAAGCGGCAGAAGAAGAAGCGGCCTCAGGCGAGGAGCAGGCGAAAAGCTCGGAATCAACAATTAAAGAGCTGAAATCCCAGCTTGCTGAAAAGGAGGCCCAACTGCAGCAAGTTAATGATGAAAAGACTGCACAGACTACACAGGTTGAAGCGCTGCAGAAGCAGATTGACACAATGACAGCAGAAGCTGCGGCGGCTGAGGCTGCCGTGGCGGAAGAGGATCCTTATCAGGACAAGGTGACCGAACTTGCTAAACTGTATTCAGGAATGAAGGCATCCAAGGCAGCACCGATTATGGAGAATCTGACCACTGAAGAGCAGGTACAGATTATGAGTGCCATGAATACAGCCAGTAAAACGGCAATCCTGGAAAAAATGGATCCGCAAAAAGCTGCAGAAGTGTCAGTAAAGCTAAAGGAAACAACCAATTCAACCGATATGGCTATTGCAGCCCTTCAATCAAGACTCAAACAGGACCAGGCAAGCACGGCTGCAACACCTGCAGCATCCGGTAATCTGGATCAGGAAAAGCTGAGCCAGACGTTCGCAACAATGCCGGCTGCAGAAGCGGCGACATTGCTGGGTTCAATGTACAGTGTCAGTCCTGATAAGGTTATTACAGTCCTGAATACAGTAGGAGACTCTGTAAGATCTTCAATCCTGGGTGAGATGACCAAGAATGACAGTGCGCTTACAGCAAAAATTCTAAACCGTCTGATGGGCGGTAAATAATTGCTTTGAAAGGAGGTGAAATCAAATATGGGTTTAGTTGTACCATCATTTTCAGGCGGCAATCTGCTTGCGAGCGCAAGTGGCGGAACAGCCGCAACTGCTGAGGCTGCTGCCGCCGGTACTGCTTCAACAGTACAGCCTTTTGCCCAGAGACTTGTTCAGACGATGAACGGAACAACCGGTGCAGCTGTAACGGCACCTCAACCGGGAAGCCTTGTTTCATTGCTGCAAGGTCTGCTGGCTGCCGTACAGTCCGGAGCGGAAGAGGCAAGCGCAGCAGACATTACAGGACACGCTGATTTAATGAAGAATCTGGATGACGATATGGATCAGCTTGATGAAAGTCTTGAGGCCGACCCGGCGCTGCTGGCAGCTCTTCAGGGCTGGCTGCTGCAGGCGGCACAGCTGCTTTCCGAAGCGACAGTATCCGGTCAGGGAGCAGCTGACGGAGGGACAGAAAGTGTGATGTTATCACCGCTCGCCCAGAATCCCGAAACAATCCGTTTCGCAGTGCAGGATGAGCTTAACGGTCTGGTCACTATGCTGCAGCAGGCATCTGCGGAGGGGGATAAGGCGCTGGCAGGTTCGGGTGCTGAACTGTTACAACAGTTCTCCGCTATTATGACTGAAGCTGCCGTTCCAGAGAGTAGAGCTAAGAGTAAGGGATTGAGTCATTCAGCTCCCGCTGCTCTGCCGCCTGTTAAAAACAATACCGCAGCAGAAAGCGGAGGCAAGCCACAAATTGCTGAAAAAGGTGTTCCGGTTCTATCTAATCCGTCAACTGCTGCTACAGCTGCAACAACTACAACTGCAATTCCGACAGTTACAGCTGAACAGAATGAGTTATCTCCCCTGGCACTTTCAGCAAATACAGGAGAAGAAAAAAACCTTACAGGATTGACTAAAACAGCTCTTACTGCGGACAATGGCACTACCGCTAAAGTAGAAGATTCTATGCCGGAAGTAGAAGTGACTGAAGACAGTAATGATGTAGTGACAGCCGGCCAATTAGTAATAAGAGAAGGCCTTACAGCACCGCTAAAGGCTGAATTAACCAAGGTGCCGGTCAGTCAATTTGCCCAGCAGATGGATACATTTATCACTGGCAAACTGGAAATTGTAAGCAAAGGCGGAATAGCTGAGGCGACGATTACACTGTTTCCTGAAAATCTGGGGCAGGTCGATGTGAAGATTACAATGCAGAACGGGAATTTGATTGCCCAGTTTGCAACGGTACACTCCGGGGCCAAAGAAATGCTTGAGCAGCAGATGAGTCAGCTTCGAACAGCTCTTCAAGCTCAGGGGATTCAAGTGGAAAAGCTCGAAGTAACACAGAGCACAGCGCCTTTCTCACAGTTCAATGATCAGCAGGGGCGCCAGCAGAATTCAGGCGGCCAGCAGAACAGAAATTCCAGAGAACGGCGTGAGGATATAGAGGATGCAATGCTCGCTGCTGAGCTGAATGGCGAGTTTAAGGAATGGGCTTCAAACAACCGGCAGGACATGCGGAACCAGAGCGGAGGCTTTTCGGCCAAGGCATAGCTTAAATGAATTGCGAGGTGAATTATAAATGGCGTCAACTACACCTGTCTCTAATAATAATCAGTGGAATTATGTAGCAAACAATTCTGGAACAGCCAAAACAACCGGTAATTCTACGCTGGGTAAAGACCAGTTTTTGAAAATATTGATCACTCAGCTGCAGAACCAGGACCCGATGCAGCCGATGGAGGATAAGGAATTTATCGCTCAGATGGCACAGTTCACATCTGTGGAACAATTAATGAATATTTCAACTCAGCTCACCGCCATGAATCAGTCTCTGGGCTCCGTTTCCGGATTGATCGGCAAGGATATAACCTGGACTGATGTATCTACAGAGCTGCCGAAGTCAGGTAATGTAGAGTCTATTGTAGTCAGCGGCGGTGTACAATACGCGGTTGTAGGCAGTGAGCGTATTGCTCTGGCTAATATTACCCAGATAATGAATGCAGCAGCAAAAGCCGAAGCCGTCAGCGGAAGTGAAGCACAGGAAAGCGGCGGGGAGAGCGGGGAGAGCATATGAGTGAACGGCTGACTATAGGCCAGCTGTACCCTAGCGCAGTTCATCCGCAGGTGCTCCAAAGATCACATACTGCTAAAACCGCCGGCAGTGAAGCCAGCTTTGAGAGTGTACTGCAGAAGAATATGCTTAAGTTCAGCAACCATGCCGCCAAACGGCTTGAGCAGCGGGGGATTGAGCTTGGCAGCCGCCAGCTGGACCAGATTTCGAATGCTGTGGAGAAGGCTGCCGCAAAAGGCAGTAAAGAATCTCTGATATTGATGAAGGACATGGCGCTTATTGTAAGTGTGCCGAACCGCACAGTGGTAACAGCGATGGATGGTAACTCAATGAAGGATAATGTATTTACGCAGATTGACAGTGCAGTGATCATTTCATAACCGGCCGGTCCTAACCGGAGAGCCGGAATGGCCGCCGACCGACTGACGCGGCCATGTCAGAATGAACCTATTTCATTAATATGAAGAGTCAGCTGACTCTTAATCTAGGAGGACAATAATAATGTTAAGATCTATGTATTCAGGCGTTTCGGGTATGCGCGGATTTCAGACGAAGCTGGATGTTATCGGTAACAACATTGCCAACGTGAATACTATCGGCTTCAAATCCGGCCGCGTTATGTTCAAAGACATCATGAGCCAGACAATTTCCGGTGTCTCAGCACCTGTAGACGGCGGACAAGGCGGTGTAAATGCCAAGCAGGTTGGTCTTGGGGTGAGCATCGGCTCGGTTGATACGCTTCATCTGCAGGGCAGTGCGATGACCACCAACAATCCGACCGATCTGCGGATTGACGGAGACGGCTTCTTCCTGGTACGGCTGTCTGATGACCAGGAGACCCCTTTTCTGACGCGAGCAGGTGATTTCCATGTGGATGCGAGCCGTAACCTGATCACTTCTGACGGCATGCATGTACTGGATTCTGACGGTGAAGCGATTCAGCTCGGTGAGGATGTAACTGCATTCTCAATCTCAAGCGACGGTACCATTGTGCAGACAATGGCTGACGGTACTACGGAGGCTGGTGTACAGATTGGTGTTGCTAAAGTAAGCAACCCTCAGGGTCTGGAAAAAATCGGCGGTAATCTGTTCCGGATGACATTGAACGCCAATGCGGATGGCGAGCTTGCCCCGACGACAGCAAATAATGCTGAGGTGGGAACAGGCTCAATCGTGGCAGGCCAGCTGGAAATGTCTAACGTCGACCTGACTGGTGAATTTACGGAGATGATCGTAACTCAGCGCGGTTTCCAGGCGAATTCCCGGATCATTACTACCTCCGATGAAATCCTTCAGGAAGTTGTAAACCTGAAACGCTAATTTTTTAGCCGTCATTACAAACTTGCTGTATAATAATAACGTTTCGCCTTTTGGCGCAGCTGTTATTGCGAAGTCGCGGGGGGGAACTCCTCCCCCTATTTTTTGTTAGGAGGCCTGTTATGATCTCGGTAACAAGATTGAACGGGGCGCCCATGTGGCTGAATGCCCTGCTCGTAGAAATGGTAGAAGAAAGTCCGGATACGTACATTACGCTTGTAACGGGTAAAAGATTGATCGTGCTTGAGAAGGCAGAAGAGGTAATAACCAAAATTCGGGATTATAACAGGGACATAGGCACATATGCTGCCACCATTAAAGTCCAATCAATGGAGGAGCTTTCATGAAAAAGATGCTGCCGTGGCTCATTACGATTTTACTGGCAATTACGCTTATTCTGGTTGCCGCGTTTTTACTGATGGATAGAATTTTTCCGAGTGATGTCAACGATGTAAATGCAGCTGTCCAAAATACGGAAGTCCAAAGATTAAGCGCTGACGAAATCGTGGAGCTGTCATCAGAAATCACAGACATCAAAACTAATCTTGCCGACACCGATTATATCGTTCTAATAAATTTTGCATTTCAGCTGGATACCGTCAAGGCCAAGGAAGATTTTGAAAAGATCAAGGACCTCAAGATCAAACCGCTGCTGATCAAAACACTTGCCGATACAAAGCCTGAGGAACTAAACGGGGCGAACGGCAAGGATCAATTGAGCAGCAAACTGGTAAATCTGATAAACAAGACCTTAACTGAAGGCAAGCTGACCCAGGTTGAAGTAACAAACTTCATTATGACTTCCATTTAGCTGCTGACAGGATAATTCCTTGATAGGGGGGTGAATAAATTGGTTGATGTACTATCACAAAATGAAATTGATGCTCTGCTTGCTGCACTATCTTCGGGTGAAATGGATGCCGATGAGCTGAAAAAAGAAGAAACCCAGAAAAGAATCCGTTCTTACGATTTCAAACGGGCTGTACGCTTTTCAAAAGATCATATCCGCAGTCTTACACGTATCCATGACAATTTCGCCCGCTATCTTACTACCTATTTTTCGGCCCAATTACGCACCTTCGTACAGATCAATGTCGTTCAAGTAGAGCAGCTCCCTTATGATGAGTTTATCCGCTCCATTCCCAAAATGACGATTTTGAACATTTTCGAGGCGGAGCCGCTGGAAGGCCGTATGGTGATGGAAGTGCATCCGAATATTGCCTTTGCAATGCTGGACAGAATGCTCGGCGGATTCGGAACAGCTCCCACCAAAATTACCACATTGACCGAAATCGAAACAACCATTATGGAAAGGATCTTCAGCAGGTGCTTTGAGAGTCTGCAGGAGGCCTGGAAAACCGTGCTTGACATTAATCCCAGGATGGAAGGGCTCGAAACCAATCCGCAGTTCATGCAGATAGTCTCGCCGAATGAAACGATCGCTCTGATCTCCCTAAGCACCAAAATTGGCGACACTACCGGGATGATCAATCTTTGTATCCCTCACGTCGTTCTTGAACCGATTATGTCAAGGCTTTCGGTCCATCAATGGTTTGTATCAGAGAAGAAGGTTCGGGACGAAGTTGAATTAGAGGCGATAAGGTCGAGAGTTAACATGGCACAGCTGCCAATTGTAGCAGAGCTAGGCGAATCGAGGTTATCCATTGCTGAATTTCTCGGGCTTAGTGTAGGCGACGTTATCTCTCTGAACAAGACTGTGGATGCAGGCTTGTCCATTAAAGTAGGGGACAGGCTAAAATTCATCGGAAGTCCCGGGATGATAAAGGATCGTGTAGCTGTACAAATAGACGAGATTGTCAGTGAAGGAGTTGAAGAGTTTGACGAGTAAAGATTATTTATCCCAGGAAGAGATTGATGCTCTTCTCAGGCAATCTGCGGAAGGCTCTCTGGCACCCGAGGTTAAGACAGTTGATGACTTTCTGACCCCGTTTGAGCAGGATGCCTTGGGAGAAATCGGAAACATTACATTCGGCAGTGCAGCAACTGCACTCTCTACCCTGCTTGGCAAAAAGGTTGATATTACTACTCCGAAGGTATCCATTATCACCCGCAGCGAATTTGAAGAAGCATTTCCGAAGCCGCATGTAGCTGTTCATGTACAGTATGTGGATGGATTCCAGGGAATTAACTCCCTGGTTATCAAAATCCGTGATGCCCAGGTTATCGCAGATCTCATGCTCGGCGGTGAAGGTGAACCCAAGGATGAAGAGCTGAACGAGATTCACATCAGTGCAGTGCAGGAAGCCATGAACCAGATGATGGGTTCTTCAGCGACATCCATGTCAACCATCTTCAACAGGTTCGTCAATATTTCGCCTCCGGGTATTGATATTCTAAATATGTCCAGCGGTGAAGGTGTAGGCAGCCTGCCCGATGATGAAACGCTCATTCAAATCTCCTTCCGCTTAAAGATCGGGGATTTGATTGACTCAACAATCATGCAGCTCCTGCCTGTGCAGTTTGCCAAGGATATGGTAACCATGCTGCTCGGTGATGTCGGTCAGCCTGAGCAGGAAACCGCAGCAGCGCGGACTGAAGCGCCGCCGGCGCCAGCAGCCTCTGCACCGCCTGCCTCTGAGCCGGCACCGCAAATGCCGCCGGCACAGCAGGCTCCGCCGCCGCAGGGCGGAATCCCGCCGCAGTATCCTCCGCAGGGAGTGCCGCCGTACCCTGGAATGGAGGGGGGCTATTATTATCCTCCGGCAGGAATGCCGGCTTACGGAATGCCGGGGATGCCGCCATATGGCATGCCTCCGTATGGAATGCCGCAGCAGGGCATGCCATATGAGCAGGCTCCGCCGCAGACACCGCAGCCAAACCGCAACGTAAACGTACAGCCTGTACAGTTTGCTAACCTGAGTGCAGGAGCTTTTGGCAATGTCGATGAAAATAATTTAAATTTATTGATGGACATACCACTGAGAGTAACCGTAGAATTAGGAAGGACCCAAAAGCAGATCAAAGATATTCTGGAAATGTCACAAGGCTCGATTATCGAGCTGGACAAGCTGGCCGGTGAGCCCGTTGACATTCTGGTAAACAACAAGCTGATCGCCAAAGGGGAAGTCGTAGTTATTGACGAGAACTTCGGGGTTCGCGTTACGGATATCGTCAGCCAGTGGGACCGAATCCAAAAATTACAATAAACATACTTAGGGAGGATTTTTTAAAAATGGCTAACCGAATTCTAATCGTGGACGATGCAGCATTTATGAGAATGATGATCCGTGACATTTTGTCGAAAAACGGATTTGAAGTAGTGGGGGAAGCCCAAGACGGCTCGCAGGCAATCGAGAAGTTCAAAGAGCTGCGTCCGGATCTGATTACAATGGACATTACAATGCCTGAAATGGACGGCATTGCCGCCCTTAAGGAAATTAAAAAAGTGGATGCCAACGCCAAAGTCATCATGTGCTCAGCCATGGGTCAGCAGGCTATGGTTATTGATGCTATTCAAGCCGGTGCAAAGGACTTTATTGTGAAGCCTTTCCAGGCAGACCGTGTTGTTGAAGCAATCAACAAAACGCTGGGCGTATAGGCAGGAATAAGGCATGTTAGCCAATTCCGAAATGCTCGGAGACAGCAATCCCCTGCTGAGTTTAATTAAGGTTATTTTTGTGCTTGCCATCATTGTTGTGCTTATAGTGCTGCTGATCCGTTTTCTCGGTCGCCGTAATCAGACTTTAATGAGCGGGCAATCCATCCGGACGCTTGGAGCGGTCGGCATGGGGCCCAACAAGTCAGTGCAGATACTGGAAATCGGAGGCAGCCTTTACTTAATCGGGGTCGGTGAGAATATTTCTATGCTGGATAAAATCACTGATCCTGCCGAAGTGGCGATTATCGTTTCAAGATTCGAGGATCAGGCGGCAGGACAGAATAATCTTCTGGTGCCGCTCCTGTCCAGGATCAAGGCAAAGGTACGCGGAGAGGTGCCCTCCCAGGAAATAGAATTGAATGAAACGTCCTCTTTTTATGAGACCTTGCAATCCAAGCTTGCGCAGTCGCCTGAGCGTAAAGAGAAAATGGAAGAGCTTCTCCGGGATGATAGTCTTAAGGATGAGTCGAGGAATTTATGAACAAAAAGCTGATTCTTTCTTTTCTGTTGCTCGGTATATTCAGTATGCTGCTCTTACATCCGATTCACGCAGATCCTATTCCGAATATCAACATTCAGGTCGGAGGCGGTGATAGTACAGCTGGCGGGGGAACCAGCTCCATCTCGATTCTGCTCCTTGTTACAGTATTGAGTGTGGCCCCGGCTTTTTTAGTCCTTATGACCAGCTTTACACGAATCGTCATCGTACTTGGTTTTGTCAGAACCTCTCTGGGTACTCAGCAGATGCCCCCGAACCAGGTACTGGTAGGACTTGCGTTGTTCCTCACCCTGTTTATAATGTCACCTACGCTCTCACAGGTGAATGAACAGGCTTTACAGCCCTACATGAAGGGGACGCTTACCCAATCAGAAGCGCTCACCAGAGCAGCTGATCCCATGAAGGAATTTATGTTTAAGCAGACGAACACCAAAGACCTGCTGCTGTTTATGAATTACACCGGCGGCAATGCTTCGGTTAAGCCTGAGACCTACAGCGATATTCCGCTTACTGTTATGGTACCTGCTTTTGCCATAGGTGAAATGAAAAAGGCTTTTATGATGGGGTTCATGATCTTTATCCCCTTTTTGATTATTGATGTTGTAGTTTCAAGTACTTTGATGGCTATGGGGATGATGATGCTTCCCCCGGTCATGATCTCATTGCCTTTCAAAATAATGCTCTTTGTACTGGTCGACGGCTGGTATCTGGTCGTTCAGTCCCTGCTGCTAAGTTTCAACACCTGACAATAAGAGGAGGCGTGTGGGATGAATGCGGAGTTTATTATCGGCCTGGCAGGTCAAGCCGTATATTTGATACTTGAAACAAGTGCCCCCATGCTTATTCTTGGTCTGGTGGTGGGACTCACCGTGAGTATCTTTCAGGCAACAACACAAATTCAGGAGCAGACGTTGGCATTTGTTCCTAAGATTGTCGCTGTATTACTGGCCTTGTTAATTTTTGGCCCTTGGATTATTACTAAGCTTGTAGATTTTACCGGTCAAATTTTGGGCAGTCTCTATATGTATATCGGTTAAGATTATGGATATGGAGACCCTGCTGCAAAGTTTTCCTGTTTTTCTGCTGATTTTTTGTCGAATTACCTCCTTTTTTGTTGTAGTTCCGGTGTTTTCTTCACGGAGCGTGCCAATGCAGTTCAAAATCGGATTGTCATTTTTTGTAGCCATGGTGGTTTATAGCTCAGGCGGGACGAGTATTACAGTACCGCAGGATCTGACCTATATCATTCTTATTATCAGAGAAGTATTAATCGGACTGCTGCTTGGATTTCTTGGTTATCTGATGTTCATGACTATACAGGCAGCCGGTTCTTTTATTGATATCCAAATCGGCTTTGCCATCGCTAACGTAATAGATCCTATGACCGGATCCTCAGCCCCGATTTTTGGTAACTTCAAATATATGATAGCACTGACCATGTTTGTCATTATGAATGGTCATCACTACTTGCTGGATGCCATCATTTACAGCTACAACTGGGTACCAATAGATAACACCATTTTTGTAAAAATGTTAGACGGGAGCCTGTCGGATTTCCTGGTTCGAAGCTTTGCGCAATCCTTTATGCTTGCTTTTCAAATGTCGGCACCGTTAGTCACTGCATTGTTTCTAACCGACATTGGCCTGGCTTTCCTGGCTAGAACCGCTCCCCAATTTAATGTTTTTGTTATAGGCGTTCCAATTAAAATTATTGTGGGACTTTCATTGTTCCTTGTTCTAATGCCAAGTCTTGCGTTCTTGTTTCAGAATCTTTACGACATCATGTTTGAGTCTATGCAAAATTTGCTTGGCCTCTTAGGGAAGAGCCCTTAGGTGACTGTAAGGAGAGAATTTGTTATGCCTGAAGCAGGGCGATATAAGCTTGATCTTCAGCTTTTCGGGGGTGACAAAACCGAGAAGCCAACAGGAAAACGGCGTTCAGATGCCCGGAAAAAGGGCCAGGTAGCCAAAAGCGCCGAGTTATCCGGTTCTATAGTCCTGTTCTCAGCATTAATCAGTTTGATTACTTTTGGTAGCTATATGCGAGAACGGCTAATGACGCTTTACACAGATGTTTTTCAAAACCGGTTGCTGATGGAGGTAACCTCGGACAACGTTATAAATATGTTTAATGAATTCGGGCTGCAAATTCTGATGCTGCTGGCACCGCTTCTGATTATTACCTTGATCGCAGCACTAGTTGTTAACTATGCAGAAGTCGGATTTCTTTATACTACAGCCGGAATCACGCCTAAATTCAGTAAGCTAAATCCGATTAGCGGCTTTAAAAATATTTTTTCAATGAAAGCTTTTGTCGAGTTTCTCAAGTCTGTATTTAAATTGCTGATTGTTGCGTATCTGGTCTACAGCGCACTTTGGGGTGAAATAGACAACATTGCTACGCTTACACATGTTGATGCTGAAAGTGCTTTCCGATATGCTGCAAAAATGACTATGAATCTGGGCATAAAAATTGCATCGTTTCTCTTAGTTTTGGCTGTGTTTGATTACATTTATCAAAAGTTTCAGCATGAGAAGAGCCTGAAGATGTCCAAGCAGGAAATTAAAGATGAATACAAAAATCAGGAGGGCGACCCTTTAATTAAAGGGAAGATAAAAGCTGCCCAACGTAAAATGGCTATGATGCGGATGATGCAGGAAGTTCCGAATGCAGATGTTATTATAACGAACCCTACACATTTTGCCGTAGCATTGAAATATGACGGGAAAACGATGGAGGCTCCGCAGATTATAGCCAAGGGCCAGGATTATGTGGCACTCCGCATCAGAGAACTGGCTAAGGAGCATGGTGTTATGACTATGGAGAACAAGCCGCTGGCACGGGCGTTATTCCAAAGGGCAGAAATCGGGGATGTCGTTCCCCAGGATCTGTTTCAGGCAGTTGCTGAAGTGTTGGCCTATGTATATAAGCTTAAAGGTAAGAGGAACTAACCGGGGGAGGTAGCGGACAGTGAAGGCTAGAGACATATCAGTACTAATGGGTATCATCGGTATTGTACTTATGATGATTTTGCCCATCCCGGTTTGGCTTCTGGATATACTGCTCATTATTAATATTTCATTGGCCCTCATGATCATACTGGTTGCTATGAACAATAAGGAAGCGTTGCAATTCTCTATTTTCCCTTCACTATTGTTGATAACAACGTTGTTTCGTCTGGCGCTGAATATTTCTACTACGAAGCTGATTTTAAAAGATGGACATGCCGGTGAGGTTGTGGCTACGTTCGGAAGCTGGATTGCCGGGGGACAAATCGCTATAGGATTTATTGTCTTTCTTATTCTTGTTGTAGTTCAGTTTATCGTTATAACAAAAGGTTCCGAACGTGTTGCTGAGGTAGGCGCCCGTTTTACCCTGGATGCTATGCCCGGAAAGCAAATGAGTATTGATGCGGATTTGAACGCAGGAATGATCAACGAACAGCAGGCAAGAGAGCGTCGTCTGAAAATCGAGCGTGAAGCGGATTTCTTCGGATCCATGGATGGTGCGAGTAAGTTCGTTAAAGGTGATGCGATCGCCAGTATTATCATCCTGCTGATTAACTTAATCGGCGGTTTTATTATTGGGATGGTTGTGCATGGTATGGACTTTTCCGAGGCTTTATCGACTTATTCTGTGTTGACCATAGGTGATGGCCTTGTCAGCCAGATTCCGGCTTTGCTCATTTCGACTGCTTCAGGCCTCATTGTTACAAGAGCCGCATCTGATGGCAATTTAGCTGAAGACCTCACTGGACAGTTAATGTCCTATCCTAACCTACTATACATAGTAGCCGTGACCATTGCATTTCTAGGTTTTTTCACCCCGATCACGGTATTATCCACCTTACCGCTTGCAGGACTTATGGCTTATGCAGCCTACACAATGGGACAAAAAGCAAATAAAAAGCAGATTGCCGATGAACAGCTTGTTGAAGAAAAGCAAATTGAAGAAGTCCGCAGTCCGGAAAGTGTTATTAATCTGCTTACGGTTGATCCGATTGAATTCGAGTTTGGCTATGGGCTGATTCCGCTGGCTGATACCGGGCAGGGCGGTGATTTGCTTGACCGGATTATCATGATCAGGCGGCAATGTGCACTTGAGATGGGACTTGTTGTGCCGGTTATCCGGATTCGCGACAATATTCAACTAAAACCGAATGAATATGTCATAAAAATTAAAGGAAATACTGTCGGCGGTGGTGAATTACTACTTAATCACTATCTCGCTATGAGTCCCGGGTATGATGATGAGTCGATTAACGGCATAGAAACTGTCGAACCGTCCTTTGGCCTTCCGGCTTTATGGATCGATGAGTCGGTCAAAGACCGGGCAGAGCTGTCCGGGTATACTGTGGTAGATCCGCCTTCTGTTGTAGCGACACATCTGACAGAGCTTATCAAACGCCATGGACACGAGCTGCTCGGACGCCAGGAAACGAAACAGCTGGTCGACAATCTGCGCGAGAATTATCCTGTACTGGTTGATGAACTTATTCCTTCAGTACTGGCTATCGGTGATGTGCAAAAGGTGCTGGGCAAGCTGCTGCGGGAGAAGATCTCTATCCGGGATCTGGTCACCATTTTCGAGACGCTTGCTGATTACGGCACTTATACCAAAGATCCAGATATTCTGACGGAATATGTGCGGCAGTCGCTTTCAAGACAGATTACCCAGCAGTTCTCCCAGACTGGAGAAACCTTACGGGTCATTACGGTTGGTCCTAATCTGGAAAAGAAAATTTCGGAAAGCGTCCAGCAGACCGAGCAGGGCAGTTATCTGGCACTTGATCCGGTCTCGACTCAAACGGTATACCAAAGACTTACCGAACAGATTAACCGTCTCCTGCAGTCCGGACAGCAGCCGATTGTGCTTACATCCCCAACCATCCGGATGTATCTGCGCCAGGTGATTGAGCGGACGATGCAGGATATCCCGGTGCTATCCTACAGTGAGCTGGAGCCTAATATTGAAATTCAAAGCGTTGGGGTGGTGAACTTATGAGAGTGAAGCGTTATGTGGTCGATACGATGCCAGACGCGATGCATTCCATCCGCAGCGAGCTGGGGAGCGATGCCGTTATCCTCAGTACCAAGGAGATTAAGATCGGCGGATTTATGGGAATGTTCCAGAAAAAAAAGATAGAGGTTGTAGCTGCAGTAGAGGAGGCGCGTAAACCGTCTGGAGCCGGCAGTGCTCCGGCAACACCGGCGAGTATACCGCGCAGCGCAGTTCCGCAGGCTTATCAGAAGGCTGTGGCAGCTACCCAGACGCCGCCTAAAGAGCAGAGGCCGGCGGCCGAGACGTTTGCTGCTGAAATAGCGGCGGCGCTGTCAGAGGCCAGAGAAGCCGGTGGTGTGGCGGTAATGCCCGCTGTTGCTCAGGAGGAGCTTCCCCGGCCGCCGGAGCGGAAGCCTGCTGAGCCTATTCCTGATTCCCATGCCCAGGATAGCAAGCAACCGTTATCAGAACGATTTGAACACTTGGATGCAGAGCTGGAGACCGCTGTACCCTCGGAGCCTGAAAGTGACGTGCTCCGTGAAATAAGGGATATGAAGCAATGGATGGAACGGATAGCGCGTTATTCCTCAAGCGGCATTGAGCTGCCGCAGATGCTGGATGAGCTGAAGCGTCTGCTGATTGATCAGGATACCGACGCAGTGCTTGTAGAGGAATGGATCAGCACTATTTATGACCGCTGGAATGAGGAGGGACGGACCTGGACCGCTGAGCGTTTTCCGGAAATGCTGCAGGAGCAGATAAACGGGTTTCTGGCTGGAAGAATTGCCGGAGGGATTGCTGCAGATACCAGTATCGTTTATATTGCCGGGCCAACTGGTGTAGGTAAAACCACTTCCATTGCCAAGCTGGCGGCAGAACAGCTGTTCAAGCATGGCCGGAAGGTCGGACTGATTACCTCTGACACATACCGGATTTCAGCAGTGGAGCAGCTGCGTACCTATGCTGCTATTTTGAATATACCGCTTGAGGTTGTACAGTCACCGGGTGATCTGCAGAGAGCAATGTTCCGCTTGGAGAGCTGTGACCTGGTGTTAATGGATACCGCCGGGCGCAATTACCGCAATGAAATGTTTGTTGCCGAGCTTCAGAGCCTGCTCGCTAAGGAACTGAAGAGCGAAACCTTCCTGGTACTGAGTATGACCTCGAAAAGCCGGGATATGAAGCTGATAGCCGAGCATTTCGGCCGCTACCAGCTCGACAAAGTTATTTTCACCAAAATGGATGAGACCGGGAGCTACGGGCCTCTATTCAATGTATTGAATGATTTTCCGCTCAAGCTGTCTTACCTGACGAACGGTCAGAATGTCCCGGATGATCTGCTGATGGCCTCCAAAGAATTACTCAGTGAAATGCTGCTGGGAACAGGAGGCCACTGATGGATCAGGCTCAATCTTTACGGCAGCTGGTATCCAGCCGTGACCCCAAACGCGAGCCAGGAGCCGGTCCCACTGCACGGATAATTACTGTGTGCAGCGGGAAGGGCGGTGTGGGCAAATCGAACTTTACGCTCAATTTCGCATTGACGCTGAAGGCGATGGGCAGACGTGTGCTTTTGTTCGATGCAGATATCGGAATGGCGAACATCGACGTGCTTATGGGCGTAACGGCTAAATATAACCTGTACCATCTGTTGAAAAGAGAAGCGGATATCGCACAGATTATCCAGAAGGGGCCCGGAGATCTGCCGTTTATTGCAGGCGGCTCAGGAATGGATGAGCTTTTCTCACTGTCTGAGAGTGACCTGAATTATTTCACGGCACAGATTGCCCAAATTGCTGACACCATGGATTTCATCCTGTTTGATACTGGCGCCGGTCTTTCGAAGGAAACGCTAAAATTTATAACCTCGGCAGATGATTGTCTGGTGGTTACAACACCGGAGCCAACCGCAATAACGGATGCATATGCACTGATGAAGGTTGTACACAATTCTCATCCTGACGTATCTTTCAAGCTCATTGTTAACCAGGCAGGGGATGAAAAGGAAGCAAGGGGCACCAGCGACAAAATCCGCATGGCGGCAAGCCGCTTCCTGCAGCTGGATATCCCCTTTCTCGGATTCATCAGCAGTGATGCGCATGTGGTTCAGGCAGTCAAGAAACAAGTTCCATTCTCAGTGGCTTTTCCGAACAGTGCAGCAGCCAAAGACGTGCAACGGCTTGCTCTGAATTACCTGTCCGCCGAACCGGCGGACACAACAAAGGTACAGGGCATCAAGGGATTTATCAACAAGTGGTTGAAGCGAAAACAGTAATTGTTCAGAATTAGATGGACAGAGGTGGAAGTGCTATGAGGCCATATAAAGTTTTGGTTGTGGATGATTCCGCATTTATGCGTAAGATCATATCTGATTTGATTGAAAAAGATCCTGATTTTAAGGTGACCGATACGGCTGTAAACGGCCGTGAAGCGATTGCGAAGGTGACCGAGCTTCAGCCTGATCTGGTGACAATGGATGTGGAAATGCCGGAGATGAACGGTCTGGAAGCGTTGAAAGTGATTATGGCCAATCACACGCTGCCGGTTATTATGCTCTCAGGCATTAATGAAGAGGGCATGAGGGAAACCATCATGGCGCTAGAATCTGGAGCCTTTGATTTTATCCGCAAGCCGTCGATAACCAATTCACAGGATATAATGGCGGTTGGTGTATCCCTGATCGAACAGATGAAAGGGGCAATGCTGGCCCGGGAGCAGCGCGAGGCACGGATAGCTTCCCAGAAGCCATCTGATAGTACGATTTCCGAGCCTCTCCGTCCGCCTGGTACCAGCAAGCCTGCTGTAACTGAGCTGCCGGTGCGGATGCCGGATCTTCCGAAGAGCGCAGCAGTGACTCCGGCAAAACAAGCGGCGGATAAGCCTAAGCCGCCTGTCACGGAATCCGGTACTAAGCTGTCTGGCTCTGCCAAATCAGGAATAGATTCGATCCGGAAGCTGCCTAAACCTCCGGTATCTCATCCTAAGCCCGCTGCAACCGAACGGTTTAAGAGCCGCCGGCAGCTTGATGCAGTCACGCCTGCGCCGCTTGAGGTTACTGCAGTGCCGGAGCTGCCTGCTTCCTATCCTGCTGGGCCGCCTGCTGCAGCCGGTGACCGTAAGTCCGGAACCAAGGGGCTGCGCAAGCTGGTTGCGGTTGGCTGCTCTACAGGAGGCCCGCGGGCACTTAAAACATTTCTTGAGAACATTCCGGCGGATTTTCCGGCACCGATTGTAATCGTGCAGCATATGCCGCCGAACTTCACAAAGTCACTGGCCCAGCGGCTGAACACCTTCAGTCCGCTTGAAGTGTCAGAGGCTGAGCACGGCATGATACTCCGCCAGGGAGCTGCTTACATTGCTCCCGGTGGGTATCATGTGAAGGTTGTTCCGGCAGCGGGAGGACAATATGCCATTGAGCTTACGAGTGAAGATGCCCGTAACGGCCATCGTCCATCCGTTGATACGCTCTACGAATCCCTGCTGCCGCTGACCGGGCTGGAGCGCCATGCGGTTATCATGACCGGAATGGGCAGCGACGGTGCCAGAATGATGAAAGCCCTGTACGATTCAGGTGTAACCTCAACATTCGCCGAGAACGAAGAGACCTGCGTTGTCTATGGAATGCCGCGCTCAGCGGTCGAACTGCACTGTGTTAAATATGTACTGCCGCTGCAGGAAATTGCACCCCGGCTGGTACAGGCTGTTAAATAAAGGAAAAGTGAACTCGAAGGGGAGGTGCTCGTTAGTGGACATGAATCAATATTTATCCATGTTTATTGATGAGTCAAATGATCATCTGCAGTCATTGAATGAGAGCATGATGGGACTGGAAGCAAATCCTGAAGATATTAGTATAGTGCAGGTGATTTTCCGCTCAGCGCACACCCTAAAGGGTATGGCGGCTACAATGGGGTTTGAGGATCTTGCATCTCTTACCCACCAGATGGAAAATGTGCTCGACCTGGTGCGCAATAATAAACTGCGGATGCAGGATTTTATTTTTGACACCCTGTTCAAAAGCCTGGATGCCCTTGAATCCATGGTGCAGGATATTACAGCTGGAGGCGAGGGCAAGGCAGATGTAACTTCGATTGTCACTGCCCTGCAGGCTATTGTCCGCGGTGAGATTCCTGCGGCGGGCGGAGCTGCGGCTGCGCCGGCTGCTGAAGCCTCTGGTGATCTCCAGATCACCCTGGATGAATTCCAGTATTCTGTCCTGGAGCAGTCGCTTCAGGAAGGGCATCAGGTGCTGTATATCGATGTAGCTATCCGAAAGGATTGTCAGCTAAAAGCGGTACGGGCTTACATGGTTTTTGATCTCCTGGAGCGTTCAGGAGAAGTGATCAAATCCTTCCCTTCGGTTCAGGATATAGAGCAGGAGAAATTCGATTACGGCTTCTCACTCTATTACATAACCCAAAAGGGTGCCGACGAAATGAAGTCGATGATAATGAACGTATCGGAAATCGACACGGTGACAGCGGTAGCACTTGATCAGGAGTCACTTGCCCAAATGGCGCTGGAGGCCGCTGCTACTGCTGAAGCGCCTGCTCCGGCAGAGACAGCCCCAGCAGCCGCCACCCCGTCGGCTTCTCCGGCAGCTCCAGCAGCTCCGGCAGCCAGAGAAGAAAATGCTGCTAAGGCAGCGCCTTCCCGGACAGGAGCTGCGCCTTCCCGGACAATCCGCGTTGACATCGAGCGGCTGGATGTGCTGATGAACCTGTTCAGCGAGCTGCTGATTGACCGGGTACGCCTGGAGCAGCTGGCTTCAGAGGTACAAAACACTGATCTAACTGAGACAGTTGAGCACATGGGCCGTGTCAGCGGTGATCTGCAGAACATTGTTATGAAGCTGAGAATGGTGCCCGTGGACACTGTGTTTAACCGGTTCCCTCGGATGGTCCGTGACCTTGCTAAATCTCTGGACAAAAAAATCGATCTTATTGTTACCGGTGCTGAGACTGAGCTTGACCGTACGGTTATTGATGAGATCGGCGATCCGCTGGTGCATCTGCTGCGTAATGCGGTTGACCACGGTGTCGAGTCGGTTCAGGACCGCGTTGCTTCCGGTAAGTCCGATACGGGTACAGTTAATCTTCGTGCCTTCCACAGCGGCAACCATGTATTTATTGAAATCGAGGATGACGGCGCCGGTATTAATCCCCAGAAAATTCTGCAATCTGCCATCAAAAAAGGAATTATTACACAGGAGCAGGCAGCAGGCTATTCAGATGATGAAGCTATTCAGCTGCTGTTCGCAGCGGGCTTCAGCACTGCCGAGGTAATCTCCGACGTATCAGGCCGCGGAGTCGGACTGGATGTTGTCAAATCGAAGATCACTTCACTTGGCGGTAACGTGGTAGTCTATTCCACACCAGGTAAGGGTACGAACTTCTCGGTACAGCTTCCGCTGACCCTGTCCATCATTGCGGCCATGCTTGTAAAGATCGGATCTGAGAAATATGCAATCCCGCTCTCATCGATTGTTGAGACTGGAATTGTAAAGAAAAACCAGATCCGTACCATTCACGGCACAAGAATGATCGAGTTCCGCAACAGCCATATTCCGCTGCTCTCGCTCAGTAAGTTCTACGCCATTCCTGATTTTGATGATAGCGCAGAAGAGGAGACAGAGATTATCGTTGTCCGTAAAAGTGACCGGATGGCGGCTTTGGCTGTCCAGGATTTCATCGGGCAAAATGAAATTGTTATCAAGAATCTCGGTAAGTATCTGCCGGAGATTCAAGGTATCTCCGGTGCGACTATTCTGGGGGACGGACAGGTTGCTCTTATTATTGATCCTAACGCATTTATAAAATAATCAGGATAGAACAGGGAGGTTCATTCCATGGCTGAGGATATTAAAGTAATTGTGTTTAAGCTTGGATCTGAAGAATACGGCATTGAAGTGGACAAGGTACAGACTATCGAGCGCATGATGCCGATTACACGCGTTCCGAAGACGTATTCCTTCATCAAAGGCGTTATTAATCTGCGCGGTGTCGTTATTCCGGTAATTAACCTGCGCGGCCGTTTCGCAATTGAAGAAACTGAGCATACGGACCAGACCCGTGTAATAATTGTTAATGTCAATGAGATGGAAGTCGGCTTCATCGTGGATTCGGCTAATGATGTCATTGACCTGAACCGTGATTCTATCGACACACCGCCAGAGGTTGTGGGCGGGATCAAGGCGAAATATCTGGACGGAGTGGCCAAAATTGGAGAAGACCGTCTGTTAATCATGCTTAACCTGTCTGAAGTGCTGAATAAGAGTGAAATCGTGCAACTGGAAAGCCTAGAGGGATAGGTTATGGAGCTGTTCAAGAATTTCAAGGATTTCAAAATGGATGTTTTGAAGGAAGTGGGGAATATTGGAGCGGGTAACGCCGCCACCGCATTATCCCAGCTTTTGAATAAGCCGATTGATATGGCTGTACCCAAGGTTCAGCTGCTGAACTTTGAAGAAATCACTGATAAGGTTGGCGGAGCAGAGGAATTGGTCTATGCCGTGTTTCTGCGCGTTGAAGGAGAAGCGCCGGGTAATCTTTTCTTTATTCTTACTCCGGATGCGGCTATCAGTCTACTGAACCGGATTGCCGGAATTGAAATTCTTCCGGATCAGGAGCTGGGGGAGATGGAATTCTCCGCGCTGAGTGAGATCGGCAATATTCTGGCTGGGTCTTATCTTTCATCGCTTGCCGACTTTACCTCACTGTCCATGTTTCCGACTGTGCCTGCGCTGGCCATGGATATGGCGGGGGCCATTCTCGGCTACGGGCTGCTGCAATTCGGCCAGATGGGTGATGATGCGCTGCTTATTGATACTACCTTCCTGGAAGGGCAAAATGAAATTGAAGGCCAATTTTTCCTGATTCCGGATCCCGAGTCATTCCCGAAAATCTTCAAAGCTCTAGGAGTACCGTTTGATAATGATTGAGGAGCAAAGCATTATTAAGGTCGGAATGGCAGATCTTAACGTAGGCAGCCAGGATAGTCTGATCCGTACGACCGGCCTTGGTTCCTGCGTGGGTCTTACCTTATTTGATCCGGGCAAAAAACTGGCGGGGATGGCACATGTCATGCTTCCTTCGTCAGAGATTGCCCGTGAGGGCCAGCTTAACATAGCCAAGTTTGCGGATACTGCAGTACCTGAACTGCTATCCCGCCTACTGGCTCTTGGCGCGGTCCGCAGCCGGATCGTAGCCAAAATGGCCGGCGGTTCACAAATGTTTGCTTTTGCCGGAGGGAATGACACCATGAGGATCGGGCCTCGTAACGTCGAATCCTGCAAGCTTGCCCTGGAGTCGCTTCGTATTCCTCTGATCGCTGAGGATACGGGCGGGAATTTCGGACGTACGATCGAAATTGCCTGCAGCTCAGGGTTGCTTCATATCCGCAGTGTCCAAAAAGGCACTAAGGAAATATAGCGATGGGGAAAATTATAATTAGCCTTTTATCCGGTTTGATCGGTTTTTTATTTACCTTTTTATCAAATTACGGGCATAATTTACTTGGGACGAGTCTGATTCGGGGGATTTATGGATTTATTCTTTGGTTTGTGCTTGCTTTCTTCCTGAGATGGGTATTGGGTTTTATTATTAAACAATCTGTGTCAGCCGGGGACAATGAGTTTACCGATACAGATGAAGCATTGGGCGGCAATCTTGATCTGAGCACGCCTGATGAAGACGAAGAATTAATCAATCTGCTTAAGCAGAAGCCAGAAGTGGATAACGGGGGCAGTGAAGGCTTTACTCCCCTGCAGCCGCCTAAGCTGGTATCCATGAAAGATCCTGAAGAATTGGCCAAGGCCGTTCGTCACCTGAAAGAAGAATAAGCGGAATCCTTGCGCGCATTAACGGCTTTCCAGCGCGCAGATATCTGCTGACTAAACTTTGGGAAGGGTGAAAGCCATTGAACGAGCAAAAAGCTTCTCAAGCAGTAACAGACGGTTTATGGGAGCAGTGGAAAGAGCACGGTGACCCTGAGGCCAAAAAAAGACTGATTGAGAACTACCTCCATATTGTTGATTATGTATCAAGCCGACTGGCTGTCGGACTGCCCAAAAATGTCTCCAAGGATGATTTAGCCAGCAATGGCGTAATGGGGCTTATAGATGCCATCGAAAAGTTTGACTATAAACGCGGTTTGCAGTTTCAGACTTATGCTTCCTGGCGTGTACGCGGGGCTATTCTGGACTCATTGCGCCAAAGCGACTGGGTTCCCAGATCCGTACGGGAAAAAGCCAAAAAAATCGAGGATGCCTATCAGCAGCTGGAGCAGAAATACTTAAGATCAGTCAGTGATGAGGAAATGAGCCAGCATCTGAACATTTCAGAGATTGAGTTTCAAAACATGCTGCAGGACGTGGCCGTTATGTCGCTCTGCTCTCTGGAAGACCCGATCCGCGAAGAAGAATCGGAAACACGGATGTCCATACTGGTGGACGATAAAGCCAAAAATCCGGACCGTAAAGTAAATGAGTTTTATTTGCGCGACACACTCACCAAAGGTATCGAAAAATTAACGGTGAAAGAACGGACCGTAGTGTCCCTTTTATATTATGAAGATCTGTCTTTAAGCGAAATCGCCGAGGTCATGTCTTTATCACCTTCGCGGATTTCACAGCTTCATTCAAAAGCTATTTTGCGTCTGCGCGGAACGCTTGAGAAAAACCGTGACCTGCTTATGCAAAATGATTAACCGGACGACGGTGACAAGGGGGAGCAGTAATTGATCGGTCAGCATGCTTTGAACCAGTACGTAAGTATTACGTTTTCGGAGGATAAAGGAATTGCTTATCTGGAATTCACTAAGAAGGATGAGGATTTCTCCTGCTCAGCCGAAGATCTGGAAGGCTTCCTTAACGGTCATGATATTCGGTTCGGTATTCAGCACGACATTGTCAAACGGATCAGCAGTAATCCGGAGGAGTATTTTTTCAGCAGAGTGCCGGTAGCTATCGGCTATGAGCCGGTCCATGGCGTTGACGGGCGTGTTGTTATGGCCATGGATCTGGATGAAGACCGAAAGCCGCTCGAAAGAGAAGACGGCAAGGTGGATTACAAGGATCTGGTACGGCTTAACAATGTGCTTAAGGGGCAATTAATCTGTGAAGCCATTCCGCCGGTGCCCGGCCAGAAGGGCAAGGCCGTTACCGGTGAAGAGATTCCCTGCAGGCCCGGAAGAGAAGCGCGGTTTAAGATTGGTAAAAATGTGCTGCTTGACCAGGGTGAGACGGCAATGTACGCGGCAATCGACGGGTTAGTTACGCTGACAGACAATGGTAAAATTAATGTCTTTCCCGTATATGAGGTAAACGGCGATGTGGATTACAGCACCGGCAATATCGACTTTGTAGGTACTGTGGTTATCCGCGGTAATGTGCTGACTGGCTTTTCTGTAAAATCTGCAGGAGATATCCGCATTGTCGGCGGAGTAGAGGGCGCTGAGCTGACTGCCGGCGGTTCTGTGGAAATAACAGGCGGTATAATCGGCTATAACAAAGGCCTTATCAGCGCCGGTAAAAATGTCAAGGTTAGCTTCATTCAGGACGGCAATGTGCTTGCCGCTGAAGATGTAATCGTATCCCAAAGTATAATGCATTCCAATATTCGGGCAGGACGGGATGTTTTGTGCAACGGCACCAAAGGGCTCATTGTCGGCGGCATTGTTCAGGCGGGAGAAAGAGTGGTTGCCCGGACAATCGGGAATACAATGTCAACTGCTACTGCAATTGAAGTAGGTGTAGTTCCCGAACTGCGCAACGAAATCAACGAGCTCCGCCAGGAGCTGCGTCAGCTGCTGGAGAATGAGGATAAGACGAACAAGGCACTCTACCTGCTGAATCAGCTGGCTAACAACGGACAGCTGTCTTCAGATAAAGTAGCGCTGCGTGTGAAGCTGAATGCGACCAAACAGGCCCATATACGTGATGAAAAACGGATCAAAGAGCGTGTGCTGGAAATTGAGAAAATGCTGGAGGATACTGCAAGAGCCAGGGTCGAGGTTGTAAAAACCATCTATGGCGGATCCAAGATTGTAATCGGCAGATATACGAGGTTTGTCAAGGATCCGACGGAGCGGGTTGTTTTTCATTATTCCGACGGCGATATTACCCTGGCGCCATATATTTAACAGGCGGGCAGCACAAGCGGCCGGCCATTCCTTTATGCTGGGACAGTACATTTGGTTTATGGGGAGGGGAATATTGTGAGCCTGAGACCAGTTGAATTGCAAATTGCACTGCCCCGGACTACGGATGCAGGCAAAGTCCAGAACGAGCTGCTTCACCGTCCTATGCTTGACCAGCAGCAGTTGGCCGTACATAACGTAAAGCAATCTGCAGAACTGGCCCAGCGTACGGGCGAAATTGATGAGTCCTCGGAAGCGAAGCTCCGTAATGACGGAGAACGGGGGAATGACCAGGGCAACCATCCATCAGGACAAGGGCAGCGCAAAAGCGAAGCCCCTAATGATGCTGAGCACCCTTATAAAGGGCGGCGGCTTGACCTGAGCCTCTGAGCTGTCCAAATGATACCGTAAAGGAGAACACGCATTTGCAACCATGGATATACATTGTGCTGGTAGGCGCAGTTGCTATTGTCTACGCTCTTATCCTGCCGGCACGCCGCAAAGAAGAAGGGGCCGAGAAGCAGAGCCTGAAAGATACTGAGGCTGCACTTGAACTGTATATGGCGGATTTGGAGCGCGAGAACAGTGAGATGCTGCAGCTGGTCAGCAGCATCAAAACGCAGTCACAGAGCACTAAGGCGGCTTTGCAGGAGGAGATTAGCGTACTGCGTGATCAGATTGCAGATCTGCACAAGAGCACTGCACTGCTTGATGCCCGTCTGACAGCCGAAGAAAAGGGGCTGCTTCAGCTTACAGCCATCGCCAGAGATAATGCCGTCCGTCCGGCTGCTGCTGATACTTCCGCAAGTCTGGTAGCCGCCCCTGAGCCCAAAGCAAAGCCGGTAAGCTCAATTAAGCTGCGTTATCCGCGTCTGTTCGAGCTGCATGAGCAAGGCAAGTCTATCGACTCCATCGCCAAGACAGCCGGCCTGCAGCGGGGCGAAGTTCAGCTTATCCTGCAGCTGGCCAAGCAGGAGGAATCGGTATGATTAAGAACCGTTCATTCATGCTAGGCCTGGGTGCGGGACTAATTGCAGGAGCGCTGCTCCTGCAGCTGATGATTTCCGGGGGCGTAGCGCCGCTGACCCGGGAGGAGCTTGTCAGGCAGGCTGCACTGCTTAATCTGACTGTTACAGACCCGGCTGCCGCACCGCTGGCTACTGTAGCGCCAGATGAAGCTGATCCTGCTCCTGAAGGTCAGGCAGGCGGCGCAGCGACGCCAGTGCCTACATCTACGCCTGCAGCTACAGCGGCCGCTGCGGTCCAGCCCAGTGCCGCAGCCAAGCCTAGCATGCCGGCCTCTCCGTCCCAGCCGGCCCCGAGCAGCGGAACTGCTGAAGCTCCGGCTGCTCCGGCTACACCGCAGGCTGCGGCGCCGGGAGGCATTGCTGTGCGTATTCCTGCAGGCAGCACACTTACTGAAACAGCACGGATTCTTGCAGCTTCCGGCGTCATCAGTGATCAAAACGAGTTTTTGCAGACCGCTGTCAGCCGTAAAATCAATACTAAAATTCAATACGGGAGCTACAATTTTGTGAAGAATGAAAGTGTAGATTCGATTATTGAAAAGCTGATTACAGTGAAATAACGCAGGGAACACCAGGAAATCACAAAATATTTCTTAAATCATTGCAACCCGTATTTTAATATGTTATAGTAATTGACGGTGTTAAAACACACGCCGGTTGATTTCGACAAGAGGTGCTTTCTTCTGAAGAAAGTCTTGTAGGAAAATGACGCACGGCGGAGGAGACACACAATAAACCAAATCTAGGAGGTGTGTGAAGATGGCAGTAATCTCCATGAAACAGCTTCTCGAAGCTGGGGTACACTTCGGTCACCAGACCCGTCGTTGGAACCCGAAGATGGATCGTTATATCTTCACTGAAAGAAACGGAATTTACATTATTGACCTGCAAAAAACGGTTAAAAAGGTAGAGGAAGCTTACAACTTTGTTAAAAGTGTAGCTGCCGACAACGGCACAATCCTCTTCGTAGGAACCAAGAAACAAGCTCAGGATTCCGTTAAGGAAGAAGCTGAGCGTTCCGGAATGTTCTTCATCAACCAGCGTTGGCTGGGTGGTACCCTGACTAACTTCCAAACTATTCAGAAGCGTATTGACCGCCTGAAGAAACTGGAAGCTTGGGAAGAAGACGGTACCTTCCAAGTTCTGCCTAAGAAAGAAGTTATCCTTCTCCGCAAAGAGAAAGATCGTCTTGAAAAATTCCTGGGCGGTATCAAGAACATGAAGGGCCTGCCAAGCGCGCTGTTCATCATTGACCCGCGTAAAGAGCGTATCGCTGTTGCGGAAGCCCGCAAATTGGGTATCCCTATCGTAGCTATCGTTGATACTAACTGTGATCCGGACGAAATCGACTATGTAATTCCAGGTAACGATGACGCTATCCGCGCCGTTAAATTGTTGACTGGTAAAATGGCAGATGCTGTTGTAGAAGCTCACCAGGGCGAAGATACAACTACTGCTTAATAGTCAGCCGGGATATAAACAAGAACTTAAATGAAAAGGGTGGTTGGCAGGTGGATAACCTCTCACTGCCCTTTTTTTAGGATAAAGGCCTTGAATGGAATAAAACGACAATTATCTGGAGGGAATAACAATGGCAGTAGATGCAAAATCCGTAAAAGAACTTCGTGAAAGAACAGGCGCAGGTATGCTTGATTGTAAAAAGGCGCTTGAAGAAGCAAACGGCGATATCACTAAAGCGGCTGAACTTCTCCGCGAAAAAGGTCTTTCTGCAGCAGCTAACAAAGCTGGACGTATTGCTACTGAAGGTACTGTAGAATCTTACATCCACGCTGGCGGACGTATCGGCGTACTGGTAGAAATCAACTGCGAAACTGACTTCGTTGGTAAAACAGATTCCTTCAAAGAATTCGCACGCGATATCGCTATGCAGATCGCTGCAGCAAGCCCGCAGTATGTACGCCGTGAAGAAGTTCCGGCTGATGCTGTTGAGAAAGAAAAAGAAATTCTGAAAGCTCAGGCTCTGAACGAAGGTAAGCCGGAGAAAATCGTTGAAAAAATGGTTGAAGGACGCATCAGCAAGTTCTACGAAGAATACTGCCTGCTTGAGCAGCCTTTCGTTAAAGATCCAGACAAAACAATCAATCAGCTGCTGAATGAAAAAATCAGCACTATCGGCGAAAATATCTCTATCCGTCGTTTCGTTCGTTACGAGCTGGGTGAAGGCCTTGAGAAAAAAGTTGAAAACTTCGTTGATGAAGTAATGGCGCAAGTTAAACAATAATTAATACTGTATTGAAACATCTTTAGAATTGAATAAAGGCAAGCATCAAAAGAACGGAACACGTACACCTAGTGTTCCGTCTTTTGTAAGAAAGTGAGGGTATACAATTGGGACAGCCGGTATTTAAGAGAGTCGTTCTTAAAGTAAGTGGTGAATCTCTGTCGGGACAAAACGGATATGGTATTGATGCGGAGACAATTAATTCCATTGCCCAGCAGGTTAAGGAAGTGGTTGAGCTTGGTGTTCAAGTAGCCATCGTCTGCGGAGGCGGCAACATCTGGCGCGGAATCGCCGGCAGTGCAAGCGGTATTGACCGTGCAACAGCCGACTATATGGGGATGCTTGCTACCGTTATGAACTCGCTCGCTCTACAGGATGCTTTGGAGCAGATTGATGTTCCTACCCGGGTGCAGACCTCTATTTCCATGCAGCAGATTGCTGAACCGTACATCCGCCGCCGGGCCATCCGCCATCTGGAGAAGGGCCGTGTGGTTATTTTTGCCGCCGGAACAGGGAATCCTTTCTTCTCCACAGATACAACTGCGGCGCTTAGAGCAGCTGAGATTGAAGCAGAAGTGATTTTGATGGCGAAGAACAAGGTGGACGGTGTCTACTCAGCAGATCCGTTCAAAGATCCTACAGCCGAGAAATTTGAACAGCTGACCTATATGGATGTGCTGAACAAAAATCTGGGAGTAATGGATTCCACAGCTTCCTCTCTGTGCATGGATAATAATATACCGCTCATTGTGTTTGCTATTACAGAGCAAGGCAATATCAAACGTGTCGTTCTTGGTGAAAGAATCGGAACGATTGTTAAAGGGAGTGTAGATTAATGCCACAGACGGTTAAGAAAAATGCCGAAGAACGTATGGAAAAAGCGATTGCTTCCCTGAAGCGTGATCTGGCAACCTTGCGAGCAGGTCGTGCATCTACAGCGCTTCTGGATCGGATCCAGGTTGAATATTACGGTGCGCCTACACCGGTTAACCAGCTGGCCAATATCAGCACCCCGGATTCCCGTACCCTGCTAATCCAGCCTTGGGACAGATCCTCTGTAGCTGATATTGAACGGGCGATTATGAAATCCGATCTGGGCCTTACACCAGCCAATGACGGTACCATTATCCGCCTCAGCATTCCTGCTCTTACCGAAGAGCGCCGCACCGAGCTGGTGAAATTCACCAAAAAGTTCGGTGAGGAAGCAAAGGTTGCTATCCGCAACATCCGCCGCGATGCCAATGATGACATCAAGAAGATGGAGAAAAACGGTATTTCGGAAGATGAGTCGCGCGGGCATCAGGAAGATATTCAAAAATCAACGGATAAGTTCATAGCTGAAGTTGATAAGGTGCTCTTGTCCAAAGAAAAAGAGATTATGGAAGTATAATGATAATCAAGAGACCTCAAAGCCCCTCCGCATATGGTGGGGTTTGTCTCTTTCTGATAAGAGCTTGGAGGAAACGGAAATGATCAAACGGATTCAAGCATGGCTTAGCCGTAACGACAGGCAGGAAGAACAGCCCGCTGAGATCTCACCGGACAATATTCCCCGGCATATAGCGATTATTATGGACGGGAACGGACGCTGGGCAAAACGGCGCGGCCTTCCCCGCATTGTCGGTCATCAAAACGGGATGAAGGCTGTAAAACGTGCTACCATCGCAGCTAATGATCTGGGAGTGGAGTTCCTGACGATGTATGCTTTCTCAACAGAGAACTGGAAGCGGCCCAAGGATGAGGTTGATTTCCTGATGAAGCTGCCTGTAGAATTCCTTGCCCTTGAACTGGATGAGCTGATCGAAAAAAATGTGCAGGTACGTGTGATGGGTGACAGTGAAGCGCTGCCTTCCCATACCCGCAAAGCAATGGAAGAAGCCGTAGAGCGGACCCGGCACAATAACGGACTTGTCTTAAATTTCGCGCTGAATTACGGCGGACGCAAAGAGCTTGAAGACTGTATGCGTGAGCTTGGTAATGACATCAAGGCCGGCCGGCTAACACCGGAGGACATTACCTCAGAGCTGATTGACAGCAGACTGCTGTCCGGCGGCTTGCCTGATCCGGATCTGCTGATCCGTACAAGCGGAGAGATGCGGCTGAGCAATTTCATGCTGTGGCAGGTTGCCTACAGTGAGTTTTGGTTTACTGATGCCTTCTGGCCTGAGTTTGACAAGAAGCACTTGACGCAGGCTGTGGCAGAATATCAGCGCCGTACACGCCGTTATGGCGGATTGAAGTAGCCTGATGGGAGATGAGAACCTTTGAAGCAACGACTCATTACCGGAATTGTGGCCGGGGCGCTGTTTTTGGGCCTTTGTGCAATTGGAGGCTGGTCCTATCACCTCTTGCTGACTGCCATGGCGCTTGTCGGGTTATATGAATTTGTCAAAATGACAGGGCTCACTCCGTTTAGCGGCACTGCTCTGCTTGGTTATGGTTCGATTGTCGGCTTCATGATCCCCTGGGAGCTGCTGGATGTTCCTGCCTGGCTGTCATGGGAACAGGGAGTATGGCTATTATTGCTAGTTCTTCTGCTTGTAACGGTATTTAGTAAAAATAAACTCGATATTAAGCTCATTGCACTGTTGTTTACCGGCATTGTATACATAGGAACGGGTTTTTCCTATATGGGTACCGCCCGCGCTGCAGGCGACGGCAACGGGCTGTTCTGGACACTGCTGCTGCTGTGCTGCATCTGGGGCAGTGATGCCGGTGCTTACTTTGTAGGCCGAAGCTTCGGAAAAAATAAGCTGTGGCCGGCTATAAGCCCCAATAAAACGGTCGAGGGCGCGCTCGGCGGTGTAGCAATTTCTGTAATTATTTCGGTTGCGTTTGCTTTGTTCGCTCCTGATCTGCTGAATATTGGACGGGCACTGCTGATCGGCTTGTCTGCTGCTGTTTTAGGCCAGCTTGGTGATCTGGTGCAGTCTGCCTATAAACGGGTGTACGGTATTAAGGATTCAGGCTCGCTGCTGCCTGGTCATGGTGGTATTCTTGACCGCTGCGACAGCTGGATTATCGTATTTCCTTTCGTACATATCGTAATGCTGATGCCTTACTATTAAACGACAGGGAGAAGATATAACTGTGAAAAAAATAAGTATACTCGGCTCCACCGGTTCAATCGGTACCCAGACTCTGGATGTGGTTGCCATGCATCCAGAGCAGTTTACAGTGGATGGGTTAGCCGCAGGCAGCAACACGGATCTGCTGCTTGAGCAGGTCCGCCGCTTTAACCCGCGCCGTGTATCGGTCTCAACAAAGCAGCATGCAGATCAACTGCGGTCCAGCCTGCCGTCCGGCGTAGAGCTCTACTACGGCAATGAGGGCCTGGTGGAGATAGCAGCCGGAGGAGATGCCCAGACGGTTGTAACAGCGCTGGTGGGCAGCATCGGCCTTGAGTCTACGCTTGCTGCAATAGAAGCCGGCCGCCATATCGGGCTGGCCAACAAGGAAACGCTTGTCACCGCAGGCCATCTGGTAACAGAGCTTGCCGGCCGTAAGGGAGTGAAGCTCCTTCCGGTTGACAGCGAGCATTCCGCTATCTTCCAATGCCTGAACGGTGAGAACCGTGCAGATGTTGCCTCTATAACAGTGACAGCGTCCGGCGGCTCATTCCGGGATTACACTCGTGACCAGCTGGTAAATGTTACCGTAGAAGATGCGCTTCGCCACCCGAATTGGACCATGGGAGCCAAGATTACTATTGACTCGGCTACGATGGTTAATAAGGGACTGGAGGTCATTGAGGCGCATTGGCTGTTCAATCTTCCGTACGAAAAAATTAATGTATTGCTGCATCCGGAGAGCATTATTCATTCTTATGTGGAATTTTGCGACAGCAGCATCATTGCCCAGCTTGGCAGCCCGGACATGCGTGTTCCGATTCAATACGCCCTGACTTATCCGGACCGCTGGCCTTCACCGGCAGCCCGGCTGTCGCTGGCGGAGACCGGCCGCCTGACCTTCCGTGATATGGACTTTGTACGGTATCCGCTGCTTAAGCTGGCGATAGAGTGCGGCAAGGCCGGCGGGACGGCAAGCACCGCCTATAACGCGGCGAATGAGGTTGCGGTTGCGCGCTTCCTGAACCGTGAAATTTCGTTTTTGCACATTGAAGAGATCGTGGATAGGGTGCTGCAGCAGCATCAAAATGTGAACAGCCCTGATCTGCAGCAGATTAAGCATTGTGATACAGTAACCCGGGAAATTGCCGCTAAGCTCTAAGCGCTGATCAGGCGGTAGGCTTAAGCGGGGCGGTAGATTTACGTTGCCCTGTAAAAATAGGCTGAGACAGTTGATTCTCTTGTGCCGAACCTTGGAATAATGATAAATTAAGAGGACATACTTCGGTCTTACACCTAAAGGGGGAATGTTACGGATGGAAATGGTAAGGGTCGTGTTTTTAACGGTGCTTATGTTTTTTGTTCTGGTGACTGTCCATGAATGGGGACATTATTATTTTGCCAGACGCGCCGGTATACTTGTACGTGAATTTGCTATCGGTTTCGGCCCGAAACTGTTTTCTTATAGACGCGGTGAAACCCAGTTCACGCTCCGTCTGCTGCCGTTCGGCGGTTATGCACGGATGGCCGGGGAGGATCCCGAAATTGTTGAGATCGGCCAGGGGCAGACGATTGCGGTCAGGCTCGGCCAGGACAACAAGGTTAAGAATATTTATCTCGACTCGCTTGACACCCGCAGAAATGTAATCCGCGGTGAAGCGCAGTTTACCGATCTTGAGGATGAACTGAAAATCCGTCTTGACGTAGACGGTGAGGTGACAACCTACGACGTGCATCCGCAGGCGATGATGATTAAGGGTGGACAGCAGACCCAGATCGCGCCTAAGGACCGTCAATTCGGCAGTAAAACTGTCGGACAGCGTGCGCTCGCAATTGTAGCGGGACCGGTAATGAACTTCATTCTTGCTTTCGTGCTGTTTGCGCTGCATCTGCAGCTCGCCGGCATTCCTATCGAGAATCCAACCGTGGTCAGAATCGGTGAGATTTCTGCTGGCATGCCTGCAGAAGAGGCCGGATTGCAGGTGGGGGATATCGTAGTCTCTGTTAACGGTGAACAAATCGGCGGAGATTATATGAAAATGATCAACCTGACCTCTGCTTCCAAAGGTGAAGAAATGAACTGGGTGCTGAAGCGAGGGAATGAAACGTATGAAGTGACGATGATTCCCCGGACGATGGAGGGGCAGGAAGGCGGTAAAGTTGGGGTCACTCGGGATGTAGAGACACGAAAAGCAGGCTTTGGCGAGACGATTACCAAATCAGGCACAGCCATGGTTACTACAACCGAGCTCATCTTTACAGGATTCAAGCAGCTGATCAACAACTTTAACCTGGATGATGTTTCCGGTCCTGTAGGAACAGCACAAATGACAGGCAGAATTGCCCAGCAGGGTATTGAATATCTCACATACTGGGCTGCCATTCTCAGTCTGTATCTGGGGATCTTTAATCTGCTGCCGGTTCCGGCGCTGGACGGAAGCCGTCTGGTCTTCCTGGGTGTCGAAGCGCTGCGCGGGAAGCCGGTTGATCCGAACCATGAGGGGATGGTCCATTTTGTCGGCTTTGCCCTGCTGTTCCTGGTTGTAATCGTTGTAACCTATAATGATATATTGCGCCTGATTACAGGCTGATTTATGGCGGAACCGCAAATGAAGGCCGGGCGGCTAAGGAGCCGGCAGCAATTTGCCTGACAATTTAGGAGGATTTCATGACATGGCTAAAGATAAGCAGTTCGTTACGGAAATAACGCCGCAAAGCGAGGATTTCTCGCGCTGGTATATTGATGTAATCAAAAAAGCAGATCTGATGGATTATTCGCCGGTCCGCGGCTGTATCGTATTCAAACCGGAGGGCTACGAAATCTGGGAGCATATCCAGGAGGAAATGAACCGCCGCCTGAAGGCTACCGGTCACCGCAACGCCTATTTCCCGGTATTTATTCCGGAGAGCTTTTTCCAGAAGGAAAAGGATCACATCGAAGGCTTCAATCCGGAGCTTCCCTGGGTAACTGAAGCGGGCGGAGATGTGCTGGAGGAGCGTCTGGCTGTCCGTCCGACCTCAGAAACCATGTTTGGGCACATGTATTCCAAATGGATTCAGTCTTACCGCGACCTGCCGGTGCTGATCAACCAGTGGGCGAATGTGGTACGCTGGGAAAAACGCACCCTGCCTTTTATCCGGACAACAGAGTTCCTGTGGCAGGAAGGCCATACAGCACATGAGAATGAAACCGAGGCACGGGAAGAAACCATGCGGATGCTGGAGAACTACCGTGATTTCGTCGAGACCTTCCTGGCAATCCCGGTTGTTACCGGCCAGAAGACGCCTTCGGAGCGTTTTGCCGGTGCAGTGGATACTTACTCCATTGAAGCCATGATGAAGGATGGACGGGCTGTTCAAGCCGCCACTTCCCATTATCTTGGAACCAAATTTGCTGAAGCATTTGAAATTCAGTATCTGAGCCGCGAAAATGTACTGGAGCACGTGCATACTACTTCGTGGGGATCTACAACCCGCCTGATCGGCTCGCTAATTATGGTTCACGGGGATGACCGCGGACTGGCGCTTCCGCCTAAGGTTGCTCCGACTCAGGTTATTATGATTCCTATCGGACCGCCTAAGACCCGTGAAGCTGTTATCGGCCGGACGGACGAGCTGTTCAAGCAGCTGAAGGATGCCGGAGTGCGTGTACGTGTAGACGACCGGTCCGATCTGACTCCTGGCTGGAAGTTCAATGAATATGAAATGCGCGGTGTGCCTGTCCGTCTGGAACTGGGTCCGCGTGATATGGAGAACGGTGTTTGTGTGCTGGTGTCCCGTATTAGCGGTGAAAAGAAAGTTATCCAGCAGGACAACCTGGTGGAAGAAGTGCAGGCCATGCTGGAGCAGGTGCATAATGAAATGTTTGAGCGTGCACTGAAGTTCCGCGAGGATCACTTCTATTCTGCGGACACACTTGAAGAGATGAAGGCCTCGATGGAGGAGAAGCGCGGCTTTGCCCTGGCAGGCTGGTGCGGAACCGAGGAATGCGAGGATAAGGTAAAAGAAGTAACGGGTGCGGGCAGCCGCAATATTCCGTTTAATCCGGCTGTGCAGAAGACCACCTGTATCTGCTGCGGTAAGCCGGCCAAGCATACGGTTGTTTTTGCCAAAGCCTATTAAGCAGGAAACAAGTATAATAGACAGTATCTGAATGCAGCTTCTGGCGAGAGGAGTCGGCGGTCCGAAAGAACCCAACACTTTGTCGACCCGGAAGCTTTTTATAATTTATTATTGCGTAAGCGGGTGGGGGAAGCATGGAACAGAACGCGGAGAGAAGAAGAAGGTTCGAGCTCCTGATGAAGCAGGGCGAAATTCCGCCTGCACTGATTGATCCCTATTTTTTGGACGGACAGATTGAGCGGGTAGAGATCAGCCGGGGCAATAAGGACTGGCATATTGTCATCACCAAGAGCAGTCTTGTGCCGGCGCAGATGTACCGGACATTTTGTTTGAGAATGCGTGAGAAGCTGCAGCATATCGCCAAAGTCAGCTTCCTGTTTGTATATGATGTAGAGAAGGTTGGCAGGCAGGAGGTTGTACAGGAGTATTGGGGACTGTTCCTGGAATGGGCACAGCGGGAAATTCCTTCGGTTAACGGCTGGCTGACCCGGTCTGCACAGGAGCTTCAGGACAGTACGCTTGTGCTTAGCCTGAACGATAAGATGTCACTGGAGCTGGCCCGCAAAAAGGGAATCGAAGCCGCCATTATTAAATTTTATAATAAATATTTCGGAATGGAACTGAAGGTCAAGCTGCAGATTGCCGAGAATGAGACCAGCAAAGCGGATGCCTATGAGGAATTCCAGCAGAAGCTGCAGCAGGAGCAGCGTGAAATCGTTGAATTGATGATGATGAACAGTGAACCGGAGGAACCTGAGGACGAAACCGATCCGAACGAAGTGATTAAGCTTCAGGTAGGTTATGAAATTAAGGAGCAGGCTACACCGATTCTGCAGATTCAGGACGAAGAGAAGAAAATAACGATTCAGGGAACGATTTTTGGCCTGGAGAGCAAGGAGCTGCGCAACGGAAATACGCTGTTCACCTTCTTCATAACAGACTTTACGGATTCTTTGCAGATCAAAATGTTCGCCAAGACCAAGGAAGATCTCAAAATTATGAGCCAGCTGGCTAATGGCAAGTGGGTCAGAGCGCGCGGCAAGGTTGAATACGACCGGTTCATGCAGATTCCTGAGCTGGTAATGATTCCATCGGATCTGTCCGAGGTAAACGCACCGCCGGCCCGCAAGGATAATGCCAAGCAAAAACGGGTAGAATTCCACCTGCACACAACAATGAGCACAATGGATGCCGTCACGCCGATTGGTGAATACATTAAAACTGCCGCCAAATGGGGCCATCCGGCGATTGCTGTTTCCGATCACGGGAACGTGCAGAGTTTTCCGGAAGCCAATCATGCTGTCCATAAGCATAAAATCAAAATGCTCTACGGTGTGGAAGCCAATGTTGTCAACGATGCGGTCAATATAGTGGAAAATGCACAGCCGATGGATCTCAAGACAGCAACCTATGTCGTATTCGATATCGAGACCACCGGTTTGTCCATCACCCGCAATAATATTACCGAGCTTGCTGCTATCAAAATGTGCGAAGGCAAGGAGATCGGCCGTTATACAACATTCGTTAATCCGCACGAAAAAATCCCGTACCACATCCAGCAGCTGACTAACATCACTGACGAAATGGTCAAGGATGCCCCGGATCTGGAGCCGGTACTGAAAGACTTTGTCGAGTTTATTGGCGATGCCGTACTGGTTGCCCACAATGCGCGGTTTGATATGGGCTTCATCCAGGCCTCTCTGCGCAAGCTTGGCCAGCCTGAGCTTCCGAATCCGTCCCTCGATACGCTGGAGCTGGCGCGGCTGCTGTATCCGAGCATGAAGAACCACCGGCTGAATACACTGGCGGATAAATATAAAGTATTGCTGGAGAGTCATCACCGTGCGATTGATGATACAATTGCGCTCGGCGGCATCCTGACCGGTCTCCTGAACGATGCTGAGAAGCTGAAGAATCTGACCCGGCTAGAGCGCCTGAATGACTATGTCGGTAATGATCTGTCCAATGTCCGGCCGTTCCACTGCGGAATCTATGCCCTTAATCCTGCCGGCAAAAAGAACCTGTATAAGCTGATCTCAATGAGCCATACCGAGTACTTTAAGCGCGTGCCGTGTATTCCGAAATCGAAGCTTGAGCAGTACCGCGACGGGCTAATCGTTATTTCAGGGTGTGAGCGCGGGGAATTTTTTGAAACGGTGCTCAACAAAACGGTAGAGGAAGCGATGGAGGTTGCCCAGTTCTATGATGTGCTGGAGATTCAGCCGCTGACGATGTATATGCATCTCGTGGATAAAGGGTTTGTGGCAACGGCTGAGGATTTAAGGGATGTTGTGCGCAAGATCTGCGAAATCGGCGAACAGATGAACAAACCGGTCATTGCCACGGGCAATGTTCATTATCTGGAGCCGCGCCAAAAGCTGTTCCGTGACATCACCATTCACGGCATTACCGGATTCAGTCCGCTGAAGGATCAGGTCAAGCCGGACGCCCATTTCCGGACAACAGATGAAATGCTGACAGAATTTGAATTCCTGGGTGCCGAAAAAGCGATGGAGGTTGTTGTTACCAACACTGTAGCGCTTGCTGAACGGTTCGAGGAATACGATCTGTTCCCCAGCGATCTGTTCACCCCTAATATTGAAGGGGCAGACGATGAAATCCGCAGTACCTGCTATAACACGGCTAAATCCATCTATGGTGAGGATCTGCCGGAGGTTGTGGTGGCCCGCCTGGAAAAAGAGCTTGCGCCGATTATCAAATTCGGTTTCTCTGCCAACTACCTGATCTCTGAGCGGCTTGTTAAAAAGTCTAACCAGGACGGATATCTCGTAGGTTCCCGTGGTTCGGTCGGCTCGTCTGTAGTCGCGACCTTTCTCGGCATCTCCGAGGTTAATCCGCTGCCGGCCCATTATATTTGCCTGAATCCGGAATGCAAACACAATGAATGGTTCCTGGACGGCAGCATACCGAGCGGTTTTGACTTGCCGGATAAAGCTTGCCCCGACTGCGGCGGCAGACTGAAGGGGGAAGGCCAGGACATTCCGTTTGAGACCTTCCTAGGCTTCAAAGGGGACAAGGTGCCCGATATCGACCTTAACTTTTCCGGGGAATACCAGCCGAATGCCCATAACTTTACCAAGACAATGTTTGGTCCGGATAACGTATTCCGTGCAGGAACGATTGGTACGGTAGCGGAGAAGACGGCCTTCGGCTTCACCAAGAAGTATGAAGAGCATCACCAGAAGCGCTGGCGCGGCGCTGAGGTTAACCGCCTGGCTGCAGGCTGTACAGGCGTCAAGCGCAGCACCGGCCAGCATCCCGGCGGGATTGTGGTTCTGCCGGATTATATGGAGATCGAGGATATTACTCCCGTCCAGTTCCCGGCCGATGATGTGACTGCCGAGTGGAAGACGACGCATTTTGATTATCACGCTTTTGACGCCAATCTGCTGAAGCTTGATATTCTGGGCCACGATGATCCGACTATGATGCGTATGCTGCAGGATCTGACCGGGGTTGATCCGACCACTATACCGATGAATGACCCGAAGGTTATGAGCATGTTCAATTCGACAGAGGCGCTTGGTGTGCGTCCGGAACAGATCCGGACACCAGTGGCCACCTACGGGGTACCGGAAATGGGGACCAAATTTGTCCGCCAGATGCTGATTGAATCGAAGCCGTCCAGCTTCGCCGACTTGCTGCAGATTTCAGGACTTTCTCACGGTACGGGGGTATGGCTGGGTAATGCGCAGGAGCTGATCAAGAACAACACCTGTAACATTAAGACCGTAATCGGCTGCCGTGACGATATCATGCTGTATCTGATCTATAAGGCGGGTATGGATGCCAGTCTGGCCTTTAAAATTACGGAAAGCGTGCGTAAAGGGAAAGGGCTGCCTCCCGAATGGATTGAAGAGATGAAGAAGTGCAAGGTGCCGCAATGGTATATTGACTCCTGTCTGAAGATCCAATACATGTTCCCGAAGGCGCATGCCGCTGCATATGTAATCTCTGCAGTGCGGACCGCCTACTTCAAGCTGTATCATCCGATTGAATATTATGCAACATACTTCTCGGTACGTGCCGCTGATTTTGACATCGAGCTCTGCTGCCAGGGCTATGAAGCGATCAACCGCCAGATCGGCGAGATTGAAGGCAAGGGCTTCCAGGCGCTGCCAAAAGAAAAAGCGATGCTGCCGGTGCTCGAGATGGCACTGGAAATGACGGCCCGCGGCTTCAGCTTTAAGAATATCGATCTGTACCATTCCGATGCCAACCGCTTTACTGTTGACGGCAAAAGCCTGATTCCTCCGTTCTCTGCGCTTGCCGGAATCGGTGAGAATGCGGCAATTAATATTGCTGCCGCCAAGGACGCCGGCGAGTTCCTGTCGATTGAGGATTTCCAGCAGAAATCCAAAGCAAGTAAGACCGTAATAGAGCTGCTCACCGGCATGGGCTGCTTCCGCGGACTGCCGGAGAGCAACCAGCTGTCGTTATTCTAAGACCCTAACAAAGTGAAGGGATGGCTCCGGAGAATCACCGGGCGCTTTTCGGTCTCCCCCTCAATAGGGACCGCGCAAAGCTGTCCCGGACAGGCAGTCAAGGGCTGGTACTTGTCAGTGCAGATGCACTATGGTATAATTTTTCTTGGTAATAATGAGATAAGTCCGTTGTGTAAAGAGTGGGGAAACCCACTCTTTATCTTTGGTATATAGCAAAAGACAAGTTCGTGGAGGTAATTTTCTTTTGAGCACACCGAAATCCAAAATCAAACAAACGGTAGAGCAGATGCTCGGGTCCTATCTTGAGGACAATGGTTTCGAACTGGTGGACGTTGAGTACGTTAAGGAAGGTTCAAACTGGTTTTTGCGCATATTCGTAGATAAAGAAGGCGGCATTGATATTGATGACTGCGGTGCCATCAGCGAATATTTCAGCTCAAAGCTGGATGAGAACGATCCGATTCCTGAGGCTTATTTCCTGGAGGTTTCCTCACCTGGAGCTGAACGCCCGCTCAAAAAAGCGGCGGATGTAGCCAAAGCTGTGGGTAAAGACGTATATGTAACGGTTTATGAGCCGATTCAGGGTCTTAAGGAGTTTGAGGGCCGTTTGCTCTCGTTCGAGAATGAGGAACTGCTCATCTCCGCGGGAAAAAAAGAACATGTTGTGCCGTATGCCAAAGTCGCCAGCGCGAGATTGGCCATTATTTTTTAATGTTTTGAAAGGGGGACCGGAATTTCATGAGTATGGATTTTATTGAAGCTATGAATGAACTGGAAAGGGAGAAAGGCATCAGCAAGGATGTGCTGTTTGAAGCCATCGAAGCTGCGCTAATCTCCAGCTATAAACGCAATTTCAATGCGGCGCAGAACGTGCGTGTGGATATGAACCGCAACACAGGCGTGATTAAGGTATTTGCCCGCAAGCTGGTTGTCGAGGAGGTTCTCGACGCCAGAACAGAAATTTCCTTGCCTGCCGCAAGGGAAATCAACCCGCATTTCCAGCTGGAAGACGTTGCCGAGCTTGAAGTGACACCGCGCGATTTCGGACGTATTGCCGCACAAACCGCCAAGCAGGTCGTAACCCAGCGCATCCGTGAAGCGGAGCGCGGACTTATCTATAACGCTTTTATTGATAAGGAAGACGATATTGTGACTGGTCTGGTGCAGCGCCAGGATATGCGCAATATTTACGTCGACCTTGGCAAAATCGAAGCCGTGCTTCCGCTCAGCGAGCTTATGCCTGGAGAGAAATTCAAGCAGAGCGAGCGGATTAAGGCTTATATTACCAAGGTGGAAAATACGACTAAAGGACCGCAGATCATGCTGTCCCGCAGCCATCCGGGCCTCTTGAAGCGTCTGTTTGAGCTTGAGGTTCCTGAAATCTTTGACGGGGTCGTTGAGATTCGTTCCGTGGCCCGTGAAGCGGGCTTCCGTTCAAAGATTGCCGTGTTCTCCCGCAATGAAGAGGTTGATCCGGTCGGCTCATGCGTAGGCCCTAGAGGTACACGTGTGCAGACTATCGTCACTGAGCTGCGCGGCGAGAAGATCGACATCGTGCGTTACTCCGAAGCGGTGCAGGAATACGTAGCCAATGCACTCAGCCCGTCCAAGGTACTTGAGGTTCAGGTCTTTGAAGCTGAGAAAATGGCCCGTGTGATTGTGCCTGACTACCAGCTGTCGCTGGCAATCGGTATCAAGGGGCAGAACGCCCGTCTTGCCGCTAAGCTGACCGGCTGGAAAATTGATATCAAGAGCGAGACGCAGGCGGAGCAGGAGTACGGCAGACCGAAGACGTTTAGCGATGAAATGCATCAGGATTCCGTCTCCATCGATTAATTTGGCTGTTGACTGACGGGAGGCGATTAAAATGAAGCAAAAGAAGGTTCCGCTGCGCAAATGCGTTGCCAGCCAGGAAATGATGCCGAAGAAAGAGCTGATCCGTGTGGTCCGTACGCCGGACGGCGAAGTGATGATCGATCTGACGGGCAAAAAGTCAGGCCGGGGTGCTTACATCTGCGGTAAACTGGAATGCTTTAAACTGGCACAAAAGAACAAAGCGCTTGACCGTGCATTAAAATGTCAGGTGAGTCCTGAAATCTATGCCCAGCTGGCAAGGGATTTTGCATCCGTCGAGGAAGAATTTCTAGCAGCAAAGGACAGTGAGGACAATGAGTAAAACCCTTTCTTATTTAGGGCTTGCGATGAGAGCAGGCAAGATTGTCACCGGAGATGAGGCTGTGCTCAAAGCAGTGCGGTCTTCAGAGGCGAAGCTGGTCGTCCTGGCAGGTGACGCTTCAGATAATACCCAAAAAAAGTTCCGTGATAAGTGCGGAACCTACGATATTCCACTAGTAATCGCATTTCACCGGGATGAACTCGGTGCAAGTATTGGTAAGGACCAGCGCGTTGTGCTGGCCGTTACGGATAAAGGATTCGCGGAAATGATCTCCAGAACGCTTGGAGATACTGTCGGAGGTGGAGTTATTGACTAAAGAAGATAATAAGGATAAACTGCGCGTGTATGAATACGCGAAATCTCTGAATATGAGCAGTAAAGAAATTATTACAATTCTGAAGCGTTTGAATGTTCCTGTGAATAATCATATGAGTGTGATGGAGGACGGCTCCGTAAACAAAGTGGAGCAGTTCTTTAAGGACATCAAATCAAACGCTGCAGCCAAGCGGGACAACGGCACCAGCAGCCGTCCGGCAGGAGCCGGCACGGTAACCGCCGAACCCCATAGTGCTCAGAATGCCAACAAAAATCAACCGGAAAAGCAGGTAGGTATGAACAGTAACCAAAACAACAACCAATCGACAACGTCGTCCAGGCCCCAAAGCGGACAAGATTCCCGCAGAACCAACTCAGGCTCCACCCAGAATTCCCGCCCGCAGGGCAGCTCAACCGGCGGCAACCGCCCGCAGGGCAGTTCCACTGGTGGTAGCCGTCCACAAGGCAGCTCAACCGGCGGCAACCGTCCGCAGGGAAGCTCCACTGGCGGCAACCGTCCACAGGGAAGCTCCACTGGCGGCAACCGTCCGCAAGGCAGCTCCACTGGCGGCAACCGCCCACAAGGCAGCTCCACTGGCGGCAACCGTCCGCAAGGAAGCTCTACTGGCGGTAGCCGTCCTCAAGGAAGCGGTACAGGCAGTCGTCCTCAAGGACAAGGCGGCAGCGCTCCGCGTACAGACAGCCGTCCGCAAGGACAAGGCGGCGGAGATTTCTCCCGTGGCGGCGACAGAGGACCGAAGAAGAACACTACGGGTAACAGACCGAACAATAACAGCGGACAAAAACGGTTCGAAGACGGCAGAGGCGGCAATTATCGCGGCCGCGGCAACGGCAAGAACGGCCGTGGCGGACGGAACCAGCCAATGGTACAGCGTGAGAAGATTGACAACACCCCTAAGAAGATTATTGTCCGCGGCAGCATGACCGTCGGCGAAACTGCCAAACTGCTGCATAAGGATGCTTCAGAAGTTATTAAGAAGCTGATCCTGATGGGTGTAATGGCAACCATCAACCAGGAGCTTGATATCGACACTATTCTGCTCTTGTCCGGTGAATTCGGCGTAGAAGTAGAAGTGAAGATCCCTGTTGATGAAGATAGCTTCGAAACGGTGGAAGAGAACGATTCCGATGAGGAATTGATGACACGTCCGCCTGTTGTTACGATCATGGGTCACGTTGACCATGGTAAAACAACATTGCTCGATGCTATCCGTTCAACGAACGTAACCGGCGGCGAAGCCGGCGGGATTACACAGCACATCGGCGCATACCAGGCTGAAATCAATCACAAGAAAATTACGTTCCTGGATACTCCGGGTCACGAAGCGTTTACCGCCATGCGTGCCCGCGGTGCTCAAGTAACGGATATGACTATTATCGTCGTAGCTGCTGATGACGGTGTTATGCCGCAGACGGTAGAAGCGATCAACCATGCGAAGGCTGCCGGACTTCCGATTATTGTCGCAGTTAACAAAATCGACAAGCCGGGTGCAGATCCTGACCGTGTTAAGCAGGAGCTTACTAACTATGAGCTGGTGCCTGAAGAGTGGGGCGGAGACACTATCTTCGTTAACCTGTCAGCCAAGCAGCGCATTAACCTGGAAGAGCTGCTGGAAATGATTCTGCTCGTGGCTGAAGTTAACGAGTATAAAGCGAACCCTGACAAACGGGCACGCGGTACAGTAATAGAAGCCGAGCTTGACAAAAACCGCGGACCGGTTGCCCGTATTCTTGTACAGAACGGTACGCTGAAGGTCGGAGACGCATTTGTAGCAGGTAACTGCTTCGGACGTGTCCGCGCCATGGTAAATGACAAGGGACGCAAAATCAAGGAAGCGGGACCTTCCACTCCGGTAGAAATTACCGGTCTGACTGAAGTGCCGCAGGCGGGCGATCCGTTCATGGCCTTCGAAGACGAGCGTAAAGCACGTGCGATTGCCGACAGACGTTCCATCACCCAGCGCCAATCCGAGCTGAACACGAACACCCGTGTAACACTGGATGATCTGTTCAAGCATATCAAGGACGGCGAGATCAAAGACCTGAACGTTATCATCAAGGCAGACGTACAGGGTTCGGTAGAGGCGCTTAAGGGCTCTCTGGCGAAGATCGAGGTAGAAGGCGTACGCGTAAAAATTATTCACAGCGGTGCGGGTGCAATCACGGAATCCGATATTACGCTGGCTGCAGCATCCAATGCCATCGTAATCGGCTTCAACGTTCGTCCGGATACCCAGACCAAAGCTGCTGCTGAGCAGGAGAAGGTTGATGTGCGCCTGCACAACATCATCTATAACGTAATTGAAGAGATCGAAAGTGCCATGAAGGGTATGCTTGATCCGATCTTCAAAGAAAATATTATCGGCCACGCTGAAGTGCGCAACGTCTTCAAAATCAGCAAAGTGGGCAGTGTTGCAGGCTGTATGGTTACAGACGGCAAAATCACCCGCAATGCCGAAATGCGTCTAGTCCGCGGCGGTATTGTAGTCTTCGAAGGCAAGGTCGATACCTTGAAGCGCTTCAAGGATGATGCTAAAGAAGTGGCGCAGGGTTATGAATGCGGCATAACTTTGGAACGCTATAATGACCTCCAAGAGGGGGACGTTATCGAAGCGTTCATCATGGAAAAGGTAGAGCGCTAAGCGAAGAGGTGATATAGATGTCTAAAATCAGAGCAGGACGGGTTGGCGAACAGATCAAAAAAGAGCTGAGCCAGCTTATCCAGGGCGGACTGAAAGACCCGCGTGTAGGGTTTGTTACCGTAACCGGCGTAGACGTGACGAACGATCTGTCGCAGGCCAAAGTGTACCTGAGCGTGTTCGGTGATGCGGAGCAGCAGAATGCCTCGCTCAAAGCGATTGAGAAAGCTAACGGCTTTCTCCGCTCTGAGCTTGGTAAGGCTATCCGCCTGCGCCATACGCCGGAGCTGATCTTCAAGTTCGACGAATCCGTAGCTTACGGAAGTCATATTGAGAAGCTGCTGGGTGAAATTAAGCACGAAGAAAGCTAGGAATCATAAAGGAGACGGCGAATGCAGAGCTATGAACAAAGTCTCCGGCAGACCCGTGAGTTTCTGCTGGAACACGACGATTATCTTGTAGTGTCGCATGTTCAGCCGGACGGAGATGCAGTCAGCTCCACCCTTGCGGTGGGCTGGCTTCTCTCATGTCTGGGCAAAAAATATACTATGCTGAATGAAGGTCCGATCCCGAAGCGGATGGAATATTTATGGCATGCCGGTGAAATCGTGAACCTGGCGGAAGGTGAACTGCCCCGTCAGTACAGCAATATCATTTGCGTCGACTGTGCAGATTTTCAGCGTGTGGGACTCACCCAGCGCCATTTCTCCAGCGATGCGGTTATCGTGAATATTGATCATCATCCAACCAATAACGGTTACGGATTCATAACGCTGATTAAGCCGGATGCTGCTGCGACTGCAGAAATTTTGTTCGACCTGCTGAAGACGTTTCAGGTGGAATGGGACCTTGATATTGCTACAGCAATCTATACCGGACTTCTGACGGATACCGGCGGCTTCCGTTATACTAATACTTCACCTAAGGTGATGGCGGCGGTTTCGGAGCTTCTGGCGATGGGAGTCAACGGTCCGGAGCTGGCTGAGAATCTGCTGGAGGAAATGACGCTGGCTCAGGTGAAGGTGCTGAACCGTGCACTGGATACCCTGCAGCTATCCCCCGAAGGGGATATCGCCTGGCTGCATGTTACTCCTCAGGATATGATGGATTGCGGAGCGGCGAATGAAGATCTGGAAGGCATTGTGAATTATCCCCGTAATATCCGCGGTGTAGAGGTAGGCATCCTGTTTAAAGTTATCAATGAGCATGCGGTCAAAGCAAGCCTGCGCTCAGCCGGCAAGGTTGACGTAGCTGCACTGGCCCAGGTATTCGGCGGAGGCGGACATACCCGGGCAGCCGGGGCGCGTATCGACGGTACACTGGATGAAGCGGTAGCTCTGGTGCTTCAGGAGGTCAGACGCCATCTATGAGTGAGCTTACGGGTGTGTTGGCAGTCTTTAAGCCTGCCGGTTTTACATCGCATGACGTAGTCGCCAAGGCCCGGCGCATTCTTGGCATGAAGCGGATTGGGCACACCGGAACACTTGATCCTCAAGTGACCGGGGTGCTGCCTTTGTGTCTTGGACGGGCTACACGGGTCGTGGAATACATACAGGAGCTTCCTAAGGAGTATGTAGCCACACTGCGCCTGGGGCTGTCGAGTGATACCGAGGATATGACAGGGACGATCACAGAATCAGTGGATGAGGTCAAGGTGACAGAAGCTGAAGTGCTCACTGTGCTGAATACATTCAAGGGCGTTATCTCACAGGTGCCGCCAATGTACTCAGCCGTTAAAGTTGACGGCAAGCGTCTCTATGAGCTGGCCAGAGAAGGGAAAACGGTTGAGCGCAAGAGCCGCGAAGTGGAAATCTATGAGATCGAAATGACGGGTATGGTCTGGAATGGCAATTATCCTGATATTACTTTCCGCGTGCTCTGCTCCAAAGGAACCTATATCCGTACACTGTGTGTGGATATAGGGCGTGCGCTTGGGCTTCCGGGTGTCATGGTAGAGCTTACCCGGACAATGTCCGCAGGAATTTCTGCCAGCCATTGCCTGACCCTTGAACAGATTGCTGAGCACAAGGAAGCCGGGACACTGGATCATCATCTGATTGCAGCAGATGAAGCTATTTCTCATCTCTCCCGTCATACGGTGAGCGAGGAGAAGAAGAAGGCTGCCCTGCAGGGACAGCGTCTTTCAGTCCGATATGTTGCTCCAACCGTAACGGACAGCGGAGATTTCCGGCTGTACGACACTGCAGGTGAGTTCCTCGGCATATACAAGCTGGACGATACGGGTGCTATTGCACCGGTTAAAGTGTTCGCCCAGCGCTAATTATTAATTTTATCTGTGAATTGTAGGTGAGAAACAGCGTGAGAACCGTAACCTTAAGCTATCCAATACCGCCGGAGACTGCAGCTTTATGGGCACAGCCTCAAGTAGCCGCCCTGGGACAGTTCGACGGACTGCACCGCGGACATGCCAGCGTCATTACATCCGCTGTTGCTCTGGCCCGGAGGCAAGGCGTGCCGGCTGCAGTAATGACCTTTCATCCTCATCCCAAGGATGTTATGGGCAAAGGCGATTATGATGGATATTTGACCCCGCCGAAGGACAAGCAGGAGATCCTGACAGGTTTGGGCGTCGATATTTTGTATATAATAGAATTTAATGAGCAGCTTTCCAGGGTCAGCCCGCAGGATTTCGTATCAGTGATGCTTTTGCCGCTGCAGATTGTAACCGCCGTGGTCGGATTTGACTTCCGCTTCGGATATCTGGGTGAAGGCGATGCGGATATGCTGCGCGAACTGGGACAGGGAATAATGAGCGTAGAGACAGTGCCTCCATTCCTGCTTGAAGGGGAGAAGGTAAGCAGCTCTGGGATCCGCAGAAGTCTGCACAGCGGTGATCTTACCCTGGCGAACAGCTGGTTCGGGCGTTGTTATCATCTGCGCGGGATTGTCGGTCATGGCGAGAAGCGCGGACGCACCATTGGATTTCCGACAGCCAATCTTCAGCTTGAAGACCATTATGTGATCCCTGCCAAGGGAGTCTACGCCGTAAAGGTCTTTTATAATGAGGAGATTCTGTACGGAGTCATGAATGTCGGCGTTAAGCCCACTTTTCATGACGGGATGTCGGCACCGAGCTTTGAAGTGCATTTGTTTGATTTCGCTTCCGACATCTATGGACAGGAGCTGAAGGTTGAGCTTCAGGCCTTCATCCGTCCAGAACGGAAGTTTGAGTCCATCGATGCCCTGATTTCGCAGATAGCGAAGGATGCCGGAACGGCCAAAGAGCTGTTGGGATATTCTTCATAAACTTCTGCCGGACATGCGTTTACTTTTGTCTGCGAAGATGCTATACTGATTAACGTTGCTGGAATGACAGCATCATAACCTTAGCTTGGTTGCACGTTCTCACCGACGGTGACGAGGCTAATGGCGATTATAATGAAGGAGGTGAACAGGATGGCATTGACTCAAGAACGTAAACACCAATTGATTGACGAGCACAAAACTCACGAATCCGATACTGGATCCCCTGAGGTGCAAGTTGCTATCCTTACGGAGAACATCGTTAATTTGACTGACCACCTGCGTACGCACAAGAAGGATCATCATTCCCGTCGCGGACTGCTGAAGATGGTTGGACAACGTCGTAAACTGCTGGCGTATTTGAAGAACAAAGACATCAGACGTTACAGCGCCCTGATCGAAAGACTGGGATTGCGTCGCTAATTTCCATAAGAGTACCCTTAAAGCAGCCTGGTTGTATACCGTATGTCCTTCTTACGATCGACAGCGGGACAGCCGGGTTGCTTTTTGAAAATTTACGGAGATTTTTCCAGCTTTCAAAAGGATATAATGATCAAAAACGGCTGCTTTACCTTCTATAGGAGGACAAGCCGTTTTTGCTTGTAGAATGAATACAGAAATATTACCAATTAAGGAGGGATTTTATGGAACAACGTGTAGAAATGCAGCTTGGCGGAAGACGCCTTGTGCTGGAAACCGGGCGTCTGGCCAAACAGGCAAATGCCGCAGTTATGGTCCGCTACGGAGATACCGCAGTATTATGTACGGTTACTGCCTCCAGTGAGCCTAAAGATCTGGATTTTTTCCCGCTTACCGTGAACTATGAAGAAAGACTATACGCAGTAGGTAAAATTCCGGGCGGATTTATCAAACGTGAAGGCAGACCGAGCGAAAAAGCGATTTTGTCCAGCCGTCTGACTGACCGACCGATCCGCCCTCTGTTCCCTGAAGGATTCCGTAATGATGTTCAAGTATTGAACATGGTTATGAGTGTGGATCAGAACTGCGCACCTGACATTGCTGCAATGATTGGTACCTCTGCTGCCCTGAGTATTTCCGATGTGCCGTTTGACGGACCGATCGGCGGAGTAGCGGTTGGCCGAATCAATGGCGAATTCATCATTAACCCTGATCTCGCCCAGCAGGAAGCCAGTGACATCTATGTTGTGGTTGCCGGAACCAAGGATGCCATTATGATGGTTGAAGCGGAAGCTAACGAAGTGCCGGAAGACGTGATGCTTGAAGCCATTATGTTCGGGCATGAAGAAATCCGCAAGATTGTAGCTGTGATTGAGGAGCTTGTTGCTGTAGCCGGTAAAGAAAAGATGGCTGTAAAGCTTCATGCGGTTAACGCAGACGTGAATACTGAGGTTCGTGCTTTTGCCGGAGACCGTCTGGTTGAGGCTGTTAAGATTGCTGAGAAGCATGCGCGCCAGGATGCTATCGATCTGGTCAATAGCGAGACAGTGGAGTATTTCGTTGAGAAATACATAGAGACACCAGAGCTGTTGAAGGATGTAAAAGAAGTGCTGCATGACATCGTCAAGGATGAAGTGCGCCGCCTGATCACGCATGATAAAGTGCGTCCTGATGGCCGTAAGCTGGATGAAATCCGTCCGATTGAATGTGATACGGCACTGCTGCCGCGCACACACGGTTCCGGGCTCTTTACCCGCGGACAGACACAGATCCTCAGCGTATGTACACTTGGTGCGCTTGGTGATGTGCAGATTCTTGACGGAATCGATCCAACTGAAACCAAACGCTTCATGCATCATTACAACTTCCCGCCGTTCAGCGTAGGGGAAGCACGTCCGCTGAGAGCGCCGGGCCGCCGCGAAATCGGTCACGGGGCACTGGGTGAACGCGCCCTGTCGAAGGTTATCCCTAGTGAAACAGAATTCCCGTACACCATTCGTCTGGTATCGGAAGCTATTGAATCTAACGGTTCGACTTCCCAGGCAAGCATCTGTGCCAGTATTCTGGCAATGATGGATGCGGGTGTACCGATCAAGGCTCCTGTGGCCGGCGTAGCTATGGGTCTGATTAAAGACGGAGAGCATGTCTCCATCCTGACAGACATCCAGGGTATGGAAGATCACCTCGGAGATATGGACTTTAAGGTAGCAGGAACTGCAGAAGGCGTAACGGCAATCCAGATGGATATCAAGATTGCCGGCATTGACCGCAAGATCCTGAAGGAAGCGTTGGAGCAAGCCAGAGAAGGACGGCTGTTCATCCTCGGCAAAATGATGGAAGCTATCTCTGCACCAAGACCTAGCCTGTCCCAATATGCGCCTAAGATCATCATCATTAACATCAATCCGGACAAAATCCGTGATGTTATCGGTGCCGGCGGCAAGATCATCAACAAGATCATTGAAGAAACCGGCGTGAAGATCGACATCGAGCAGGACGGACGCGTATTCATCGGTTCTTCCGACGAAGCGATGATCCAGAAGGCCCGCGGTATCATCGAAGGCATCGTGAAGGAAGTCCAGGTCGGTGAGATATATGTCGGTACGGTTCGCCGCATTGAGAAGTTCGGCGCATTCGTTGAGCTGATTCCAGGCAAAGACGGTCTGGTTCACATCTCCCAGCTGTCGACTGAGCGTGTAGCCAAGGTTGAAGATGTTGTTGCCATCGGGGATACCATTACCGTAAAAGTAACTGAAATCGACCAGCAGGGCCGTGTCAATCTGTCCCGCAAGGCTGTATTGACTGCAGAGAGCGGAGCGAAGGCGTAAGCCTGAATGACGTTCTAAAATAGATAGGAAGAAGAGGCAGAAGCTTTTGCATTCTGGCTCTTTTTTGTTGTGTTAGCATCATATTCTGCTGATCTTTCTCATAGGCTGGGACAAAGGGTCCTGTGCATGCTATACCTGTTGTGCGGGACGGTGAAGACCGTATGTAGCCGGGGAGGACTTAAGCATGAAGACGGACAAGGCGGCGCTTGTGCTGGCCTGTATGGCTGTTGTAATCGGAATAGGCAGTACCAGCGGACCGGTAAAGGAGATGCTGGCACAGCTAAAGCCGCAGGATGCCTTGGCGGTTAAGGCTGGCCTGGCCGCAGAACATAGCAGTAAGGATCTGCGGGCCCGGGTGGAGCAAAAAGCTGCAGAGCTGAACATGCCGCCGGTGGATGCCGTTGTAGACCGGGTGTGGAAGGCAATTCCGGGTTATAACGGTCTCGAAGTAGATGTGGAAGCAACTTACCGGAGCTCTCTACAGCAGGTTCCGGGGGAAGGGCTGAAACTGGTCTACCGCCAGACGAAGCCTAAGATATCTTTAAACGATTTGGGAGCCAGCCCGATCTATCGGGGCAATCCGGCCAAGCCTATGGTAGCCTTCATGATTAATGTAGCCTGGGGGAATGAGTACATTAAGCCGATGCTGGATATTCTGGATGAAGAGCAGGTGAAGGTGACCTTTTTTCTGGATGGAAGCTGGCTGAGCAAGAACAGGGAGCTTGCCGCAGAAATGCTGAAGCGCGGGCATGAAATGGAGAACCATGCATACACGCATCCGAATATGAGTACCTTGAGCCGGGCAAGGGCAACTGCCGAAATACAGAAGACGCAGCTGCTGTTAAAAGAAAGCCTGGGGGTCACCAATCAGTGGTTTGCCCCGCCTTCAGGGGATTTCGATCAGGAGACAGTGGAGATTGCTGCTGCGCTTGGGTTGAGGACGGTGCTATGGACGCTGGATACGGTAGACTGGCGCAATCCTTCGCCTGAATCCGTTGTAGCCAAAATCAGTGCCAAAGCAGAGCCGGGGACACTGGTTCTGATGCATCCTACAGCTTCCGCCTCAAAAGCGTTAAGAGGGATGATCCGGGCGGTTAAGGCGAAGGGACTGAGGCTCGGAACTGTCAGCCAGACATTATCGCCGGAAAGGATTATGCCCGATGATGTTGAGTGAGCCGTTATTTTCTGGTAGGATTAAACTCGCTTGATAAATAGGCAGTACAGACACAGGGCTATGCCAGGAGGACGCAGAATTGGAGAAAATCATACTATCAAACGGCCTGCGGGTGGTTACAGAAAAGATTGCTACCGGCCGTTCCGTTTCCTTTGGAATCTGGGTCAGAACCGGTTCCCGTAATGAGAATCCGTTGAACAACGGGATCTCCCACTTCATCGAACATATGCTGTTTAAGGGCACCGACCGCTTCAGCGCCAAGGATATTGCGGAGGAGTTCGATGCGATCGGCGGCAACGTGAATGCCTTTACCTCGAAGGAATACACATGCTATTATGCAAAAGTGCTTGATGAGCATCTGCCGATTGCGGTGGATGTACTTTCTGATATGTTTTTCCGCTCGAAGATTGACGCTGAAGAGCTGGCTAAGGAAAAGAACGTCATTCTTGAAGAAATCGCCATGTGCGAGGATACACCGGATGATCTGGTGCATGATCTGATGTGTGCTGCCGCTTACGGTGAGCATCCGCTCGCCTATTCGATCCTTGGCCTCAAGGAACGGCTGCAGGAGATGACCCCGGATGACCTGCGCGCATATATGAAAGAGCAGTATACGATTGAAAATACCGTGATCAGTGTGGCCGGTAATTTCGACGAGGGTCTCGTGGAGCTGCTGGAGCGCCATTTCGGCGGCTTTGACAATCACGGCCAGGCTCCGGAGCTGACAGCGCCTGATTACCAGGGCAGCCTGCTGTTTCACCGCAAAAAGACAGAGCAGAACCACATTTGTATCTCGCTGCCGGGCGTTCGGAGCGGCGGGCCGCTGCAGTATCCGATGGTGCTGCTGAACAATGCAGTCGGAGGCGGTATGAGCTCGCGCCTGTTCCAGGAGATCCGCGAGAAGCGCGGGCTGGCTTACTCGGTCTACTCGTATCACAGCTCCCAGGCGGACAGCGGCCTGTTCACCGTGTATGCGGGAACTGCACCCAAGCAGACCAAGGAAGTGACCGAGCTGGTCAAAGAGATGATGCAGGAGCTGGCTGTGAAGGGCATCACTGAGGATGAGCTGAGAAAAGGTAAGGAACAGCTCAAGGGCAGCCTGATTCTCAGCCTGGAGAGCACCAGCAGCCGGATGAACCGGATCGGCAAAAACGAGCTGATGCTGGGCAGGCATGATACACTTGATGATATGATTGACAAAATCAGCAAGGTTACGATGGACGATGTAAACCTGCTGCTGGACCATATGTTTGCTGAACCGCTCGCACTGGCGATGGTCGGCTCAACAGATAAAGCGATTGCCAATGTTAGGAGAGATGATCTTGTCTTATCACGTTCAAATTAACAAGCTTCCGGGAAATGAAGATGTACAGCTGCCGCGCAAAATGTCGGAGCAGGCTTCAGGCTTTGACCTGCATGCCTCTGTAGCTGAGCCTGTAGTGCTTGCTCCCGGAGAGCGCGCACTGATCCCGACAGGGATTGCCATAGCTATGCCGGACGGGCTGGAGGCGCAGATCCGCCCGCGCAGCGGGCTTGCTTTTAAGCACGGCATAACCTGCCTTAACACACCGGGAACGATTGATGCCGACTACCGCGGCGAGATCAAGGTGCTGCTGATCAACCTGGGCCAGGAGCCGTTTGCAATTGCGCGCAATGAGCGGATCGCCCAGATGGTGTTCCAGGCTGTTCCGGCAGTAACACTGGTCGAGGTAGAAGAGCTGACCGAGACACAGCGCGGCGCCGGCGGCTTCGGCCACACCGGGAAGTAAGGATTTATTGCATATTTAAAAGCTTGCAGACAAACCGCCTTTTAGCGGCGCTGTCTGCAAGCTTTTTTTTGTTACAAGGCTTTTATTTGCGGCTACTGTTCATTTCAAGTCTGCACGCACAACTTCGCGAAGCTTCTCCAGCTGGGCATCCCGGCGTTCAAGGATATCTGTGGCTGTAGTGTAGGCTTCAATATCAGGCTGTACGGAATCCGCAGGGTCGCGCTCCGGTGCGGGACGTGTGAACTGCTTAAAAGAGCTCTGGAAACGGATGCCGGAGGCAGGGAGCTGGAAGGTAAGAACATCCCCGTACGATGAAGGCTGGTTGCCCGTTGCTTCACCGATAATTTGGCCCAGGCCGTTATCCTGGACAATGACAGCGAACATGTTGGCAGAGCTGAAGGTATGGGCAGAAGTCAGCAGGTAGAGCTTTCCTCTAAAAGGATATAGCGTCTTCATTAAGATATGGTTTAAAGAGGGTTCACTTACCACATAACCGCTGTTCTGCTCCGCTCCGCGGATGTTCTGAAGCTGTTGAGAATACCGCATCAGACTCCCGTATCCATAATAGGACTTCACGTTTGTGTAGGACAGAAATTCCTCGATAACGGACGAGTCACCGCCTCCGTTACTCCGCAGATCCACTGCCACATGTTGAATACCCCGCGCCTTAACCTCATCAAAGAACTGTTTTACCGTGACCAGATACTTCCGTGTATTCTCACATGTGTTCAACTGAAAAATGCCTAACGACAGCTCGTCCTCGAAGGAATAGGAGAAGGGGACTTCGCCCTTTGGATAGTGGCTGTACTCCTTCTGTAGAGGTTTATCTGTCAGTATTAATGTTTCAGTAATACTGCCGCCCCCCCGAGTTACGGTTATTTCAACCCGATCATCTGCAGCCAGTCCCAGATGACGAAGCATAAATTCCACCCTCAGCAGGACAGTTCCCTGTACTCTGACCCACTGGTTATTCTCAGCCGGAATAATCTTGGCCAGCTCCTGTTCCAGATCACCGATGCTACGACGGCTGATAGCAGTAACGATATCCCCGGTGTGAAGCTTTCCACGGTCTTGCGTTACAATCAGCCCCTCACGGCTCCAGAAAAGGGGAAGGTTGAGCAGTTTCTGGTTCTGCAGCTCCCAGTACATATTCGTGTGCCCGTCTTGGAGCAGTGAGGTGATCGTGTTGACGATGAAGTAAAACCCTTCCTCTGTCCGTGCCGTTTGAATCATGTCGTAAGCTTCGCTGATTACCTGCTGCTGTCCGCTGCTCCAGCCGTTTATCAGAGCAGGATGAACCTGAACCAGCGTTTCTGTCAGGAAGTCCAGATCCTGCTTCATCTGCTCCGGATTAACAAGCTTTTCCGGGGCATCTGAGGCCGGAGCGCCCTGGCTTTGGGCTGATGGGATTCCATCGGGCGCCGGACTGGCATGGACTGATGCTGCGGGAGGCGTCCCGGCGGCTTGACCGCTTCTATCCCCGGAATCTGCAGATTTAATATAGAGTGCGGCAGCTGCCACTGCGGCTGCTGATACCAGCAGCAGAGCAGCCAGCTTCCATTTCGGCTTCATTATATAAATACTCCTTTTCCATTTTTAACTAACTATAGAATGATTACGGGCAATTTTCTGTGATTTATGTGGACCGCCCAGTAATTATGCTCCGCTCTTCACCCATCCGCAGGACCCGGCATAAGATGCTTTATAGTCGATAGTGTATGTGGAAAGGAGCGTCATCCCTATGCTTACTGGCATCAGGATCGTGTTCCTGGGCGGGGACGCGAGACAGCTTGAAGTTATTCGAAAATGTGTGGAAATGGATGCTGCGGTAAGCGCCGCCGGGTTCGAGAAATGGGATGCCCCTAGCCCGGGGGTTAACCTGGAACTAATGTCGCCGGAGCTGCTTGGCCGTGCCGATGTGCTGGTGCTGCCAACGGTAGGGTGTGACGAAGAAGGGAACATCAATGCATTGTTCTCTGACGGTCGCCTGCAGCTGCTTGATGAGCACGCTGCGGCCCTGCCGCCGGGCTGCACAGTATATACGGGTATCGCCAAAAGCTACCTGCGAAGCCTGTGTGCAAGGCATAAGCTGAAGCTTGTTGAGCTGCTTAACCGTGATGATGTAGCGATTTATAATTCAATTCCGACAGCAGAAGGCGCCCTGGTCATGGCTATTCAGAATACGGATTTTACCATCCATGGCTCTACCTCGATGGTGCTGGGGATGGGGCGTACCGGTTTTACTATGGCAAGGGCGCTGCAGGGCCTGGGTTCCACAGTGAAGGTGGGCGTGCGGAAGCAGGAGCATTTTGCCCGGGCGGAGGAGATGGGCTGGAAGCCGTTTATGACCGGAGAGCTGCTGCAGCAGGTGAGCGATACAGAGCTTATATTTAATACAATACCCAGCATGATTATTACGGCACAGATTCTTACCCGGGTTCCCAAGCAATGCGTCATTATCGATCTGGCCTCGGCTCCCGGCGGCTGTGACTTCCGGTATGCGGAGAAGCGCGGCATCAAGGCGATGCTTGCCCCCGGGCTGCCCGGGATTGTCGCCCCGAAAAGTGCCGGGATGATTATGGGCAATGCGCTGGTGCAGTCGATCTCGGAGGAGATTCTAAACAAGGGGGACCTATAAATGGATTGGCACGGAAAAACAGTAGGTTATGCGATTACCGGCTCACACTGCACCTTTGCTGAGGTGATGCCGCAAATTCAGCGGTTTATGGACGGGGGCGCAAATGTGGTGCCGATTGTATCCTCCTCTGTGCTGAATACGGATACCCGGTTCGGCACATCGGAAAATTGGCTAAAACAGTTGAAAGATATAACGGGGAATGATATCATTTCTACAATTGTTGATGCGGAACCGCTGGGTCCATCCAAGCTGCTCGATGTGCTGACAATAGCTCCCTGCACAGGTAATACGACGAGTAAGCTGGCTAATGCCATGACTGACAGTCCCGTCCTGATGGCTGCCAAATCGCAGATGCGTAACGGCCGTCCGCTTGTGCTGGCCATCTCAACTAACGACGGGCTGGGCCTTAATGCAGCGAATATTGCGAAGCTTCTGGTTGCCAAACATATTTATTTTGTGCCGTTCGGCCAGGATAACCCTGAGGGCAAGCCGAATTCGCTGGTAGCACGCATGGAACTGATTCCAGAAGCCTGCTACGCCGCTTTGCAGGGCAAACAGCTGCAGCCGATGATTATCGAACGGTTTCATTCAGCATAGCTTGGAGGTCTGCATGGAGCAGGCTTATCATAGGTTCTACTTTTGCCGTCCTCAGTTTGAGGGCGGTTCAACACTTTTTAAGCTTGTTTAGAGAAGTTATGGAGGAATTATACAATGGGTATTTTAGTGCAAAAATTCGGAGGCACTTCACTTTCGACACCGGCGGCAAGAGAGCATGTTATCCGTCATGTCAGACGGGAGCTGGCAAGCGGATTCAGTCTTGTGGTGGTGGTTTCTGCAATGGGCCGCAAGGGTGAGCCTTATGCTACCGATACGCTGCTGGACTGGGCAGTTCAGAACGGCAACGCGCTGCCTGACCGTGAAAAGGATCTGCTGATGTGCTGCGGTGAGATTATCTCGGCAACCACACTTTGCGGACTGCTGGAAGAGCAGGGCATCCGTTCTACTGTGTTAACAGGAGCCCAGGCGGGCTTTTTGACAGACAGCAATTACGGAAATGCACGAATTCTTGATGTGCGCACCGAACGGATTCTACGCGAGCTCCGCGAGCATAAAGTAGTAATAGTAACCGGGTTCCAGGGTCAAACCGAAGCCGGTGATTTCACGACTCTTGGCAGAGGCGGCAGTGACACCTCGGCAACCGCGCTGGGTGCAGCGCTCCGAGCAGATATGGTCGACATTTACACTGATGTTGACGGGATTCTGACCGCTGATCCGCGGATTGTCGAGGATGCGAAGCCGCTGACTTATGTCAGCTATACGGAAATCTGCAATATGGCTTACCAGGGGGCGAAGGTCATTCATCCGCGCGCCGTGGAGATTGCTATGCAGGCTAATATTCCGGTGCGTGTGCGCTCGACCTTCTCTGAATTAGAAGGGACACTTGTTACCCATCCTGAAGGGTTTAATGATGTCTCTAACGGTATTGTTGACCGGTTTGTTACGGGTATTGCTTATGTAAGCAATATCACGCAGATTTCCGTGGAATGCCCGGACGGGAACGGTACAGGCGTTCAGCTGCAGATTTTCAAAAGCATGGCTGATAACGGCATCAGTGTCGATTTTATCAATGTAACGCCTACAGAGGCGCTGTATACCGTAAATGACGACAAATCAGAGCGGGCTATAGCTGCGCTTCAGGAGCTGGGGCTGCGGCCGAAGAGCTTATCCGGCTGTGCCAAGGTGTCGGTTATCGGCGGCGGAATTAACGGTGTACCGGGGATTATGGCCCGGATCGTTGAGGCGCTCAGCTCGCAGAACATTCAGATTCTGCAATCGGCGGATTCGAATACAACCATCTGGGTCCTAGTGAAAAAGGAAGATATGGTACAGTCGCTGCGTGCGCTGCATACCAAGTTTGAATTGCACCGCTGACAAGGAGGAATTCAAAGTGGATTTCGGTAGACTGATCACTGCGATGGTAACCCCCTTTGACGGGGATGGAGAAATCAGCTGGGAGGCTACTTCCCGGTTAGTTGATTATTTGATCGAAGAACAGAAGTCCGAAGCGCTGGTTGTCTGCGGAACTACGGGAGAATCGCCTACTCTAACCGATGAGGAGAAGCTGCGGCTGTTTTCTTTTGTCCGGGACAGGGCAGGCGGGCGCTGCAAAATTATCGCCGGAACCGGCACCAACAGCACCAGACACTCTATACATCTTACCAGGGAAGCCGAAAAAATCGGCGTAGACGGTGTTCTGCTGGTTGTTCCCTATTACAACAAACCTAACCAGGAAGGGCTGTTTCAGCATTTTTCGGCAATTGCCGGCAGCACCTCCTTACCCTGCATTCTGTATAATGTTCCAGGGCGTACAGGCGTCAGCATGAGTGCAGCAACGACACTGCGGCTGGCGGAGATTCCTAATATTGTCGCCACTAAAGAATGCGCCTCCGTAGATCAGATAACGCTGATTGCTTCAGCCTGTCCTAAGGATTTTCATGTCTACACAGGCGATGATTCGGCCGGCCTTGCCACGCTGGCTGTAGGCGGGCACGGGATCATCAGTGTGGCGGGCCATATTATCGGCTCGCAGATGTCTGAGATGATTCAGGCTTACCTGGCAGGCAATGTAAAGCGGGCAGGAGAGCTTCACCGTCAGCTGTTCCCCGTATTCAAGGGACTGTTCGAGTGTCCGCAGCCGCTGCCGAATCCGGCCGCTGTCAAATACGCGCTTTCACTGCGCGGAATAGACGTCGGCTCTGTCCGGCTCCCGCTGGTCGGACCGGATGAAGCCGAGGCCGCTTTTATCGAAGCACTGCTGAATTAGCCCATATCTGTATTCCAAAGCGTCTGCCAAAAACCGGTATCCCGTTAAAGGAGCCGGTTTTTTGCTGCAGTCCGGTATATTTTATCAGCTGTCTGCATAAACATTTCCGCAAATAATGCCCCGATTCTAAGGATAGAATAACGTTACATAGTGGATGACTTGTCTTTTGCCAAAAAAATCATGTATAATGTTCTTAAGTGACTGGGTGCGGTTAATTAAATATGCGGTAATCTTCCGTCAATGTTTTGTTACATTGTGATGCAGGATAGGTCCTAGTATAAGTCTGTGCTATTGCTGCCTAATTTTCGCGCGAGGGGCGCGGCAGTGAAGTTTGACGGGTTTTGTCCCTTTCAAGAACTGCTCTCTGCCTGGAATCCGGGATTTTTCGCACTGCGCAATTTTTCAGACTTAAATATAAGGAATATCGCTGTAGTTGTGGAAGCTATCGGAAATTATTTGAACAATGTGTTCAGTGCCGCTGAAATAACGAAGCTTAAATATTTGCAAATAAAAAGTATGACGTCCAACATCATAGGAGGGTTAGATTCATTTGTCGAAAAAAAACAACAACAATGATAAGCTGCTAATATTCGCACTAGGCGGAGTCGGAGAAATCGGAAAAAACATGTATGTAGTCCAATACGGAAATGACATCGTAGTCGTGGATGCGGGACTTAAGTTCCCAGAAGAGGATATGCTCGGTATTGATATCGTTATTCCTGATATTTCGTACTTGACGGAGAACCGTGATAAGGTACGAGGAATTGTCCTTACCCACGGTCACGAAGATCACATCGGCGGATTGTCCTATGTGCTCAAGAATTTGAATGTTCCGGTATACGGAACAAGACTTACCCTTGGTCTTGTTGATAACAAGCTCAAGGAAGCGAACCTGCTTGGCGAAACCAAGCGTATTCTGATTAATGAGGATTCTGTCATCGACCTGGGAACTTCCCTGCAGGTGACGTTCTTCAGAACAAACCACAGTATTCCGGATTCCGTTGGCGTATGCATTGAGACACCGGAAGGTAATGTTGTGCATACAGGCGACTTCAAATTTGACCATACACCAGTCAATGGCCAATATGCGAACCTGCACCGGATGGCGGAAATCGGACAGAAGGGTGTACTTGCCCTTATGTCAGACAGTACCAATGCCGAGAAGCCGGGCTTTACCCCTTCGGAGAAAAACGTCGGCATCGTGCTGGAGGATATTTTCCGTAAGGCTGACCAGCGCGTAGTTGTGGCGACTTTCGCCTCTAACGTACACCGTATCCAGCAGGTAGTGAACGCCGCAGAATCGACAGGCCGCAAGATCACTGTTATCGGACGCAGCATGGTGAATGTGGTTGCTATTGCTTCCGAGCTGGGTTACCTGCATGTACCGGACGGTATGCTGATTGAGCCTGAGGAAATGAACCGGATGGCAGCGAACCGCGTTGTTGTGCTCTGCACAGGCAGCCAGGGCGAGCCGATGTCTGCACTTACACGCATGGCACGCTCCAGCCACCGCAAGGTGGATATCCTGCCGGGAGATACCGTTATCATTGCGGCAACTCCGGTTCCGGGTAACGAGAAATATGTCGGCCGTACCATTGATGAGCTGTTCCGTCTCGGTGCCAACGTAATCTACAGCGGCTCGAACTCCGGTGTTCACGTATCCGGTCACGGCAGCCAGGAAGAGCTTAAGCTGATGCTGAACCTCATGAAGCCGAAATACTTCATTCCGATCCACGGTGAATTCCGTATGCAGCGCAGACATGCGCTTCTGGCAGAATCAGTGGGCGTGGAGCCAAGCAATATCTTTATCACTGAAATCGGTGAAGTGATTGAAATTCAAAGCGGCGGAGCCCGCAGAGCCGGTAAGGTTACTGCAGGAAACGTTCTGATTGACGGTCTGGGTGTCGGCGATGTGGGTAACATCGTACTCCGCGACCGTAAGCTGCTGTCCCAGGATGGTATCCTGGTAGTGGTTGTTACTCTGAGTAAGCAGAATGGAGCGATTGTCTCCGGGCCGGATATTATTTCCCGCGGCTTTGTATATGTCCGTGAGTCCGAAGGACTTCTGGACGAAGCCAACCGCATCGTAGCCAGCACTCTGCAGCGCCTGATGAGCGAGAAGGTCAACGAATGGGCTTCCCTCAAGACAAGCGTAAAAGATTCGCTCGGCCGTTTCCTGTACGAACAGACACGCCGCAGACCGATGATTCTGCCGATCATTATGGAAGTTTAAGAAGACAGTTACTTTTGTTTAAATAAGCAGGGCCTATAGGGCCCCTTCTCCCCCCCGGAAATATTGGACGGTTTCCGGGGACGAAGGGGTCTTTGTTTTTTTTAACACAATGGGACAACATTTCCTCCGTTCAATCGTTATACTGCCAGGGAGGTGCATAATGGGGGCTAAGCTGAAGGAACAGCTGCTGGGGTCCAAGATGGCCGAGATCCGCAGATATTTGATCCGTCTGGGCGCAGCGCCTGAGGATGCAGAGGATATCGTGCAGGATACAGTCTGCAAAGCACTGCAGTATATCAGCGGAATTGAAGAGCGCAATTTCAGCGCCTGGCTCTATAAGGTTGCAATTAACCGCTATTATGATTTGTGCCGCAGACATAAACGGTTTCAGTTCACCATGGAGGCAGAGGAGCAGGCGGCGCCTGACAGGGAGCAGCCGGAGTCACAGTTATTGCAGCGTGAGCAGAAGGAACGGATCGAGGAGACGCTGAACCGGCTGGTTCCGGCGAACCGTCAGCTGATCCTGCTCAAATATGAAATGGGCTTTACGTATAAAGAAATTGCAGCGCTGCTGGGGATCAATGAAGGAACGGTTAAGGCATCTCTATACCGGGCCAGACAACAATTTCAACAATTTTACGGAGGTGAGGCACATTGACTGCCCCATGGAACGAAGAAGAGGACAAACAGCTGTCACAGGTGCTCAAAAAGGCTAAACGAAAAAGCACGGTACGCAGTATTATCATTTCACTGGCAGTAGTGCTGGTGACGTTAACGGCTATCTTTTTTGGTGCGGCCCAAATTGTCAACCACAGGTCAGGCGAGACGCTTCAGAGTGAGTGGATGTACAGAATGATCAGCAGCCCTAACGAATATGAATCGGGATATAAAGATACGAGGGGATTTCTTTCCGGTGTACTGGAAACGAACACCTATAAAATTATCGAAGGCGTTCCAATTCCCTGGGAGCAAGAGTGGACTAACTACAATGAATGGTGGTTTCCATTTGCTACAGGCGCGTATGGCGGTTCATCACCTCTGACAGTCAGCAATTCGGAGCTGGAGCAGGCCGGATATGATTATGGCAGGCAGTATAACCCGTACAATGGCCAGCGAGAGATGCTTTATTATATTCCACAGGTAGATTATAACGGGAAGATATTTAATGACCTTCCTCAGCTAAGTGAAATGGAACCGGAGAAGCTTGCGGAAATGTCGCTGTCTTTTGATAAGCCGCATACCTTTGCTGAAGTACAGGAGATGCTGCCTGCAGGTGTAAGGCCGGTCTGGTATTGGGTTGATACGTACGGGGAGCGGGAAGGCTTCCAGTTCGAACCCCATGAAGACGGGGATGGCGGAATCTCTGCCCCTCTGCCAATGTCGGGCTATGGGGTATACGGCTTTGGAATCCGTCCCGATTACGAGAAAGTAACACCTGAAGATTTTGTAGACTCTGTTCAAAACGGGTTGTCGCGCAAAGACCGGTATTACGATGAATATAAGCAGATCAGTTTGAATTTAAAAAAAGATAAAGCCGCGCCGGATGCAGACGATGTCCGTATTCTGGGTGTGGTCGTTACAGGTACGGCATCCGGGCTTACCGTTCTCCAAGATCAGAGTTACATCCGTGGGGCGGTGCTGGGGGCAGTTGTAGACAAATACTAAATTTAAAAGGCTGTTTTTGCATAAGCGGCTCACCGTAAATGTCATACTAAGCACAGTTAGTACGGCTGCAGTGTCAATAAGCTGCAAGCGGAAAGGGTGAGCTGCAAGTGGAGATGAAGCAGGGTCCAGAAACTGAGAATAACGGTGAAATCCAGCCGGAGGAGGTAAAACCCGCCGCTGCTGATGCCGCTCCGCCTGCTGTAGGCATTATTAAAGAGCTGGGCCAGACGGCGGTACCGAGTGCGGAGCCGGATATCTTCTGTATGACCATTATCGGACAGATCGAAGGGCATTTCGTGCTTCCGCCGCACAACAAAACAACAAAATATGAGCATATTATTCCGCAGCTGGTTGCAGCGGAGCAGAACAAGAATATTAAAGGCCTTCTGATCATTCTCAACACGGTAGGTGGTGATGTTGAAGCAGGACTGGCTATTGCCGAGATGATTGCCTCCCTGTCCAAGCCGACAGTAACGGTCGTTATCGGCGGGGGACACAGCATCGGTGTGCCGATTGCAGTCGCGTCAACCTATTCCATTATTGCCGAGAGCGCAACGATGACGATCCACCCGATCCGGATGAACGGTCTGGTTATCGGCGTGCCGCAGACCTTTGAGTATATGGAACGGATGCAGGAGCGGATGGTCCGTTTCGTTACCTCCCATTCCCGGATCAGTGAACAGCAATTTAAGGATCTGATGTTTAAGACCGGTGAGCTTAACCGTGACATCGGCACCGCTGTCGGCGGCTTCGATGCCGTTAAATTCGGACTGATGGATGAGGTTGGCGGAATCGGTGCCGCGCTGGCCCATCTCAACCGGATGATTGCCGGTACAGCTATACCGGCTGTATCAGGCGGGCTGATGCAGGGGGGGCTGACACAATGACCTTTTATACAGTGGTGCCGCTTGAGCAAATGTTTGAGGGAGCTTACAGCTCCGGACAGCAGGCAGAAGAGGTAATGATTAGCGGAATGCTGATGCAGGTTGAGCCGCTGGAAGGCAGACAGGCACGGATTATCCGGCTGCTGCAGTGTCCGCTGGACAAGTATCTTAACCCGGCATTCGCTCCCGGTGCAGTTATTGATTACGATAAATAATTTAATGTCATGAAGTTGCATTTTTTTACAGAACAGAACATAGGTACGCCACGCCATTATATGGTATAATGTTGCCGGGGGTGGCTGGCGTGGCTAAACGGAGAAAAAGAAAGTCAAAGAAAAAAGCGACAATCGGCAGCGTTCTTAAATATGAAATTTACGGAATTATGCTTATTACCATTTCGGTAATTGCCCTGTCCGGCGAAGCTGCTGTAGGGCGTTCCCTGTCCAGTATGGCCGGATATCTGCTGGGCAGATTTTATTTTGTTCTGCCGGTTGTCGGCATTATTTACGGCCTGATGGTAATGATACACAGAAAGTGGCCGTCCGGCTGGAACAGCCGTTATACGGGGGCTGTTTTACTGGTAGTGTCTTTATGTCTAATGAGTTCAATATCGGCCATGCAGCAGAAGCTGGGACCTGTAAACATGCTGCATCCCGGCAATGTGATGGCACAAATACATAATGATCTTTCCGGTGCGCTTAAGCCCGGTACAAATGACAGCAGTGTCTATCTGCTGGGCAAGGATATTAGCGGAGGATATGTGGGGGCGCTGGTATTCTCAGCCCTGTTGTGGCTGTTTGGTACATTGGGAGCCAAGCTGATTATGATCGTCATGCTTGCAATCAGCTTTATGCTGGTTACTAATCTCTCCTATGTGGAGCTCTTCTCGCTGCTGCGGTTACGGTCGGTGAAGCTTATTGAGAACCTCCGGCAGCGTGCGGCCAACCGCCCGGCTGCGGTTCCGGTAACCCCGCGCCAAGCCAGAGCGGACAGAGCCGCAGCGGCAGCGCCTCCGGATATTGAGGAGGAAGAGGAAGAAGAGGACGAGCCTTCCCTGCCGCAAAGAAGCAGGCCTCTGTTTATCAGCCGGATCGGCAACTGGATCAGCGGTGCCTCTAAATCTCCGCCTGATGAAGGTCCAGACCAGGGCTTGCAGACAAATGGAGCGCCGGCAGGCTCTGCCTCCCAGGTTCTTCCGGTTATTTCCGGGCTGGAGGCCGACAATGCACGTGGTGCATCTGAACATTCGTCATCTGAAAATGCAGATGAAGATCAGGGGCCTGTAACACCGATCATACGGGATTTCTTTGAACATATACGTTCAGAAGGGTTAAGTGAGGAAGAGCGGGAGGAGTGGAGCGGTTTTTCACCGGCTGCACGCAGTGCAGGAACACGCGGTCCGGCTGCTCCAGACAGTCCTGCAGCTGCCCGGCCGGCCGGTGCAGCGGACGTGCCTGATGAGGATGTTACAGTGGAGCTTGACGGGCTTTTAGGTACAGCTGAGGGCGGAGAGCCTGTTCCGGCTCCGCCGCTTCCACCGCCACCTAAGCCCTATAAGCTTCCCCCGTTCCGGCTGCTATCTAAGCCGAACGGGGGCGGCAAGGCGGGAGACCAGAACGATTACATGCAGACTGCACGTAAGCTGGAGGCAACACTGGAGAGCTTCGGTGTCCGGGCCAAAGTGCTTGAGGTGGTACGCGGACCTGCCGTAACCCGCTATGAAATTCAGCCCGATATAGGCGTTAAGGTCAGCCGGATCGTTAATCTGACCGATGACATCGCCTTGGCGCTGGCAGCCAAGGATATCCGGATGGAAGCTCCGATTCCCGGCAAATCAGCAATAGGGATCGAAGTTCCGAACCCTGAAGTTTCCGTTGTGACGATGCGTGAGGTAATGGAGACCCAGATTTTCCAGGATGCTGAATCGCGGCTGTCGATAGCATTCGGGCGTGACATTTCCGGACAGACCATCATCGGTAATCTGGCTAAGATGCCCCATCTGCTTGTGGCTGGCGCGACGGGATCAGGAAAGTCTGTATGTATTAACGGTATCATCACCAGTATTTTATACAAAGCCAAGCCAGACGAGGTCAAGTTCCTGATGGTCGATCCTAAGATGGTGGAGCTCAATGTATATAACGGGATTCCCCACCTGCTTGCTCCGGTAGTTACAGATCCGAAACGGGCCAGCTTAGCCCTTAAGAAGATTGTAGTGGAGATGGAGAAGCGTTATGAGCTGTTCTCCAAATCGGGAACGCGGAATGTAGAAGGGTACAATAATCTGATGAAAGATAATCCGGCTGCTATTCTTCCTTATATTGTAGTTATTGTGGACGAGCTTGCCGACTTGATGATGGTCGCTGCGAATGATGTAGAGGATGCGATCTGCCGGCTGGCGCAAATGGCTCGTGCAGCGGGTATCCATCTGATTATCGCCACCCAGCGGCCTTCCGTTGACGTAATCACCGGTCTGATCAAGGCGAATATCCCTTCCCGGATCGCTTTCGGTGTATCCTCGAATGTGGATTCCCGGACCATTCTGGATATGCCCGGTGCAGAGAAGCTGCTCGGACGGGGAGACATGCTATTCCTCCCGATGGGGGCTTCCAAGCCGGTCCGCGTCCAGGGTGCCTTCATGAGTGATCAGGAGGTTGAGACAATCGTCCAGTTCGTAAGCAGCCAGGGTGAAGCCGAGTATGATGAGACGCTTGTACCAGAGGTGGATGATATGGTTACCGAAGACCAGGAGCCGCAGGATGAGCTGTATGAACAGGCTGTACAGATTGTACTAGAAGCGAAGCAGGCCTCCGTTTCATTGCTTCAGCGGCGGATGCGGGTAGGCTACACCCGTGCTGCCAGGCTAATTGATGCTATGGAAGCCCGGTCGGTTATCGGCCCTTACGAGGGCAGCAAGCCGCGTGAAGTACTGATGTCACTAGAGCAGTACCAGCAGAACCGGATCAGCTCCTAGATCCTAGACAGGCTTTTTGAGCGTAATGACAAGGGCACTCTTTCCTTACCAGAAGAGTGCTTTTTTGCTGTGATTGTTAGCAGCTCATTCTGTCCATGCATAGGATGTCCTGCCAGTCGTCATAATAACTTTAGCCATCCATGTTGAACCTACAAGAGAAAGGTAGAGCGACTCTAATGAAAAAACAGAAGCAATGGATATTAGCCTTAATGACGCTGGCGCTGGCTGCTGCACCGTTTGCAGGGTTATTCTTTAAGGATCATGAGGCCTATGCTGATCCACAGCAGACGGAAGCTGCCAGTCCAATCAACACTGAAGAGGTACTGCCTGCTTTCGGGACTACCCCGCTCAAGGTGGGCTCATCAGGGCAAGACGTATACGAGCTCCAAGGCAGACTGAAGCATCTCGGGTACTACAGCGGCAAGATAGACAGCCAGTTCGGCACAAAAACCAAAAATGCAGTGACCTGGTTCCAGTGGAAATTCGGGATGAAGGCTGACGGCGTCGTCGGTGCAAAAACAAAGCTGAAGCTGTACAACGCAACAAAGGCATGGAAACCGACGGAGCCTTCAACTACTACAGCAAAAAAGAACTCCGGCAACACTGACACAGCCGCCAAAGCCGGCAATGCCGCAAAAAAGAACAGCGGTGCCGAGCTGTCCTCAGGCAATACAATGGGCCTCTCTGAAAATGATCTGAAGATCATGGCCAATGCTGTATACGGTGAATCGCGCGGCGAACCGTTTGAGGGCCAGGTTGCGGTAGCAGCGGTAATATTGAACCGGGTCAAATCCCCGAGCTTTCCCAACACCCCGTCAGGCGTCATTTTCCAGCCCGGTGCTTTCACGGCCGTAGCTGACGGACAGATTTACCTTGAGCCCAATGAACAGGCCCGCAAGGCTGTACAGCAGGCTCTGAACGGCTGGGATCCTTCCGGCGGCTGCTTGTATTATTTTAATCCGAAGACAGCGACCTCCAAGTGGATCTGGACACGGCCGCAGGTGATTACAATCGGAGAGCATATTTTCTGTATGTAAAAAACCACCCAACCGCTGCCGGCGGAACATCAATCCGCCTCTATACACTGACCCAGAGCAACCGGTAAATCTTCTGCCGGTTGCTTCCTTACTTTGGAATGGTTTAGAATGGATAATACTTCATAAACTTAAATTGTAGGGCATCTATCCACGCCGTAAAGGAGTTTTGGACTTGACAAACAATGGATTTCAACATGGCAACGCCGCAGGCATGCGCATCCATGTGCTGCCGACCAAGGCGTTCAAAACGTTCGCCATTTCCCTCTATGCCGGAGTACCTTTGGATGAGAGCACGGTGACTTCAACTGCACTTGCTCCTTTTGTCCTCCGCAGAGGCACAGCCACCTACCCGGAAACTACACAGTTCCGCGAACGGCTGGAGGAGCTTTATGGAGCCGGGTTCGGCTTCGACATCTACAAGCGAGGCGACTATCAGATTGTCCAGTTTCGGATGGATACGATTAACGATTCTTTTGTCCAGAGCAAGGAAAGTCTGCTTGGCGAATCATTTGCTTTTCTCGGTGAGGTATTGACCCGTCCTTTACTGGAGGATGGAAGTTTCCGTGCTTCGTACGTAGCGACCGAACGTGAGACTGTACGCAAGAAGCTGGAAGCAATCGTGAACGATAAAATGCGTTATGCCGCGGAGCGCTGTATTGAGGAAATGTGCCGCCAGGAGCCTTACCGCCTGCATCCGCTTGGGCAAAGATCCGATCTGGACGGAATCACTCCGGCCAGTTTATATGAATCCTATTCAGCCTGGCTGGATGGAGCCATACTGGATCTGTATGTGGTAGGCGACACTACGCCGGAGGAAGTTGAGAAGCTGGTCCTCCGTCATTTCGGCCGCAGCCACAAGCAGGTGGAAGCCTATGCCTCCAACTTTAAGCCTGTAACCGTATCAGAGGTCCGCACGGTGGAGGAGAAGCTGGATGTCAATCAGGGTAAGCTTAATATGGGCTTACGCACCTCAATCACTTATTCAGACGACAAATATGCCTCAGCACTGATGTACAACGGTATTTTGGGCGGGTACCCGCATTCCAAGCTGTTTGTTAACGTACGTGAGAAGGAAAGCCTTGCTTACTATGCGTCATCCCGCTATGACGGCCATAAGGGAATCGGAACGATACAGTCAGGGATCGAAACACAGAATTACGATAAGGCTGTCGATATTATCCGCAAACAGCTCGAGGAGCTGAAGGCCGGCAATATCAGTGATCTGGAGCTGAATCAGACCAAGGCGATGATCCGCAATCTTTTGTCTGAGATCCAGGATTCTGCCTTTGAACTGATTTCATTCGATTTCAACCGTCAATTGTCCGGAAAAGACCGCTCTGCCCAGGAGCTGCTGGCTCAAGTGGACAGCACAGGCGCGGAAGATGTTAAGGCGGCCGCCGGCACCTTCCAACTGGATACGATTTATTTCCTGACAGGGAAGGGGGAATAGCAGATGGAACAAATCCATTACGATAAGCTGCAGGAGACACTATATTATGAGGTTATGGACAACGGGCTGAAGGTTTATGTACTGCCAAAGCCCGCTTTTAAGAAAACCTATGCCACTTTTGCCACCAAATACGGGTCTGTAGACAATCACTTTAAAGTAGCCGGCGGTGATGAGACTACAGTACCGGACGGGATTGCCCATTTTCTTGAGCACAAAATGTTTGAGGAGCCGGAAGGCGATATCTTTGCTACGTTTGCCTCCAACGGGGCATCGGCCAATGCGTTTACCAGCTTTGACCAGACCGTTTATCTTTTCTCTGCTACAGAGAATATTGAGACGAACCTCAGTACACTGGTGGATTTCGTGCAGCGCCCTTATTTCACTGATGAAAATGTGGAGAAAGAAAAGGGAATCATCGGCCAGGAGATTAATATGTATGCCGACAATCCGGACTGGCGCGTCTATTTCGGATTAATTGAGGCAATGTACTCCAAGCATCCGGTGCACATTGATATTGCCGGTACGATTGAATCCATTGCCACCATCACCAAAGAAACGCTGTATACCTGCTACAACTCCTTCTATCATCCGAGCAATATGCTGCTGTTTGTTGTCGGCGGCGTAGAGCCGGAAAAAGTATTTGAGCTGGTCCGCAGCAATCAGGCTGCCAAGTCCTACGATAAACAGGGTGAAATTACACGTATCTTTGCAGAAGAGCCTGTTCAGGTTTCCCAGAAGCACAAGGAGAGCCGGCTTGCTGTTTCCATGCCGAAATGCCTGTTCGGATTCAAAGAAAAGCAGGATGGCCTGAGCGGAGCGGCCGCGGTACGCCGTGACCTGACCACGAAGCTTATGCTTGACCTGCTGCTCGGAAGCAGCACGGCACTGTATCAGAAGCTCTATGACGAAGAGCTGATCTCTGACAGCTTCGGCCATGAATTTAACAGCTCCCCCCAATATGCATTCTCGGCGATTGGCGGAGATACCAAAGACCCGGATCTGCTGCTGAAACGGATTAAGGAAGAAATCAATGCTGTTCTAGCTTCCGGCTTTGCGGAGAAGGATTTTGAACGTGCCCGCAAAAAGAAAATCGGCGGCTATCTGCGCATGCTGAATTCACCGGAGAGTATAGCCCATGAATTCACCCGCTACCAGTTCCGCGGCGGTGATCTGTTCGAGGTGCTGCCGGTTTATGAGTCGATTACACTGGATGAGGTCAATGCCCGTCTGCGCGCCCATGTAGACTGGGAGCAGCTAAGTGTATCGCTTGTGGTGAGTCCTTAATGGCGTTAACGGGAGAGAGCAGTAAACCGATTAAGGAGATGACCGTGCTTATTACGGGGGGCAGCGGGGGAATCGGCGGTGCAATCGCTGAACGTTTTGCTTCCGTCGGCATGAACATTGTCATCCATTATATGAATTCGCATGAAGCGGCCAATGATGTAGCCCGGCGCTGTCTGGCGCTGGGGGCCAAAGTGCTGACAGTGGCCGCGGACATGAAGGACCGCGGCCAGCTGCTGCGTATGGCTGAACGCCTGGAGAGCAGCGGTATGCTTCCGGACATTCTGGTCAATAATGCCGGGAAAGCGCATTACGGCATGCTGGCCGATGTCACGGAGGAAGAGTGGGACGAAGTGATGGCGGTCAACCTCAAGGGCACTTTTTTGTGCAGCCAGATATTCATGCCTTATATGGTGTCCCAGCGCTACGGGCGTATCATAAATGTATCGTCAGTCTGGGGAATTTCCGGCGCTTCCTGTGAGGTCGCTTATTCCGCCAGCAAGGGCGGTGTGAATGCCTTCACAAAAGCACTGGCCAAGGAGCTGGCCCCTTCAGGAGTGACAGTTAATGCTGTCGCACCCGGAGCTGTCAGCACCGCTATGCTGAATAATCTGCAGGAGGAAGAGCTGCGGATGCTGGAGGAAGAAATACCCGCAGGCCGGCTTGCTTCACCGGATGAGGTGGCCTCGCTTGTTTATTTTCTGGCCCTGCCTGAATCAGGATATATTACCGGACAGGTAATCAGTCCGAACGGGGGATGGATTACTTAGTGTTGCCTGTGTACTTTGAGCGGCTTGGAGAAAAGCTCCAGCATAAAAGGCTGGTGTACGTGACATATTAGTACTGTTGCTTTTAAATCATCACGTAAGGCGGCTGCTGGTCCCAAAAGGCCAGCGGACCGTAAACATGAAGGAGGATTTAAGATGTCAACAGAATCCGTAGTGAAGAACTTTGATACTTGGAAGAGCTTTTTAGGTGAACGGGTCATCCAGGCTGAAAAAATGGGGATGAGTGAAGAAACCATCACCAAGCTGGCTTTTGAAATCGGGGAATTCCTCGATAAAAAAGTCGATCCGGGCAACTATTCCAACCGGGCGATCAAAGAGCTGTGGGATGTCGGTACGGACGATGAGAAGCACACCATTGCTTCACTCATGGTCAAGCTGGCGAAGAAAAACGCATAGGCATGCGGAAAAGCTCCCCTCGCGGGAGCTTTTCTGCAATTATTACAACAGTGTCCTTGCCTTTCATTTTTATTTTATATATCATTAACATGACCCGTGTTTCAGAAGCTTTGCCGAAGCCGGTTTTTTTGAGGTTATGGCAGTTCTGCAGGGAAAAGGAATCTATGAGGTGCGAAATCAGTGGAATATAAACAGTGGTACATGGAGTACAAGATACATAAGAACAGACCCGGTCTGCTCGGCGATATTGCTTCAATGCTCGGTATGCTTGAAGTGAATATCCTTACGATTAACGGCGTGGAAGGTAAAACCCGCGGCATGCTGCTGGAAACCAGCGATGATGAAAAAATTATGCTGATGGGCGAAATGCTCAAAAAGGTGGATAATATTACGGTTACGGCGCTGCGCTCACCGCGTCTTGTGGATAAGCTCGCCGTCCGTCATGGACGATATATAGACCGGGATTCAGATGACCGTAAGACCTTCCGCTTCACCAGGGATGAGCTGGGGCTGCTCGTTGACTTTCTAGGCGAGCTGTTTAAGCGGGAAGGCAATCAGGTTATAGGACTTAGAGGTATGCCGCGTGTAGGAAAAACCGAGTCAATTATTGCAGGGAGCGTCTGTGCTCAGAAGCGCTGGACCTTTGTATCTTCCACGCTGCTGCGGCAGACGGTACGCAGCCAGCTGGCTGAAGATGAGATGAATCCGAACAATGTCTTTATTATTGACGGCATTGTAAGCACAATCCGTTCCAACGAGAAGCACTATAATCTTCTTCAGCAGGTCATGAGCATGCCAAGCACCAAGGTGATTGAGCATCCGGATATTTTTGTGCGGGAATCCGAGTACAGCTTTGATGATTTTGATATCATTATCGAGCTGCGCAACAACCCTGCAGAAGAGATATTGTACGAAACGTTCACAACGAGCTACAGTGATGATCTGTAAATAAGTTTATGCTTCCGTAGCAAGTTTTGTACGAAGCTAAATCATGGAAGTATCGCTTACAAAACTTTTAGGAGGTGATGGTATGTCGGAACTGGGCCGGCATTTGAAAGAGGCGCGTCTGCAAAAAGGGATGAGTCTTGACGATGTCCAGGAAGTAACGAAGATTCGCAAAAAATATTTGGAAGCCATCGAGGCGGGGGATTACAAAGTGCTCCCCGGAAGTTTTTATGTCCGGGCCTTTATTAAAACCTATGCGGAGGCAGTCGGGGTAAATCCGGACGAGCTGATGGAAGAACACGGCAATGTTCCGGCAGCTCCTGTCGATACTACGATGGAAACGGTGATCCAGAAGCGCAGCCGCAGGACGGAAACCGAGCGGAATGCAAAGTGGCTGCCGACAGTGCTGATGTGGACCTTTCCGGTACTTATCATCGCAGTCATTTACTGGTATGCCTCATCGAACATGAACGATTCTGATCCCAAAACGGTCGATTCATCGAATGTGACGAACGAGCAGCAGGACCCTTCGAAGATTCAGCCTTCGCCGACGGCGGTTGGCGGCGGGCTTGTCAGCAATCCTCCGGCAGGCGGTGACAGCACCGCCACAGCTTCAGCTTCGCCTACAGTAGCGCCTACAGCAACGCCGGCACCTTCACCGACCAACGCGCCTATAACGGTGACTCAGGACCGCAAATCGGGCAAAACGACGATCTACAAAGTATCTGCTCCTTCCGGTGCTGCCGTTGAGGTTAAGATTGCAGCTACAGGCACGAGCTGGCTTGAGGTGTACAACGGCGAGAATTCTCAAGGGGAGAAGCTTAGCTTCGGCAATACTTCAGCGGGTGATTCGCTAAGCTTTACGCTGGGTGCCGGGGGCATGTACATCAAATCAGGTTATTCTCCGGCAACTACGATTACGGTGAACGGCCAGGAGATTACAGACGGCAAAACGTCCTCACGCCTGCTGCTTGAGCTGGATAACAGTGCTTCAGGCGGCACCGCAGGGACGGATGGAGCTGAAGGGACGGAGAGTAATTCCGGCGAGTAGGGAAAGAGCTGCATAGACTTTGGCATTTTGGATAACCTAAGAATGATTTACAGTTCTTACGCCAAAGTGAGGTGTATCTCATGACTGTCAGCTGGATTGTCACCGGGCTCGGTATTATTGTCAGCCTCCTCGGGTATTATTTGACACCGGGCGCCTGGGGCTATGGAATTCTGGGTTTTGGACTGGCGCATATTGTGCTGGGGATTCTGGATATGTTCCGGGCTCCCGCACGCAGCAGATAAAGCCAAGACAGACGTCTCCCGGGACCTTGAAATTCCGGGGGACGGCAATAATCTTTTATTTCTTGCAGAAACGGGTGCCGTCCTTTACCGGGCGGCGCACCGTTTCTTCTTGATGCCCGGCAGCTTCTTTCCATAATTAGACTTCAAGTGCCCTTTCTCATATAATAGTAAAGAATAATTGTAAGCAAAGGACGTGGCAGAATGAGTTCGGAAAGTTCATTTGACATTGTATCCAAGATGGATATGCAGGAATTAACCAATGCGGTTAACCAGACAGAGAAGGAAATTGATAACCGCTTTGATTTTAAAAACAGCAAGAGCAGTCTCAAGCTGGAAAAGGATGCCCTTATTATTGCCTCCGAGGACGAATATAAGCTGAATGCTGTCATTGATATTCTACAGTCCAAGATGGTCAAGCGCGGAATTACCCTCAAAAATCTGGATTTCGGCAAAATTGAGCCGGCTGCACTTGGTACGGTCCGGCAGCGTCTCGGCCTCAAGCAGGGCATTGACCAGGAGAACGCCAAAAAAATCAATATCCTCATCCGGGATTCCAAGCTGAAGGTAAAGAGCCAGATTCAGGGCGACACCATCCGTGTAACCGGTAAGAGCCGCGATGATCTGCAGCAGATCATCCAAATCCTGCGCAAAGCTGATTTGCCGCTGGATCTGCAGTTTAACAATTTAAAGTAAGCTGATGCACCCCGCAGTGTCTGTGTACTGCCTCGGCGGGGTGTTTTAACTACATATTTTTTGGAATCAGGATGGATCAGGGGAGGAACCTCAGTGAATTTGCCCAACCGTATTACACTTGCACGTATTTGTCTTATCCCGATTATGATGTTCTTTCTGCTGGTAGACTTTAAGTTCTATCCGGAGCCGATACATTGGGGCTCTTTCCAGCTCTCGGTTAATCATCTGATCGCAGCTGTAATCTTCCTGCTCGCCGCTAGCACAGACGGTATTGACGGCTACATTGCCCGGAAGTATAACATGGTCACCAATCTCGGAAAGCTGCTTGATCCGCTTGCTGACAAGCTGCTGGTATCGGCTGTTTTGATCTCTCTGGTCGAACTTGGAAGATGTGATTCGTGGATTGCCATTGTTATTATCAGCCGCGAGTTTGCGGTGACCGGACTGCGCCAGGTTGCGCTGCTTGAAGGAAAAGTAGTGGCTGCCAGCAGATGGGGCAAGATAAAGACAGTAACGCAGATCGTTGCCATCTCTCTGCTGCTGCTTAACAACTTCCCGTTCCAGTTCGTCAGCATTCCGCTGGATGATATTGCAATTTGGGCGGCAGCACTGATTACGATTTATTCCGGGGTCGATTATTTTGTCAAAAATAAAGACCTGCTGGAGCTGCATAACGCTTAGCCGTAATCCGTAATTACTCATCCACATTAGCCTCAGGAGGAGAGAGCCAGCTATGAAAGCAGAAATAATTGCTGTCGGCACAGAGCTTTTGCTCGGACAGATCGTTAACAGTAACGGACAGTTTTTATCGGTAGAGCTGGCCGCGATGGGGATAGATGTCTATTTTCAGACTGTAGTCGGTGACAACAAGAGCCGGATTCAGGAGGCTATCGAAATTGCCCGGGGCCGGGCAGATATTATTCTGTTCACCGGAGGAATCGGGCCAACTGAAGATGATCTTACCAAAGATGCGCTGGCTGCAGCGCTGGGACGTACTCTTCATATCGACCAGCTGGCCATGGACCATGTACAACGCTTTTTTGATGAACGCAAAATAGTAATGACCGAAAACAACCGTAAGCAGGCTGTCATTATTGACGGAACAACACCGCTTCCGAATGAAACCGGGCTGGCCGTAGGTCTTGCTTTTGCCCATGAGAGTAAATATTATATTGTCCTTCCCGGACCGCCGCGTGAGATGAAGCCGATGTTTACCGGTAAGGCCAAGCCTTGGCTCCTGCAGCACGCGCTTACGACTGAAATGCCGATCTACTCCAAGATGCTTAAGTTTGCCGGTATCGGGGAGTCGCTGCTGGAGGACAAGCTGATTGATCTGATCCGCAGCCAGACAGACCCTACTATTGCGCCTTATGCCAAAGAAGGCGAGGTAACGGTCCGGATCTCTACCAAAGCACCTTCTGAACATGAAGCTATGGAGAAGCTTGACGTGCTGGAGGCAAAAATTAAGGCAATTCTTCCGGAAAACATGTATGCCAATATTGATATGCCGCTCGAACAGCTGCTGGTGGACTGGATGGCAGATGCCGGACTTACACTCAGTGCTGCAGAAAGCTGCACCGGCGGTTTATTAATGGAGAGTATTACAAACATTCCGGGCAGCGCATCGATGTTCAAAGGCGGCATTGTCTGCTACTCCAACGAAATAAAGAAGAAGCTGCTGAATGTACCTGCTTCCTACCTGGAGGGGCCTGATGCTGTAGGAGCTGTCAGCCGTGAGGTTGCAGAAGTGCTGGCTGATCAGGTCAGAATGCTGGGCGACAGCGACTTCGGATTATCGGTTACCGGGGTTGCCGGTCCGGGATATTCCGAGCGTAAGCCGGTCGGTCTGGTATTTGTCGGTCTGGCAGAGCGCGGACGTCCAACAGAGGTCTTTGAGCTTAATCTCAAGGGTACCCGCGAGAATATCCGGCTGCGCTCTGTAAAAGCGCTGTTGTACCGGCTGTGGCGCAGGCTTGAGGAACGTAAGGTGGACACTCCCCTCGAAGGATCAGCCTTGCAATAGCCTGTCAGGGCGTTATATAATTGGTATTACGGAAGAACCGTGGCATAGTGAACCTTTTGCTGCGGTTTTTTGTTTTTTTGTGAACGCGGCTCTATTGCCGGGGCTCTCCTAAATGTGAGTCTGCTTCTCCGGATGGTCAATGACTATGTACAGTACATAAGCAGGGGAGGAGGCTTACAATAAAAGGGAGTAATGCGCCTGTAGTCAAAAAAAACGAATGTATGTTCGAAAAAAAGCTTGGCAAGACCTCTAAAACACGCTATTATATTACTATAAACAAGTGAAGGAAGTGGTCTGATTGTCAGATCGTCGTGCTGCGCTGGATATGGCGCTTCGTCAAATAGAAAAACAATTTGGTAAAGGTTCGATCATGAAGTTGGGTGAGTCCAATCACATGAAAGTGGAAGTTGTTCCTAGCGGTTCTTTGGCACTTGATATTGCCCTGGGTATAGGCGGACTTCCAAAAGGACGTATCATTGAAGTATATGGACCGGAATCCTCCGGTAAAACAACGGTTGCCCTGCACGCTATTGCAGAAGTACAGAGAGTTGGCGGACAAGCCGCCTTCATCGATGCAGAGCATGCGCTCGACCCTAAATATGCCAACGCGCTTGGCGTCAATATTGATGAGCTTCTGCTGTCCCAGCCGGACACAGGCGAACAGGCGCTGGAAATTGCTGAAGCGCTCGTACGCAGCGGTGCGGTAGATATCATTGTTGTTGACTCTGTAGCAGCTCTGGTGCCTAAGGCTGAGATTGAAGGCGACATGGGGGACTCCCACGTTGGTCTGCAGGCTCGTCTGATGTCTCAGGCTCTGCGCAAGCTCTCCGGCGCAATCAACAAATCCAACACTATCGCAATCTTCATCAACCAGCTGCGTGAGAAGATCGGTGTTATGTTCGGAAATCCCGAAACAACTCCGGGCGGACGTGCATTGAAGTTCTACTCCTCCGTACGTCTTGACGTACGCCGTGTTGAGAGCATCAAGATGGGTAATGATGTTGTCGGTAACCGTACCAAGATCAAAGTCGTGAAGAACAAGGTAGCTCCTCCGTTCAAACAGGCAGATGTTGATATTATGTATGGTGAAGGCATCTCTAAGGAAGGAAGCCTTGTCGATATCGGAACGGAAATGGATATTGTTAACAAGAGCGGAGCCTGGTATTCCTACGAAGGCGAACGTCTTGGACAAGGACGTGAGAATGCTAAGCAATTCCTTAAGGAGCATCCGGAAATTGCTCTGGTAATCGAGAATAAGATCCGTGAAGCGAGCAACCTGACAACCATCGTTGCTGCACCAACGGAAGCTGAGGCTGCTGCAGAGAAAGAAGAAGAAGATAATCTGCTGCTTGAAATTGAATAAGACTTTACGCTAATATAGAGCGCCCTGTGTATGACTGCAGCAGGGCGCTTTTTTAGTAGTGAAGAAATGATTATTTTTTCGGTTCCGTGAAGCACTTGAATCAGTATCAATGAGAGACCCCGCTTTGAGGGGTTATATTTATCAAATTCTTTTCTATACAGATAGAACACGAGGTGAAGTCAATACCATGGTTATTCAACTTAATCCTGAACCGGAAGAGCAGGACGTACAGGTGCTGGCCGGGTTCCCGGAAGGGGAGCTGCTTGAGATTACGAAGGTCGAGCGGCAGAAGAAAGCGGATCACCGCTATATTATACATTTTGGTGCTTATAACATGACTGTTCACGAGGATGTCATGATTAAATACCGCATGATCTCGGGCAATACGTTCATGAAGGCTGACCTGGAGGAGATTGTGGTTGCCGACGAGCGCCAGCGGGGTTATTTAGAAGGACTGAAGTATCTGGGGCATAAGCCGCGGACAGCCCTGGAGATGGCCCGCCGTTTAAGGGAGAAGGAAATAGGAGAGACTATTATTGCCGAGGTGCTGGAGCGCCTGCAGCAGGAGCGCTTAATCGATGATCCGCTCTATGCTAAGCAATGGGCAGAGCAGCGTATTAATAATCAGCGCAAGGGCAAGCTGTGGATCCGCCAGGAGCTGCGGGAAAAGGGCATCGATAAATCGCTTATCTCCGAAGCGCTGGAGAATATTTCACCCGAAGAAGAAATGGATAGCGCTCTGCAGACCGGGCGCAAGAAGTGGAATATGATCCGCGGGGATGTTAATGATAAGCGCCGGAAGACAGGGGCATTCCTGATGCGGCGCGGTTTCTCGGGTGAAATGGTCCGCCAGGTGCTGAATACTCTGCGTGAGGAAGAGGACGCTGAGGGCGGAGATGATGAATTTTACGAATATGAATGATCCGTTTGACATTCTCTTGACTTTAATGCCATTATCGACTCTCTTGACAATGTCTTTTTATAAATAATAAAATATAACATGAATCGGCATAAACTAAGAATCCTTTTTCCTTCCCAAAAAGCAGAATCTTAGGAACCGGTTCGCGTACAACTCATATGAAATGTAATCGCCGGATAAGGCGGGCAGTGTGCATGTGCAGCATGGCAATCGGTGTATTACCGGTTTTTTGTATGGTGATGAACGGATAGTTTAACAACTGCACACAATTCCCAAGGCTTGTTCCTTGGAGGAACCAACGAGGGGGTGAACAGATGCCAACAGCAATCTGGGTCATAATCGTTCTCGTTGTAGCTGCATTATTCTTTGGATTCGGTTATTTTATTCGTAAATCCCTTGCAGAAGCTAAGATTCAAAGCGCCGAGAAGGAAGCCCTCGTCATCGTGGAGAACGCGAAGAAAGAGGCTGAAGCGCTGAAGAAGGAAACAGTACTCGAAGCTAAGGATGAAGTCCACAGAATCCGTACTGAAGCTGAGAAAGAAACTCGTGAACGCCGGAATGAAATCCAACGGCAAGAGAGACGTTTGCTGCAAAAGGAAGAATCACTGGATAAAAAAATGGAATCGCTTGAACGAAAAGAAGAACAAGTGGCTAACAAAGAGAAACGAATTGACGAGACACAGCAGCAAATTGATGTTATTTACAAGAAACAGGTTACTGAGCTTGAGCGTATCTCCAACCTGAGCATCGATGATGCCAGAAGTATCATTCTCAGCAATGTAGAGCAGGAAGTTCGCCATGAAACCGCGCAGATGATTAAGGAAATTGAACAGCAGGCCAAAGAAGAAGCGGACAAGAAGGCCCGCGAAATCATTACATTGGCTATTCAGCGCTGTGCAGCTGATCATGTTGCAGAGACTACGGTATCTGTCGTAACCTTGCCGAATGAAGAGATGAAGGGCCGGATTATCGGCCGTGAAGGCCGTAATATCCGGGCACTGGAAACTCTTACTGGTATTGATCTCATTATCGATGATACGCCGGAAGCTGTTATTCTGTCGGGCTTTGATCCGATCCGCCGTGAAGTGGCCCGTACGGCACTTGAGAAGCTGGTTGCTGATGGACGTATCCATCCGGCACGGATTGAGGAAATGGTTGAGAAATCCCGTAAGGAAGTGGATGAACGGATTCGCGAGTACGGTGAACAAGCTACCTTTGAGGTTGGCGTTCACGGTCTGCACCCGGATCTGATCAAGATTCTGGGCCGTCTGAAATTCCGTACGAGCTATGGTCAGAACGTACTTAAGCACTCTATGGAGGTTGCTTATTTGACAGGACTTATGGCCGGTGAGCTTGGGGAAGACATCGTGCTGGCAAAACGTGCCGGGCTGCTCCATGATATCGGCAAAGCGCTGGATCATGAAGTGGAAGGATCGCACGTTGAAATTGGCGTTGAGCTTGCGAAAAAGTACAAGGAGCATCCGGTGGTTATCAACAGTATCGCTTCTCACCATGGAGATTGCGAAGCCACTTCGGTTATTGCGATGCTGGTCGGAGCAGCTGACGCATTGTCGGCAGCACGTCCGGGCGCACGCCGTGAGACACTGGAAACTTACATCAAACGTCTGGAGAAGCTGGAAGAGATCTCCGAAAGCTTCGAGGGCGTTGAGAAGTCTTATGCCATCCAAGCGGGCCGCGAGGTTCGCGTAATGGTGCAGCCTGAGAAGATTGATGATGCGGAAAGCTTCCGCCTGGCACGCGACATTACGAAGATGATCGAGAGTGAGCTGGATTATCCGGGTCATATCAAGGTTACCGTTATCCGCGAGACACGGGCTGTAGAATACGCAAAATAAGCAAGGAAATTGGCCCCCCTGCGGGGCCTTTTTTCTTTTTAAATTAGGAGGAGAACGATATTAAAGTTTTATTTATAGGTGATATTGTAGGCAATACCGGCAGAAAGGCACTACGTGAAATGCTGCCGACGCTCAAGAGCAAATACCAGCCGCATATTATAATCGTCAACGGTGAAAATGCCGCCGCAGGCAGAGGGATTACCTCGGCAATTGCCAATGAATTTTTTAATTGGGGTGTACATGGCATTACATTGGGTAATCATACGTGGGACAATAAGGACATTTTTGAATTTATTGACGATGAGCCGCGGATGATCCGTCCGGCCAACTTTCCGCCGGGAACCCCGGGCAGAGGGTATACCGTTGTTAAAGGAAACGGCAAAGAGCTGGCTATTGTGAACCTGCAGGGACGTACCTTTTTACCGGCAATTGATGATCCCTTCCGGATCGGAGAAGAGATTGTGGAGGAGCTGCGCCGCAGCCATAAGTGCATTCTCGTTGATTTCCATGCCGAAGCGACTTCGGAGAAGATTGCCATGGGTTATTTTATGGACGGCATGGCATCTATAGTAGTCGGAACCCACACGCATGTGCAGAGCAACGACGATGTAATTCTGCCCGGCGGAACCGCATATCTGACTGATGCAGGCATGGTTGGTTCAAGAGAAGGAATTCTGGGTATGGAAAAGGATGCAGTCCTTTATAAATTCACTACCCAGCTCCCGTCGAGATTTGTGGTAGACGAAGGTAAATGGCAGTTGAACGGGTTATTCGCGGAGATTGACGAGGCTACAGGTAAAGCGACACGTCTGGAGAAGATTCGTTTGCGTGAAGATGAATGGGTTATGAGCTAGACCCGGATATTAGAAAGCAAGGTATTCGGGAAAATCCGCTGTTTTCGGATAAAGTGTGATCTTTTTTATATCGAAAAAGAGTATCTTTTGTACCATTTTCTCCAGCGTAGTCCGCAAAAAGAAGGAATTATTTCTTCTCCCGCGAATAACATCTACAGTAGTGGAAGAACACCATCATTTTCCCAGGGGAGGTACTTACTATGGATGTATTAAAAGTATCAGCTAAATCCAATCCGAATTCCGTTGCCGGCGCATTAGCAGGTGTTCTTCGAGAACGTGGATCGGCCGAGCTGCAAGCTATTGGAGCCGGAGCACTGAACCAGGCAGTCAAAGCTGTTGCCATCGCCCGGGGATTTGTCGCTCCAAGCGGTGTAGATCTGATCTGCATTCCTGCTTTTACAGACATTGTAATTGACGGGGAGGACCGGACGGCGATTAAACTTATTGTTGAACCCAGATAATTCTATGGATTAACCTTTTTTGATGGGCCTGTTTACTTACAGTAAACAGGTTTTTTGCTGTGCGTTGTAAAGCGGCGGAGTGACTGCATAAGCTGTTAGTGGAGCTGGAGTACATACACTAAGCAGATAAGGCGGTGGAACAGATGAAGACAACAAATATGCTTAAGGTTGCGGATTTTCATTGTGATGCTCTCAGCAAGCTGCAGGCGGAGCCGGAAATTGATTTCAAAAAGGACAGCAGAATGGATGTGACGGCGGAGCGGCTGGCGGCGGGGAATGTAGGGCTGCAGGTATTTGCGATATATTTGTCAGAAGCCAGAGGGAAACCTGGACTTGATAGGGTGCTCGGACAGCTGGAGCTATTCCGGAAGCGTATTATCGGCAGCGGGGAGATGCGATGGCTGCGCTGGAAGGAAGAAGCGGTCATACCCGCTGCTGCTGAACCACCTTTAGGAATGCTGTCGCTAGAGGGTGTAGACGCTCTGGAGGGGAATTTATTTTATGCAGAGGTGCTGTTTGAGCTGGGTGTGCGTTTTTTGGGGGTTACCTGGAATGTTGCCAATTGGGCGGCAGACGGGGTGCTCGAGTCACGAAACGGCGGATTTACGGAGAAAGGCAGGCAGCTTATTGAATGGTGCAATACCAGCGGAATGCTGCTGGATGTGTCACATCTTGCTCCGGCGGGTTTTTGGGAACTGGCAGAGCGGAGTACCCGTCCCTATATTGCATCTCATTCAAATGCGGCAGCTGTGTGCAGCCATCCCCGGAATTTAAGTGATGAGCAGATCAAAGCGCTGATTGCCATGGATGGACGGATCGGGCTGACCTTTGTCCCTTGGTTTGTGCGTGATGGAGGTGGCGTAAAAGCTGCGGATGTACTGAAGCATATTGATCATATCTGCGCGCTTGGCGGATCACGGCAGCTGATGTTCGGCTCGGATTTTGACGGCATAGATGCCTGGGTTGAGGGGCTGGAGCATCCGGGAAAATATACGGCATTCGCTGAGCTGCTGCTGAAGCATTATCCTGAGAATCAGGTGAGGGGCTGGCTGTATGGCAATGCTATGAGCTTCTTGAGCTCTCATCTGCCTTCCCGGCCTAATCCTTGAATGATAATCCGGTGAAAAATATAAAATGGCGAAAACGTGACTGAGACGGTGGAAATACAGTAAATTGTCGGAGAAATGTCGAAAAAGGGATGCTGAATGTGAGCGGAACCTTTTTATTTATGGGTAAGAAGATGTATAATGTTCAGTGGCTTGTACAGATACTAGAGAAAATACAAGGAGTGACTTACAAATGAGCAAGACTGTACCCGTAGGTGTGTCGGCCCGACATATTCACCTAACGCAGGAGCACGTGGAGGCATTGTTTGGCGCAGGTTACCAATTGACTGAGTTCAAACCGCTCTCCCAACCAGGACAATTCGCAGCAAACGAGCAAGTAGCCGTAATCGGCAGCAAAGGCAAGTTCGACAAGGTAAGAATTCTCGGACCTGCACGTCCGGCATCCCAGCTGGAAATTTCCCGCACTGACTCTTTCAGCCTCGGCGTAAAAGCCCCTGTCCGTGAGTCAGGACATATCGATGGAACACCAGGTATTACCCTTAAAGGACCAGCTGGTGAAGTTGAACTGGAGACTGGCGTAATTATTGCAGCCCGTCACATTCACTTCCACACATCCGAAGCTGAAGCTTGGGGCATCGCTGATAAGCAATTGCTCAAGGTACGCCTTGGCGGTGAGCGCGGCCTGGTGCTGGAGAACGTGCTTGCGCGCGTATCCGACAGCTTTAAGCTTGATATGCACATCGACACCGACGAAGCGAATGCTGCAGGTGCCAACAACGGTGACACAGCTGAAATCGTAGATTAGTCTTATCTTTATAGCTTAGAAGGGCGGGGGAATATTCCTCCGCTCTTTTTGCTGTTTTTGAAGGGTGAAGCAGCAGGCGGCAATGGGACTGAATCGGCGTTATCGCAGGGGCTGAGATTACAGGGTTATTTTATATGTCGAAGTATGGTATCATTATGTGTTATGACTTAGCTTTGCGCATGTGGAATCGTATGGATAAGCATAATCCCGCAAGTCCGGGTAATCTGACAATATGTGTTTGATATAAGGAGACAATTATGACTTTTAATGACTTGGGTCTGAGCCCCGCAATTCTGAAGGCGCTGGACCTTGCTAACTATACATCACCTACACCGATTCAAAAAGAAGCTATTCCCGCAGCATTGACCGGAAGAGACGTGCTGGGCTGTGCACAGACGGGAACGGGGAAGACGGCAGCTTTTTCCCTGCCTATTATTCAGCTGCTTAGCAAGCAGACGGTTAACCGGAGCGGAAAACGCCCAATTCGTTCCCTGATTCTCACTCCTACCCGTGAGCTGGCGCTGCAGATTTATGAAAACATTCAGGTCTACAGCAAGTTTACCGGTATCCGTTCTACAGCAGTTGTCGGCGGTGTCTCACAAAGATCACAGGAACGTGCGCTGGCGCTGGGTGCGGATATCCTGATTGCGACTCCAGGCCGTCTGATTGACCTGATCTCCCAGAAGCATGCCGATCTGCAGCATGTGCAGGTGCTGGTGCTGGATGAAGCTGACCGGATGCTCGATATGGGCTTTATCCATGATGTAAAACGGATCATCGCCAAGATGCCGGCCAAGAAGCAGACGCTGTTCTTCTCTGCGACAATGCCGCAGGAGATTTCACAGCTGATCAAGACGCTGCTCGTGAATCCGGTAAAAATTGAAATCACCCCGGTTTCTTCAACGGTTGACCGGATTGAGCAATCTGTCTATCTGCTGGAAAACGGCTTTAAGCAAAAGCTGCTGAACCGGCTGCTGGAGGATAAATCCATAGTGTCTGCGCTTGTCTTTACCCGTACAAAACGCGGAGCGGACCGGGTCGCGCGTGATTTGGCCAAGGTGAATATCACCGCACAGGCAATTCACGGCAACAAGTCGCAGAATGAACGGCAGAATGCGCTGCGCAATTTCAAAAGCGGGGTAACCCGTGTGCTGGTGGCTACTGATATCGCTGCCCGGGGAATTGATATTGATGAGCTGTCGCACGTAATCAACTTTAATCTGCCGAACATTCCCGAGACGTATGTGCACCGGATCGGACGTACCGGCCGTGCCGGCATGAGCGGTATTGCCATTTCCCTGTGCGAAGCGGAGGAGCTGCCTTACCTGAAGGATATTCAGAAGCTGATCGGCAAAACCATTCCGGAAGTGAAAAATCATCCTTATCCGATGATAAAGGTGAATCCGGCGCTGGCAGCAGAGGTTGCTAAAGCGAGTAAGGGTGTGGGATCAGCAAAGGCTGCTGCACCTGCAAAGCCGAAGTCAAAAACCAACCCTGCTCGTAAGCCGAAGGAAGAATGGTTCACGCAGGGCAGCCGCCCGCGCAGTGGACAAGGTGCCGGCAAGAGTGGTGCTGCAGGTGGCAGACAGCATGGAGAGTCTAACGCAAGCGGCAATGGTAGTGCCGGCGGAGCACGCGCTGCTGGAGCAGGCAGAGAGCACGCTGGCGGAGCACGGACACCAGGAGCAGGCAGAGGACAAGGCGGCGGAGCACGCGCTGCTGGAGCGGGCAGAGAGCAGACTGGCGGAGCGCGGACTGCAGGAGCAGGCAGAGGACAGACTGGCGGAGCACGAACAGCTGGGGCAGACAGATCGGCAGGAAGCCGGGCTGGCGGAAGCGGAAGAAATTAGTTCAGGCACAGTGTGAGTGTTAACAGGGGCTGGACGGAACAACGTTCATAATAGCAGCGACTTGGGAGGGAGAATCCGGGCGGAGTTTTCATACGCGAAGATTTTCTTCCCGGTTACTGCTTGCTGTCCGCTCAGATGTCAAACTCACTTGGCTCAATCGGTATTTACTCTTCTTTGGAGTAACTTTTTGTAGCAGACTGATCAAGATAACTGTATTTCGTACAACTAAACACAGCAAAATGGGCAGCAGACGCGAGATAAGTGTATTTTGTACAACTATAAAACGCCAAATTGCTCAAAACAGCTACTTTTAGGCGTTTTAGTTGTATGGAATACAGCTAAACGGATAGTTGGACGGAAAACTGGCGTTTTAGTTGTACAGAGTGCAGTTAAGCCGTCTGGGGTAATGGAAATAAGACTCAGCAGAGGGGAAACCCTGTTGCTCGTTAAATCTGCGAGTAAGGGTAGCTATGAGTAGATTAGTAAGTTAAAGCTGCAATGGAGTTAGTAAGTTAAAGCTACAAGTAAGTTAAAAATAACAGTAAGTTAAAGCTGCGATTAAGAGGAAACACGGTAGCATCTACGCGCCAAGCGTAGGCACCAGAGCCGTCCGAAAGCCAGCTGGATTGCAGCGGACGTAAGTAATCGGCGTTGCAAATACCAAAACACAAACACAAAACCCCGTATTGCACACTCAGCTGAGAGTACAATACGGGGTTTTGCGTCTATAGCGTCCAGCCGTTATAGTCCAGGCGAAGGACTAGCCGGCGAGATGGGCACCAAGCTCCTCGCGCAGCGCTTCGCTGATCGAAGTCATTGGCAGGCGCAGAGTGTCTGAGGAGATCTCGCCTGTGGCGCTGAGCAGCCATTTAATCGGTGCGGGATTGGATTCCTTGAACAGCAGCTTCATCAGCGGTACCAGCCGGTCGTAATCGGCTCTGGCAGCCTCAACCTGGCCGGCTCTATACTGTTCGTAAATGCCAAGGAATCTTGCGGTGTGCACATTGGCGGAGGCAAGCATGCCACCGGCGGCGCCGCAGCCCAGCATGTCGAAGAAGGAGAGGTCATCGCCGCACAGGATCGGCTTCGAGCCGTGACGCGACAGCTCTGAGACGAGCAGCTGCGAGCCGGAGCAGTCCTTGAGGCCGACAACGTTGTTCATTTCCAGAATGGTGCGCGCAGTATCTAGAGTCATGCCGACTCCGGCGCGGCCCGGGATATCGTAGGCCATGACCGGAATCCCGACCTCGGCAGCTTTGCGGAAGTGCTCGATAATGCCCTGCTGTGAAGGACGGCTGTAATAGGGGACAACTACGAGTGCGGCATCAGCTCCGGCATTTGCAGCTAGCTCCGTACGTTTGACTGTAGACATCGTGTCGTTGGTGCCTGTACCGATGACGAGCGGAATATCGCTGCCCTGCAACAGCTGTTTAGAGGCATCAATTAGCAGTTCTAATTCTTGTATACTGACTGTCGGCGATTCTCCAGTGGTTCCATTTACGACCAGACCATGAATTTTGTTCTTGATGATGTTCTGCACATACCGCTGATACGAAGCCAGATCAATCTCGCCGGCTGCATCGAACGGTGTTACCACGGGAACATAGATTCCATAAATCTGCTCTTCTGTTAACATGAATATCGTCCTCCAAATTTGTATAACCGTTTATTCTACTGTAGCATGGAATTATTCATCGGCGTTAGCTATAATAAATGATATGGGTCATCAATAATATTGATGTTAGGGTGATGAAATGGATTTAACCTATATGAGAACTTTTCGCGAGGTGGCGAAGCGGCAGAGTTTCACCCGGGCGGCAGAGGAGCTGGGATATGCCCAGTCGAGCGTAACAACGCAGATTCAAAAGATCGAAAAAGAATACGGAGTAACCCTGATGGAGCGCCACGGCCGCATTTTGCGCCTGACTCCGCCGGGCGAAGAGCTGCTGAAGCTGTTTGTTGAGATTCTTGATCTGTATGACCGTTCTAAGGAGACGATTGCCCAGCAGATCGGCGGTACGCTGACTATCGGGACGATCGATTCGCTGGCTGCGTTCTATCTGCCGCCGTTTCTGCAGCAGCTGCGGACGACCTTTCCCGGCTTGAACATTCATCTGCAGACCGAGCAGGAGGCGAATCTCGTATCCAAAATCAGGGACGGCGAGGTGGACATCGGACTGATGCTGGACCGCTGTACAACCGATTCCATGCTGGAGCGGACGATTATCCGGGATGAGCCGCTGGTGCTGGTCGCTCCCTCCAGTCATCCGCTGGCGAAGCTCGCCGAGGTATCGCTGCAGGATTTGAATAACTGTGAGCTGATAGTCTCGGAAGAAAGCTGTATCTACCGCAGCATGTTCGAGAATCTGCTCCGCGAGCACGGTATTGTGTTCCGCATCGGCTTTGAGCTGTCCAATCTGGAGGCGATTAAGCGCTGTGTACGCAACGGCCTGGGCATTGCCCTGCTGCCGAGAATAGTGGCTGAGGAGGAGATCGAGCGGGGGAATCTGGCCGAGCTTCCTTTTGCCCATCCGGAGATTCACTTTGACCTGCAGCTGCTGATCCATCCGAAAAAATGGAAGTCGCTGCCGCTGCAGTCGCTGATTCAAATGCTGCTTGCCGATGCCGAAGCCAAAAAAGCCGCGGTATAATAATGATATGAGAGCCTACTACGAAGCTGCAGCAGGCTTTTACACTTGTAGGAGGTAATATGGTTCATTTCAGGATTGCCACATTAGATGATCTAAGTGCAATGGTTCAGATGCTTGCAGACGATGAATTAGGCAGAACTAGAGAACGTTACGAAACTCCTCTTCCGGAGAGCTATTTTAGAGCCTTTCATGCGATTGACACTGACCCGAACAATGAATTGATTGTGGCCTGTCTTGATGACCAGCCGGTAGGTGTTCTGCAGCTTACTTTTACACCTCATTTGACCCATCAGGGCAGCTGGAGAGCATCAATCGAAGGGGTTCGGACAGTAGCTTCAGTAAGGGGAAAAGGAATCGGAAGCAGGCTGGTTCTGCGGGCGGTTGAGCGTGCTAAAGAGCGGGACTGTCTCACTTAATTCAGCTGACGACGGATACTGCACGCGGTGATGCTTTGCGCTTTTATGAGCGGCTGGGCTTTAAAGCGACTCACACCGGGCTCAAAATGAAATTATAAAACGATAACGCTTGGAGGTCACAATGAACATTATCGAGCTTCCGGTTGAATTTATGTATGAGGGACAGCCGTATTTTATTTACCCGAGCTTAATTGTGCTTACGAATCATGAGCTGGCTCTGGTTGACACTGGCTATCCCGGGTTCCTGCCCCTGATTGAGAACGCAATAGAGCACAAAGGCTATGACCTGAGGCAGCTCAAGCATATCGTGATCACCCACTATGACGACGATCACATCGGGGCATTGCATGATTTTAAGGGGAAATACCCTTGGGTGACGGTGATCTCCAGCGAACGGGAAGCGGCCTATATCAGCGGCGAGGTGAAATCCGAACGGCTGGTGCAGGCAGAGGAGCTGCTTGAGCAAATGCCTGAAGAGCAGAAGGCCTTCGGCCAGTCATTCGTTGACCTGCTGACAAGCCTTAAGCATATTGCGGTCGATCGGACGGTCAAGGAGGGGGAATGGCTGTTTGACGGGGCTTGCAAGGTAATAGCAACACCCGGACACACGTCAGGCCATATTTCCCTGCACCTCCCGGAGCTGGACAGCGTAATTATCGGGGATGCAGCCTACCTAGAGGACAATGGTACAGAGCTGCTGGTAGCGAATCCTCAGTACTGTCTCGACCTGCCGCAGGCGGAGCGTTCTTTGGAGCTGCTGAAGAGCCTTAAGGCGAAGCATTATTACTGCTATCATGGCGGATCGTTACATATATAAAGAAGCTTTTTTAGCACCGATATGCAGCAAGATATTGACATCAAAAACGACAATATGGTATATAAAAGGAAGTGTTAGCACTCAGGCCTATGGAGTGCTAATCATCCGGAAGCAATCAGCAGGCTATTTTTGAGAGGAGATTCTATATTCATGTCTAAAAAAGAGTTCAAAGCCGAATCCAAACGACTACTGGAAATGATGATTAACTCCATCTATACACAGCGGGAAATCTTCCTGCGGGAGCTGATCTCCAACGCAAGTGATGCCATCGACAAAATCTATTACAAAGCACTGGCCGACGACAGCCTGGTGTTCAATAAAGAGGATTACTACATCAAAGTAACCGCCGATAAGGACAGCCGCACGCTGACCATCTCCGATACAGGAATCGGGATGACACAGGAAGAGCTGGAGAACAATCTGGGGATTATCGCGAACAGCGGCTCTTTTGCGTTCAAGAAGGATAACGAGGCCAAGGACGGCCATAACATTATCGGACAGTTCGGGGTCGGCTTCTATTCCGCTTTTATGGTGGCAGAGGATGTTACGGTCATCAGTAAGGCGCTGGGCAGCGAGCAGGCGTACAAGTGGGAATCCCAGGGGGCAGACGGTTATACCATCGAGAGAGCGGACAAAGACAGTGTGGGTACTGAGATTACCCTTACTATCAAAGCCAACACCGAAGAGGACAACTACGACGAGTTCCTGGAAGAGTACCGCCTGAAAGCGATTATCAAGAAGTATTCCGACTTCATCCGCTTCCCGATCAAGATGGACATCACCGGCAGCAAGCCGAAGGAAGGCAGCGAAGGCGAGTTCGAAGAAACAAAGGAAGAGCAAACCGTTAACAGCATGGTGCCGATCTGGCGCAAGAACAAAAGCGAGCTGACTGAAGAGGACTACACCAACTTCTACAACGAGAAGCGCTACGGCTTCGACAAGCCGCTTAAGCACATCCACATCAGCGCTGACGGTGCGGTAGTATACAATGCAATTCTGTTCATTCCGGAGAACACACCTTTTGACTACTACACTAAGGAGTACGAAAAGGGCCTGGAGCTCTACTCCAACGGCGTGCTGATCATGAACAAATGTGCGGACCTGATGCCGGACTACTTCAGCTTTGTCAAAGGGATGGTGGATTCCGAGGACCTGTCGCTGAACATCTCCCGCGAGCTGCTGCAGCATGACCGCCAGCTGACGCTGATTGCGAAGAATATCAAGAATAAGATCAAGAGCCAGCTCCTCAGCCTGCTGAAGGACGAGAGAGAGAAATACGAAACGTTCTACCAGTCTTTTGGCAGACAGCTGAAGTTCGGTGTGTACAATGACTATGGTATGGAAAAAGAAACCCTGCAGGACCTGCTGATGTTCTACTCCTCCAAGGAGAAGAAACAGGTTACGCTGGCTGAATATGTGGAAAGAATGCCGGAAGACCAGAAGTATATCTACTATGCTTCCGGTGAGTCTGTGGAACGGATCGAGAAGCTGCCGCAGACCGAAATCGTGCTCGACAAGGGCTATGAAATCCTCTACTTCACTGACGATATCGATGAATTCGCGATCAAGATGATCATGTCCTATAAGGAAAAAGAATTCAGAAACGTCTCCAGCGGCGATCTCGGCATCGAAGAGGATGCTGCGGACAAGCCGTCGGAAGAGGAGCAGAACGAGAATAAGGACCTGTTCGAAGCAATGCAGGGTATCCTGTCCGGTAAAGTAAAGGCAGTCAAAGCCTCCAAGCGGCTGAAGTCCCATCCGGTCTGCCTGTCCACTGAAGGTGAGCTGACCATCGAGATGGAGAAGATCCTCAAAGCGATGCCTAACGGTCAAGAGGTGCAGGCGGACAAGGTACTTGAAATTAACGTCAACCATGACGTCTTCAAATCGCTCAAGGCTGCGGCTGACGGTGACAAGGAGAAGCTGGGCCTGTACACGAACCTGCTGTACAACCAGGCGCTGCTGATCGAAGGCCTGCAGGTTAATGATCCGGTGCAGTTCACCAACGATATCTGCAAAATTATGGTGTAATACTGAAGCGGCAGCTGTATGCTGCTGTAGATTGGCTGTAAAAGACAAAACCCGCTTCCGGCGCTGCCGGGAGCGGGTTTTAAATTTTCTGGTGATAAATTGTCTTAATCATAATGTTCGCCTATTCATATAATTGAATTCAAAGGCAGGCTAATCCATTCTTGTAATATGAAAATGTTCAGCGACAACATAAAAGGAATGTTCTACATTAACGAATAGCAGGATTTGTTCCGTTCCTGTATCGGAGTGGATAAACGGATAGGACTGGAGCGTAACCTGCATGGACTCCTTTTCCAGCACCTTGCGGTAAATATCTGCAATTTCCTGAGGCCCAGAGGTAAGTGAAATAAGGCCTTGAGAGAAACCTGGCTGAAATGACAGGAAATCATAAATTCTATTAACAGCATTATATTTTTCTAGAAAATTAGAAAGTTCTTCAAAAAGCTGACCATAAATTTTTTCGTTTTCCGCCATCTTTTCTGGACCTAAAATCCGAAAGTAGGGCTTGTTGTATTTAAATAAAACCGGATGATCTCTCAAAATACGCAAATAAAGAAATGAGCTGCTGATGCCAAGGTTGTTTTCACGTACATCCTCGCAAATAATGCTCCAGGAGGCATGCTTTCCTACAGTTCTTCCGTAAACCTCCTTGTACATGGTTAGGGTGAGGTGCAAGTCGTTGTCTACCCGTACAGCTTGATCAATAGAGAAATACCCCTCACCTTCTGTTAATTCATCTAGTGCATCAATAATTTGTTGAATCAAATAAATAGCCTCCTTGCTATGAAATAATAGTGGCGGTGCTAAAAAAAAATCTCAGGACACGAAGTGAATCTTTCTAACGAATGGTCAAGTCTACGATTCCGTTCCAGCGGATCGATTTACTGTCATTCCTGGCTTTTGTATACGTGGCTGCCATTTTCAGATTGACTCAATGAAGAGTTTTCAGACACGAGTTCTTGCCCCTGGGTTACCCCTCCCGGAAGTTCTCAATAAACTTCACAGCCAGGGCGGATAGATATTTGTCCTTCATCCAGACCGCGGCAACCCGGGTATTAAGAGAATCGCTAATAATCTCCTTGTGGACAAGGTTACTGTTGTCGGCAAGTTTATAAGCCGATCTTGGGATAATGCCGACGCCTAGACCGGCGTTAGCCCATAGCAGGGTCGTACGGGCATCGTCATTCATGCAGAAAAACTGCGGATCAAAGCCATGCTCCAGGCAGGTCTCACGGATCAGCTGTTCAAACCTGCGGTAGATAATGAGCGGCTGTTCCTGCAGCTCACCGGTATCAATGGACGATCTTCCGCCGGTCCAGTCATAATCAGGCGACATCACGGCAATCATAGGTTCTGATGCTGTATAGATACACTCCAGCCCTGCACTGCTGAACGGGGTGCGGACGATGCCTACCTCAACGATGCCTTTACTCAGCAGATCAAGAATACGATACGTATTGCCTTCGTGGATCTCAAACTTCACGCCGGAATATAGCTGGTGGAACTCCAGCAGCCGCTCCTGAAGCAGCGTGGCGGCAGAAGAGGAGACGGTACCGATGGAGAGTGTGCCGGATACACCCTTCACGTAATCCTTCAGCTCGCGGGTGGTGGAATCTGCCAGCTCCAGAATCTGCTGTGCGCGGACCCGCAGGATCATTCCGGCTTCGGTAAGCTGTACGCTGCGCGGACCGCGCTCTACGAGCTTGACTCCCAGTTCTTCCTCCAGCAGCTTGAGCTGCTGGCTGAGCGGCGGCTGGGCCATCTGCAGCCGCCTGGCAGCTGAAGTAATCTGGCCTTCCTCGGCGATCGCCAGGAAATATTTAAGTTGGCGGATATCCATAACTAACCTCCGTATTATTATGCTGACATATGATTGTCATATCGCAGAGATATGAAACCAATATTATTAATATGGTAGCGGATATGACATAATCATAACGGGTCTTTTAGGAATTGCATAGAGATACATACTGTATAGGCTGGTGAGAATTTATGTTTAAAATTGCTGTTTTTCTGAAACCGTACAAAAAAGAGGTTATCCTCGGACCGATCTTCAAGCTGCTGGAAGCCATTCTGGAGCTGCTGCTGCCGACCATCGTTGCGCTGATTGTCAATAACGGCATCGGCAACCAGGATAGCGCCTATGTGTACCGGATGGGCGGGCTGATGCTCCTTATGACCTTGCTTGGCTTCGGCTGCTCGATGGTCTGCCAGTATTATGCTGCCCGTGCTTCGCAGGGCTTCGGCACATCGCTGCGCAACAAGATGTTCAAGCATGTCTCTTCGCTCTCCTATGCAGAGCTGGATAAGCTGGGAACGCCATCCCTGATCAACCGGATCACCAATGATGTGAACCAGCTGCAGCTTGCGGTAGCGATGCTGATCCGGCTGGTTGTCCGTGCGCCGTTCATCTGCATCGGGGCCATCATCATGTCAATGATTCTTGACTTCCAGCTATCGCTCATTTTGCTGGCTGCAACACCGGTATTCGGGGTAATCCTGTACTTTATTATCACCCGGAGCAGCCCGCTGTACCGCAAATACCAGCAGAAGCTGGATCACCTGGCGCTGGTGCTGAGCGAGAATCTGTCCGGTATCCGCGTTATCCGTGCTTTTGCGAAGTCGCGCCGCGAGAAGCAGCGTTTTGCTGCGGCATCAGACGACCTGACTGCGACAGCGATCCGGGTCGGACGCATCGCCGCCTGGCTCGGGCCGATGACGACACTAGTCGTCAACGCGGCAATTATCGCCATTCTCTGGGCAGGCGGCTGGCACATCGACGCCGGACGCCTCTCACAGGGGGAGATTATCGCTTTTATCAACTACGTGACCCAGATTCTGCTGGCCCTGATTGTTGTATCGAACCTGGTGATCCTGTTCACTAAGGCCTCCTCCTCTGCTAACCGGGTCAATGAAGTACTGGCCGCAGCAACATCGGTTCCGGATGAGGGGAATACTGCGGTTACTGCGGCAGCAGCCTCTGACGTTCCGCTTATCTCCTTCGAGCATGTCTCCTTCGGTTATAACCGTACCGGCGAGCTTGCACTGGAGGACATCACGGTAAAGATAAACCAAGGCCAGACAATCGGACTGATCGGCAGTACCGGCTCCGGCAAGTCGACGTTTGTTAATCTGATTCCGCGTTTTTATGATACCGTTCAAGGGGATATCAGGATTAGAGGCGTGAATGTGAAGGATTACCCGCTGGAGCAGCTGCGGAGCCTGATAGGCATCGTACCGCAAAAAGCGCTGCTGTTCACCGGAACCATCGCCGATAACATCCGCTGGGGCAAGCAGGAGGCTACCCGTGACGAGCTTATGCAGGCTGCAGCGGTGGCTCAGGCGGAGGAGTTCATCAGCAAGCTTCCGGAAGGACTGGAAACACCGGTAGCCCGGGGCGGCCTGAATCTGTCAGGCGGACAGAAGCAGCGTCTGACCATTGCACGCGCCGTGGTCGGCCGTCCTCCTATTATGATTCTGGATGATTCCTCGAGCGCGCTGGATTTTGCAACAGATGCGGCGCTGCGCAAGGCGCTTAAGGAATACGGGCGGGAGATGACCGTGCTGCTGGTATCTCAGCGGGTGAGCACGGTACAGCATGCGGACCAGATCATTGTCTTTGATGAGGGACGTATTGCCGGAACCGGCACTCATGAGGAGCTGCTTGTATCCTGCGCGGTCTACCGTGAGATTTGTGAATCACAGCTGTCCAGCCAGGAGGTGGCGCAATGAATACTAACAACACGTGGAAAAGACTGCTGAATTATACCCGGCAATACCGCGCCATCTCTATCGGTGCTGTAATCTGTGCCATTCTGAGCGTAGCTGCCAGTCTGATCGGGCCGCTCCTGATCGGGCAGGCCATCGACCGGATGATCGGGCCGGACAATGTTGATTTTCCAGAAATTCTCCGGCTGCTGCTGATTCTTGGCGCCGTTTATGTTACAGGCAGTTTTTTCGGCTGGCTCCTGACCTATTACACCAACAAAATCGCCTATAGAACGGTCTATGATCTGCGCAGTGACTTATTCGATAAGCTGGACACCCTGCCGCTCAAATTCCATGACAATCACCCGCAGGGTGACAGCATCAGCCGGTTTGTCAACGATATGGATGCCGTATCTGACGGGCTGCTGCAGGGCTTCTCGACGCTGCTGACGGGCATTGTCACCATTGCAGGTGCAATCGGCTTCATGCTCTATATCAGTCCTGTTATGACCGTGGTGGTGCTGTTGTCTGCGCCGGTGACCTACTATGTCGCGAGATTTATTACCACCCGCTCCCAGAAGCTGTTCCGTGAGCAGGCCAAGATTCTTGGCGGACTGAACGGCTATGTGGAGGAGATTGTCGGCGGGCAAAAGGTTGTGCAGGCCTACCATTATGAGGACCGTTCCTTTGCACGCTTCTCTGAACGCAACAATGAGCTGTATCAGACTGGCGTCAAATCACAGTTTTACGGCTCTCTCGCCAATCCGACAACCCGGCTGGTCAACAATATTACGTTCTCAGTCATTGCGATGATCGGCAGTGTGCTGGTAATAGGCGGACATCTCTCTGTCGGGGACCTGTCCAGCTTTCTGATCTACTCCAATCTGTTCGCGAAGCCGTTTAATGAAATTACCGGTGTTATCACCCAGCTGCAGTCTGCAACAGCCTCGGCACAGCGGATCTTCAAGATTCTCGATATGGTGCCGGAGATACCAGATGCCCCTGACGCTCATGTGCTGGGGGTAAGCAAAGGGACAATTATTTTTGACAAAGTAAGCTTTGCGTACACGCCGGAGCGGCCGCTAATCCGTAATTTCAGCCTGGAAGTCAAGCCGGGTACCCGTGTAGCCATTGTCGGCCAGACAGGAGCAGGAAAGACGACGCTCGTCAACCTGCTGATGCGCTTCTACGATGTGGACAGCGGCAGCATTCGGATCGACGGTACGGATATCAATCAGATCACCCGCGACAGCCTGCGGCAGAACTTCGGAATGGTGCTCCAGGATACATGGCTGTTCGGAGGCTCGATCCGCGATAATATCGCCTACGGCAAGCCGGAGGCGAGTGATGAAGAGGTTATTGCCGCTGCCAAGGCGGCGAGCGCCCACAGCTTCATCAAGCGGCTGCCAGAGGGCTATGCGACCAAAATCAGCGGCTCCGGTGACAATCTGTCCCAGGGCCAGAAGCAGCTGCTGACGATCGCCCGCGTCATGCTGGCTGATCCGCCGATGCTGATCCTTGATGAGGCAACCAGCAGCATTGATACGCTGACCGAAATCCGGATCCAGAAGGCTTTTCTGCGGATGATCTCAGGCCGGACCAGTTTTGTTATCGCCCATAGGCTGTCAACCATCCGCGAGTCGGATATTATCCTCTATATGAAGGACGGGGACATTGTCGAGAGCGGCACACATGAGGGGCTGCTGGCCAGCGGCGGGCATTATGCGAAGCTGTATAACAGCCAGTTTGCGGCGGTGTAAAGCTTTATTATGCGATAAAGACTGTATACAGTGATATTTTGCTGTGTGCAGTCTTTTTGTATATGTCGATTAAAACTCGGGAGCATTATTTTCTTCTGCGCTCATTTATTGTCACAACAAGGTCATACAATTATACTTTGACATTAAAACCGTCCAGACGGTATAGTAAATACAGAGGTGAATGATATGAACGTTAATTCCAGGCGAGGGGTTATTTTGACGGCCGCATCCTTAATCATCAGAAGCCAGGGGGTAGAGAAGCTAACCCTTGAGGCGGTTGCCAGGGAGGCCGGCGTCAGTAAGGGAGGGCTGCTGCATCATTTTCCTAATAAGAATGCTTTGATTCAGGGGCTGGTGGAGGAGCTGACGGACGAATTCGTAACCGATGTCCAGGAGCGGGCAGCGGTTTCCGCTGTTAATCAAGGGAAATGGAGCCGGGCATACACGGAATCTGTGGCCTGTGATATCAAGGACGGGAACGGGATCAGCACGGCGCTGACTGCGGCGTTATTCAGCAAACCGGAACTGCTGGAGAAGCTGCAGGAGCAATATGCATTATGGCAAAAAGACATTGAAAACGACGGGATCGACCCTGTGCGTTCAACCATAGTACGGCTGGCTGCCGACGGCCTGTGGTTCTCTGAAATGTTCAGCTTAGGGAAGCTGGATTCAGAGCTGCGTGAACAGGTCATACAGGAACTGCTCAAAATGACGGTGTAGGAGGAAAAGAATTGTGAACCCCTTTGTGTTATTGGCTTTTGCCATTGTGTCAGAGGTCTGCGGCAGCTCGCTGCTCAAATTATCCAACGGCTTCAGACGGCTATATCCATCTCTTGGGGTGGTAATTGGACTCGGCTCTGCGTTTTATTTTCTGTCGCTGGCGCTGCAGTCGATTTCACTCGGAACGGCTTATGCGATCTGGTCCGGGGCAGGGACGGCTTTAACGGCGATGGTCGGAGTCTTCTTTTATAAAGAAAGGCTTAACCGAAAAAAAATATTGGGACTGCTGCTGATCATCGGCGGTGTCATTACACTGAAGCTTGCTACAGGCGGAGCGCATTGATTGATTCTACGGGCAAAGAAGAGGATGGGGATTGAATTGAAAAGTTACATGTACCTGGCTATGGCCATCTGCTTTGAAATATTCGGGACAACGATGCTTAAGCTATCGGACGGGTTCACGAATCTGCTGCCGGGTCTCGGGGTCGTTGTGGGGATGGGGTTATCTTTTTTCTGCTTATCCATGAGTCTGCGGGTTATTCCGCTCAGCTTCGCGTATGCAGTCTGGTCAGGCGTCGGGACGGCCATTACAGCTTTGCTCGGTGTGGTGGTGTGGGGCGATCCATTCACCTTTGTATCTTTCCTCGGAATCGCGGCTATTATCGGCGGTGTAGTGCTGCTCAATTCATCTAATCAGCCGGAAAAAGCACCCCAGGGGCAGCTGTGAGTTCATTAGAACATGGAGGGATCTATGGTGCATGACCTGGAGAAAGAATTGAGGGACATTTGTATAGCCCTTACTGTGAAGCAGCAGATTCCACGTACAAAGTAAATATTCTAACAATGAAGCCGGTCTTATAAAAGAATATCATGAATTAAATCAAAAGTTAGTTCGCGTTTTCGGCAATTACAATATTTAGTTAGGAAAAGAAACTCCGAAACCCACTGCATAAGCGGGTATACGGAGTTCTTTTTTTTAGAGATTAAAATCAGCTCAGAACAGGAGTGTTCTTCATTTCATAGATTTTTTGAAGCGTCTGGAGATTTAGCGCCTTCCCGTCCTCGTCCTTTGCATGCAGATACCCTTCCACAAGCCTGTACCCGAATATGATCAGGATCAGCTCGCAGACGCAATGATCTTCCACTCGGGGAGCATCCGCATACTCTGCAAAACCTCTATAATACGCAGGTATGCATCGCTGGTAATATTCGATCATGTAATCAAGATCCACTTCGTCGGCAAGCAGGCTGGCGATGTCTTCGCCCAGATAACCCCATCCCGAGGTATCCCAGTCGATAAGCGCGATTGTCCCGCCTCTGTTGATGATATTGGTTACCCAGAAATCCCGGTGGCACAGCACAAGAGGCAGTTGTTCAATACGGGCGAATATCGCCTCTGCGTGCCCGTCAAGGTCAATAAGCATTTGCCGCACGTGCTGCGGAAATTCACAATTCTCCGAACGGATATAGTCGTAGACGACCGGCCAAGACCGGTAATGCAGGTACGTGTTCTTCATAAGATCTGCCCGGCTAAGGTTGGTCAGACTCTCCAGCACAGCAGGTTGCTCCGCATACAGCTTCCCCTGATAACGCCCTAACTCCAGTGCGGCCTGCTCATACATATCACCAGTTAAGTCTAAACCGGATACTCCATCGATATATTCCAGCCACAGCTGAAATTCATCCTGCTCGGCATTCATTTCCGCGTAATAACAAGTCGGCCAGCGAAAGGTATCCGAAAAAGTCACTCCCAAATCAGATGAATAGAGATCATACTCCCGGCGCCATGAACCCGGATCACCGAAGCGCTCCCATTTTTTCTGGATTTTCAGCACAACACGGTACGGCAGTTTCTCTCCTTCAGAGGTTTCGGCGGTTCCTGTTACCAAATTTACATTCCCTACCGTTCCGCCATGCAGAGACTTAGTAGTGAAGTCTGCTGAGATAATCTCCTTCTTGAACTGCTGGCTTAAGACATATGTTAATGTTTCGTTAGTAATCTTCATTTTTTCCATCCCCCATTTTTCCTAGTTTGTTTGCCTTGCATGGCAGTCATTTTGTCACGGGCCCGTTTGCTGATGAGGTAACCCGTCCTGTCCTGGACATATTTGTGCTCTTGCTGCTGTGTAAGATAATGCTCCCAGCGTTCACGCGGCAACGAACCGTCTTTCAGTGCGGCGAGAACGGCACAGCCTGGCTCAGCCTGATGACGGCAGTCGGCAAAACGGCATGTTCCAAACCATTCCTCCACATCACCAAAGCTTGCATGTATACCTTCACCGGCCTCAAAAAGCCCAAGCTCACGCATGCCAGGCGTATCAATAACCATCTTACCGGAGGGGAGCATGAACAACTGACGGTGTGTTGTCGTATGCCGCCCCCTGCTGTCAATTTCCCGGATTGCCTGGACCTTCATTACATCCTGTTCCATCAGCGCATTTAGCACGAAGTCAGGATAAATACATAATCAAAGTTGGTTGCGACAACCTGCTCCCGGATGGTCTTGGTGAAGCCTGCGGCATGCCCGGAGTAATCAGCGCGTGAGAACTTGGACCGGCGGGGGAGTACCGTACCGATGAGTGAATCTCCATTCCCGTTGTACTGCAGCAGGACGAAATCACCGACACACGGATAATCTGAACGCGTATCCGCACTGTGATAAAAGGCTCCTTTGAGCACCGCTGTAACTTCACCGCGTCCGGTCATAACAGTAAAACGCTCACGCCGCAGCTCCGTCACTCTGCCGGGTATTAATCCTTCTTGAATATCTTCTGTTTCAATATAGCCATAGGTTTTTAAATCAATCATGTTTGTGTGGTTAGCTCCTTTTATGTTGTTTTTTGGACGCAAAAATGCCGCGGACCAGCAGCCTCTAAAGAAGCTGCTGATACACGGCATAAGAACGCACCTAAAGAGACGATCCTCATCGTATCCTGTAAACAGCAATTTTCACGAAAGGTTACTTTGGATGGCATCACAAAGAATACGGGCATTCTCCCGCGTTGTTCGTGAATGCCTGATATTCGATTCTAAGACGAAACCACCCTATAAGTAGCTGCCACTAAAATCACATCCCCCTTCGTGTACGGAACTTGCTTATCACTAAGCTTTCTTTAAGTTATCCTATTATGGGAAAATATTCAATGTACTAGATGATTATAATTAAATTGCACATTTGCTCAAAAAGTATAAGCATGTCCTCCAACGTCTGCCCAGGCCAGCGTCCCGTCCGGCATCCATCCCAGCAGAACGCCTGCCGCCACGAATGTTATGGTCCGTTCATTGCTGTCATACAGCCGGATTGTACCTGTACCTGACGTGTATGCTGCGAACCTGCCGTCCGGCGACCACTTGAGCGTAGTCAGAAGGTAGTAGTCCTGCTGCCGCTCATGCTCCCATATATCCTCTTTAACCTGCTTCGTAATCTGTTCATCCAGGAGGACGTTAGAAGTTCCGCTGCCGGTGTCAAAACGGATTTTGCCAAGCGGATTGTCCTCCCCGTTGTCTCCAGGGAGTATCAGGATCGTATTGTCCTCCCAGCTCAGCGTATATACGGACAGGAAGCCGTCACTGTGTGAGAGGAAAGCTGCGTTTTCCCGGGACAACAGCGTAGTTCCCTTTTGATCCAATACCAGCAAATCTGCTCCGGGGCCAATGTAGTCATCATGTGCGTACAACACAGCAATACGTGTGCCGTCTGGTGATGAGGACATGCCATAGACCGGTTTATCAAAAACATGCAGCTTCTTGCGGGTGAAATCCTTCAAGTCTACCCGGTACAGCGTTTTGTTGCCCGATACCATATAAGTGAAGCCGGGATAGAAACGGTCGGAATACATTTCATGATAACCATAGTCGTTGCCGTAAGCTCCTTCCTCCGGGGGAAAAGAAGGGATCGTAAGCTCAAGGCCTGTCATAGCCTGAACCAGATGATGCTCTTCATGTCCATAGAACAGAAAGGAAGGTACCGAGTATTCCTGGTTATCGACGGCTTTGACCCAGCCCGTATTCCAGACGGGAATCATCCGCTGAGTGCCGGATACAATGCCTTTGAAATGTATACTACCCTGATCAGATAGAGATCTCACAACGACAGTATTGCGGTACGGCTGTTCTATGCTCGCATAGCTTCGGCCATCTGCGGTGACGGCTTCATCCAGATTGAAGGTCCCGGACCAGGCGTTATCCTCGTCCATCTGCAGACGAATCTGCACAAACCTTGGTGACTCCCATTCCAGCGTATAACTGAACGCTGTCTGCGGATTGCTGGTCTGCAAGCTTTTTTCCAGTGCGGACTCCAGTGATGCTTGGTCCATATCGGCATTGGACTTTACCTGCACCACTTGTCCGTATCCTTCCAGGCTTTTCATCTGCTCGATATAGAGAAAAGGCTCCTCCGGGCTTAAGGATGCCGTAGCTGAAGATGTGGCCGCCGGAGCTGCAGCTGACTGGGGCGTTGCCGAATCAGGGGGCGGAGAAATATCCGCTTGTTCTGCTGAAGGGGTCTTCTGACATCCTGCGAGCATAACAGACGCCAGCACAATAACTTTCAAATAACGCATATATACCTCCATACCGGAATAGTTAGAGTTTTCCATATTAATATGGACGTTGTTTAAGCGGATAAGTTGCTGAGGCTGACCATTTAACAGGGCTGCTTGACAGGATATTATTCGTGAGCACATTGACTAGCCGGGAGGCAGCAACGTATAATTTTTCCAAATGTGCTGTAAAGTATAATGTTAAAGGGGATTTATTATGATGCGCTTTTTGGGAAAACTATTCATTTATTTCGTGATATTTGTGTTTGCGGTGATAATGGCGGCAAATGGTTATTCACCCATTCTGACAGTAGGGATTGCTTTAACGGTTTCCCTAATTGGTTATATGATCCTATTTGTTTATCCTTTTGTTTTGGAAAAGCGTGTGGAACGGGTGGAAGACTTTTTACTTAGACACAAACACAAACCTGGGGTTTATATTCATTATGTTGTAGCGAACAGGCTTGATGACGAAGCAAAAACGACTATGGATAAGCTGATGACAAAATATAAGCACTCAAGGGCATTGGCTACTTACAAGGCGGCTTACGGGCTTTACTGCAAGGATATGGATGCTATTAGAACAGCCGTGCCATACATACGCTATGCTGATTACCGGGCTTACTATGCAACGCTTCTACTGATAGAGGACGGCAAAAGTACTGAGGCGCGTGAACATCTGGAGTCTATTAAAAAGCGGTGGATGAGATCGGCACTGCTCGCAGAAGTGGAACGCAAATCGGGAGACATTGAAGCCGCAGTCAAACACGCCAGGGAAGCAGTGGATACATCGGGAGGCGCCCAACGTTATGTGTTACATAAGGAATATGAAAGAACGTTACCGCAGGCGGTTGAGCGCGTATCTTGAGTCTGGAGGAAGTAAAGCATGAGGAAAACAGAATGGATCAAAGTACTCTTGGCATTATCGCTAATCGGCCATGCGGCAATATTTATTCATCATAAGACTGAAAGTCAGAGACAAGCACTAAGATATGAGCTGTTGAATGCATACATTTACCGCGATTTAGCCCAACTGGAAATGACTATTCAATATCAAATGGATAACAACTGGGTAAGCGAACCCCTCGTTCCTCAGAAATTGGATGATGCCATTGATTCCGTTATCCTGCATATGGGAATGGAACAAGACGATGATAAGGAAGCGGTTCTCTGAACATTACATGATTTCTTAAATGCATTCAGAGTCGGCGACGAGATCTTATCGGTTAGCTTAACGGATGAGCAGCGGGCTGATTACATTGATTTAGGGGAGAAGCTGCGCTTCAGCGGATGGAATTACGGTGTAGGGTACGACACGAAGTGGGAGGTTTTTGAAGCAAAGGTAGAGGCGCTTGTGGGGGAATAGAAACACTCAAAAAATGAAAGGCTTTTGATGAGTGTTTGCTGGGTGGATTCGTTGAAGGTTTACTTCGGTGAACCGTATCATAAGTAGGGGCAAGTTTGTGTAGTGAAAAATTCATTAATAGTAGTATAATAGGAATTATAATTTTTTGGAATTATTGTTTAAAATTTAATATTTGTTTTGGGGGAATAACTATGGCTACTAGTCTATGTTTTTTTAACAATAAAGGTGGTGTTGGTAAAACAACGTTAACCTGCAACATTGCTTCATATATAGCTACTGTACATCAAAAAAGGGTTCTTGTTGTAGATACAGATCCTCAATGTAACGCAACCCAATATATCTTGTCATTTGATGAGACAGAAGATCTTTTTGGGTCTAAGTCAGAGAACACAGTGTTAGATGTAATCCTTCCTCTTGAAGAAGGAAATGCAAATATTAATATTGATGTTGTCCCAGTAAAAAAAGAATTCAATAGATTTAATGTTGATTTATTACCTGGTCATCCTAAGATCGCACTTTTTGAAGATAAGTTTAGTAGAGCATGGTTAGATCTTAATAATGACATCGGTTCATTAAGAACGACAAATTGGTGTTATCAATTAAACTCTTACTTTTCAGATGAATATGACATCATAATATATGATGTAGGTCCAAGTTTAGGCGCACTAAATAGAACTATTCTGCTGGGTTGCGATTATTTTGTAAGTCCAATGGGATGTGATACGTTTAGTATTATGGGAATAAACAACATTTCAGATTGGTTAAGAGATTGGCATGCATTGTACTCAGCAAATTTTAAATTTATAAAGGAAAGAAAGACTGAACTAGTTGAAAAGTATAAAGATGATTTAGTGAACAGTATTGATACTCAATCTAAATTCATTGGATATACTATTCAACAATATATAGTCACTAAAAGTGCGGGTAGTAGAGCAAGACCTACAAAAGCATTTGAAAAAATATTAGAAAAAATACCAGGTGAAGTATCTGATAATTTAAATACCTTTACACCAGGTAAATTAGATAAGAATAAACTGCGACTAGGTGATGTACCCCATTTATATAGTTTGGTCCCCCTTTCGCAATCCGCAAACACACCAATATTCCTTTTAGAAAGCAAAGATGGTTTAGTTGGTTCACAATATGCACAATTAAACAATTATAAGGAAATGATAAAATCAATTACTTATAACCTTCTTGAAAATATAAAGGAGTCAGGTTTATGAGTACAGATATAGAAGTTACCGAACTCGTAGTAGAAAAGGAAATAATAAGATGGCCGTCATCACTTGTAACCGAATTGGCAGAACGGCGATGTATTATTGTTCTAGGTTCAGGAGTATCAGCATCATCCAAAAGCAATGGTGGGAAAAGCCCAAAAGATTGGGATGGATTTTTACGAGAAGGTATTAAAAGAATGAACAATGAGGATGCGAAAGTTGTAGCAACCGAATTCTGTAACAAGAAAAACTATCTAGATGCCGCTCAGATAATGAAAGATCATATTAATCCTGGTGATTATGATGATTTCTTTCAAGAGGAATTTAACCCTAGGGATGTTTATCTACCTTCTGAAATACATAAAACAATCATGCTTATGGATCCTAAAATAGTCGTTACAACAAATTATGACAAAATCTATGATAATTTATGTATGCAACAACCTTCATACAATGTTTTAAAATATTATGATAATAATATCATAGATGATATTCGATCTAGAAAAAGGTTGATCCTAAAAGCACACGGATGTGTTAGTAACACTAAACGAACAATACTAAGTAGAGGAGATTACTTTGAGGCTAGAGATAAGTATGCATCATTTTATCGAGTTTTAGATTCATTGTTCTTAGTTAATACCCTTCTTTTTATTGGGAGCGGATTATCGGATCCTGACATTAACATATTATTAGAAAATGCTAATATTACTGCAAAGTGTAGTAGACCGCATTATATTGTTTCTGGTGATAACTATAATTCTTCAATAAAAAAAGCAATAAAATCAACTTATAATTTAGAATTTTTAGAGTACCCTGCAGGGCAATATGAATTAATTCCAGAAGCATTAAATGATCTATTAAGCTTAGTATTAGAACACCGACGTGAAAATGGATTACAATAATAATATGGTGATCCTCATTCATTTAAACGCGGCATATACGCTTGAACTTTAAGTCTTTGACTTAAGGATTTTATTTTTTGAGGGGAATGCATTGTCGTTTCAACTAACTGGACTGTTGATTCTATTCTATATAGATTGAACTGAAGAACATGTGGGACTTCCAGGCGGCTATTGTTACTAAAAGGAGTTCTCGAGATAACTTTTGGGGGAATAATCAGGCAACTTTACCTGAAATCCTGCACTGAATACAACATTTCCCTCAAAAAATCGGCCGAAATCCGAAAGTGTTGTAAGAAATGCAGGATTTCACCTGTTTCAAGCGGCTTTTCCGGATTATTGTTGTATTCGTGTAACAATCCTCCCGAACAGGTAACTATCTATGAATCAAAGTTGTACAATGTACAACATTTTGTCCGATAGCGCCTATTAAAGAGTAGATTCTGAAGTTCAATCTATATAGTTCTAAATAACAATTGTATTAACTTTTTGAAAATTGGTGAAACATTAATAAATTAAAGATTTTCTTATATACATATAAGATACGAAAGTTTATTAAGCGACAGAGGGGCTATCCGCACAAAGGAAAACTCCTAGCCATTGCCTGTTTCTTCGAACTGTCCATGCCCAAGTGGGATTCCAGTGCGGAGGCATAGATCGTAAACTTCAAAAGGTTCTCCAATCACATGACCACCTTCCATTTCATTATTGAAACAGACAGCGTGGATTGTTTGTTAGAAGAGTGGGAAACGAAACGTCCGACAATGGAACTTAATGGTTGTTAAATAGTGTACATCGTAAACAATAGGCCTGATGTTGAAGTCGAAGTACCAGCGGTAACGGGAATGGGGCTTCCTGCAAATGATTTGAGGGTTTCAACCAAATCGGTTTTAGAATGAAAGCTTGCGGTTATAGCTATCGCTCTGAACCGTACCATAAGTAGTAGTTAGCGGAATGTTAGAGTCAGGCATGTAATGGGTCTGGCTCTTCTTGATTTATGGAAAGTACATTCATATCAGTGCAAAAAGGTAATTTCCTCCCTATGATGACCTCTCTACATCCCCATCCTCCAGCACAATTCTTCCAAAACTTCAGTCATCCTCCTCATCACTCTCTTCATATCCTCATCCCTTATCACCTCTAACTCTTGCCCTTCGCCATTAACAATAAAATTCAACTCACCCACAAATACCACGACCTCAAGCCCAGGATTATAATCTGTATGGATTAGCAGCAATAGATCAATTAATGATATCTCTGTGCCAAACTCTGCCTTATGCTCATAGATGTATAATGCACGAATCATTGATATGAGGGCTGAATGACAAAGAAAGAATGCAGTTTTATACTGCTTATGATTTTTCATAATATGAGCTAACTTCATGTGATAATGAGCAAGCTCTGTATAGTCGATAATTTTTTCATGCATGTTTCTTCCCATAGTAAAGGCCTCCTATATCGATTTTGGAAAAGTATTACACAATTATAATACCTATAGATATTAATATAAATAATAATATTTATTGTTTGGTGTTTACCTTTATCAAACTTGTCTACACTTTTGACATGGAGAGGTGAATACCGTGATGGATAAGGAAATACTGAAGCTCGTCGGAACCCGGATTCGTGCTCTTCGGAAAGAGCGGGGTTTATCGCAGGAAGCGCTTGGGGAGAAAGGCGGATTTCATTTTTCATATATAGGGCAGATTGAGCGTGGTGAGAAGAACGTTTCTTTATTGAATTTACATAAGATAGCGGAATCACTTGAAGTTAATTTAGTTCAGCTGTTTGCGTATCAGAATGAAGAGTTTATGGTTACCTCAGCTGAGAGAGAGATTCAGGATATTGTAGGAATGCTTCGTGACGCTAATGATGAGAAGATACGCGTGGCGAAAAATGTACTTAAAGAATTATTATGAGATACGTCCTTCAGAACAAATGAGGTCATTAAAAACAAACGCACAAGCCAGTGGCTTGTGCGTTTTGCTGTAGCTTAAGTATAGTTCTTATTTTATGATTAATGTTGAAATTTGGTTTTCAAATAATTTTATTAATTTACTAAGGAGCAGTCATGACATCATTTATTGGATTTATAGTAGTTATTTTCGTATTATCCATCTTAACCGGAATGATGCAGGGGACTAAGAAGAAGAGAAGACGCAGTACTGGCAAGCGGAAATCTACTGTTAAGAAAAGCAATAACAAAAGTGTGAAAACGACTTTTAACCGTTCTTCAACAACGTGCAGACCTGACGATGTACTTTTAAGAACATCTTTGGATAAAATTAATGGTGCTGAGTTTGAGCGATTGTTGTTTCTGTACTTCAAAGATCAAGGCTATACTGTTAAAGAAGTAGGAGTAGGAGGCAAGGATGGTGGTGTAGACTTGGTTATCGTCGATAAACGCGGCGAGAAAACTGCGGTTCAAGCCAAATGTTATGCTGATCACAATAAAGTACAGGTTATGACGGTTCGCGAACTGGTAGGTGCCAAAAGAAATCATGACTGCATCCTGTCTCTGCTGGTCACTACGTCCGACCTTACAGCCGATGCGAGGCGGGAGGCGGAGCAATTCAAGGTTGATTACTGGCATGGTGGTCTTGTCGAGAACAAGCTCCGGTCCTGGGGGAAATGGCAGCCTGTTAAAGCTAAAACCAAACCGAAAAGGGCCGTTAATTCTACAGTCAAAGATGTAACCTGCGCATGCGGCGCTCCAATGGTTCAGCGTAAAAACAAGGAAGGTGCAGCATTCTGGGGCTGCAGTAATTATCCGAGCTGCCGTAAGACCAAGGCTATCTAGGCGTAACAAAATAAATATCTTTGATAAAGAACTTTGTCGCTGTAATTAGCATGCAAAACTTGCCCCTTCTGCTATCGCGGTGAACCGTACCATAAGTAGGGGCAAGGTTTTTGCAAGGTACATTTCAGAGCTATTAAACAGGATAATACAGTTAATAAGTGAAACTTTCTGGCGATAAATGAGCAAGGGAGGTCAATAAGATTATAAAAAAATGCGGAAGTGATCGAGATCGTTTTCTAATGGATTTAATGAATTTGATGGTACCAATAGAAGGTGGGATCGTTGAATTACGCGATTTTATTAATATGAATAAATGGCTGAGTTCTAATTACACATTATCAAACCCTGGAAGAGAAAGTGATAGAAAGGTTATTACTTGGACTGAAACGATTGAACCTTTCTATGTAATGAAGTATCCGGTAACACACCAGTTGTATCATTTTGTCGTGCATCATGAAGAAGAAGTAGATCCGTATACGTATAGTCTGCCAATTACGGAAGTTTCGTGGATGGATTCGCTTGTCTTTTGTAATGAATTGTCCAGAATGCTTGGAAGGACGGAATGCTACTCATTCACAAATGAAAGTGAGAACACGATATATAACAAGACAGCAGATGGCTTTCGATTACTGTCAGACGCTGAATGGCAATATGCGTGCAGAGCGGGGACCAAGGGATATCGATATGAAAGTATCGATAAGATTGCATGGTATCAAGAAAACGCTAATGGATCAGTTCAACAAGTCGGAAAACTGCTTCCTAATCCATGGGGGCTTTACGATATGATCGGAAACGTTTGGGAGTGGTGCTGGGATTTGTATGATGCTGAACGATATGAGGACTATAGAGTCTTCCGCGGAGGCAGTTGGGCTGAAGTTGAAAATAATTGTGGATCAACGACTAGAAGGAAAAGTATGCCTGATTTCAAGATAGATGACCTTGGCTTTAGAATAGCACTTACAAAACAATGAGAATACGCATTTACCTGTCTTCAATTATCGCCGCTAGAGTGGGTGAATACCTTAACAGTGAGTTACCTAAAGAGATTTTATTACTTGGGCGGAGAAGCTATGCCTTTATGATTTCTTCGAATATAACTTCTATTCCCGTTGCTTTACCACAGAATTGCTCTGAACCGTATCATAAGTAGCGGCAAGTTTTTTTGTGCTATTGAATGATCCATTGATACAGCCATCGCGGTGAACCGTACCTTAAATAACGTTAGCACAGGTCAACATAGAAGGAGATAAAAATGTTAAATTATACGAATACTACCACGGAATTATCAGTTAGCGGTATAGACACTGTGGTCATTTCTGTTGGGGCCACAGAGCAATTCGGGCCTTATTTACCAATGCATATTGACACTTTGATTGCTGAGCTCTACGCCAATGAGTACGGTAAAGCACTTAATGCATACGTATTGCCTGCCTTACCCTTCAATACCTCGGAAGAACATGCAGATTTCAAAGGAACCGTTACTGTTAGTCCTAATATTTTGACTGCTATGCTTGAAGATATAATATTGGGTTTAAGAAGACAAGGTTTTAAGAAATACCTCCTATGTTCAGGGCATGGTGGAGCATATTGGTATAACGCGTTTATTAAACAAATGAATTATAAATATCCAGATATCATTGTTATATACCCCGGGTATAACAGTTCGTGGGAAAATGCAGTGAAAGCAGCAGGACTAGATGGACGAAATGAATTGCATGGCGGGTTAACTGGTGTTTGTACGGCAATGTGGTTATGTCCTGAGCTTGTAAAGTTAGAAGCAATGGGATCTGAAATACCGGAAGAAAACAAGAGATATTCCGATTATATTGGCTGGGACAAACTCACAGAGGATGGTAACTGGGGGTCTTTTATCAAAGGACAATACAGTGATGAAGAACTTGCTGAAAAAGGAAAGACCTTATGGATGACACTGATAAAAGGCCAATGTGATGGATTAAAAGAATATCTCGAAGAAGCGTATCGGAGGAAACTTGGATAAAATATACACTAACCTATTGGAGAATGATAGTTGTATAAAGCGAGATCAGAAACAAGGTCATCCGGTAAAGGATGGCCTTAAAACTTGCCGTTACAGCCATCGCGGTGAACCGTATCATAAGTAGGCTGTACAATCTGTCCGGATTCAGAACCAAAGAGTAAATGGCAAAACACTTCAAGGAGTATTTACCTTGAAGTGTTTTTTGGATGCGCTTTAGAATCATGACTATCTCCATTCATTTGGTAAAAGCGTGAAATAAAGTTACTATAATAGTATGATAAATATTATTGAGAAACTGGCGGAGGAGGCATCTTATGGGAAGATCATTCGCAAATCTGCATATTAAATCGGACGACCTGGAGAAAACAATTGAAGCTTTAAGAGAGCTGAGCAGCAGACACGGTGAAGTATTAGGTTACTCTAAGGGTAAGACTCCAGAGAGCAAGCCTGTCATGTACGTAAGCCAAAGCACCGGGGGGTGGATCAGCGTACTGCACGAATACATGGTCTGGGGTACGGTGAAGGAGGTTGGCAGAACGTTGTCACGGCTGATTGAAGTGCCAGTAATGACGGTGGGATATATGAATGAGGAAATCTTCGAGCTGTCGTTTTTTGAGCAAGGGGACATTCAGGCCGAACGAATCTTTTGTGAGTCATGGACCCGGGAGGAGTATGAGCAGCTAGGGGAAGAGCGTATCCTTGACAGTTATCTGCAGCAAGTACTGGGCATGAACGATGAGGCGGCCGGTGAATTCATCAGCATGACGACCCCGGAACAAGCGGTAAATAGGCTGTCTGCGATTGCAGGAATGTCTTTGTGGTGCGACTATGAGTGGGTGCCTTATGAAGAGAGCATAAGAGAACGTTTCCTGGCCTATTTATTCTGAACAAGCCATAGAAATGGGGGACGGACATGGACCGACTGAAGAACAGCGGATTCTATAAGCTCAAATTTCTCATTACGCCGGAAGAGTTCCAGAGTGTGCTGAAGCTGCTGGAGCCTGCGGCGGCACAATTCTACCAGACCAATTTCTCCCGTACTGAAGATACTTCGGATCAGGTGGCGGAGGCGTACCGCAGCTACTATGAATATTTCATGACAGCGGAGAAAAGGGAGGGCCATCGTCCCCTGTTCGTATACGCCGTTACTGTGCAGCCGGGGGATGAACAATCGGGATATCATATAAGGCCGGAGGAGATCTTTTTCCCCCGTTACGGACAGTGGGCTGAAGACATATTGCCGTGTGTAATGATCTCTTATCCCAAAGGGTTCCAGATTGATCTGGAAGACGAACGCGGAAAGTATTACATCTACGGGGACATCCGGGAGCATAAGCCGATTACCTATGCGCTTTTTGAGGAATTCACCGGTGCTATCCGGAAAATAACCAAGCCGCTCCGCTTCTCAGCGCAGGACGCTGAGGCCATGAAGGAACAGAAGCCTTCTGTTCGCATCAGCCCGGGTGCGGCTCAAGATCTTAGCCAATCGTGGATGTTCAGTAAATACGGACTGAAGCTCAAAGGGAAATAGTGAGGGTTAATATATGCGTAAAGTACGGGAGAGGAAGGTAGTCAAGCATGGAACTTGCTTTTACGCTGGATACCGGTGGAACCTGTGTGGGAGAACTGAGGGAGGAACTGCTGCCGCTAGAAGAATCGGCTGTTACATGGGAGTTTCCCTATGCAATCTTTGTTGTATTTCGCGTGTTACCTGAAAGCTATGAGAGAAGAACGTCAAGGCGGTTCGATAGCCGGGATCATACTCTTTATTTGGATATAAGCCTGAGCTATGAACAGTACCAGCGCTTGTCAAAGAATGAGCAGCGTGAGGCTTTGGGGAACCACCTATACGGCTATCTGAAAGAGTCCATTGCTAAGTATACCAAGCATGCAGATAAGACCGTCCAGGATCAACTGCTGCAACTGGTGAAAAGCTGGATGCTGGCTAATCACTGGCTGGAAGGAAAAATTCATCAGGCGAGAATCCTCCTCTCACAAGAAATAGGACTCTATGAAGTCAGCCGGAGCTTGAAGATGCCACTAGAAGAGATTGAGTACATCCTGCTGCGCATGAATGACGGTGCGACTGCCGAAGTTCATCCTGACAATTTATAATCATCCCTTAGCTGGGAGAAGGGGGCACACGTATGTATGAGCGTCTAACAGAGAAATTGAGTAAGGCTTCTGCTATCCGGTGGTTTCCCGGCCATGGAGCCGAGGAGAGCTGGATTGCCGAAGCTGAGGAGGAATTAGGCTTCAAGCTACCGCCATCTTACCGCTGGTGGCTGATCCGCTATGGGAATGCCGGTCTGGGGGACGGCAATATTCTGACCCTTGTCCCTCCCGAGCATAGAGAGTATTCCGACAATGATCTTCTGTATATCCACCGGCTGAACCTTGCGGAGGATTGGTGGGTCAGCCGGTTTCCGCACCGGCTGGATCTGTTCGTACCGGATAGCGATGAGCTGTATTACTTTGATACGTCTGTCCGGAATGAAGAGGGAGAATTCCCGGTCATGCGTTATGATCTGATGAATGATCTTATCGACGAGTATGCCCCAACGTTCGCAGTATTCCTGGAACAGCTGATCGAGGAGCGCACCGCTCCTAGAACCCCTTAGCCTTCGGCCAAGTTACAGAGGAGGGATATGTTGATGAATGTGGCTCAGGAAGCAGAGCTGCTGGCGGTAGAGATTGCAGAGGCGGCCCGGAGGTCATTTTGTGCGCTTTTTGCCAATGGGGAACGTTATTATTACTGTACACTATATACCACCGGTGAAGGACATGCTCCAAGTCTATCCGCCTGGTCGCGGGAGGCCCTGGAACGGGAAGCGGCGAAGCAAGCAGAGGGCGGCGGCACACCCGCATCCACAATTGCGGAGCTGATCAAATGGTCGTATGCCGATTCGCCTTATTGCTGCTTTGGGGATGAGAGCTTTGATGAGCTCAGGCGGTTGTTCCAGGCGCGACCGTCGGTTGCCGAGCTTGAGGCTGCCGATTGGGAGCTTGAATATGAGCTGAGGCTGGGTGCGATGGAACGGGCTATGAGTATACTAGACGCAGAAGGCTTATTTGCCGTGAATCAGCCGCGGGAAACGGTATGCGTGCTTGCCGAAGTGATGCCGCCGGATGAGGGGAATACGGAACGGGCCTTGCGGCTGAACCGGGCAGAGTCTCCGGCGATGCAGGCCTGGCTGACGGAAGCGGCAGAATAAGGTTGCCACGCTATACAATAGGTATGAGAAGTGGAGGTCATCATGTACATCGTATCTGAGCCCAAAGGGCTATCCGATCGTCAACAACAACGGCTTGCAGCAGGGAACGGTGCCGTTTACCCGCCGGGCTATGTCCGGTTCTTGCAGCAATACGGCGAAGGGACGTATCGGGGATGGATGAATATTCAGCTGCCTGACCCTGAGGTGCTGCAGCCTTTTGCCGAATATGAGTTATGGGAGCATGATAAAGGCAGCCCTATTACAGAGCAACAGATCGGCGAGTGCATAGCCATAGGGACGACAGTAGACAGTGATTTCCTGGCTGTCCATCCGCGGCACAACGGGCTGCTCTGGCTGCCCCGGCATGCAGAGCGGATCGAGGCAGTGCCGCTGGAGTTATGGGAGGAGAAGAGTGACGGGACGTATACCTCGCTGCTGGATGAAGTCTACCGTCAGAGGTACGGGACAAGACTGGAAGAATGCGTCTATTATGAGCCTTGGACGGGAACCCGCGAACACCTCTTCCTGCGGATGCCACCAGGACCGGGCCGGCTTAGCCTTCAGGAGCTGGCAGGTCTGTGCCAAGCAGAATTCCCGCCGGATCTCTTCACCGCTAATCCTTATGCCTGCTTTTTGTTCTACCGGCAGCTGGGCGGCTATATCCGCTTAAATCTGGCCAACCGTCAGGAGGTGGCTCTTTTCTATGAGCAGGAGGCAGAGGAGGTATCCGGCCGGATGCAGGAATGGCTCCTGTCGAAGGGCTGTGAACAGATTCCATAAGATATGAGAGAACTTTTCCCGCTGGAGAAGGCCGGTCAGGGCAAGCGGGCGCAGGCAGCTATTCAGTTCTATGCACACTCGTTCAGTCCCGGCTTTGGCGACGGGGCGGCAAGCTCGGCAGAGGCTTTCAGATTCATACGGAGCTGCGCCTCATCCTTTGATTGAGCGAAATAACTTAATGGATTGGTTGATGGCTAATCAGCTCGCCAAAGATAAGAAGACTATTGCACTGATGGAGTCATGGGACGATAGCCCTTCTGCTCTTCAACGACGAACTTACTGGTATTATCAAGCGCGGTTAAGATGGACCGGACAGACACCACCGGATAACACCGCAGACTTACTGTCCAGATTAGAAGCAGCTATTATGCTGGAAGAACCGGAAGTCCAATGGGCTATGAATTTCACCGCAGGCTGGATAGGCGTCTATGATGAAAAGAATCATGCACGTTGTATTGAGCTTGGCAAGGTAACGGGGCTTTATAAAGATGACATGGTATCGAAGGGCTGTACGCCCAATTATTTGCCGGAGTTCATTGCGATTGAAGTAAACAAACGAAATAAATAATTAGTTAACCTCTTGTATGTAGAAATAGGACCGATTAAATATCGGTCCTTCGCTGGTTGGCTATGATTAATCGGATCTGGACTTCGACTTTTCCAGTCTGCTGTGTTCGCGCATGGCGTTCATCTGCTGGACATGTCTTACTTCACGCCGGTTTCCTCCTGTTATCAGCTGGCTTAGCATAATGAGCAGCCCCAAGGTGCCGAGCACATAAGAAACGGTATGCTCCACCTCATTCCACATGTTGGAAGCAATTAGAAGAAATACCGCTCCAATGATGGTTGCAACAATCCGCCTTGTATTTTTATTTTGCGTCTCAATCAATTTTTTCTCAAAAGAACTGGATAGCCTTACCCGTAAATTTCCGCTATCTATTTTGTCTACTGCAGAAACGAACTTTTTGGTCGTAGGAAGGATGCCTTTTAGAAGATTCTTTCCCTCATCTACAACGTTAGAGAAGACACCTCCCCGCAGATCGTTACGCACAACCTTTTCTACATAAGGCTTAGCGGTCCCGATCAAATCAAGCTCAGGATCAAGTCCCAGACACAGCCCATAAACCGTAATGATTGCTTTGCCTAAAAAGGTTGTATTGGCGGGTAACTGAAAGGGCTGAGAATAAAGGAAATCACGTAAATCTTCAGCATTGTCACCTGACGTCACAAAACTAAGATCAAACGTATCCCCGTTAACCTGTTCAAATAATAACGTAAGATTCCTCGAAAGTACCTCTAAATCTGTATTCCGCCTTAAAAATCTCAAACGATTCATTGCATTGATGGCACCGTGGGCATCTTTTAAATACACCGCCATTAATAGGGCTATCATTTGCTTCTTCATATCACCAGCTATTCGTCCGACCATTCCATAATCGATTAATGCGATGGTGCCGCCAGGCTGAACGAGAACATTACCCGGATGAGGGTCTGCGTGAAAGAAACCGTTGATCAGAATCTGTTCTGTTAAAATTTCCATTAATGACTTCGCAAGTTGAGTCCGATCCACACCCCAGGCATCGAGCTGGGCAAAATTGTTGATTTTTACACCCTCCAAAAACTGCATGGTTAGCACCTTAGAAGTTGTATAGGACCAATGAATGTCTGGAACAACGATATCATCCCGATGGATGAACTGCTGCTGGAATTCTTCTGCATTTCGTCCCTCTTTTTGATAATCGAGCTCGTCCATCACCGTATCGTAGAACTCATCATATACCGCATCGAGGTCCATGAACGCTGCAATCCTGGTCTGGCGTTTCATTAATCGGACAGCAATTTGTATGGATTTCGAATCAATTTCAATGATATCCTCGACCCCGGGACGCATAACCTTCACTGCGACGTGTTCACCTGTTCGTAATGTCGCCCGATGTACCTGCCCCAAGGAAGCCGCTGCAATAGGCGTTGTATTAAACTCGGCAAAAATCTCGTTAACGGGCGCACTGAGTTCATGCTCTACCTTAAGTTTTATCTCAGAAAAATCTACTGGGTCTACAGAGTCCTGCAGCTTAGATAATTCATCAAGAATTTCCTTCGGTAAAATATCCGCTTGCGCACTAACATGCTGCCCAAGCTTGATAATTAATCCGCCCATGTCCATAGCAGTCTTCGTGAAATAGGTTGCCTGCTTTCGGTATACTGCTTTGGTTTTCGCTTCTAAACGCCGTCTCGGGATAAAATATTTCTGCTTGCCAAGCCACCAGAAGGCCCAGGCAAACTTAAAAATCATCCGCATGGTTCTTCTGAACCGGAGATCCTTCATCAATCTTAAGAATTCGCTCATTCTTTTTATCTGCCTCTCACCTTTGATGGACAATCTACACATTAGTATGATATTTCATACTAATTATATTTTCAATGATACCGAAGATTAAGACCGGCAATCTGTTATTCACTGGCGGCAGATCGGTTTCTGCAAGGGGAGAGCGGGATTTCGTCTTGTGGTAGTTGTAATCGCGCTGTTGACAGTACTAGTCGTATTCGTTATTGTGTTTAGAAACATGATTCAATTGAGAATGATTATCTATTAGATAATGTAGAGGGAGCTTGCCAATCAGCTATGGACGTTCTGAGACTTATACAAATGTGGAATCAGGTGAGTATACGCGTGCTGGACGTGCGGTTTAAGCTGGCCGGAATGGACGGTGATTTGCAGCAATACCGCTTGCCGTCAAGCGCGTTCATATTTGCTTTCCAAGGACAAGGCGAGCTGTGGGTTGATGATGAGGTGTGGCTGTGCGACCGTTTCTATGTCCTTCATGCCGGTAAAGGCTCCCAGCTGACGGTTCGGAGCAGAGAAGGGCTGAATATGTATATCGTACTCTACAAAGCGACACTCCCCGCTGCAGCCCCGCAAGAATTACATAGGATCATTCAGGAAAGCAATCCGTTTCTGGACAGCTGGGGATTCCCGCCCGGTGAGCCGCTGGCCATGCTTGAGCTGCTTCAGACAATCTGCGGCGGCTTTCTTGAATCGGACGATGGATTGACCGTGCTGTCGGTCAAGGGAGACTTTATCCGCTTCGTCCATGCTGTTCTGAGAGAGCGCCTGTTCGGCGCCGGTGAGCTATCCTTATCGGAGCAGGTAATTCGGTATTTGTCCCGAAATTACCGCAAGACGATCTCGATTGATGAGCTTGCGCGGCAATTGAATTACAGCCAACAATACATTTCGAGAAAATGTAAGGAGCAGACAGGGCTTAGTCCGCTGGATTACGTCATTCGTTTTCGGATGGAAGAAGCAATGGCTCTGCTGGCCGGAACGAGGGCAACACAACAGGAAATCGCATCGCATGTCGGTTATCCCGACCTTATGTATTTCAGCCGGATGTTTAAAAAGTATACCGGCCTGACGCCGGGGCAATATCGTAAACGAAACGGCCAGTCCGTTTCAGATTATGCAAGAAACAGGTCGCAATCCTCCGTTGTTCCAAGCCGGTCATTAGGCTATCCTTTTTATATGAGTGATATTGATTATCAATTTCATCGGGAAGGATCGAATAAAATGACTAGAGCAACAAGAAGTTTCTATACAGTTATGCTGTTATGCTTGACTGTGATGTTAACGGCGTGCGGCGGGGCGGTGAACAATGGAGCCTCAGCACAAAATCAAGCTGCCGCCAGCGCTTCTCCAAGTGCGATTACCCAAGAGGCAGAGGCTCCTGCAGCTGCAGAGACCAAAATAGTTAAGACCGCATTCGGTGATGTCGAGGTTCCGGCACGTCCTCAGCGCGTAGCGGCCATTTCTTATCTCGGTACCGTACTTGCGCTGGATGTTCAGCCGGTTGCAGCGGAATCGTTCCTGATGTCGAGTCCCTATCTCGAGGGTATGCTGGATGTTGTAACGGATGTAGGCGACTCGTTAGAGAAGCTGCTGGAGCTGGGTCCGGATTTGATCATAACGCATAATCCGCAGCCTGAGGTAGTCGAGAAATACCAGAAGATCGCACCTACGGTATCTGTCCCTTATAATCAGTTTGCATCTATTCAGGATGAGATGCTGTATTTCGGCGACTTGCTGGATAAGAGTGAGGAAGCAGAGCAATGGAACGAAGAGTTCGAGAAGGAGATTGCTGACATCCGGGAGAAGGTTCAGCAGGCTGTTCCTGAAGGTAAGACACTTTCGATTATGCAGGAGTACGATGGAATCGTAAGTCTGTTTGGTCCGAAGTCGGGACGGGGCGGACGTCTGATGTATGAAATCATGGGGCTGAAGCCGCCGGTGGCGGTTCCTGACTACATGCTAAAGGAATCCTACTATGAATTTTCGCTGGAAAAGCTATCGGATTACATGGGTGATTATCTGATTCTGACGACAGAATCCAGTCTGGAATCGCTGCAGGCTGATCCGGTCTGGGGATCGCTGGAGCCGATTCGCAACAATCGGGTGTTTTTGTGGACAGAGAACCAATCCTGGTACCGTGACCCGATTGCCGTAAAAAGACAAATCAAGGAACTCACCGACTGGATCATTGAGGCAGCGAGCCGGTAATGGCTCAAAGTATTGATTGAGTGGTTGACGGCAATATTCCTCAAGAAACAATCAGAGCCATCCCGAAAGGGATGGCTCTTTGACAATTATTACAGATAGCGCAAGGACCTTTCCTTTGAGTTATCTCCAGTACTATCCAGTCAATTTGCCGTCTTATTCACAAAATCGATCTCATTTCTGATCCCTTTGTGGGCATCATTCCACAGTCCCCTTGTCAGGCGAATGCGCAGCAGACAGGTGTTAGGGTCTTCGTCATTATTGGCTTCATTATACCAGCCGGCAAAAATGGTGCGCAGCTTGGTCATTATTTCTGTATTCTTATCGTCACATACCCAGCCCAGGTTTTCGCCGATCCCGTCGGCAGTGAAGTTTTCAACGATAATACAAACGGCGACTTCGGAGTTTTGGGCGATCTGCTGCATCTTGCCTGAGGTCGCGTAAGTGACGGTGTAGAAAGCGCCGTCCTCATAATAGGCATCCACAATGCGAGAGGCGGGCCGGCTTTTGCCATTAGCCCCTGGTTCCAGTGCAATGGTGGACAGCGTGATCAGGCCGTCCTTGTTACCCGCTTGTTCTTCCAGCAGCTTCATGGCTTCGTCGTATTTGCTCATTATATTACCTCCTAAAGTGTCGTAAGGCATACATAATAAGCTTAACATTGTAAAATCCTGGCGCATGTGAAGAATAATACGCTAGATATCAGGTTTGTCCTTCAGAGCTTGTCCGCTACCCGATTGCCTGCAATATGCCGGTTAAGTCTATCCCGGAGGGACGTCGCGCTCACCCGCAAGCCGGCTGCGCATAACACCCGGGGTACACCCGTAAGTCTTGCGGAATACCCGGATAAAATAATTCGTCTCCATCCCGACGTTCAGCGCCAGATCCTGTACCGGCCGCTCCGGGCTCTCGTTAATCATCTGGAGCGCACGCTGCAGCCGCAGGTTCTGCAAATATTTATGCGGCGTAACACTATACTCCTGCAGGAACAGTCGCTGGAAATGCTGCACCGAATAGCCGACCGCAGAAGCGAGGTTGGCAATCAGCAGCGGTTCGGTAAAGTGCTCATTGATCAGGCTGACCGCTTTTTGCAGCGCCTCGTTGCGGACGGTTTCGGTTTCCGGCCGTTCAGTCTGGCTAAGGGAGGAATCCCCCCGGCGCAGCATGAGCAGCAGTCTGTACAGAGTGACAGACAGCTCCTGCATAGTATGCTCATCCAGCCGGGCGGCGTTATGCCGGTCAACGGTATGCCAGATTCCGGCAATCATGTCCCAGCATTCTTCGAACCGCTCGGTCATTACAGGCACAGAGGGCAGCAGGCGCAGCCCCTCCAGTACTGCGGCAGACTGGCTGCCGTCAAAGCCGATAAAAGCCAAATGCCACGGTTCATGGGACAGCGGATAATATTCATGTCCCCGGTCAGGCGGAAAAGCAAATATCATCCCCGGGCTAAGCACCGTTTCGGTGCCGTCTGTAAGATCGCGGAACAGCCCGCTGCCGCTGCGGATCAGGAACACCTGATGTACCGGGAAGCCGGAAGGGCGGACATGATGATACTGGATATGATGGCCTACCGAGTAGGGATAGAGCGGGAATTCATCAGGCTGACGGGGCAGCTCTACCAGGGAAAATGGAAGCAAAGTGTACACCTCATATTCATTTTGTACTATGCAGTCGCGAGTTTATTCCTACTGTATGACAGCATTTATCCTATATTATAAATAGTATAAATGATTATCCGTGGTTTGGACAAGGATACTGAGTGAATATAATCAGAGAAAAGTCCCATCCTAACACGGAAGATGATGAGAGGATGAATCTACTACTATGAGTCTTAAATCCCCTGCAGTCAGCAGCAAGGCCCTGGTCATGCTGCATGGAGCCGATTATAATCCTGAGCAATGGCTGAAATACCCTGAAATTTTTAAAGAGGATATCCGCCTGATGAAGCTGGCAGGCTGTAACGTGATGTCCGTCGGCATCTTCTCTTGGGTATCCCTGGAGCCGGAAGAGGGCGTCTTTACGTTCGAATGGCTGGATCACGTACTGGATACCTTCGCTGAGAACGGTATCTTCGCATTCTTGGCGACTCCAAGCGGCGCACGTCCGGCGTGGATGTCTGCTAAATATCCGGAAGTATTGCGTACTGAGCGCAACCGTGTCCGTAATCTGCATGGCGTCCGCCACAATCACTGCTTCACTTCTCCGGTCTACCGGGAGAAAACAGCACTGATCAACTCCAAGCTGGCTGAGCGTTATGCTCACCACCCGGCAGTCATCGGCTGGCACATCTCCAATGAGTTCGGCGGCGAATGCCACTGTGATTATTGTCAGAACGCATTCAGAGATTGGCTGAAAGTGAAATATAACAACAGTCTGGAAGAGGTTAACCATGCCTGGTGGGCAACCTTCTGGAGCCATACGTATACTGCATGGGAGCAGATCGAATCTCCGGCTCCGCACGGTGAGACTCAGGTTCACGGCCTGAATCTGGACTGGCGCCGGTTTGTCAGCGAGCAGACGATTAATTTCTGCAGCCACGAAATGTCTGCGGTGCGCGGTTACAATCCCGAGCTGCCGATTACAACTAATATGCACATGATTGACGGTATCGACTACCGCGAAATGGCAAAGATTCTTGATGTAGTCTCCTGGGATGCTTATCCGGACTGGGGATATACAGAAGATGACGATGATGCCCGTCTGGCCGCTTGGACGGCAATGCACCATGACATGTACCGCACCTTCAAGCATAAGCCGTTCCTGCTGATGGAGAGCACGCCTTCGCTCACCAACTGGCAGTCGGTCAGCAAGCTGAAGCGTCCGGGCATGCACAAGCTGTCTTCCCTGCAGGCGGTTGCACACGGATCGGATTCCGTGCAGTACTTCCAGTGGCGCAAGAGCCGCGGCTCCAGTGAGAAGTTCCATGGTGCCGTACTGGATCACAGCGGACATGGTGAGACCCGCGTATTCAAGGATGTTGCCGAGGTGGGCCAGGTTCTGGCTGGCCTGACCGATGTAGTCGGCACCTCTACTCCTGCACAGACGGCGATTCTGTTTGACTGGGATAACCGCTGGGCAATTAAAGATGCCCAAGGGATCCGCAATTCCGGTCTGAAGTTCGAAGAGACCGTACTGCAGCACTACCGTGCGCTGTGGGAGCAGGGCATTCCGGTTGACATCGTCGGCTCCGCTGACGACCTGTCCCGCTATAAGCTGGTAATTGGACCGATGCTGTACCTGATCAGTGAAGAGAACGGGAAGAACATCGAGCAGTATGTAGAGCAGGGCGGTACGTTCCTGGCGACCTACTGGTCAGGCGTTGTCGGCGAGACGGATCTGTGCCACCTGGGAGGCTTCCCTGGACCGCTGCGCAAAACGCTGGGCATCTGGGCGGAAGAGACAGAAGGCCTGCACAGCCGTGATCTGAACGGATTGGTAATGGATAGCGGCAACGCGCTGGGCTTGTCCGGCGACTATGACGCACATGAAATTGCTGAGCTGATTCACCTGGAAGGTGCTGAGGCGCTCGGCCACTACCGCACCGACTTCTATGCCGGACGTCCGGCATTGACCGTTAACAAGCTTGGTGCAGGTGAAGCCTACCATCTGGCAACCCGTGTTAAAGACTTGGCATTCTATGTGGAGCTGTACGCTGCCATCACTGCTAAGCTTGGAATTACCCGCACGCTGGAGTCGGAGCTGCCTGTAGGTGTAACTGCACAGCTGCGTACAGACGGAGAGAACGAATTTGTCTTCGTACAGAACTTCAGCGGTGAAGCACAGACTGTGAAGCTGGACGGCCGCGGCTATACCGATCTGGAGACGGGCACTGAGGCTCCTGCAGAGCTTGAGCTGCCGGTGAACGGATTGGCTATACTGAAGCGTCAAGCGAAGTAATAAGAGAAGAACCCGTACAGCCGGTGGATGGCTGTACGGGTTCTTTTTGTTATACGCTATCCATAATCGTTAGATTTCTTGCAGGAACGGTTACCGCCTTCTCTGAAGGACGGCATAGGCGTTTCTACTTGCAGCAATCCCTTTGTTTGAAGACATGCCGCTTTGATACTAGTATTTGTTTTACCCTTATTTTAGGAGTAAGATCATTAAGGGCTTGTCATTTTTATATCATATGAATGCTTTTGGACTACAAGAAAGTGGAGGGATTAGAAATGAACATCAAGGATAGGGTTGAAAAGCTAAGACAGCTAATGAGAGCAAATCAGATGGAGGCTTACATCATTCCCAGCTATGATGCACATCAGAGTGAATATGTAGCGGAGCACTGGAAAGGCAGAGAGTGGATCTCGGGATTTACAGGATCTGCAGGCACAGTAGTAATTACATTAGAGGATGCCGGGTTATGGACAGATGGCAGATACTATATTCAAGCAGAGGAGCAGCTTGCGGGCTCGGGAATCAGATTATTTAGAATGGCAGATCCAGAGGTGCCTTTTTATTCGGAATGGCTGGCGGATGTTCTTAAAGAAGGAAGCGTAGTAGGGTTTGATGGTAATGTTTTCTCCATTCAAATGGTCAGAAGGATGGAAAAAGATCTACAGGCTAAGAGCATCAGTTTACATGTGAACCAAGACTTTATCGGTGCTCTGTGGGAAGACCGGCCGGAGATTCCTAAAGGAACAGTCTTTACCCATGATGTGCGATATGCAGGCAAATCGCGTACAGCTAAATTAAATGAAGTAAGAACAGAAATGAACAAGCTGGGAGCCAATTACTATTGTTTAACCTCCCTGGATGACATTGCATGGCTTTTAAATATAAGAGGGGCCGATGTGCCCAACAATCCGGTTGTTATCTCCAATGTAATCGTAGCAGAACATACAAGTTATTTGTTTATTGATTCCGGCAAGGTTCCTTCTGTGGTCCGATTGGAGCTGGAGGCTGAAGGGATCGCATTACGGGAGTATGATGAAATACATAGCTTTTTAGGAAATCTTTCAAGCGGAGACACCATTATTTTTGATACCAACAAAACAAACAGCAGAGTCTATAACGCCATTAACAGCCATACAAAGAAAGTGGAGCACCCTGACATCACGACCCATCTAAAAGCGATAAAAAATGAAGTTGAGATCAAAAATATGAAGTGGTGTGAAATAAAAGACGGCACAGCCATGGTGAAATTTATTAAATGGTTAAAAACCGCTGTGGGTCAGGAAGAAATTACAGAAATTGCTGCTGAAGAGAAATTGGAGGATTTCAGAAGGGCACAGGAAGGATGCGTAGGACCCAGCTTTGATACGATTGCAGGTTACGGGGAACATGCAGCGCTCATGCACTATAAGGCAACTGCAGAAACGCAGTATACATTAAAGAATGAAGGCCTCTTTCTGGTTGATTCAGGCGGACAGTATTATGATGGAACCACCGATATTACGCGGACGATTGTTTTAGGGCAACTTACAGATGAGCAAAAAAGAGATTTCACATTGGTATTAAAAGGATTTATTGCATTAAGCTCTGTCAAATTTTTGTATGGGGCGACAGGCTCTAACCTGGATGTATTGGCAAGACAGCCAATATGGCAATATGGAATCGACTACAAGTGCGGAACGGGGCATGGGGTTGGATTTTTCTTGAATGTTCATGAGGGACCGCAAGGCATAAGCACCAGAAACAATACGGTTGTCCTTGAAAAGGGCATGATCCTTACAAATGAGCCGGGTATTTACCTTGAAGGCAAATATGGAATCCGGACGGAAAACATGATGCTGGTAACTGAGGACGAGAAAACAGAGTTTGGCCAATTTATGAGGTTCGACACGATTACATATTGCCCAATTGATCTGGCTGGTATCAAGATAGAGCTGTTAACAGAGAGTGAAAAGCAATGGTTAAACCATTATCACCAAGAGGTATACACGAAGCTGGCTCCTTATTTGAATGAGGAAGAGAGTGCTTGGCTGAAGGAAGAAACCAGGGGAATATAAACTGCTGTCTAGCTTTGCAAGGACCACCTGCTTATATATGAGGTGGTTCTTTTGCTTGAGCTAAGTTGTCATTATTCCCCTGTACCTCTGCAGACTCCGGTAACAATTGATGCGGTGAAGCTGGGCAATAAACAGGAATAATGTCTTTTTCTGTTTGGCAAAACGCAGCAGCGTTTACTATTAAGAAAGACAGCCAAACAAGGAGGGGTAATATGAGTGGTCTGTGGATGGCATTCGTTTATCCAGGCAGCTTCCTGTCTCTGCTCGGTATCGTGTTGCTTATTATCGGTTACAAAAGGCGGCGAACCGGCCGTCGTATCGGTCAGGAAGGCGTGGTTGCAAAGCCGGGTCCGCCTGCACCCGGAGGGCCCGGTACTGCGTCGTTTCATGAGGAGGCCAGGTATTCGCTGATCGGCGGCATCTTGCTGGGCATCGGCGCGCTGCTGCTTGCTGCAATTGGCTTCACATCCTTTTTAGCTTAACAATATTTGCTTTGCAGGCCGTTAACAGGACCATACTCCACCTTTTGTTGATGAGGAGATGGTCCTATTAATGTTCCGCGTTTTTTATATTCGAGTTTGCCCGTTTGCCGCAGACAGAAACTGATTTCTGACTCTTATCTGTACCCCTCCCCCTGTTGCCTTCATCTATTTGGGGACTCAGTGACAATATCGCTTGTACAGGCTATGCGTTTATTGAAGCAAGCTTATCAAAATCCACATGCGTAAGCTGCTTAGATACCTCCCATAACCTGGCTGAGGCGGCAGTGTCCAATGCTTGCGGAGCCATCTTTCCCGGTTGCGGCAGGCCTCTCAGCTCCATGAATCCGCCGGGTCCGTAATAAGCTCCGCTTGCTGCGTCTGATGATGTAGCCGCGAAGAGTGCCGGAAGCGCGCCTTGGGCAGCCGGCTGGAATAAAACCGGACCCAGCAGCCTTCGTGTTATTCCTGCAGCACTGTTCGGCCCGGCTCCGTTAAGAAGCAGTTCTGTCCGTGAAATGCCCGGATGTACCGGTATGCTAAGCAGCCCCCAGCCGGATGCGTCGCTGCGTCTTTGAAGCTCCAGAGCGAACATGATCATCGCAATTTTGGACTGGGCATAAGCCTTGGAAGCATCATAGCGGCGTTCGAATTGCAAATCGTCAAAATGAATAGTGCCATTACGGTGGGCAATGCTGCTCAGATGGATCACGCGCGGCTGTTTTCCTTTGCTGAGCAAGGGCATCAGATAGGCGGTCAAAGCGAAATGTCCGAGGTAATTCGTACCCAGCTGAAGCTCGAACCCGTCTTTTGTAGTCCTGCGTACCGGCGGCGTCATTACTCCCGCATTGTTAATGAGCAGATCAAGTCCTTTACGCTGCTTATTCATCCGTTCACCGAATGCATGTACCGAAGCCAGATCGGCAAGATCCAGCTCCTCAAAGGTGATCTTGGCTGAGGATATGCTGCTGCGTATTTTATTGATAGCCTCATGTCCTTTATCTTTATCGCGTCCGGCGAGAATAACCTCTGATCCGTGCTTCGCCAGCTCCAGTGCCGTTTCATAGCCTAATCCCCCGGTTCCGGTAACGACAGCCGATCTGCCGCGCTGAGAGGGAATGTCTGCTGCAGTCCACTTTGGGAATTTCTTCATGTTTCTTAACACTCCTTTATTCTCTTATGAAAGCCTATGAATACGTGAGCTGCAAAATTGATAAACCTGTGCCTGCTCTATATACTTAATGCTATCACTTAGAGAATTATCGAAGTCAAGCAGCCATACAATACGAATATTTGAGGTGACGGACGGTGTACAGCATTAATGAAGTAGCTGCGATATGTGATGTTACGGCGCACACGCTCCGCTTTTATGACAAGGAAGGGTTATTGCCTTTTGTGGGGCGGAATGAGGCGGGAAACCGGGTATTTACAGAACGTGATCTGGGTCTTGTTAAATTTATTTGCTGCCTGAAAAATACGGGAATGCCGATCAAGGAGATCAGAAAGTATATCGAACTGGCCATAGAAGGAGAGCATACTGCGGATACGCGGCGGGATATGATCACCGGACACCGTAAAGAGGTGCTGCGCCAAATCGATGAATTAAAAAAGAGCCTGACCATTCTTGATTTGAAGGTTGCCTTCTATGATTCTTATAAAGTCGGATTTCAGGGCGAGCATTAGGAATTGCCCCTTTATCTGGAAAATTACTTAGAGTGGTCTCTAACGGTGTCAGCGTTTACAGTTTCCTGGAGGGAGATACGCAAATGAGCCAAAAGCAGGATGAATTGGACACGCTGCAGGAATTGCGTTCTGAATTAACGGGATATTGTTACCGGATGATGGGGTCGATATTTGAGGCGGAGGATGCGGTCCAGGATACAATGCTCCGCGCCTGGCAGGGCTGGGATCAGCTTAGAGATCATTCCTCGCGCAGAGCCTGGGTATACCGGATTGCCACCAACATCTGTCTGGACAGGCTGAGGTCGGCCAAACGCCGGGCACTTCCGATGGATATGTCGGAACCGGCAGCCGTTATAACGGAGCCCCGGGACAGCATGCCCCGTGATTCCTGGATTTGGCCGGCCCCCGGTGATGGCGGGGACCCGGCTACTATTCTGATCAGCAGGGAAAGCATCCGGTTATCCTTTATCGCCATTCTTCAGCTATTGCCGCCCCGGCAGCGCGCTGTGCTGATTCTGAATGAAGTCTTCCGCTGGTCGGCAGGTGAATCCGCGGAAGTGCTCGGGATGAGCACGGCAGCCGTCAACAGTGCCTTGCAGCGGGCAAGGGCGGCTGTGAACCGGTCGGATCTCCGGTCAGAGGAATTGCGGGAGGGAGCTGCCGAAGCAGACACGGAGCTGATCGACAGTTATGTAGAAGCGTTTGAGCAGTACAATATTGAAGCGTTAATCGCCTTGTTTAACGAAGAGGGCAGCTTGTCCATGCCGCCGTTTACAATGTGGGTCCGCGGCAGCTCGGATCTTTCTTCGTTCTACAGCATAACACGCAGCCATTGTCTGGGGTCGAGGCTGCTGCCGGTCCGTGCTAACGGGAATAGCCCTGCTTTTGCCCAGTATGTTCCGGCTGGAGCAGACGGGCTGCTGACGCCGTGGGCCATTCATGTCCTGGAGACCAGCCAGGGTAAGATCGCACATATTCATCATTTCATAGATTCTGAATTGTTTAGCCGCTTCGGTTTGCCGCCTGAACTCGGAAAGGATGACGGATTTTGAATTATACCGATGATTTTCCGGCTGCGGAAACGTCTATACTAATGAATCACAAATCCGATTTAATCCAAACTGGAGGAGGAACAAATTATGACAGTAAAACTTACCCCCTATATTACTTTGGAGGGGCGCTCGAAGGAAGCCATTCATTTTTATGAACAGGCTATAGGTGCAGAGCTGCTCTCCATTACTACTTACGGTGAAATGCCGGGCATGCCGGATACGTTCACGGATGATCTGAAGAGCCTCGTGGCACATGCCAAGCTGAAAATCGGCAATTCGGAGCTTATGTTCTCGGATGCTCCGGGCGGAGCAACGGTTAATGATGGAAAGCGTGTAACCATCTGCATTACCACAAACGCTATAGAGCAATCAAGAAAAATATATGAAGCTTTGTCTGAAGACGGTACAGTCAATTTACCTTTCAGCGAAGAAGCCTTCAGTCCCGGGTTTGGGGATGTAACAGATAAATTCGGTGTAACCTTTCAAATCTATACGGAGCTTGAAGGCTGAATATTGAATGTTGGGGGAAGAGCTGCACAGAAATGGTGCGGCTCTTTTCTTAGAATAGCGGCAGGTGTTTATCCATTTTTTTGTATTTACATACCATAGACGGCTTGTTCATTAATAGGTATATCTATCATATATAATGTGAAAGTATGTCGAATTTAGTTGAAAAAAAGTGCAGGGATCTTCACGTAAATGCTATACGGATGCATGGCTTCCTGTATAATTTATTGCATAAGCAGACATTTAAGGCTGCCGCTTCCGAATGACATCAAATCCCTCACGAAAGAGAGTAATGACTATGAAATCCATCGCCTGGGTAACCGACAGCACAAGCACCATTGATTCTGAATTCGCCAAGAACAACCACATTTATATTATTCCTTTGCGTCTTATTGTTAATAATGAATGCTACAAAGAAAATATAGACATCAGCGCCGATCAGTTCTATGAAAAAATGCGCAAAAGCGATAAGGCAGGCAGCTCCCAGCCGCCGATCGGTGAATTCGTGGAGCTATACGAGCGCCTGAAGGAAGAGTATGACGAGATTATTGCAATCCATTGCTCCTCTGAGCTCAGCGGTACGTTTCATACCTCGATGCAGGCGGCAGACATCGCCGGCGTCAATGTCATCGGGATTGATTCAAGGGTAGGGGCTTATCCGATCCGGGAGATGATCCGCCGCGGCGTTCACTGGCAGCAGGCAGGCTGCACTGCGCTGGAGATCAAGGAGAGAATTGAAGATATTATTAAAGAGATGTCCTTCTACCTGATTCCGGCCAGCCTGAGCCAGCTGCACCGCAGCGGGCGGCTCTCCGGCTCTCAGCTGCTGCTGGGCCAGCTGATGCGGATTCATCTGCTGCTGAAGTTCGATGAGGGGAAAATAGTCGTTGTGGACAAAATCCGCACCTACAAGAAGACGAAACAAGTCTTGCTGGATACCCTCCGTAAGGATATCCGGCAGATACAGGATATTTGCATTATGCATGCCAACAATATTGAAGAGGCGCTGAGCATGGAGTTGATCATTAAGGAAATGTCACCTTCTATCCGTACCGAAATCATGACTTTTGTTCCCGTTGTAGGCGTTCACATGGGCGAAGGAACACTTGCGCTTTCATGGATTAACAGCACTGCCGTTAACAGCATCACAGCTCCGGACAAAGAGATGGAGCCTGCACATTAAGGCTAAGGGCTGTACAGCAACAGGCCCTGCTTATAAGAAACCAGCGGTCCCCCGAGGAGTGGGGCCGCTGGTTTTTTTATTGTATAGGAAATGATACAGTGCAAAAAAATGCGGATAACTCCGATGAAAAATAAAAGAGGGGTGGACGTGAAGAATCAGGAGACATGAGAAGAAACGACCTGATACCCCCCCACATTGTATTCGTTTTTTCGTATAGATTTGGCCAGTCTGCCCTTATGGTGGCCTAATGTATTCGTTATTTCGCATACATTAGGCTAGTTTGCCCTCTTAGTGGCCAAATGTATTCGTTATTTCGCATACATTAGGCTAGTTTGCCCTCTTAGTGGCCAAATGTATTCGTTATTTCGCATACATTAGGCTAGTTTGCCCTCTTAGTGGCCTAATGTATTCGTTTTTTCGTATACATTAGGCCAGGGTGTGTGCCTATATTCGCTATTTCAATACAGCTGCCAGAAGGCAGCAAATTTGGTTCTTAAGTACTCTATATATAGATCCACCCTTCGGGTGGATTTCTTCCTGCGATTACAACAGGTTAAGCTGGATAATGCCGGAGGGCCCGGGGGGATTATCCTGACATCCGCCCAAGCGCAATATCCGCGAATGCATATGATGATTATGCCTAAACAATTGGAAGGAGCGATCACATATGGGATTTTTTCCAGCGCCGGGACCCGGCGGAGGGTTTCCGGGATTTCCGGGGGGACCAGGATTTCCGGGAGGACCGGGAGGACCAGGAGGACCAGGAGGACCAGGACCAGGACCAGGACCAGGACCAGGTGGGCCGGGCGGTGCACCGGGAGGCGTTCAGCCGCCAACGGCTCCGCCGCCGCAATTCGTACCGCAAATGTCCGCTACCGCATATGCCGTTGATCCCGGCGGGATCAGACGCTGCATGTTCCGCAACACCTATGTCTGGATGAATAACGGCGAGCAATTCTGGTTTTATCCGGTATTTGTAGGGCGTAATTCTATTGCGGGCTTCAGATGGTATGGATTCTTCTGGGGATATTTCGGCGTTGATCTGAACCGGATCAGCTCGTTCACCTGCTTCTAAGACGGATCAGCGAAAGAGAACAGTCTCAGCGGGCTGTTCTTTTTGCTGAGTGATTATTCCTGTTTTTTGGCACAAGATAAACATGGTATAATTTGGAATGATGGATTATGGCTCCTATCGTTCATATCCGGGGCCGGGAATGGAGGAATATTCATGGTATGGCCGACTCATATTGTTGCTGTCAGCGGGATTGTGGAGAATGAAGAGGGGCACATTCTGCTGGTGAAGACTTATCATGGTGGCTGGGTATGCCCGGGAGGACAGGTAGAAACCGGTGAGAATCTAATGGATGCTCTTATCCGGGAAATAAAAGAGGAAAGCGGAATAGATGTAACCGTCTCGCAGCTATACGGGGTAGTCTCGAATACAGGTGTACATAAATGGTATGACGGCGTGACTGCAGTCCCCACGAAAGTGATGCTGGACTTTATCTGTAAGCCTGTTGGCGGGGAGCTATGCACCTCCGATGAGACATCAGACTGCCGCTGGGTCGCTAAGGAACAGGTGCTTGAGCTGATTACAGCCCCGGCTATCCGTGCGCGGTATCAGGCTTATCTCGATTTTGACGGGAAAACACAGTATCTGGACTATGTGACTAAACCTGATTTTGAAGTGAAATTAAGCAGAACTATATAATTCGGGTGTAACAATATTGTTGTCATGACAGGTATTACCGGGTAATAGGTATTAATAGGACATTCAAAACAGGCTGGACCACCAGTGGCGGCCGGGGAAACGGAGGGGAAGATAATGGGGATGCAGATCGTAGCCGGTATCAGTTCGGTGCAGGTGATAATGGCCTACGGCGGAACACAGAGCGAGGTCAGTTCCATGGAGAAGCAGCGAGACCGGCTGATGATGGAGCTGGAAAGGATGAACGCGCCGGGCGGTGCAGATACGGTTAACCGCCGTGAGCAGCTGCAGCGGCAAATCCGGCTGATAGAGGTACAGCTCGCGCACAAAGTCGGGAGCACTGCATCAGCTGATATGATCTCCTCCCCCGCACAGAACGTGAGCACAATCGGGCGCACGGAATGGAAGGGAGGCCTCCGGGGGATCGGGATGACGGACCCGCGGACGGCAACAGTAGACCCGGATGGCCATTTTAATGCCTTAATTTAGATGACATACAACAGGTGCGAAAGCGTCCGGACGGTAATAAGCCGGATGCTCGCACCTGTTGTATGTCCTGCTCCATCTCCATCTCCATAGAACCCTTAACCCGCGCCAAACATTCGGCACAATAGAACAGCAGGATTCCGGCCAGATTGAAGACACTTCCAAGCGGTAATTCTTCGCCTATCCTGCTGAGCAGGTATGTAGGGCTGATGTCTCCCGGCGTTACAAGTGGTTTGTGTCTTCTAACATAAGAGCTGCCGTTCTTTTTGTCAAACCTCCGGCAGGCCTGGGCAGTTCTCACCTGACCGTCAGGCTTAATGGCCGGGAAGCCCGGTGTCTTCAATCTTCTGCAGCGATTTGGCGTACACTATTCCAACCGCTACAGCAAGGCAGGTCAGGCAAGCGGCAAAAATATACAGCCTGACGATGCCAAACGTTTCTGCCGCCCAGGCCATCCCCAGCAGGGAGATACAAAAGAACAGGTGGAGTACTGTCGCCTGTGCGGATAATACCTTCGGCAGCTGCTCACTGTCTACGCTGTGCTGGACAAGGGTGCGGCGGGTTACGATACTCAGCTCGGCAAAAGGCCCCATCAGGAGGACCAGCACAAGGGCAAGGATAAGGTTCGTATTGACCGCGTACAGGAAAGTAAGCAGGCCGTAACCGGCCATGCCGATCAGCATAAAGCGCAGCAGTCTGCTGCCGATCCGGCGTACAGCCGAAATGACCAGCAGTCCTCCGCCGATGGTGCCGGCAAAATAAGCAGCGTTAATGAATCCCCACCATTGTTCGCCCTGTCCCAGAGCCTGCTGGACAAAAATAAGCGTGAACGCACCAACCCAGACCGAGCCTCCAAGCATGTCGATTGCATCTATAGCGGTAAGGGCTCTTAGTGCCGGGGTGCGCCAGATGATTTTCCAGCCTTCACTCAGCACCGACCATCCCGAGCTCCGGGGAAGATTGCCTTCACTGCCGGCGGCACTCGGTTCCGGAGCTGTATTCCCGGATTCCGGCTCCCTGATCTGCAGGGTGAACAGGGCAGCCAGGGCGTAGATTACACCAGTTAGCAGGAGTGTGGAGGAGGTTCCGATCCAGATGATAATCAGGCCGCTGAGACCCCAGCCGGCGAACTGGACAACCTGGTCGCTGACGGATAACAGGCCGTTGGCCCGCAGCAATCCTTCACGCGATGCGGTAAGCCTCGGGACGAGTGCATTGCGCGCAGGAACCGTCCAGCCGTCCAGGAAGGACATTGCAAAGATCAGCAGGAACACAATGAGCAGTGAAGCATTGCCGCCCTGAATGCCGAGATAGGCTGCCATCACGGCAAAGAATACGAACTGCCCGGACTGCGACAGCAGGAGCAGGCGGGACAGCTTAAACCGTTCGATCAGCAGCGGGGCGAGCAGGCCGCTGATCATCTGCGAGAGTGAGCGGAACAGAGGGACCAGCGTCGCTGAGATCAGGCTGCCGGTATGGTCCAGTACCAGCACAGTTAGAGCCATAATATAGAGGACATCGGCAGCATTTGCCGCAGATTGAGTGCCCCATAAGTAGTAAAAGGATTTGCTGAGCCCAATCTTATTCATTACATTAAAGTCTCCATTATCCCGGATATGATTTGGTATAATTAAGCAAATACGGCAGAAATGCCGGCAATGATCTTCCTGTAATAGGATGGTTCATGCGGAACAAAGGAGCTGATCCCCGCTTCTTCGTCAATCGGTATACGGAGCGTACCTTCCATACGGAAGCCCCGGACCCGTATGGAGCTGCTGCCGCCTTCCCATAGACTGGTAAAGTCTGTAAAGCTGGCGGTAACGAGGCCGGCGACCTCTTCGGGCTGCAGGTTAAAGGCCTCCATCGGTAAGGCCGTTTCAAGTATAAAGACGTTAGCACGTTCACGGTCAAGGAAGCCCGCTGTATTCATGGTATATGGAATAATGCCCAGCGGATGCAGCGCCGCAAAGGGGACTGAAATCCCAAGCTCCTCTTCAAGCTCGCGGATGCCGTCCTGCGGGGTTTCATGGGTGAGCAGATGTCCTGCGGCTGTGATGTCCAGCAAGCCGGCATAATCCCGTTTCTGCCGGCTGCGCAGCTGGAGCCAGATGGATATTCCCCCGTCTGGTTCCCGGCTCACCAGCCAGCAGTGAAAGGTCTCATGCCACAGTCCGAGCCGGTGCACGTCATTGCGGGGCGCAGAACCGGTTATATTTCCGTCTTCATCAAATGTAGTGAGCCATTCATCGTTCATGGGTGTTCCCCTTTTGTTATGTAGTTATGGAGCAGCCGTGATTAAGATTACTTGGAGGGTGTTTGGTTAAGTAATGTAGACAGCCCTGCTGTCCATCGGCTAAATATAACATAGCCTTTGATTCGCGGGCAATGCTTTGCCTTTTCAATAATAATAAGGAGGTATGTTAGTGAATACGCTATTAAACTCCCGTCTTAGCAAGCTGATTCTTGCTTCTGCCATTATATTCTCCGGATTTTTTGCCAGTAGTGCCGCTACGAGGGTCTATGCAGATTCCCCGGTCACTTCAACCGCTATTTATAAGGCTTACCTGGATGTGGATATCGTTGCGGCAGCCGAGAAAAGCGGACTGAACCGCACAGTAGCCGACTATCTGGCTTCATCAGGCAATGCGCTGGATGTAAAGGCGGCAGCTATTAATGCCTTGTATTCAGACCTGGCCTGGTCGGACAGGGAGCATGCAGAGGAATATTCGCAGCTGGTGTACGGTAAATCCACTGCTGCACTGGATAAGTCTGCTCTGAGTGCCCAGCAGCTGTTTGTTATCGGATATTTGAAGGTGCTGGATCATTATCTGGACCCGGATATCACCTGGATAACTGCAGCACAGAAGGCATTGCCGGGCAGCCAGACGGTCGCCTTGATCCATGCATTGGCAGCTTCACAGCAAAATATGGACTGCAGCTGGGTTATCACGGAACCGGTGCTTAATGATGCGGAGCTGACCAAGGATTTGAGGCAGGGTGCGGTGGATATTATTACGGATTACATGGTGCTGTACAAGGGGAGCCCATGCCAGCAGTCAGGAGAGGAGCCGGCTGTAGACAGACTGGTAAATGATATTTTGCAGGATGGGGTTGTCCTATCCATTGGTCAATCAGCGGTGCTGGTTAAAGGCAATGCGGCAGCAATAGACAGTGCGAACTCAAGTGTGGTGCCGTATATCCGCAACAATACAACAATGGTCCCGCTGAAATTTATTTCTGATAAGTTCGGTGCCCGCATCGAGGTCAATACGAACAAGCTGGAGGCCGCTGTGGTATATCTGAATCAGAAGACGGTTGTCCCGAAGGTTGAGATCAGAAACGGGCGGACCTTTGTCCCGCTTAGGGCTGTAATGGATATTTTTAAAAAGCAGACCTATTACAACAAGGGATTAATCATCATCACAGCCAATATAGCATTGGACGCGCAGAACCCGTTGAACCAGCAGGCGGCAGAGCTGATCAGGAAAGAATTGTTGTCTCTTAAATAACGCCGGGCCCATTATGTTGCAGAAATGCTCAAGCGGGCTGATAGTTACTTTGCAAAAAAAGCACCCGCATGCCTGTGGCATGCGGGTGCAAGTGTATGTGATAAAGCTCCTTCATTCGGAGGAATGAAGAGATATTATCTAGCTAACCATCCGCCGTCTACAGCCAGTACGTGGCCGTTCAGGTAGTCGGAAGCAGCAGATGCCAGGAATACAGCAGGGCCCTTAACATCTTCAGCAGTTCCCCAACGTCCTGCAGGGATACGGTCAAGGATTGAATCGGAACGGCTCTGGTCGGCACGGATTGGTGCAGTGTTCTCAGTAGCCATGTAGCCTGGAGCGATAGCGTTAACGTTCAGGCCGAATTGAGCCCACTCGTTAGCGAATGCCTTAGTCAGACCGGCAACAGCATGCTTACTTGCAGTGTAACCAGGAACGTTGATACCGCCCTGGTAGGACAGCATGGAGCAGATGTTGATGATTTTTCCTGTGCCTCTTTCAATGAAGTGACGGCCGGCGATCTGGGACAGCAGGAACACAGTGTTCTGGTTAAGGTTAATTACGTCGAACCAGTCTTTTTCACTGTGGTCTTTGGCTGGAGTACGGCGGATCATACCTGCACAGTTAACAAGAATGTCAACGTGGCCGGTCAGTTCCAGTGCCTGATCGAAAGCGCCCTGCAGCTTGCTGTGATCGCTCAGGTCAGCTTCGATGCTAAGTGCTTTTACGCCGTAAGCTTCTGCAGCTTTTACGGATTCTTCACTGCTGTTCAGGGAGATGGAGACAACATCTGCGCCTGCCTCAGCGAACGCAAGCAGAATGCCTTGTCCAAGACCTTGTGCTGCTCCGGTTACGATTGCTGTTTTGCCTGCAAGACTGAATAGTGATGACATAATAATATTCGCTCCTTTTAATGTGCTGTTATTTAGATTACCCGACTTCAATATTGATGCCTGCACTCCGGAAATGCTCTGCCGTTTCAGGCGGAAGACCGCTGTCTGTAAGCAGCACATCGACTTCACGGAGGGAAGCGAAGGTGCGCAGTGCAGTCTGCCCGAATTTGTGATGATCACAGGCAGCGAATACCTTGCGGGCGGTGGATACCAGCGCCTGCTTGAAGTCAATCAAATCACCGGTGTAGATAGACAGTCCGTGCTCGATGTGCACGGCTGTAGCCGACAGGAAAGCTTTCTGTATGTTTAGCTTTTGGACGTAGGCGACGGCTTCAGGGCCGGCCAGCATGTTGCGGACACGGTAACCCCCGGGAACGACAAGACGGATGTTTTCTTTTGGAACGAGCTCGCTGATGATGTACACATCATTGGTAACAACCGTCAGGGACATATTGTCCAGCCGCCGGGCAATTTCCAGCGTCGTGCTTCCGCCGTCCAGGGCAATGATGTCGTCCTTCTCGATATGGGTAATAGCGCGCAGGGCAATCTCCGTTTTGTCGTCGGCATATTTATCCAGCGGATTCTTGAGCGGGAGGATGCCGAACTGATCGCTTTGGGCCAGCACAGCACCGCCGTGTACCCGTATTATCAGCCCTTGTTCCTCCAGCTTGCTGAGGTCCTCGCGAATCGTTTTGCCGCTAACCTGGAGTTTGTCACTAAGCTCATTTACCGTAACATCCTTCTGATTCAGCATAACTTCCATAATCATCTCGTGCCGCCGTATCGGGTTCATCCGCCTGCCTCGTCTTTCCGAAATTGGTTATGTTCTATTTCAGTTCTTTCATGCCTACAGGGTCCATGTCATCGTAGCGCTTGTTATCTCCGGCCATGCTCCAGATGAAGGTATAGTTGTGTGTACCTACACCGCTGTGGATGGACCAGCTTGGAGAAATAACAGCCTGCTCATTGTGCATAACGATATGGCGGGTTTCGTTTGGTTCACCCATCAGGTGGAACGCAATCGAATCGTCCGGCAGATCGAAGTAGAAGTAGGCTTCCATCCGGCGCGGGTGAGTGTGGGATGGCATTGTATTCCACATGCTGCCCGGCTTCAGCTGGGTCATACCCATAACAAGCTGAGCGCTCTGTACGCCGTTGGCATGGATGAAGCGGTGAATTGTACGCTCGTTGGAATTTTCCAGTCCGCCGAGTGCGCCGGATTCGGATTCTTCCAGTGTAGTCTTAGTAGTAGGGTAGGATTGGTGTGCAGGAGCAGAGTTCAGATAGAATTTGGCTGGCTTGGCGCTGTCAGCGCTTTTGAAGACAACATCCTGGACGCCTTGTCCTACATACAGACATTCTTTGTAATCGATCTCATAGTCAGTACCGTCAACAACGACAGTTCCCTTGCCCCCGACATTGATAATGCCCAGCTCGCGGCGCTCCAGGAAGTAAGTAACCCCAAGCTCCTTAAGATCAGTTGTAAGTACAACATCCTGGTTTACCGGATTAGCTCCGCCGACGATCATGCGGTCTTCGTGGGTCAGGACAAGCTTCAGTTCATCCGGAGCAAAAATAACCGGGATATGGAACTCTTTGCGCAAGCGCTCTGTGTCAAACTGCTTCACTTCATTCGGATGCGATGCAAAACGTCTTTCCATTTCGTATTCATTCCCCTTCACTAACGTATTTTCGTTCGTATAGGTACAATTTAATCCATTTACGTTCATTTGGCAAGAGATAATCTTTTTTAGTGCGTGTATTTTAGTTTATTTGTTGGTTTTTGTGATTGCTAAATGAACGGAAAGCGTGCACAATAGGATGGAAATAATACCCTGGGAGGGGAAAAGATGACGGCTCAATTACATTATAAATTAGACAATCCCTATGCATATAGACAGCGGGAGATTATCCGAAATGCGGCATCTGAGGCGCTGGAGCTGCCGCTGCAGGACAGCGGCCTGTGGTTTCATGACGATGTACGCAACAACTTCTATTATGCATGCTATCTTTTCGCGGCTGCTGTAGATGATGAAATGCTTCCGGAATCTGATAGAGAGCCGGCCAGGCAAAAAGCGGAGGCAGTGCTGCTGGAAACCGTGCTGCTGCAAAACCGGCAGCCTGAAACACACCTGTACGGCCACTGGCCGCTCGGGCTGGGTCTGCTGCCCCGTGAAGCCGCTCCGCATGAGCTGCCTGTGGAGATTATGGGCAGTCTGCTGGTCTGGTTCTGCAAATACTATAAAAGCCAGCTGAGTGCGGCGCTTAGAGTGGCTGTACATACGGCTACCGGACATATTTACCGCAGCGGTTTTTTCCGTAAAGAAGTTGTGCATTACGGACATCACGAAGCCAAGTATACAGCCGCCAAGCTGATCTTCGGTCAGGTGTTTGAGGATGAGGAGCTGCGGCAGGACGGGCTTGCCGGCCTTAAGCAGACGCTGGATTACATTAAGAACCATGGCATGCCTGAATACGGCAGCCTGCCATGGTTCTGGCACTGGGTGCAGGCGTTCACCTGTGCCTGGGAGCTGGAGGAGGACAGTGCAGTAAGAGCAGCGCTAAGCGAGATGCTTGACCATCTGTGGCATGAGCGTGCTGCGTTCTATCTGCGCGGAGCATGGGTTGGCGCGCACTCCCGCGGCTGGCCGCATGATGTGCCGGCAGACCGCAACGTGCTGCATGATTATGTGCAGTTCGGGAATTTCCCGCTTAGCCGCAGTATGCCGCGTACAGAGTACGCCGGATTCCTGTTCTATGAAGCTCCGGCACAGGCAAGGGAGCGGGCGCTGGACCGCCGTAACCCTATTGAAGTACAGAAGCTTACACAAAAGGTGGTTCCCGGAGATGCTCAGCCGCAGCCGCACTTGCATTCATACGCTTATATTACAGAAGAATACGCTGCAGGCGGCCTATGGGAAAGAGTGGAGGAGTTTGATAATGAACAGCTCCGCTGGGCTTATTCTCTGCCGGTCAGCGCGGAAGGTGACGTTAACCGGCTGTTTTTCTTCCATCCGGGCGAGGGCTACCGTGCAGGCGATCCCCGCCACCAGAGTCCATATATGGAAGTGCTGTACTATAAGGGGACAGTATTGTCATTGTTCCCTGTGCCTGAAGGAACGGATAATCCGATTGTCGGTGTGCTTCCGGAAGGGGAGTGGCAGCAGCAGGAACAGGCTGTGTACGGCCTGGTGAAGGATGTCTATTTTGCCGTCTGGCTGTCGCATGCGTATCAGCTGGTGAGCCGCGAAGGTTATCTGGAGGTAACGGCGTCAGTTGAGCCCGGCGCTGTGGCGGTTGAAGCCGTTACGGCAAAGGAAGCCGCAGCTGCAGGATTGTACAGCCTCACGGAGTTCGCCGACGCTATGTCAGCACGCAAGCCTGCATTTACTGTGGGGGCCGGTGGAGCGGAAGCCGCACTCCTATTAGCACACACTACCTTTACCGGTGACTTGCTGCGGCTTGAAGCAGGCACAGATCATGGCACTGTTGCTGCAGTTAACGGCAGTCCGGTTAGCTTCGGGGAGTATAAGGTATAGTATCCGCAGCTCACTTGATAACGTGCTGTGCAGCTGGTATTCTTTTCGGTAGGATAGCCTGGATATCATATAATGAGTATGGTCCGGCTGCATCAGTTGGATTTTCTCCATCTGATTTCCGAATCTCGTGACTTTTAGGACGTTTAGCTGGAAAAAGGATACTTAATTCGGGTCGTAAGGCTCTTTTTGGAGTAAGTAAGCGAATTTAAGATGCCTATTTCCACCTAATGCCGTTATTGCCGGAAGTTCTTTATGATTTAGGTTGCAATATTCCACTTAACCTACACAGCGATTCTGTAAGATGGGGCAATTTCACTGAGACTGGAGGTATGGGTATGATTGCCAAGCTGCAAAAGGTGCATGCCGGCACCACAGCAACCTTTGAGCGCCATTACAAGCATTCCGCGGAGCAGGTCTGGGCATATCTGACCGATAACGAGCTGCTGCCCAAGTGGTTTCCTGAGCTTCGTTCCGGGGAACTGCGAACAGGCGGAAGTATGACGTTTGATATGGGAGACGGCACCTTTGAGTTTATGGAAATCTCCGATTATGTACCGGCCTCTGTGCTGGAATATGCCTGGGGTGCAGATAAGGTGCGCTTTGAGCTTGATGAGGTGCCCGGTGGCAGCCGTCTGCTGCTTATCGAAACAATCGGCACCTTCACTGACCGTACCCCCAAAGATCTCGCCGGCTGGCATGTCTGTCTGGAAGTTATAGCGGCTCTGCTGGACGGAAATGTGCCGGTTAACCGTAAGCTTGCTTGGGAAGAGCAGTACAGGAAGTATTCAGTGCTGGTAGAGCAGTATCACAATAGCTGAACATTTATAAGCTGCCCGTTTGGGTGGCTTTTTTTGCGCTTTTCAAGGGAAAGGGTCTAACTGGTGACACTCTTTGGAGAGCGAGATCTCTAATGAAATACTGAAAACCCATGTAAATATATACATTTCACATATATGTAATAAAATACATAAAAACCATCTGTACAATTCCAAAAATTTACTTATAGTGAAGATTAGATTGGTTACTGCGAAAAATTCATTATTGCAGCAATCTGCATATTGCCTGGTAAAGGGGAGATGCGATGATTATATAAATACATCCATCAGTAGAAATAGCCAAGAACGACAGTGTAATGCAATAGCTGCAACTGGTTCTGAAAAAATATATTATTATGGAGGTAAATGTTAACGTGAAAATAAAAAAGAGATTTTCTTTCACTGCATGTATTGCGCTCTCAGCTATGCTCGCCTTTGGCGGCCTGCAATGGGGTATCCCGTCGGTCCATGCGGCAAGCCTCTTCAGTGAAGACTTTGAGTCCGGAAGCGCCGGTAACTGGACTAGTACGACGGGAACCTGGTCTGTTGTACAGGACGGCGGCTCATATGTATATTATCAATCCGGGAGCTCAGAGGGGCGCACCTCGGCTGGAAGCAGCGCCTGGACTGATTACAGCGTAAAGGCTGACGTGAAAATCGATAATTTCAACGGCAACAACCGTACGTATGTGTGCGGCCGGTACCAGGACGGGAACAATTATTATGCCGCTTCCATATCCAACTCAAACGGAGGCACATTGGAGATCCGCAAGAAATCGGGCGGCGAGAGCACTACACTGACATCGAAAACCGGCTTCGCCATCACCACCGGAACTGTGTATAACATCCGGCTTGAATTGAGCGGAGACTCAATCAGCATGTATGTAAATAATGTGCTGCAATTAAATGCACACGATAACATTATTGCATCCGGCGGAGTTGGACTGATTGCATACAAGACGGCAGCCAAGTTCGATAACGTTATTGTAAGCGATACCACGGCTGTCCCTACTTCCACACCAGACACATCAGCAGCACCTACGCCTACTGCAACTCCTGCAGCAACAGCGACTGCGGCTCCTACAATTACCCCGACTGCTGCCCCGACTGCAACTCCGGTCTCCGGTGCGCTTTATGTTGCGGCTAACGGTGCGGCAGGCAATGCAGGTACCATTGGAAGTCCGACTACGCTGCAGTCTGCATTGACCCGGGTTGCTGCAGGCGGCACGATTTACTTACGCGGCGGTACGTATTTCTTCTCTTCGCCGGTAACCATCGAGCGTGACAACAGCGGCACCTCCGGCGCCCGCAAGAGCATTGTTGCCTATGGCAGTGAAAAGCCGGTTTTTGATTTCTCTGCACAAGCCTTTGCATCCACTGAGCGGGGATTACAGATCTTCGGCCATTACTGGCATGTGAAGGGTCTGGAAGTAAAAGGAGCCGGAGACAACGGCATCTTTATCGGCGGCAACTACAACATTATTGAGAATGTGGAGACGCACCATAACCGGGATTCCGGCCTGCAGATCAGCCGTTATGCCTCTTCTGCCTCCAGCATGAGCGACTGGCCGAGCTATAATCAGATTATAGGTGTATACTCCCATGATAATTTTGACCCGGACAACGGGGAGGATGCAGACGGATTTGCCGCGAAGCTGACTATCGGTCCCGGCAATGTATTCGATAGATGTATTGCAGCCTGGAATACAGATGACGGCTGGGATCTGTACACCAAGACGGATACCGGCCCGATCGGCGTCGTAACCATTAAGAACAGTATTGCTTATAAGAACGGCCAAACTTCCGATGGCAATTCAACTTCCAATAGTGACGGCAACGGCTTCAAATTGGGCGGGGAATCCATTTCCGTGAACCATATTGTGACGAACAGCATTGCCTTCCAGAACAAAAAGCACGGGTTCACCTATAACAGTAACCCCGGCTCCATCAAAATGACCAACAATACGTCATGGAGCAATGGCGGAAGCAACTATGCTTTTGATGCAGGCACCCATGTCTTCACGAATAACCTGAGCTTTGCCGGAGCATCAAGCGACAAGACTAGCGGAACGGATGTTTCCAGCACCAATGTATGGTGGAAGAATAAAGCCAGCACCAATGCCAAAGGACTTGTGGTCAGCAGTGCTGATTTCGTGAGCCTGACTCCTGCGGTTGTAAGGAATGCGGACGGCTCGTTCAACCTTGGCAATTTCCTGAAACTGGCCACTGGCAGTGATCTGATTGGGTCCGGGACCCCAAGCGGCACTAATATCGGCGCCACGATTCAATAGTTATAGAATAAATTTATGTTTCTGGAGCAGGAAGGAACCGGAGCTGTCCGGTTCTTTTTTGCTATGCGGTTTAATGCCGGGCATGTACATGTTATACTATTCAGGAGCATTCATCGGATGGTATGATCGTATTTTTCAGGATGGCTTATTGGAGGAATAGCGTGGCAAAAGCGAAGGTGGCCAAACGGCCGACAAGAGATGAATTTGTGCTGGAGGAGCTTGGCAACCAGCTGACTGAAGCGATGCAGGAGGAGTCTGTAATCCTGCTCACCGTATGGGGCAAGGAAGATGAGGTGCGCGGGCAGATTACCGGTATGGATTCACGGACCGGCAAGGTGCATGTAAGCTCTAATGAGGAGCTGCTCAAGGTCCCTTTCATGGATATTATGGCTGTTAATTATCCGCGCGATTAGATAGCCGGGACGGCGCAGTCTAATGGCGGTACAATAACTGAACCCTTGGGATACCCAAGGGTTTTTGTTATGCCCGGACAACTGCTCCTTTCAGGTACCAGTCAGACGCATTTCTATAAAGCACTTTGTCAGCGAGCTCCTCACCCAGTGCGTCGTAAATAAGCTCAATATCTGAAGCGCGGTAAGGGCGGCGTGCCCTGGTGGAGGGGAGATCAGTCCCGAACATTAACGCATCCGGATTAACGGCAGCGATTGCACGCAGCGCCTGCGGCACATCAAGCTCGGTACGGCCGAAGCCGGTGGCTTTTACACGGACTCCCGTATCGACGAGGGCAAGAAGGTGGTGAAACCCGGTCTGTGACAAGCCTAAATGATCTACTGATACAGCTGGAAGGGCAGCCAGCACCGGGGCGATGTCAGGCAGATTCACAGAGTCAATGTAGAGCTCCGTATGCCAACCGGCTATTTCGTGGACTCTCCTGGCCACGTAATCAAGCTGAGACAAGTCTTCCGAGCCGCCGCGCCTGACGTTGAACCGGACAGCCCTTACGCCATAACCGTGCAGCCTAAGCAGCTCTTCGTCAGTAGTATCATGGGGCAGCTGAGTTACGCCGACAAAGCCGGGACCCAGTGACTGCAGGGCGTCTGTTAAATAAGTCTGGTCAAACCCCTGAAAGGACCCGGAGACAACCGCGCCGCCGATCAGCTGGAGCTCCCGGACAGTGTCCAGATAATGCCGGCAGGTAAAAGGGTCAGGCAGATAGCCTTGATTCTCGATCAGCGGAAAACGGGGGTCAATGATATGCATATGGGCATCAAACGCAGTGCGCATGTAATCTCCTTCCTTCAAGCGGGAATAGAATGCGTGTATAATAGCTTTTAATACATAAACGGGCTGGAAAGGTTGGAGCAGGATGCAGATCAGCAAAACCAATGCACTGCGCATGCTGGATGCCAAGGGCATCCGCTATGAGGTGCATCTATACGATAATGAGGATGGGGCTATTCACGGAACCGCAGTGGCTGAGAAAATCGGGCTTGACCCGGATACTGTGTTTAAGACCCTGGTGGCGCACGGCGGACCCAACCTGTATGTGTTCGTCATTCCGGTAGGCGAAGAGCTGGATTTGAAAAGTGCGGCCAAAGCCTCCGGTGAAAAGAAAATCGAGATGCTGCCGCTGAAGGATCTGCTGAAATGGACTGGGTATGTAAGGGGCGGCTGTTCTCCGGTCGGGATGAAAAAGCTGTATCCGACCTTTATTGAGGAGACCGCACAGCTGCACCACACCATTGCAGTCAGCGCAGGCAAAATCGGCATGCAGATGGAGCTTGATCCGCAGGAGCTGGCCGGGATGACCGGCGCCGTGTTCTGCGGGCTGGTGAAATAAGCTGCCGGCTACAGAAAGCAGTGGCTGGGGTTTCCCCCTGGACCACTGCTTTTACTTGACCGGGGCTAAGCATGTCTACAGCCCGGCTGCGAGCAGGCCGAGGTATTCCTTCATTGCAATACCGGTAGACTGCATGGCACCGGGCGAAGGGAACAGCTTGGATAGGTAGAAGGAGCCGCCTTGGCTGACGGTATAATCACTCGGGTAAGCCTGCGGAGTCAACCCGGACTTACGGAATTCCTCCATACCCCGCGCGATATGGAAGCCGGAGGTGACCAGCACCGGCCGGCTGAGCCCGTGCTCCTTCATCAGCGCTGCGGTAAACTCAGCGTTCTGTCCGGTATTGAGCGACTGGTTCTCGGTCAGAATATCCTCTGCCGGTATCCCGAGGCCAATCAGCTGGCGCTTGGCGATATCCGCTTCATTGCCGCTGTCGGTGTATACCTGGCCTCCGGTGAAGAGCAGCGGCAGTCCGGTCTCCCTGTACAGCCGCGCTGCTGTCAGCAGCCGGTTGGCTGCAGCGCCGTACAGATTGCCCTCGCCGTCCATATCCGGCGTGCCGCTCGTCGCTCCGCCGCCCAGGACAACAATAACATCACCTTCAATCCGGGACGGCTGTGCGTATTTACGTTCCAGGCCGCCCATCAGCAGCTCTGCCGTCAGCGGGGTCATGGACAGGTACAGGAGCACTGTTATAATGAGCAGCATCAAGGCCGGACGGCGGTTCTTGCGCCATATCCGGATTGCAGCCGCAGTGAACAGCAGGACGAACAGGCCCGGCGGCAGAACGAAGCTGTAGAGGAATTTGATGAAATAGATCAGGTGGAAAACCGCCTTTCCTTTTTTGTACAAGTATACAAGCTGTACAAGGTTTGTGCCATGCCTCAGCGGAAATCCAGGAAGGCCCTTCAGCGGCAGCACGCTTAAAAAACTGCGGTTTTCCATTAAAAAGCTGCATCTGCCGGACCGTGCTTCTATGGTACAGTAGTGGTGGGGAAATCCCGGAAACGGCTGCATGACATATACACGGAGGGACAAGAATGAACAGAAGCATACGTGTTGTATTGGCCGATGATGAGCCGGTTATTCTGCGTGGTCTCAAAAAGCTGATTGCCTGGGAGTCGCTCGGTCTTGAAATTGTCGGGGAAGCCAGTGACGGGATCGAGTTAAAGGCGCTGATTGACAGCGCAGCTCCCGATTTGATTATTAGTGACATTAGTATGCCGGGATTTTCAGGCATTGATATTATACGCGGCATTCATGAATCCGGGCGTTCAATCAAGGTAGTGTTCATCAGCGCATACCAGGAATTCACCTACGCCCGGCAGGCCCTGCAGTACGGGGCGCTGGATTACCTGATTAAGCCGGTCAACACCGGCCAGCTGGAGCAGGCGGCAGGCAAGGCGGCGGCACTGATCCGCCAGGAGTCGGAGGAGGAGCGGAACAAGGAGATGCTCAAATCCTACGAACGTAAAAATGTCACCGGCACGATCGAAGAGCTGCTGGAGCAGCTGACGGACGGGAATAAAGGGGCAGCCGCTGCCCTGGCCCGGATCGGGAACACGTCGATAACCAGATATGCTACGGTATGTGCGGTTGAGACCGATGAATACAGCAGCGGCTCTTCACGCTGGGAGGAGCATGAGCGCAAGCTGGTGGAGTTTGCTCTGTCGAATATCATAAAGGAAACGGTGGAAAGCGGCGGCGGCTATGTATTCCGCAAAGGGGAGCGGCTCTGCATTCTCCTTCAGCATGAGCAGCCGGACATGCCGCAGGAGCTGATGGAGGATCTGCACCAGAAGGTCAACAGCTATCTTAAGCTGCAGGTGACCATTGGGGTCGGACGGCCCGCCGGCGGGATTGAGGAGGCGGATGAATCGTACCGCAGCGCTTTGAAAGCGCTCAAAGCGAAGTATTTCTCCGGACTGAACCGGGTGATCGCTGATGATAGCGGGGCTCAGGCCGCCTATGATCTGTCATCGACCGCCGGGCTTGCAGAAGTTCAGCTGGCGCTGCTAGAAGCGCTGAAGATGCTTGAGAAGGAGGAATGCATGCTGCGCGCCGGAGAGCTGCTGGCCGCGGTAGCGCGGATCTCCGCCGGCAGCCCGGCTCAGGCGGTAACGCATCTTTACAATACGGTGGTGCAGCTTGAGCAGGAGCTTGCCGAATACAGTGCAGATGCCGCGGCCCAGCACGGACCCAGTCCGCTGCTGCTGGAGCAGTTCACCGCCGCTCCGACCTATGCTGCTCTGGGTACTGCTTTCTGCACTGCGGTGCAGCAGCTGTTCGGGCAGCTGGCCGGCCGGCTGAGCGGCAAGGAAATGCCCCAGCTGCTGCAAGTGAAAGCCTATGTAGAAGAGCATTACGCTGAGAATATTACGCTGGAGTCAATGGCGGCCATGCTGTATATGAACCCGTATTATTTCAGCAGCTTTTTTAAGAAGCATACCGGCCAGAACTTCAAGCACTATTTAACAGAGGTCCGGATGAACCACGCCCGCAGGCTGCTGCTCCAGAGCAGCCTCATGATCTATGAGATTGCCGAGCAGGTCGGCTATAACAATGCCCGCCACTTCAGCGATATGTTCAAGAAGAAATTCGGCAAGCTGCCGCAGGAGTACAAGCAGTCCTGGAAGCCGTGACTGCTTACACCTGTTAATGATAAGGAGGAATAACCGTGCTGAACCGGGGGCGGAGAAGCAGCAGCATCTTTGTCAAATTTTCGGCGTCTTTTCTGCTGGTGGGGCTAATTCCGCTGCTGGCGCTCAGTTTTTTTTCCGTGCAGACCTTCTCCGGCTATGTGGAGCGCTACACGACCAGTAATTTGCAGCAGATGGTGCTGTATATGAGCTATAATCTGAATTCTGCGTTTAACCAATACAATGAAATATCCAAGCTGATGTATACCGGACGATATGACGGATATATCGACAGCTACAGCCGCAACCAGACGGCAAACGTCAATGACCAGGGGCAGATCAATGCGATCCCGATTGACAGCTTCCTCAAAACGCTGCTGTTCAGCGACTCTTATATAACCGGAGTGCAGTTTGTGCGCAGCGCGGACGGCAGAGTCTACTCGCAGCAGAAGGAGAACCGCTCGCTGGTAGCAGATACATTCGCCCGGCCGGAATGGCTGGCGGCTATGGCTGCCGATCCGGCCAAGGCGGCGGTGTTCCCGGCACATACGGACGATTATTTTTTTGATTCCCGCAAAACGGTGTTCACGATCGGGCGTACCCTGATTGATACCTCGGGCCGGGTTACGCGTGAGCCCAAGGTTGTAGGCACCCTGTTTCTGGACATCGACACTTCGCTGTTCCGGCAGTTTAGCGAGGAGCTGAGTCTCGGACCCAAGGATGAGCTGTATCTGCTTGACGGTGAGAACAGAGTGTATTTCAGCAATCAGGACGCGGCTCCGGGCACGGTGGTGAAACCCATACTTGACGACGAGGAGCGGATTACACTCAGTCAGGACATCCCTTTTCTGGAGGGGAAGGTTATCGCCCGGATTCACCGCGGCAGCCTGTTTGAGCAGCTGCTGTCGGCCAGGACCACCGTATATATCGCCATTGCCATCTGCGCAGTCGTAATGATTGTGATGGGGGCGTGGTTCTCCCGCCGTCTGGCTGCACCCATCCGGGAGCTGATCAGGCAGATGACCGTTGTGGAGTCCGGCAACCTGGACACTCAGCTTACAGTGAACAGCAATGATGAGATGGGCAGGCTGGCCCATGGCTTTAACCGGATGGTGGAGCGCCTCCGAATCTATATCGAAGAAGCCTATGTGGCCCAGATTAAGCAGAAGCAGACCGAGCTGAATGCGCTGAAGAGTCAGATCAGGCCCCATTATCTGTACAACACGCTTGAAGTTATCCGGATGAATGCGGTGGACAAGGAGGCAGGGGAAGTAGGAGATATGATTCTTGCCCTCTCCGATCAGCTGAAATATGTCATTGACTACGGGGAGGACCGCGTCAGCCTGGGCAGCGAGCTTGCGCATCTGCATAATTATTTCTATATTATCTCCGTACGCTATGAGAACCGTTATACATTGCAGCAGGATATTCCGCCGGAGATTGATCTGAACTGGCCGGTGCTGAAGCTGTCACTGCAGCCCATTGTCGAGAATGCCGTGCAGCACGGCCTGCGCCAGAAGGGCAGGGGGACCGTCGGTATCACGGTAGAGCGGAGAGCGGACAGGCTTGCGGTAACCGTATATGATGACGGAATCGGCATGAGCCGGGAGACCCTGTCGCAGATTCAGCGGAACCTGGAGGACCCGGGTGCCCCGAGCAAAAATGTCGGGCTGAAAAATGTCCATGAGCGCATCCGTACAAGCTTCGGGGAAGAGTACGGCCTTACAGTCAGCAGCCGGGAGCATATCGGAACCTCTGTTACCCTGCTGTTTCCCGTACTTGAACAAGGAGCGTAGTCTACTGTGAGGGAGCGCAAGCGATGTATGTACAAGAATAGCAGAATTCAGACAACAGCCGGTATGCTACTTATTGCGGCCCTCCTTGTATCCTGCAGCAGCCGTTCACAGGACAATGTCGGCGAAGAGGTACTGAAGCTGCAGCCGGTTAGCTTTTCCATTGCTTATGCAGCCGGGGATATGGCGACCACCCAGGCGCTGAAGGCGGTCATTGCCGCTTATATGCAGACACATCCCCATGTGACGATTAAAGATACCAGCGAAATTTCCTCCAGTGCCTATCTTGACTGGCTGAAAATAAAGGATGCGGTCGGTGAGTTTCCCGATCTGCTGGAGATGCGTGATACCGAGGCCTTTGCCGCTGCAGGTAAAATCGCCCCGCTCCCGCCGGAGCTGGTAGAGCTGCTGGACCAGCCGGTACAGGTATTCGGCCAGGTGTGGAACGCTCCGCTGTACGAAACCCCGCCGCAAGGCATCATTTACAGTAAAAAGGCTTATGCGGCAGCCGGAATTACCAGGCTTCCCGCAACGTATGAGGAATTTTTGGCGGTACAAGAGAAGCTTGAGGCCTCCGGGATTACGCCGCTGGTGGCCGGGGGCAAGGATCTTTTTCACCTGGGCTTCTGGATCAACAAATTCTGGATTGATGATGTCTATGCGGAGGACCCGGACTGGAATGCCCGTAAAACAGCCGGAGCGGCGAGCTTTACCGATGCCGGGGTGCTTCAGGCGGTGAGTGATTTCAAAACGTTATTCACCCGGTATGTGGAGCCGGGCTGGCAGAACATCGGCGACAACCAGACGGTCTCGTATCTCGTTACCGGCAAGGCGGCGCAGCTCTATTCGGGGCCTTGGATGTTTTCTCCGATTGAAGCCGCTGATCCGGCCTTTGAATTCGGGTTCTATGCGGTGCCGGACCGGAAAGGGCAGGTGAATGTGACCGGACTCCCTTCGCTCGCGGGCTGGTCCCTCTCGGCAGAAGCCGCCTGTGATCCGGTGAAGAGCGCGGCGATCACTGATTTTTTGCAGTTCTTTTTCGAGCCGGACCAGTACAGCCGGTTTCTGTCAGCCATTAACGGCATTCCGGCGACCAAAGCCAAGGCGGCTTATCCGGCAAGCGAGGCAATGAATGAAGTGCTGCGCATCCTGCGTGATCCGCAGACGGTGAAATCCAGGATGATGAACAACTGGTGGGGGGCAAATACCCTGCCCCAGCAATTCCGCAACTGGTATTATAAGCTGCTGGAGGAGCTGGTTGTTACGGACGGCGATGTGCTCAGCGCAATGCAGGAGGCGGACCGGGAATATGACCGGCAGGCTCTGGAAGAAGGCTTGGGGAAATAGCACGGCATAAGGGGAGATCTGCGGATCTCCTTTTTGAATATATTACGCCAGAATTTATATGTTTTACGCTATCCATAATCCTTAGATTTCTCGCAGGAACGGTTGCCGCCTTCTCTGAAGGACGGCAT
>NZ_CCDG010000025.1 GCF_000723885.1 Paenibacillus camerounensis
TGTATGCGAAAAAACGAATACAATGTGGGGGTTGATATCAGGTCGTTTCTTCCCTGTCTCCTGATTCTTCACGTCCACCTCTCCTTTATTTTTCATCGGAGTTATTCACATTTTTTTCATTGTATAATTTCCTTTATAACAAAAAAAACAGGCGCCTGAGCGCCTGCTTCAATTCTGCTATTGATTCTACAATCCGTAATAACGGGACTTGTCCTGCCCGTTACTGGTATATTCCGTCTTTAGCTCATTGCGGTAGGATCTTTCAATCTTACGCACATAGGAGAGCCTGCGGACGTTCTTCATTACTTCTTCGGCACGTTCCGCATTGACGTACATTACCGCATAATGCATCCTGCGCGATACATAATGCAGTGTTCCGTATTTCTCCAGGTTGCGTGCCGCTTTGACATCGCTGACCCATACGATATATCCTGTCCGTTCTGCAAACATAAGCTCATCCGCCCTTTCGTTCTCTCCCCTGCAAGCGGCACCTTATCCGCAGGAGCATTTGCCGCCGCTGCCGCAGCCGCCCTTTGGCGACGGGTCATTACTCGGAACCTTGATGCTCTCCGATACCGAGAATGCAATCGCTTCAGACATGGAATGCAAAATATCGTCCAGCGTCGCCTCCGCCTGCTTGAAGCGGGCGACCTCCTCGAACTGCTCAAGCTCCATCTCTACTGCTGTTACTTCATCCTTGGCCATATGGTAGTTAGGATGAAAATGCCCGAACCGCTGTGTCTCTTCGAACAGCTCCTTCTTGCTCTGCAGCCGTCTGACTATAATCTGAATTTCCGGATTGGCGCTGACGCGCCCCTTCCAGTATAAATAATCCGACACTTCGGCGGATTGATTAATCATGTCGCCTAATTCATAGGCGTATGTCAGCACTTCGGCCATATCAACCGTATTTAATTCCGCTACGCTCATGAACTTCAACTCTCTTCTATACTAATATTCTACAGCAAAATGTAGACTTCCCTATCATAACATAACCGGTGACCTAAGCAGAAGAGGAATTTCTGTGCTGTTCCGGAAGAAGCAGCTTCATTTCCTTCCAGTCGCCCGGTGCCAGCTCCGCTGCCTCATACTGGTTAGTTCCGGCAGGCATCAGCCAGCCGGCTGCCCTCCACGGATTACCGCGCAGCTGCTCCGGGATGAAATCACAGTTTTGCCCCTCTACTGATAAGCGGACCTTAATACCCCAGCGGTAAGCCTGCTCCATTACCTTTTGCGCCGTAGTGATATGGTATTCCCTCAATTCCCGCAGCCACATCTGCGGTACACCGTCTGCCCCGGGGAGCAGCGCTTCAACTGCTTCAGCAGCTGCTAGGGGCACGGTCCTTAGCACAGCGGTGTTGCCAAGCAGGCCTGGCGTCATTTCCAGTGCTGGAAGCTCGTAGGCCTTACTCTGAGCCTGCACGTCATCATCCGGAAGCTCAAACGGCTGCGGTGCAACTCCCGGCATGCTTCCGCCGGACAGCCTGGGCGGCGCCAGCCCCGCTGCAGCCAGCTCCCTGCGCACCAGATCCGCGCTGCCTTGCTGCACAATGAAATGCAGCGGCCCGATCCGGGTCAGGCTGTCCCCCAGCCGCGGATGTGCGGCAATGTCTTCAGCATCTCTATCACTCCGGCAGGTTAACAGCAGAACCTCTGACCAAGAGGTCCGGCCAATGGTGCGTGACCACTGGACAAGAGACTGCCTGGCCTGATCAGGCAGCCCGCCTGCGGCATGGCCGGCAAGCCAGCATGTCACTGCTTCCGGCGGCAAGCCCCGTTCAGCCGCCGCCTCCAGCTTCCCGCGGCTTAGCCGGAAGCTCCACAGCCCGTCATCGGTGCTCAGCAGCTCAGCGCAGCCTGCGAGCCCCCAGCGCAGCCTGTAGGAGACATCCGGCGGAACCAGCACCTCCAAATCCGGCTGCACAATAAAGCCGCCCCCGGCTCTGCCGGTGTCACACCCGTCTTCGGGCAAATCTGCGGCGGCACTGTGACTTGCATCCGTGTCCTGCTGCCAGGCCGGCAGCACCGGCTTGTCCATCATCCAGCGGAAGCAGTCTTCTCCGCTATCAGCCGTTCCCGTTTCACACCAGCCGAAGCCGGCCATGCAATGAAGCCAGGCCAGACAGCCCGGCTTCATTGATTCGGCATTCTTACCTGCGGACAGGCCCGACTGCTGCAATAATTCCAGTATATCACCCAGAACATACCAGTTGCCCCGCATGAGAGCACCGGAAGTGAACAGATACCGGAAATGCTGCTGCGCCGGCTCAGCAGCAGCGTAACGGCCGAGAATCATATTGTACAGAATTCCTGTCATCTGCAGTTCGCTATGGTCTAGCCAGCTCTTCACCCTTTCTTCTGCCAGCCGGTAAGCCGTCTCCCCGCGTTCTGCCAGACCCAGCGCAAGCATTATATCCAGCAGCACAGTAACCTTAATCGAACCCGTCTCATCTGCAGATGCTTTCGGGACGAGGCAGTACAGATGCTTATCCTGCACCGGCATTAGGCCTGCCAGTCTGCCCGCATGCTTTTTGTGAATGCCTCCTTTGGCTGTTAACGGAAGCCCTTCCTCCCGCATAAATACCAGCGCGCGAAACAGTTGTGCAGCCAGTCCGGCCTCAGCCGGCCCTGTTACCGCTACGCTGCTGCCAAATAGCGGTTCTGGCCGGAAGCTGAAGCATTCCCGCTGTATAGCTGCCAGCTGCTGCGGGGGAATCTGGTACAGCTGCTCGCCCCAGATTCTCTGGCGCAGCTCCAGCAGCCCGGCCCGGCGCAGCTCCTGTACAACCAGTTGAAGCTCTGCACGGCAAAGCGCTTTGGGCCGCAGCTGTTCCGCCTTCTCGACGGGAAACGCCCTGTCCGCATATGCCGCGCAGATACGCCGCAGCACCTCAATGGAATAAGGACTAAGCTTGTTCATCACTGCCAAGCCTCCTCCGGCGGACCGGCTGTCCTGACCGCATATTCATAGCCCTGCTCCGTCAGGAACAGGCGCCGGCGCAGGGCAAACTCCTGTTCACGGCTGTCTCCGGTGACAAGCGTATAGAAATACGCCCTGTTCTCCCCCAGCTTGGGCCGGAGAATCCGCCCCAGCCGCTGCGCCTCCTCCTGCCGGGAGCCGTATGCGCCCGATACTTCAATGGCAACGGAAGCATCCGGCAGATTGACGGCAAAGTTGGCCACCTTGGATACCACCAGCACCTTTAGCTCCCCCTCATTGAAGGCTTCATAGAGCGCATTACGCTCACGCTGCGGTGTTTTTCCGGTGATTAGCGGTGCATTCAGGCAGCCAGCCAGCGCCTCCAACTGATCCAGGTATTGGCCGATTACCAGCACCTTTGCCCCGTTGTGCTCCTGAATAATCTTTGCCGCCGCCTCTGCCTTGGAAGGATTACCGGCAGCCAGCCGGAACTGCTCTTTGCCCCCGGCATACAGATATTTGCTGCGCAGTGTGTTATCCATCGGCACGACCAGCTCCACGCATTCCACAGCGGCGAGCCAGCCCTGCCTTTCCAGCGATCTCCAGGGCAGCTCATAGCAGCGCGGCCCGATCAGCGAGAAGACATCCCCCTCACGGCCGTCCTCACGGATTAGCGTTGCAGTCAGCCCCAGGCGCCGCGTCGCCTGGATATCGGCGGTAGCCCGGAAGACCGGTGCCGGGAGCAGATGAACCTCGTCATAGATAATCAGCCCCCAGTTCCGCTCATTGAACAAATCCATGTGGATAAACTCATCTTCCTTTGACCGCCGGTGTGTCAGCATTTGATAGGTTGTCAGCGTAACAGGCCGGACCTCCTGGCGTTCACCCGTGTATTCCCCGATTTGCCCGTTCTGCAGGGTGGTCCGCTGCAGCAGCTCCTCCCGCCATTGCCCCACAGAGGTTGTATTGGAGGTAAGGATCAGCGTTTCACACTGCAGCTTCTCCATTGCAGCGAGCCCTACCACTGTCTTGCCTGCCCCGCAAGGAAGAACAACAACGCCGCTGCCGCCCGTCCCGTAAAATAAACGGACCGCTTCCTGCTGGTATGCCCGCAGCCCGAAGGGGGCAGCATTTCCGCCGTCACCCTCCGGCTCCCCGTTCATCCATGCAAGACTCAGTCCCTGACCCTCACGGTAGCCAGCGTAATCAAGCACCGGGTAACCGAGCCGGGTCAGCTCCTGTTTCAATAGCCCTCGGGAGACTGCCGGACAAGCGAATTCCAGCGCTCCGGGTCTGCTCAGTTTCAGCCTGTCCAGCCCGGAAAGACCCTCCAGCTCATCAAGCAGCGCCGGACTGTCGGCGCGCAGCACCACCAGCCGGCTGTCAGCTGTGTGAGCATGCAGCGTAAGTCTTCCGTACCGCATGACCAGCTTGCGGATTTCTTCTTCCAGCCCGGCTGGAACCCCCCAGCGTGCCAGGCGCTGCAGACTGGTGATGATCTCTTGAGCCGTCATCCCTCCGGCAGCGGCATTCCACAATGACAGCGGAGTGATCCGGTAGGTGTGATAGGCCGGGAGGCTTTTTACAAGCTCGGCGTAATCTGCAAGCTCCATTCCCGCAGCCCCGAATCCCGGGTGTCCGCATTCCAGCAGCACAGTCTTGTCTTTACGGGCTATACATGCCCCTGTTCCGTTCATTTGCTCTCCTCCTGTCTGTTTATAACGGATCAGCTGCCTGTTGCGCCTGATTGCAGGCCCAGGCCCAACAGGAAAAAGCCCATGCCCGCAATTCAGCGGCTATGAGCTCCTCCTGTAACTTTTTCAATGCAGCCGGTGCTGGGATATCTCACTCAGCGCCTCTCCGGCTTCGTCCGCAAAAAGATCCTTTGCTGCCAGATCGCCCAGCGACACAACGCCAATCAGCTGCCCGTTGCGGGTTACCGGCAGGCGGCGGATCTGCCGGGAAGCCATAAGCTCAGCTGCTTCATCCACAGTCGCAGACTGCAGAACGGAAACAACCTGCTTGCTCATCACAGTCTCCACAGCGGTGGAGCCCGGATGCTTCTGCGCATACCCTCTCAGCACAAGGTCCCGGTCCGTAATTACACCGATGAGCCTGTTGCCTTGCTCTGAATCAATCACCGGAATGAACCCGGTGTCATAGTCTCTCATTTTGACGGCAACCTCATAGACATTATCCAGCAGCGTAACCGCTGCAGGCTGCTCTGTCATCACTTCTCTTACTGTCTTCAAGTCGGAACCTCCTGTCCACCGTAATATACGGAAGTAGGTTCCCCCAATCCTGGCTAATTATGCATCTTAAGTGCAATTATTCATTCAAACAGGAGTCGGCGAGCGCCACCAGCAGCGTGGCACCGTGCAGCATGGCATCCTCGTCAAAATCAAACTTGCTGTGATGATGCGGATACACGGCATTCTTGTCCGCATTTCCGGCGCCTACAAAGATAAAGCAGCCGGGAATCTCCTTGACGTAATAAGCAAAGTCTTCAGCGGGCATAATCTTCTCCATCTGAATGACCTGCGCCGTATCTCCAAGCGCTTCGGGAGCAACCCGGAAAAACCGGCGGAATTCCGCCTCATCATTAACCAGCGGCGGATAGCCCATCAGGTAATCCACCTGCGCTTCCGCCCCGTAGACCGCAGCTACCGCTGCCGCCATCTCTTCGATTCTTCTGCGGATTGCATAACGCGTCTCCTCATCAAAAGCCCGCACAGTCCCCGTTATCCGGCAGCGCTCCGCGATAATATTCTGTGCTGTCCCGCCCTGAATCGTTCCGATGCTCAGAACAGCAGGCTGCAGCGGATCAACGCTCCGGCTGACAATGGTCTGCAGCTGCGTAACCAGCGCGGCTGCGGCAACAATGCTGTCCACCGTACGGTGCGGCATCCCGCCGTGCCCGCCCTTGCCGGTAATATCAATGAAGAACTCGTCCGCCGAGGCCATAAGCGGCCCCGGTGCACTCCCAACGGTACCCACCGGCAGCGGTGTCCACAGATGCAGGCCGTAGACGGCATCGGCGCCTTCCAGCACGCCTTCTGCAATCATATCCTTCGCTCCGCCCGGACAGATCTCCTCCGCCGGCTGGAACAGAAAGCGCAGCTCACCCTGCAGCCCTTCCCGGCGGGCACTGTAATAGGCCGCAGCTCCAAGCAGCATCGCCGTATGCCCGTCATGCCCGCAGGCATGCATGATTCCCGGATTCTGCGAAGCATATTCGCTGCCGCTCTCCTCGGTGATATGCAGTGCATCCATATCCGCACGCAGCACTACCGTCTTCCCCGGCCGGCTGCCTTTTATAACACCGGTCAGCCCGTAGCCGGCCTTGCTGCGCTTCACTTCGATACCGAAGGACTCCAGCTTCGCGGCTACAAATGCCGAGGTTTCCTTCTCCTGATAGGACGGCTCCGGGTGGCGGTGCAAATGGCGGCGCCATTCCACCATCTCCGGAAGCAGCCGGTCAATCTCTCTTTTGTCCATTACGGTTCCATTCCCTTCTCGCGTATTTTTACATTGTAGCAGAAACGCAAAAAACTGTGTACGGCTAAGCCCCGCTTACCTTGCGCAACCCCCGGAAACATACTATCATGAGGTAGAACATCTATAATGACACTAGCGAAATGATCATTATACTTCATAAGGGGGATATGTGCGCTATGATATTTGAGAACACTGGCCTCGTAGGACTGCAAAGCGATCTTCAGTATCTGGATGAAAGTGCGGCCAAGGCCGGGTTTATCCGCTGGCAGTGGGAGTACTCCCGCGCCACTTACGACTGCAAGATCGAGGACCGGCAGAGCGGCGGCGAATACTTCCTGCGGGTCAACACACGCGCTGTCGAAGGCAAGCTGGAGAAGCCCGATGCCGTGCTGGCTATTGAAGCCGTCTACCTGGGCAAGGCCACCTTTCCCCATGGCCTGGAGTATGACTCCCCGGTCCCCCAGCCTGTACTCGACACCGCAGCACAGCGCATCCTTGAGCTGAAAGGACTGCTTGAAGCTTGAATACCGTAAAAGGAAAACCCAAACAAAAAGCCAGTCTGCCTAAAAGAGGAACACCCGATTTCCAGCTGCTCATTCTGACTCTGGTCCTGGTCGGATTCGGGCTCGTCATGGTGTTCAGCTCCAGCTCCAGCCTGACACTGGCCAGTTCATTATTCGGCAATGATCCTTTATACTTCATTAAAAAACAGATTCAATGGGTAGTGGTGGGCAGTGTCGTCATGTTCACTGTGATGAACATTCACTACAGCAAATTCAAGAAATGGTATGCACCGATCTTTTTACTTACGCTCGTACTGCTGCTTCTCGTCGCCTTCGCTGAGCGCACTAACGGCGCTAAGAGCTGGTTCAATATCGGCGGGCTCGGCATCCAGCCTACGGAGCTGGCCAAAATCTCGATCATTCTCTATCTGTCTGCACTGATTACCAAAAAGGGCGAGCGGCTGCGGGATTTACGCACAGGCTATATCCCGGTAATGATAATCGTAGGTATTGTCGCCGGTCTTATCATGATGCAGCCGGACTTGGGCTCCTGCCTTATCCTTGTAGCAACAAGCGGACTTGTCATTTATGCTGGCGGCGCCAGCATGAAGCATATTATCGCCTCGATCGCACTGCTCGTGCTCGGCGTGGGTATTGTCATGGGTGCCAAGACTGCTATCGACTCCCTGTCACCGCAGACAGCTACTGTGGCTGCCGATAATAATTACAAAATGGACCGCATTTCAGCTTTTCTCGACCCGTTCCAGGATGCCCAGGACGGAGGCTATAACATGATCCAGTCGCTGATGGCATTGGGAGAAGGCGGGACCAGCGGGGCAGGCTTCGGACAGAGTATTCAAAAACTTCATTACCTGCCCTATCCTTATACGGACTTTATCTTCGCCGTTATCGGCGAGGAGCTCGGCTTTATCGGCACAGCCATCTTCCTGCTGGTCTATCTGTACTTTATCTGGAGGGGAATCATGATAGCCCTCAGGTGCACCGATCCTTTTGGTACACTCGTCGGCGTCGGGGTCATGGGCCTGATTGCCATACAGGCCTTTGTCAACATTGGCGGGGTTACCAAGACGATCCCGCTTACAGGGGTTACACTGCCCTTTATCAGTTACGGCGGCTCCTCGCTGGTCGTTACGATGTTCTGTATGGGCATTATGCTCAGCATCTCCCGCGAAACGAACCGCCCGGTCAAAGAAGAGGTCACCAAATCAGTCACTACCGTACGGCAGGTACGCGCCAGCCGCTAACGGGCAGATGTACGCACCAGCTATAAAAAGGCAGTCCGGAAATAATTCCGGACTGCCTTTTTGATTACGCTTATGAAATTTCGTCGTTTTTGAAGGCAACGCCTTCAACCTTAACATTCACTTCCACAATATGAAGACCGGTCATACTCTCCACAGCCTCGCGTACATTCTGCTGAAGCATCCGGCAGACCTCATGGATCGGCGTCTCGTACAGTACGATAATGCGCAGATCCACTGCGGCTTCAAGCTGCCCGACTTCAACGGTAACACCCTTCTGCACATTCTTGCCGCTTAGGCGTTTCGCCCAGCCTTCAGACAAGCCGCCCGACATGGCTGCTATGCCCGGAGTCTCCAATGCTGCCAAACCGGCAATTTTAGAGACGACGTCATTCGATATCCGTATGTTTCCCATTTCAAGTTGAAGCTGTTCCGCCATGCCATATCCCCCCTACACTCATTATCAATTATTGTAATTCGAAAACAGGCTAAAAAGCAAATGACTTCTGCATCACCCGTTTACACACCGGATCAAGTTGGGTATATTGAATATGAATTTAACCTACATACAGAAACCGGGGTGCGTTTACCTTGAAAAAATGGATTTCTCCGGCGCTGCTGATAATCACCTTTATCTTAAGCGCGATCGGACACTACGCGAACTGGGACCACACACTGCAGTTCGTATTATCCGCGATTGCGGTTGTTTTTGTGGCCGGTTTTCTCGGCAGGGCAACCGAAAGCGTGGCCCACTATGCCGGACAGCGGCTGGGGGGCTTTCTTAATGCCACCTTCGGAAATGCCGCTGAACTGATCATCGCCTTTTTCCTCGTAAAGGAAGGACTGTTCGACATGGTCAAGGCAAGCCTGACCGGATCCATTATCGGCAACCTGCTGCTGGTACTGGGCCTAAGCATTTTTGCAGGCGGAATGAAGTTCAAAGTCCAGAATTTCAATGTTACCCTCGCAGGGCTCAACGGCTCACTGATGATCGTGGCGGTCATCGCCCTGTTTGTGCCGGCCATGTTCTTCAACACCCATTCCATCACCGAGCGGGACACCGATGTGCTCAGCCTCGTTGTGGCCGGACTGCTGATTGCCGCTTATATGGCCTGGCTGGTCTTCTCTATGATTACACACAAAAAATATCTGGCTGATGTAACGGATGACTCCGCTGAGGAACTGCCTAACGAGCATGCACCTGTCTGGTCCAAGGGCAAGTCCATCTTTTATCTGATTCTGGCAACGGTCATGGTCGCTTTTGTCAGCGAGTGGCTCGTAGGCACCCTTGAGACCCTGACGGAGCGCTTCGGCTTCAGCGAGCTGTTCGTCGGCGCCTTCCTTGTCGCGATCATCGGTAATGCAGCCGAGCACAGCGCGGCGATCATGCTGGCGATGAAGAACAAGATGGGGGCAGCGGTCGAGATCGCCGTCGGCAGCAGTCTGCAGATTGCCTTGTTCGTGGCGCCTGTCCTGATCTTCGCCAGCTATTTCATGGGTAATACAATGGATATTGTCTTTACAACCATAGAAATTGTTGCGATCGCCGTCTCTGTGTTTATAGCCAAGTCTATTATCCAGGATGGTGCAACCAACTGGTATGAAGGCTTACTGCTGCTGGCGGTGTATCTAATACTGGGCGTGTCCTTCTATCTAGTATAGACTTATTTGTCCACTCTCTCACCGCAACAAAAAACGCACATGAGCGGTCTTTAGTCCCTCATGTGCGTTTTTATGATCAGTACAGGCGGCCGCTTAGTTCTCGCGTTCGCTCGCCTTCTTATTCAGCGCCTCGTACAGCACAGCCAAATTGCGTTCCAGCTCACTCAGTACCTGCTTGCCCGTGAACTCAGGCACAAGCCCTGCTCTGACCGCAAAATCGACCTCTCTTGAAAAGCCGTACATCTGGGTATCCAGCACTTCCTCATAGAGAGGGCAGTAACGAGTCGCCAGATTCTCCATCTGCACTTCGATGAGCTTCTGAATTTTATCGGCATCTTCGTGTAGAAGAGTAATTGCTTTGAGATTAAGCTGTTCCTGCAAATCCGATGAAGTCATGCATTATCCCCCCCATGTCCAAAAGTTACAGCTATTAATGCTATTTAATTTAATATTAGTCGAAATTGAGAGCCAATACAAGAATTCAGTTTGCAGCAAACAAAAAAACGCCCCGCCGTTCCCGGCAGGACGTCTTTGAGGTTGCCCGATTACTCAGCAACAACAGTAAAATTCAGACCATGTTTGGAAAATACTTCGCTCATCGCTTTTTTTGCTTCTTCGGCATCGGTGCCGTGTACATGAAGTTCGTAGCTTTGGCTGGAAACCAGAGTTGTAAACAACCCGAGGATGCTCTTAACGTCAATGTACTTGTTGTCCGCCTGAAGGACGATAGATGAGTTGAACTGGCTTGCCGTTTGGGCAATATCCACGATTGCCGCATTGGTACTGGACATAGGAATCCCTCCGCAACTTGATTAGAAAAACTTAGTACGCTTGTTCATTTGTAACCAATTCCATGATACCTTGAATCCGCTTACTCACGCAAGATGTTTTCTTTTGATTACATTTTATTTCAGATTTTCCGGGTTCAGACCTGTAAGTTCCGGAATCACAAAAATACCGTCCTTGCGGATCAGCACATCGTCAAAATAAATCTCGCCGCCGCCGTATTCCGGACGCTGAATCAGCACGAGGTCCCAGTGAATTGAAGAACGGTTGCCGTTATCGGTCACATCGTACGCCTGACCCGGTGTGAAATGCAGGCTGCCTGCAATTTTTTCATCGAACAGGATGTCCTTCATCGGATGCAGAATATACGGGTTGAAGCCAATAGCAAATTCTCCGATATGGCGCGCACCATCATCAGAGTCAAGAATTTCGTTAAGACGTGCGGTATCATTGCTGGTTGCCTCGACAATTTTGCCGTTTTCGAAGCGGAATTTCACATTCTCAAAAGTGATGCCGTTATACAGGGTGGCTGCATTATAGCTGATTGTACCATTGACGGAATCACGGACAGGAGCGCTGTAAACTTCGCCGTCGGGAATATTTTTCTGGCCTGAGCATTTCTCTGCACCGATTCCCTTGATGGAGAAGGAAAGCTCTGTTCCGGGACCTGTGATCCGCACCTTGTCTGTTTTCCGCATAAGACCGGCAAGCGCATCCTGGGCTTTGTCCATTTTGGCGTAATCCAGGTTACATACCTCAAAGTAGAAATCTTCAAAAGCTTCGGTAGTGGTGTTGGCCAGCTGAGCCATGCTCGCGTTAGGATAACGGAGAACTACCCACTTGGTGTGCTTAACCCGCTGCTCGCTATGTACCGGATGTGAATACAGGGAGTTGTAGAGCTTCATATTTTCTTCCGGCACATCAGCCAGATCGTTGACATTCTCGCCGGCACGGATGCCGATATAGCAATCCATCTGCTTCATCCGGTTCAGGTCAATCTCAGCCCAGGTCTTAATCCCTTCCGGGGTTGCATATTTAAGCATACTGCGCAGGACGGTACGGTCTGTCAGCTGGACAAAAGCGTTGCCTCCGGCTTTACCGACCTCCTCCACAACCGCCTTGATCAAATCTCTTTCGCTGCCGATCATTTCGACCAGCACATTTTCGCCCGGCTGCACGTCTACGGAATAACCCACCAGGTTTGCCGCCAGCTTTTGAATTCTTGGATCCTTCATCCTGCTCTCTTCCTTCCTCTTACATAAAAATTGGCATACCGTTCTATTGTAGCACGCCCTCTATCCAGCGCAAGGCTTTATGTCAGGTCATTCTTCACCCTTTTATTGATAGCCGTAAAAATCCACCTTGGTCACAAAGGCCTCCTCGGCAGAAACACCGGACGCTCCCGGATAACGGACAGTACGCGTCCAGGTTAAACGCTTGGGCAAATTCCGTCTTGTGTCCACCTTCAAAAAATAGACAGACGTCACTTCAGCCTTGTCCAGCTTCTGCTTAAGCTCCCCGCTCTTCCGCAGCCATAAATCATTCATCGCTGACCTGACCTCAGCCGGCTGTGCGGCATAACCCTCATCCGAAGTCCCGGGGCGGACGGCTTGCATTTCCCGCTCCAGCTGCTGCACCAGCTGCTGTTTGGCGGCTGCAGAGCTGAGCCTGACCCGCAGAACCCTGCTGCCTCCGGCGGAGCCCGCCTCCTCGGTTACCTCCTTATCCTTTTCCTGCAGCTCTTCCAGCTGGCGAAGAGGATTTAGCGCCGCGAGCGTTCCCGCACCTTCCTGCAGAACGGCCGGCTGATGCGGCTTCCATTCTCCGTCCTTTTTCACCAGACTGGTATAATAGGCGGAGCCTGCCGCCGCGCTCTGTTCAAGCTGCTGCAGCCTCTGTTCTGCTGCAGCCTCCGGCCCTCCCTTCCCGTCTGGCAGCAGGGAATACAGACTGACCCGGTTATGATCCTGCAGCTTGCCTCCGTAATATAACGCGGATTCCTCCACCGGCTTGCCGGCAATGAGAAGTGCAGCGGAACCTTCAAAGGATACAGCATCCCTGCCGTCCATACCGGCCAGAGCCAGATCGAGATCCTCCGCTGCCGGCCTGCCGTCTCCATGACTGCAGCCGCCGAGCAGCAAGATAGCTGTTAACACAACCGCTTTAATCATCTTCATATATGAAAGACATCCTTTTGTTATTTTCAATTTCAATCTGTATAGGTTCTCCTTTACCCGTGCGCTTATACATATGTTTCATGCAATCAAAAAAAAGAATCCTCTCAGCCTGCGCCTAAGGATTCTTTACATTGATATCCGTATTTTTACTGTCAATGATAACCTGGTTACGGCCGTTGTTCTTTGCTTCGTACAGTGCCATATCAGCCCTGTAAAAAAGGGATTCGACGCTCACCCGGTCATCTGTCCAGCTCCATTCAGCAATCCCGCAGGATACCGTTACACGCGGCTCCGTCTCACCCATAACCCGTTTGCGGATCCGTTCTGCCACGTATAGAGCCTGCTGGACGCCAAGCTGCGGAAGATAGACTGCCAGCTCCTCTCCGCCCCATCTTGCCGCAATATCACCCTGGCGGATGGAAGACTTCACGATCTCACTGACCTGCTTTAGAATTTTGTCGCCCTTCTGGTGGCCGTAGGTGTCGTTAACCATCTTGAACTGGTCGATATCGACCACAACAAGCGATCCGCAGAAGTCCTTGGTCTGCCGCTCTTTAATCTCCTCGTCGAGATAATGGCGGGCATACAGACCGGTCAGACTGTCGCGGTTCGCCAGATAACGCACCTCTGCATGCAGGCGTGCATTGCCGACAGCCAGCCCGATATGGCCGGCCATAGCCTGCAGCAGACGGAAGCTGTCATAAGAGAAGAAATGCGGCTCCCGGTGGGTCAGCATGATGGCTCCCCGTATCTCGCCGCCCACATTAAGCGGTGTTGCAATCGCCGATTGCGACTGCGTTGCTGACATTAGCCTTGAATGGAAGCCTTCCGCACTGCTGTACTCCGATAAAATAAGCGGTTCCCCTGTACCATACACTTTCCCGCCCAATCCCTTGCCCGTATCAATAATCTCCCCGCACAGCGGAGGGTAGTTGCAGGCAATGGCTTCAAGCCCCCCTTTTTCTTCATTCAAGTGCAGAATACAGCAGTAATCAGCATCAAACATCTCCAGCAGCTCTTCATTGGCATACTGAAAGATATCCCCCAGGCGCAGGCTCTGATTCAGCCGCTGGGTCAGCTCACTCATCATCCGCAGTTCACGGATCAGCTGATTGGAGCGCTCGTACAGCTTGGCGTTCTCAAAGGCCGTCCCTGCAGTATCCGCCACCATCGTGAGGAAGCGCAGATCGACATCGGGAAAAGCAGGCTTGTCCAGTATCATGTGAAACACACCGTACACACCCTGCTTCCCGCCAAGCGGCAAGCCGATTTCCACAGAGTTTGTATCCCGTCCGGCATGGAGCGCCACACGCCCGTCCTTAAAGGCCTTGGCGCAGACATTATCCGCATCCGAGTACAGCGGCAGCGGCTTCACCTGCGGGTGGGTGCTGCGGTGGTCCTGCGACATGAACAGCTCCAGCCGCGCACCCGGATACATTGCCGAAATACTGTCAATGACCTCTGTCAGTACGGCATTGACATCGATATTATCGTGCATCCGCTGGACAATCTGGAACAGCAGCGACCTCCGGTTACTTTCGCGCTCGGCATGCTGATGGACCCCTGCCAGATCGGACACAAACACATATTCAAACCTGCGGTAAAAGCAGGTCTGGTAATGCAGCGCCATTGCTTCTGCGGTATGCCGCCCGCCTTGTATATATTGTTCTTCCGGCATTACACAGCCCAGCAGGGCGAATATTTCACCTTTGCTTCTGGTGAAGACAGGAATCATCAGCAGTATGAGACCGGAATTCCCCTCCGGGTTCTCCGCCTTGAGCACGGAGATTTCCCGTGTGCGCAGACTTGCGGCAGCAGCCGCTTCCCACTCTTTCGTCCATTGGCTGCCCTGTTCACCAGCTGTGTCTGTGGGGTCGACCCATTTACCATTAGAATTCAGTACGCACCATTGCCAAGAGCGGGCAAACGGCAGTACAGCCAGCCCGCACCATTCCCTGAAGCTCTCTGCAAGCAACTGGCCTGCGTAAGGGAAATCATAGGATACAATATCCGTCTCCCTTAGCCATGCGGCGGGATCACCTGGCTCTCCGCTTGCTTGCATAGTGTCCTGCAACAGCATACGTGTGTCTCTCTGACCGTATGCTTCCTGTTCCGGCATAACTTGGATCCCCTTTACATCAAATTAAAAATAATAATATCCGATAACATCTAATTAGCTATATTTTACTCTCTTTCTGGCTGTAATGCATTATATTTTCCTAAAACCCGGGATTTTTTTTAGGACCAAAGAACTAACGACAAAGATAGACAAAATCTTATTAAATAAGAGCTTGACTTTACCTGTTCTTTTCATATAATATTTATTGTTGAACAAGACTGATAATAAGTCTTACTTGGGCGTAACGTTGTGTCACCCTCACGCATCCCGTTACTGTCAGGGCAGCGGCTGAACTTCCCTGACAGAGTGAAACCAAATACACGCTTTCACGAATACGGTTGCGGCACAAATAGGCCCTACCATGAAATTTCAATTATAAAGGAGTCTACTATAACATGGCACGTTACACCGGACCTAAATTCAAACTCAGCCGCCGTCTGGGCATTTCCCTTAGCGGTACAGGCAAAGACCTGAAACGCCCTTTCCCTCCAGGACAGCACGGCGCTAACCAACGCAGAAAAGTAAGTAACTACGGAATGCAGCTTTTGGAAAAACAAAAACTCCGTCACATGTACGGCCTGGGCGAGAAGCAATTCCGCACATTGTTCTCCAAAGCACAGAAGATCCAGGGTATTGCGGGCGAAAACTTCATGTTCCTGCTCGAAAGCCGTCTGGACAACCTGGTTTACCGTCTTGGATTTGCTAACTCCCGTGCAGGCGCACGTCAGCTGGTATCCCACGGCCACGTAACCGTAAACGGCAAGAAAGTCGATATCGCTTCTTACCGTGTAAGCGTAGGCGATGTAATCGGTCTTCGTGAAAGAAGCCGTTCCATGAAATCCATCAAGGAAGCTCTGGAAAACCGCAATCACCTTCCAGCTTACCTGGAATATGCTGATGCAGCATTCGAAGGCAAATATGTTCGTTTGCCAGAACGCGCTGAGCTGACCCAAGAAGTTGACGAGAAGCAAATCGTCGAGTTCTACAACCGTTAAGATTCATACATCAAAGCCTCCGGTTCCCCGGAGGCTTTTTTGCGTCATCTGGAATATATAATTTGCAGGCGGACTGTCCTAACCAAGACTCAGCCTGGCGAGCTTTCTTTTGCCAACCTGGATTATATCCCCCTCCTGCAGCTGTACCGATCCGCCTATATCCGTCAGCTTCACCCCGTTAAGCTTAACAGCCCCCTGCTCGATCAGACGCCGGGCCCCGCTATTCGATTCAGCAAAACCAGTCACTGCCAGCAGCCGGACCAGCTTGAGCCCTCCGTCCTCCAGCTCTTCGGCAGCAACCCTGCAGGTTGCGATATCCTCCGGCAGGGCACGCTGCTGAAAGACTGTTATAAAATGCAGCTGTGCGGCATCCGCGGCTTCTGCACCGTGGTACAGCCGTACTAGAGTATGAGCAAGACGCATTTTTACATCCCGCGGGTGGGAAGTCCCTGCATCCACGGCCTGCCTGAGTGAAGCCAGCTCATCGTTGCTGAGGTCCGTCGCCATTTCATAGTATTTGAGCATCAGCTCATCGGGCACGGACATCGTTTTTCCGTATATATCGTTTGGCGCTTCATCAATGCCTATGTAATTACCAAGGCTTTTACTCATCTTCTTGACTCCGTCCAGTCCTTCAAGCAGCGGCATCAGCACAACGGCCTGCGGCTCAGCACCATACTCTTTCTGCAGTGTACGGCCCATCAGAATATTGAACTTCTGGTCTGTTCCGCCAATTTCAATATCCGTTCCGTTCGCAACAGAATCCATCCCCTGCATCAGCGGATAGAAGAACTCATGGACACTGATGGCCTGCCCGCTCTGAAAGCGTCTGGTGAAGTCATCACGCTCCATCATCCGCGCTACCGTGACTTTCGCTGCCAGATTGACCACCTCCGCAAAATCCATGGGGCTGAGCCATTCTGAATTGTAGAGAAGCTTTGTTTTGAGCGGGTCCAGAATCTTGAAAATCTGCTTGCTGTAGGTTGCGGCATTACGCTGGACATCCTCCTCACTAAGCTGTCTGCGTGTCTCCGATTTACCCGTCGGGTCGCCGATCCGGCCCGTAAAGTCCCCGATAATCAGCTGCACCTGATGCCCGGACTCCTGGAACTGCCGCAGCTTGTGCAGCACAACCGTATGTCCTATGTGAATATCCGGCGCCGACGGGTCCAGTCCAAGCTTGATATTCAATGGTACTCCTGCCGTCACTGACTTCATCAGCTTCCTTCTCAATTCTTCCGCTGGTATGATTTCTGCCGCCCCCCGTACTGCCGTTTCCAGCTGGCGCTCCACCTCCTGCTGCTGCGCAGGGGTCAATTCTGCCCATTCCATCCCGTATCCTCCTTATAAATACTTTTGTACACAACGCAAAAAGAGCCTTTCACTCATCCCTAAAGGGACGAGCAAAAGACTCGCGGTACCACCCTAATTAAGAATCTCTGCAGTGTATACGGCGACAGATTCTTCACTTCATTGTTATAACGGGGATGCCCCGGTTCCGGACTACTGACAGGCTCTGCTTACACACCTGATGTTCCTCCGTACAGCTCCGGACTGTAATTCAAAGGGGCCTGCTGCCGGTTCGCACCACCCACCGGCTCTCTGAAACACATGGCTTGCCTTCTACTGATGTCCTTCAATGCTTTTCTGATATCCAATTAAGTTATTTTATACCACGTCTGGTTTTGGAAAGTCAATCGTGCCGTAAACCGACTTTCCGCCAGAAGCGCATTCAAAACCGGCAAATTGTGCTATAATAGTTCCGTTAAAAGGAGGATTATCGTCGATGGTTGAGGAGAAAAAGAAGAAGACCGCAAAACAGCGTCCCCCGCGCAGATCCTGGCTCCGCAGGTTCGGTTCAGTCGTAAAGTGGATGTTCATACTTGGCATCCTGGGCCTTCTGTTTGCCGGCGGCGCAGTGGCAGGCTACGTCACTTCCATAGTGAAGGAAGATCCTGTACGCTCCGAAGAATTGATTCAGCAGCAAGTCAGCCTGAACGCCATCACCGGCTTTGCTTATTTCCGTGACGGCCAGCCGATCGGTCAGCTCCGCACCGAGGAAGACCGCCGGCTTATTGAATTTAACGATATCCCGCAGCTGGTAATTGATGCCGTCCTCGCCATTGAGGACAATAGTTTCTACGACCATGTAGGAATAGATTTCAGCGGTACCCTGCGTGCCGTCAAGCAGAAGCTGCTTAACGAGTCTGTCCAGACAGGAGGCAGTACACTGACCCAGCAGCTGGCCAGACGCGTGTTCCTCAGCCTGGACCGTACAGAGGACCGTAAGGTCAAGGAAATTCTGCTGTCGCTGCGGCTGGAGCGTTTTTTGTCCAAAAACGAAATTCTAACGGCCTATCTCAACAAGGTGCCGTTTGGTAACGGCTCCAACGGCTACAATGTATTTGGCATCAAGGCGGCAGCCAAAGGCATATTCGGGCTGGATGATCTTGATAAGCTTAATATCGCCCAAGCCGCTTATCTGGCCGGGCTCCCTCAGCTTCCCTCCAAGTATTCCGCCTTTAGTGGTATCGGCGAGTTTAACGAAACCGCCTTCGGCCGGGCTATGGAGCGCCAGAAGCTGGTGCTGCGCCGGATGCTTGAAGAGAATAAGATTACTACCACACAGTACAATGAAGCCCTGCAGTTTGACATCAAGGCCTCACTGGCTCCGTATACGAAGAAAGCCTATGCTACCTTCCCATATCTGATGATGGAAACGGAACGCAAGGCTGCAGCTATCCTATTGTCACTCAACGAGGGCAAGAACGGTACCGAGGGCACGGAGAGCACCGCGGTCTCCGGAAATGATACTGTGCTGCTAGAGGAAGCACGCCAGCAGCTGATGACAGGCGGCTACCGCGTCTACACAACAATTGACAAAAAAGTGTACAGCGCCATGCACAGCGTTTCAGAGAACAGTGACAATTTCACGAAGGACAGTGAATCAAGAGGCAAAGAGCAGACGGCCGGCATGCTGATCGACAACAAGACCGGAGCAATTCTCGGTATGATCGAAGGCCGCGACTTCAATATCGAGCAGATGAACTATGCTACACAAATGGTACGCCAGCCGGGGTCTACCATGAAGCCGATTGCCGCCTATCTGCCTGCGCTCGACAGCGGACTGATTCAGCCTGCCAGCATCCTGGACGATGCGCCTATCATCCTGAAAGACGGCTCCAAAGGCTTCCATATTCCCAAGAATGCCAATAACCGCTATCAGGGACTGGTTACGGCACGTTATGCGCTTAACAAATCGCTTAACCTGCCGGCACTGAAGCTGTTCAACGATAAGGTCGGCATCGAGGAATCCTGGGCTTTTACCAAGAAGCTGGGAATCACGACAATTCAGGATAATGATTACAGCGCACAGACCGGAGTTATCGGCGGCTTGCGTTATGGTGTGTCCGTCGAGGAACTAACCAATGCCTATGCTTCCATCGGCAATAATGGTGCATTTAATGATGCCTATATGATCGAGAAGATCGTGGACTACCAAGGTAAAATCATTTACCAGCATAAAGTGAATCCGGAGCAGGTATTCTCTGAGCAGACCGCCTATCTGATGACAGATATGCTGCGTACAGTTATCACAGAAGGTACAGCCAGCACTGTAAAAAACAATTACGAGCACTTCAAGGACGTGCCGATCGTCGGTAAAACAGGCTCTACCCAGAATTACGGGGACGTCTGGTTCATGGGCTATACGCCGGACGTGACGCTTGGCATGTGGGTCGGCTACAAGGAGCAGATTAATACGCTTCAGGGCGATACCCAGAAACGCCAGGCGCAGACGCTCTGGACAAAGGTTTTGAATGCCGTAATTGAAAAGCAGCCGGAGCTGTTTGTGACCAAGGAGTTTGCCCAGCCTGAAGGGATTGTCAAGAAGACTGTCTCTGCCTACAGCGGCAAGCTGCCGACGAAGCTGACTGACAAGTTCACCACTGATCTGTTCAATGCTAAATATGTGCCTACCGACAGTGATGACGGTATCTCCAAAGCCAAATATATTACTTACAGCGGTGTGAATTATCTGCCTCTGGAAGGCACGCCGGACGATTTCCTCAAAGAAAAGATTGTCGTCAAGCGGGAGAAGCCGATTCAGGATCTTATCAAGGAGCTGCTGGCCGCATTCGACGGGATGAAGGAGCATGAATCTCTGGCCTACTATATGCCGGCTGATGCCAAAACCGACTTCCCGACTGAGGTAGATCCGCGTGTAGACGACGGAAATGCTCCGGCAGCGCCGGGTAGCCTCAGTGTGTCGTACAGTACAGGCAAAGCGGTTATCAGCTTTGCTCCAAGCAGCTCTTCTGATGTAGTGGGCTACCGCCTCTACCGTTCCCTGAACGGCGGTGCATTCCAGAAGCAGTCGGTGATCTCTGCCGGAGAGAACACGGTCTTTACCCCGGGTACTCCGCAGAGTGTCAATGCCACCTTCTATGTGACCGCTGTAGATGTCGCCGGGCATGAGACAGCTTCAGGCAGTATTGCCGGCGGCACGGTCCCTACACCGGAGCCAACCCCTACACCGGAAGAACTGCCTGGAGCAGAAGCAACGCCGGAGGGCGGAATTCTGCCTGGCGGGACGGAAGAGGATCCGGGAATGATTATCGTGCAGCCGCCGGGCAGTGAAGAAGTGCCGGCTGGCGGTGCCAATAATGCCGGCAGCAGCAATACGCCTTAATCTATAGAACATATGAAACACCGGTACCCCGCAATAAAGGGTACCGGTGTTTTTACTGATTAATGGTCGTGGCTCTGGTTATCAGTCTTCAATCGTGGATAAATCGCCGGCAGGTAGCTCCAGCTCCCAGGCCTTCAGCACCCGGCGCATAATTTTGCCGGAGCGGGTCTTGGGCAGCTTCTCCCTGAACTCAATTTCACGGGGCGCCGCATGTGCAGACAGCCCTGCTTTGACAAAGGCAGCAATTTCCTCCTTCAGCTCAGGTGTAGCCCTATACCCTTCTCTCAGCGAAATAAAAGCCTTAATGATCTCTCCGCGCAGCACATCTGGTTTGCCAATAACCCCTGCCTCTGCAACCGCGGGATGCTCTACAAGCTTGCTCTCAACCTCAAACGGGCCGATCCGCTCCCCGGAGGAGTTAATTACATCATCAATTCTTCCCTGAAACCAGAAATATCCCTCATTGTCCACATAAGCGGAATCTCCGGAGATATACCAGCCCGGAATGCGAAAATATTCATCAAATTTAGCTTTATTGTTCCATATCATTCCCATCATGGACGGCCAGGGTGTACGGATCGCCAGATTGCCCATTGAATATGGCGGCAGCACATTGCCCCTGTCATCGAGAATGGCTGCCTCAATACCAGGCAGCGGGCGTCCCATCGACCCCGGTTTAATATCCATCCCCGGGTAGTTGCAGATGAGCTGGGCACCGGTCTCCGTCATCCACCACGTATCGTGGATACGCTGGCCGTACACCTTATCCCCCCAGCGGACCACCTCCGGATTCAGCGGTTCCCCAACCGACAGCACATGTCTGAGGCTGCCCAGATCGGCCCCCTGCAGGCTGTTCTCACCTGCCCCCATCAGCATACGGAAAGCCGTAGGTGCACTGTACCAGACTGTGACAGCAAACCGTTCAATCGTCCTATACCAGTCCCCGGGGCTGAAGCGCCCGCCCCGGACTATGTTGGTAACACCGTTCAGCCAAGGCGCGAATATGCCGTATGAGGTTCCTGTAACCCATCCGGGATCTGCAGTACACCAATAGACATCCTCAGGACGCAGATCGAGCACGATTTTACCCGTGTAATAATGCTGGATCATTGCCCTCTGCAAGTGATAGACCCCTTTGGGCTTCCCGGTTGACCCTGATGTATAATGCATGATCAGGCCATCCTCAAGCGTCAGCCATTCCGGCTCCAGCTCAGCCGAGGATACAGCCATCTCTTCCTCATAGCTGATTACCCCCTTATCGGCCGCACTATTCCGGCCTACAACGATAATATGCTTCAGCTCAGGCAGTTCATCGCGGCGCACACGCTGCAGCAGCTCTGGTGTGGTGACAAGCGCAACTGCCCCGCTGTCCTCCAGCCGGTCTTTGACGGCAGTTTCCATGAATGCCTCGAACAGCGGTCCCGCAACCGCTCCAACTTTTAGAATTCCGAGCAGACTGAAATACAATTCCGGGCAACGCGGCATAAAGATAAACACCCGGTCACCTTTGCCGATGCCGTATTTGCGCAGAATATTTCCGAACTTGCCCGATTGCTCCTGCAAGCCGGCAAAGGTATACCGCTCCTCCCGGGAAGAATCACTATAGATCAGAGCAGTGACACCCCCCCGCCCTTCCGCTACATGGCGGTCTACCGCCTCGTGAGCCATATTGACTTTTCCCGTATGATGCCAGGAAAAGGTCTGCTCTACATCCTCCCACCGGAATTGTTCGACAGCCAGGGAATAATCATTCATATTCGCCTGCTGCACACGGCCCGGCAAAATTTCATTATGGACTTGCCCCATTACTCTTGCCTCCCCTGCTGGATTGATTTAAGCTTTAAGGGCGGGATTTCAAGTTCGCCATGACTGTCAACGTAACAATTACGAATATTTTGTGTCGGAATCAGTATAGCACAGCAAACGGTTACATTCCATAATTTAGTTGAAGGGGAGGAGCCTATTCATGGAGCACCGCAAAATCCCTGTTTCACAACGGATTGTACATAACAATGCTAACATCAGCGTCTGCGGCCCGGTAACTTCCGCTTTCTTACAGGATCTTGCGATTCATCCCGATCTCGATGCCTTCCGCAGACCGCATGAACAGCTGGAAGCGCTGATAGAAATCGCAGCATTGCCCGAAGGCAGAGTTATTGCCGCGGTCTATAATAGTCTGCTGGTTGGTTACATCACTTTTCATTATCCGGATGAAATGGAGCTCTGGTCGCAGGGGAATATGGAGGATCTGATTGAGCTCGGGGCGATAGAAGTAGCTGATGCCTATAGGGGAGGCGGTCTCGGCAAACAGATGCTTGCCGCCGCTTTTGAAGAAGGACAGCTGGAGAACTGCATTGTGTTCACTACTGAATACTACTGGCACTGGGATCTAAAAGGCAGCGGACTGGATGTGTGGGCATACCGGAGTATGATGGAGAAGCTAATGAAACCGGCTGGTATGGTCTGGTATGCCACCGATGATCCGGAGATCTGCTCACATCCGGCCAACTGCCTGATGGTCAGGATCGGACGGGAAGTCCCTTTGTCTTCACAGGAGACCTTTGACAGAGTCCGGTTCAGGCAGCGCTTTATGTATTAAGGCTTCAGGGTATGAATCTAGAGCGCCTGTAGCATATATTCAAGAATGGCATGGGAACGCCGGGAGGCTGTTACTGTAAATTCACGGTAGTTCACATGGGCCGACCCGTCGGCCTTATCGGACATTGAACGGATAATGACGAACGGTATAGCGTTCATGTAGCACACCTGGGCAACAGCCGCCCCTTCCATCTCCGCACAGGCGCCGTTCAGCTCTTTATATAAGCTTTCTACCACGCTGCTGCTGGCAATGAACTGATCTCCGGAAAGTACAGTTCCCGTAACAAAATGCTGTTCTAACTCAATACATGCTTTTTCTGCAAGCTTCACCAGCACCGAATCCGCCTTAAAGACAGATACCTCCTGATACGGAATAACACCTCTTGCGTAACCCAGTGCAGTTGCATCCATATCATGCTGGATACATTCCTGGGAGATTACAATATCACCGATATTCAGACCGGGATGAACCGCTCCCGCAACTCCTGTGAACAGTACCTTCGACACTCCGAACTGACCGATTAGAATTTGTGTGGTTACTGCCGCATTCACCTTGCCGACACCCGATTTGCAGAGAACCGCCCTTTTTCCGAAAATATCACCCGTATAGTAGCTTACTCCCGCCTTGACCGTAGTCTGCTTGTTCTCCATGCTGCTAAGCAGCAGCTCAATCTCCTCATCCATCGCACCGATTAATCCGATAATCTCATTCACTATGTATCCCTCCATTATGCTTAGGCAACATAAAAAGCTCCCGAAGGAGCTTTCCATATACCACTATAAACAATCTTATTTGTTGACGTGATTGACAGACAGGCGGAGAATCGTCTCATGCGGCAAAATAACCCGCGGGTTCTCAACGGTCTCCTTCTTCATCAGCTTGGTCAAAAGTCTCATTGCCACCGCACCCAGATCGTACATCGGCTGAGCTACAGTTGTCAGCAGAGGACGAACCATGGAAGCCATGCGGATGTTGTCTACGCTGATGATTGAGAAATCATCCGGTACCTTCAGACCCTCATCCTGAATGCTGTGGATGGCACCGATCGCCATTTCATCCGTTGCAGCAAAGATTGCTGTCGGCTTCTTCTTGAGCCCGAGGAAATACTTCATCGCTTCGACACCGGATTCGTAACGGTAGTTGCCGATTCGAACCAGATCCTCCTGGTACTCAATGCCTGCCGCTTCCAATGCTTTCTTGTAGCCGTGGAACCGGGCGTAGCCGTTGGCAGGGTCCTGCAGAGTTCCGCTGATCATTGCGATCTCACGGTGTCCGTGGCGGATAAGCGTATTCACAGCATCAAAAGCGGCAGTCTCATGGTCGATATCAACTGAAGGATACGTTCCCTTCTCATCGCGTGTTGCGCAGAGCACAATCGGAACCGCAGAGGTCTGGAAAGCCTGGATATGCTCATCTGTTACCGTTCCGCCCATGAAGAGCAGCCCGTCGACCTGCTTCTCCAGAAGCGTGTTAATTACACGGATTTCCTTTTCTTTGCGTTTGTCCGCATTACACAAAATAATGTTGTAATGATACATGTTCGCGATATCCTCAATCCCGCGGGCAATTTCTGCAAAAATCGAGTTGGAGATATCGGGGATGACTACACCGACAGTTGTTGTTTTCTTGCTGGCAAGACCTCTCGCTACGGCGTTAGGGCGATAGCCCAAACGTTCAATTGCTTCAAATACCTTCTTCCGGGTCTGCGGCTTCACGTTAGGGTTATTATTCACAACCCGTGATACCGTAGCCATAGATACGCCTGCTTCGCGAGCTACATCGTAAATGGTTACCGTCAAATTACTCTCTCCATTGCGATAAATTTTATCGTTCGACTAATTAAAATTATGATACGATACTTTGTACAATTGTGCAATGATAACGCTTCATTTTCCTTTCAAATTTCTTTCAAAGGTAAAAAAAGCCGCTGAAGATTATGATGATCATTGTCTATAATCGGCTTTTCAGCCCGTTCATCCCTGCACAAATAATGAACCTGTTTCTATCGTAACAAAAAGTCCGTGAAAAATCCAACATTCGTGAAAATTTTTCATTGATTTTGCAGAAAAATCTTTTCATTTCGCGTTTTCTGCCGATTGAATTGCCAATTGCGACAGTCTGGAGCCTGTTTCTTCCATCCATTGCAGATCAGCAAGCTCTACAGCCAGCCTGTACACATCAAGCAGTACATCAATCCGGGCCTGGACAGCCTTGCCCATATTTTCTTCCAGTTCAGTGAACCCGCCGGGAAATACGCCAGCGCTGAAAACCTCCTTTAGCACACTTGCCCACTCATTGCGTTCGGCAAAAGACAGCCGCCGCCGTGATATCGTAGGCTCCAGCTCACCGATCAGCTTGCCCAATTCCTTCTTAATGGACGGCAACGGTTCATAACGGGAGCAGACTCCGCAGGTATATACCGGAACATGAGTGATTTTGGTCTTGGCGCTATAGACCAGCGTGTGCATATGTATGGTCATGGTGCCGCCGCAGCCGCATGACTTTTTGAATAGGTTATCTTTTAACATCTCCTGCACCTCAGGCTGAAATATTGAAAAACACAGAAACCCGCCTTTTCAATATGTTATATTCGACTTCATTCGCCTAAACTCCTTCCCATTTGCATAAAATGTTTTATTTGGCAATACAGCAAATTATTACTTACTCAAAGATGACTTCATATTTCAAATTTGTTAGAATGGATAGAATATTGTGATCTGAAGGGAGCTGCTGACAATGAGATTATCCGGTAAAAAGGTGATTGCGCTGGTTGATGAGGAGTTCGAGGATCTGGAGTTATGGTATCCGGTATACCGTGTCCGGGAAGAGGGTGCCGAGGTCCATCTCGCCGGTCTGGAGAAAGGCAAAACCTACACCGGCAAATACGGTGTGCCGGCTACAGCCGAATATTCCTGGGACGACCTGAATGCTGCCGATTATGACGGCATTCTAGTACCGGGCGGCTGGGCCCCCGATAAAATCCGCCGTTACAGCGCTGTTCTGAAGCTCGTTCAGGATTTCAACGCAGCCAAGAAGCCGATCGGCCAGATCTGCCATGCCGGCTGGGTGCTCATCTCCGCCAAAATTCTCGACGGCGTTACTGTAACCTCCACACCGGGCATCCGCGATGATATGGAGAATGCCGGAGCCATCTGGAAGGACGAGGCTGTCGTGACAGACGGACATATTATCTCCGCCCGCCGCCCGCCGGATCTCCCGCCATACGGCAAAGCATTCTGCGATGCGCTGGCCGGAGAATAGGCTGCAGGTATATTTTCAAAGGACAAACAAGCCCTTCCTCATCTTCTGTGTTGAGGTTAAGGGCTTGTTCTCGTTCTGTACAGAAGCTATTTACGAATATCAAGGGATACCTTCTCATTAATAGGAGCCGGATAGCTGTATATAGTAAAGGTCAGCGGCTGGGCGTACTTATTGCTGCCTATTCCCAGGTAATTCATCACAGGCACGGATTTCAGGTCCTTAGCTGCCTGAGTCGGCGGAATAGCATACAGGCCCGGGAACGAATGAACCTGACCTTTTGCATCGGTAAACTCACTTTTTAGTATTAAGGAGTTATAAAATTTTTTCTTTCCCGGCTCCGTATTATGCTTCATAACCATCGTTGTACCACTATCTGTTGTGTACATGGACACGGTTAAATTATCATCAGGCGCCTTGAGGACCTGCTGCTTTTCCGTATCAATAACTATATTTAGTTCATCCTTATCCAGCGCCAGAATACCGTCAAGCTGCATTTTGAGCGGCTGCCCGGACCGGCTGTCATTGCCGAACGCCAGAATTTCCTTGCCCTCAACCATCAAGGTGCGAACGGGGCTGAAGCTTGAATACTGATCGTTACCGCCTAAATGAAACCGCGGATTAATCATAGAAAAGATTTGTTTGCTGTTCTGCTGGCTGTAGGTATACTGCAGATAGATACCGCTGGCAGCAGCATACACTTCATCAATATGAATTTCTTGCCCGTCTACGGTGAGGGTTTTATTCATACTCATGATTTCACCCGCTTGGGCCATCTTTTTCTTATCCAGCGTGATGGGAACGGACAGCTTTGCCAACGGCTTATCTACAACTACTGGAGCTGAAGGATGCCGTTCAAGCTCACCAATGTTAAGCTCAAACGTGATATTGTCCGGGAGCGAGCCAAAGCCTCCGGCCCATTGCAATATTTCATAACTATACGTTGTGCCGGCTGGAACTTCCCCGGTGTTTAAAGACAAGCCATACGGATAGTTCACCGGTGAATAGCCTTTCCCTGCAAGCTGCAGCACATTTATTTGCGCTTTCTGGCCGGTATTATTTTGAAGTGAGAACAATAGAATAATCCCTTTACGGTCTGCGGCAATTGCGTCTACCGTCAGTTCAAAACCATTCTGCTCTGCCGTAACACCGCTGACAGGCTGTACCAGCCCCGCTTCAATGGCCGAAGCTACAGTATTGTTGGCTTTTTCCAAATAGGGTGTAAACTTAGCATTGGCCTGAGGTGCTGCAGCTGACCCCCGGGCATTATGCGGCTCTATCTGATTGCCGATCCAGGGGAATGCAAACAGCAGCAAGGCAGCTGCCACAACCGCTACCCCCAGCAAATACTGCCTGCCTGCCGGTAAACGGTAACGGCCCCGGCCGGAAACTCCGCTGCGGATTGCTGTATTCAATTTAATCTCCGAGACCTCACCTGTCTGTCCCGCGATTCCGGCAAAATACTCTTTTAACAGCTTATCCTCATTCCCAGCCATGCGCCGATCCCCCTTTCATCTTGTTCCGGAGCTGCTTAAGGCCTTTGTTAAGCCAGGTCTTGACTGTCCCCTCCGGCTTGCCCAATACTTCAGCAATTTCTGCCAGCGTCATATCACGGTAATATTTAAGCACAATCACCTGGCGGTATTTCAGTTTGACGCCGTCGAGCGCCTGCTCCATATCCAGCTTGCGGTCGCTGGTCATAACCATCACATCACCGCTGGGGACATCAGCAGTCTTTACGGAAAGAAGACGCTTCCTCCGCTTCATTTCATCGTTGCAGCAGTTAATCAAAATGCGAGTTATCCAAGGTGCGAACCGTTGCGGGTCCTTCAGGCTTGTACGCTTGCTCCAGGCCCTGTATGTAGCTTCCTGCAGCATTTCGAGCGCATCCGTCTCACTCCTGAAATAGCTGTAGGCAATACCGTAAAGTATTTTCCGCTGTGCGGATACGAGACTGATAAAGGTCTGCGCTTCCTCTTTAGCCAGTTGGACCCGTTCAACTTCCATTAAACTTTCCATTCTCTGCCTGTTCCCCCTCCTTCATGCTCTATTACTAAAAGCATCTTTTTGTACTTCTATCTATACTGACTACCGGAGCCCGGAAACGGTTTTAGTTATTTTCACGTCAACTCAAAAGTGGGCAGGTAATGCAAAAAGGCCGGCGTACCCGCCAGACCCTTTGATGCTGTGTTAGACAATAAGAACTATCTGATTCTAATACGGTCATCCCCGATAATCATACCCGGATAGGCAGATAACTTAAAGGTCAGCGGCTGCGGCAGCCTCTCTGTACCAAGTCTGAAGCGGGCTGTAGTAATTGCGTTCGTGCCTTCAGTTCTTTGATCCCAGTCTAGTGTAGCGTTCTGAACCTCCGGGTTAACCAGCCAATGCCAGTTTCCTTCACCATCCATGAAAGTGGAATCGAGAGAAAAGCCCCTGATATTGGCATACTCCTCTTCCTCCGGCACTTGCATTGTCATCTCCAATATCAGTTCACCTGGCTCCGCATTGACCATCTGATCTGATAAGGTCAGACGTTCGTCAGGAGCTTGTATGATTTCCCGGGTATCACTGTTGATGATCAGATTAAGCCTCGCTTTGTCAATTGCGTACAAGCCTTCGATATCCATCCGGACCGGGTCCTTGGGGCGTAGACTATCATTATGAAAAAGGTAATAGCTTTCACTGTCCGATGAAAACTCCCCGGCCTTGGACAGCTCTTTCTCATGATTCCCGGTACCCATGACTATGCCGAAGCCATACTCACCGTATACATCCAGATCCTTTCCTTCATACCCGGGATTCAAGTAGATGCCCGTTGGTCCGAGATAGAGGTCCTTTATATTATAGGTGTAGCCGGCAATATTAAAGCCCTCCTCTAAAACAACCTCATCCCCCGCTGAATATTCTGCTGTTTCGTCTAAGTCTATAACCGCACCCAGCTTATGCATGATGACTTCACCGTTAGCATCCTGATAAATATATTGATCTTCGTCCATCGGCAGCAGCGTCAGTGTGGCAAACACACGATCCGGCAACGCAGTCTGCAGATTATTCCAGGGAATGATCATTACATCACGGACAATTCCAGTATACATTCCAGGTTTATAATTATTATAACCGCTATAAAAACAAGTGCTCTCTGCAGTCAAATTGGCTGACGAATGCTCATCTGCTTTAAAATTGAATTTCATATTTAAATATTGCTGATTTGTACTATTCTCTACCCTATATAGAAGGATTACTCCCCGTCTGTCGGCGATGACACCATCAATGCTAAATTGAAATCCGCCCACCTCGGGAGACACAATATTCACATGCTGCACATATCCGGCATCCAGCGCAGAGGTAACCGTCAAATTGTCACCAATCGCCTCACGGTAATCCTCAAGCTCACCCCAGCTTTGGGGAGGCAGCGCTTCGGGTTCCTGTATTATCTGCCCGTAGATCCAAGCCAGACTTGCTAACAGGACAACTGCTAATACCGCCACGATCACTCTATTGTATCTTCTGCGGCGTACTGGAATGCGGTGCCTGCCCTCTGCAATTCCGTTATGTATAGCCGTATCCAGCTTTATTTCAGGCACATCCGCCGTTATCCCGGCCATCTCCTGAAAATAATCTCTCAGCAGCTTATCTTCAGACTCTGCGATATTACTATGCGGTTCCGCTTTCCTCCGCATTTTATCCCCGAGCTGCTTCAGGCCGTTGTCCAGCCAGTCTTTGATGGTACTCTCCGGTTTATCCAGTACTCCGGCAATCTCTGAAAAGCTAAGCTCCTGATAATATTTAAGCACAAGCACCTGGCGGCAGTTGTCCTTCACACTGTCCAGCGCCTGCTCCAGGTCCAGTCTGAAGCCGCTTTTCATCACTGTCATTCTCTCTTCGGAATAGTCCGGCTGCAGTCCAGGCTTCCCTTTCTTCAGCTCGTCATTGCAGCAATCCATCAGGGTCCGTATCAGCCAGGACGGGAATTCTCCGGTATCCTTCAGGCTTTCACGCTTCATCCAAGCCCGGCAGGCCGTTTCCTGCAGCACCTTCAGGGCACCAGCTTCATTACGACAATAGCTGAAGGCAATCCCGTACAGCTTATGCTTCTCCCGGGATACCTGACTATACAATTGCTCTCTCTCATCCTCTTCCTCTTTCGCTTCATCCCTACTATTCTCTACCACTTGTCTATTCCCACCCCTGTCCGCTAAAAAAACGTCTTACTTTATAAATACTTCGCTGAACGCCAAAAGGTTTTACTTTTTTGCTTATTCCATTTGAAAAGGCCCGGCAGCAGCCGGACCTTTTGGCATATCATTTTGCAGAATACGGGAGCTGCTCCGTCGGCGCTGTCTTCGCCGCACTGTTTAACCCGGCAAAGGCGCCAAGCACCTCTTCTGTCTCCAGGCTTGTCTTGTAGCGGAAGCAGGCCTTTGCAGTCTCCCTGGCATCGGAAGCCAGGGTATTCAGCGTCCGGTGCTTCACCCGCAGCAGCGCCTGAGGCGACATGCTGAGGTTGCTGATGCCAAGCTCCAGCCAAAGCGGCAGGGAGCGTTCATCCGCCGCCAGCTCACCGCAGACGCTGACATCGATGCCTGCACTGCGGGCCGCCTGTACGGTCATCCGGATCATGCGCAGCACCGCAGGATGATACGGATGGTACATATGGGCAATCTGCTCATTCATCCGGTCTACTGCCAGCACATACTGGACCAGATCATTGGTGCCGATGCTGAAGAAGTCAACCTCCTCAGCCAGCAGGTCAGCAATCATTACAGCGGCTGGAACTTCAATCATGATGCCGACCGGGATGCTGCGGTTATAAGGGATGTCCCGCTCATCCAGCTCCTGCTTCACTTCATTTAATACAGCGTTGGCCGCCTGAACCTCTTCTACAGAAGAGATCATCGGGAACATTATTTTGACATTACCGTAATGGCTGGCCCGCAGGATGGCACTCAGCTGGGTTTTGAACAGATCCTTACGGTCCAGACTGATGCGGATTGCTCGGTAGCCCAGGAACGGGTTCTGCTCTTCCGGAAGCTGGAAGTAGTCGAGGTGCTTGTCGCCCCCGATATCCAGCGTACGGATAACTACAGTGCTGCCGCCCACCTTCTCGGCGACCAGCTTGTATACTTCAAACTGCTCGTCTTCTGTCGGGAAAGAATGCCGGTCCATATACAGAAACTCTGTACGGAACAACCCTACACCCTCTGCACCGTATTTCAGGGCCATATCCAGCTCCTTGACTGAGCTGATATTGCCGGCCAGGTGCAGATTCACCCCGTCCTTTGTGACTGCCTCCACCGTAGCAAGCAGCTCAAGCTGCTCTTTTTTGCGCTGCTGCTTTTCGCGTCTTGAGGCATATAACTGAATTGCCGCCTCATCCGGATGAAGCTGGACAATTCCGGTATCCCCGTCCATTGCCAGCATGTCACCGGTCTGGATCGGATTGGCGATTTTGTTCTCAAGTCCGGCGACCAGCGGAATGCCGAGCGCCCGGGCCATGATTGAGGAATGCGAGGTCTTGCCGCCCATCATGGTGACAATCCCCAGTACGTAGACCGGGTTGAGGTGGGCCAGCTGGGATGGAGACAGCTCTTTTGCCACCAGGATATATGGCTGGGTATCGGACGGCAGCGTCACCTCCGGTGCGCCCAGCAGATGCTTGAGCAGCCGGTTGCCGACATCCTTGATATCAACGGCCCGTTCCTTCATATATTCATCGTCCAGCAGGTCGAACATCGCTACAAAATGATCTATAGCTTCCTTTACGGCAACCTCAGCCGCCTTATATTGGCGTTCAATAATACCGCGGATCTCACTCATGAACACCGGATCATCGAGGATTGCCAGATGTGCGTCAAAGATGCTGGACTCTTCAGGCCCTACGACCTCACGGAACTCTTTTTTAATGAATTCAATCTCATCTTTGGAGGTGCGGATTCCTTCATATAACCGCTCAAACTCCTGAGCCAGGTCTACAGGATTCACTTGCGTATCCGGCAGGCTCCATTCCCAGCTCGGCAGGACAAAGGCCTTCCCGATAGCTACACCTGCTGCAGCGCCTATGCCTTGAATCATGCTTCCACCCCTCCAACACTTTCATGTAATACCACGGACATTACTGAGGATTGCCCCTTTTTAACATTTTTGAATGGAGCATAGCTCCAGGATTTGACACGGTCAGGATTGGTGATGACCATTGGTGTTGCTAGTGAAGCGGCATGCTCCTGCAGGTAAGCCAGATCAAACCGGACCAGCAGCTGCCCCGGCTCCACACTGTCACCTTCCTGTACAAGCGCCTCAAACGGTCCCTTAAGCTGAGAGGTGTCAATCCCGATATGCATCAGCACCTCCAGCCCTTCAGGCGTAGAAATGCCTACAGCATGCATTGTAGGGTACACGTGCATAACCTTGCCGAAGACAGGTGAAACCAGCTCTCCTTTTTCCGGAAAAAAAGCAACCCCGTCGCCAACCAGCTTCGCAGCAAAAATATGATCCGGCACTTCCTCAATCGGCATCATCTTGCCCTGAATCGGGGCACAGAACAGTACCTGCGGCAGATCGCGCAGCATCAGCTTGTCGATTTCCTCGCGGATCAGCTCGGAGTATGTACCGAATACAACCTGCACATTGCCCCCGCCAAGCTTAATGATACCCGCAGAGCCAAGGCCCTTAAGTGCCGCTGTATCTATATATCGGTCATTATGCACCGTTAATCTTAGCCTTGTGATGCAGGCCTGAACCTGGACGATGTTTTCTTTGCCGCCCAGCGCCTCCAGAATCAGCGGAGCCTGATAAGGGATATTCCCCGCCCAGTCGCCGAGCTCCGAGCCTTCCTCACGGCCCGGTGTCGGAATCTGGAAACGGCGGATTGCCCAGCGGAACAGATTATAATAAACGACAGCATAGCCGATGCCGATCGGAATCAGCAGCCAGGCACGCTGTGAAAGATGCATATTCAGGAAAAAGTCAATCGCTCCCGCCGAATACGAGAACCCGTGATGAATGCCCAGCAAATAGGTTATCACCATCGCCAGGCCAGACATTACCACATGCACCGCAAACAGATACGGGGACGCGAACAGAAAAGCAAACTCAATCTGCTCCGACACCCCGGTCAAAAAGCAGACCAGCGCAGCCCGTAAAAAGGTCTTCTTGATCTTTGGCTTCAGATCCTCGCGCGCCTCCTGGATAATAGCCAGTGCAATCGCCGGCAGGGCAAACATCATTATCGGGAACAATCCGGCCATAAAGATACCGGCAGTAGGGTCTCCGGCGAAAAACCGCGGCAAATCCCCCTGTACAACCGCACTGCCGTCAGGAGAGGTAAAGCTGCCAAGCTGGAACCAGAATACATTGTTCAGAATATGATGGAGCCCGAAGGCGGTAAGCACCCTGTATAGCACCCCGTACACGAAGACACCGTAGCCTCCGGCCGATTGGATATCCCGGAATAAGTGATCCAGTACATTCTGGAGCAGCGGCGAAACGCCCAGCATTACCCAGGCAAACAATGCCGAGAACAGTCCCATGAACAGAAGCACGAAACGCGACCCGCCAAAAAACTGGATCGCCTCCGGCAGCTTGATATTTTTAAATTTATTATGCGCCACACCGGCGACAATTCCGAGTATAATTCCGATGAGTGTGGCAGGCTGAACCGTTCCGTCGCCCATATTGGAAACAATCCGGTCATAGGTGAACATTCCCGCTAATGCTGCAAGTCCGGCCGGTCCGGCCTGATTGGACAGCCCCCAGGCTACTCCGACAGCAAACAAATAAGGCATGAAATAAAATATTCCCTGCCCCGCGTATGTAGTCACTTCAGATACCGAAGAAAGTCCCCATGCAGACCACGGCAAGCTGCCCAGACTCAGCAGAATAGCTGCAGCCGGCAACACCATGGTAGGAAGCATAATGGCTCTGCCCAACTGCTGCAGTGATCCGAGCCAATTCAAGGTGACCCTCTCCTTTCATTCTATCCTAAATGGTAAGTGCTCCAGCATTTTTTGTCAAAAGAATACGCAACTCCTAGAATACCACGTACGGCAGCAGGATGGGAAGTTTATTCTGGCCACCAGCCACCAGCCACCAGCCACCAGCCACCAGCCACCAGCCACCAGCCACCAGCCTGAATAAGTGTACTTTGTACATCTATAAATACTACTTCAGCCCAAAAATTAATTTTAACTGCACTTTGTGCATCTATTCCTCGCGTTTTTTGGCTTTATCAGCAATTTCGCGGATTTTAGGTGCACAGAATGCAGTTATTCCCAAAAGATGCCCGAAAATGGCTACTTTAGTTGTACGGAATGCAGTTATTCAACGCTTCCTCTGGATTTTAGTGACACTCTCCACTCACCAGCGACTACATCACCACAATTGACCGGGCTGTAGGCTCTTCACCTCGTAGTACCGCACCCGTTCGTTGGAACACACTGGCTTTAATAGGCCCTTATCGCTCAAAGAAATCAGCAACTTCTGCGCCGTACGGAAATTAACCTTAAAATGGTTCACAACATCCTTCGGACGCACCGGTCTGGCAAGACGCCAGGCTAAACGCAGCACCTCTTTTTCTGCGGACAGCAGGCCCGTGGCACTGGCGGTTCTTGTTAAATAGGGAGCCAGCGCCAGCTGCAGCAGCATTCTGCATACTTCAGGACGCTGCTGGATGTCATCGAACGAAAAATGCAGCATCCGCCAGCCCATACCGGTGAGGACATTATCCCGGTTCAGCGCGTAGCTGAATTTCTCCCGGTCCATATCCTTAATATGTGTCTGAAACCCGTCGCATTCAATCCCAATCTGCGGGCCGCTCTCCGGCAAAAAGGCAAAATCCAGAAACTGTGATTTACGGTTCCAGTCGTACACCTCGTATTCGGGATGCAAATGCGCCAGCGATCCAAACAGCGGCCACCATACATTCTGCACGAACAGCTTCTCCGCAAAGTTATACCCCCGCAAAAGCCTGCCTCTGCGCTCACCGCTCAGACGAATGACTGCCAATCCACAATCCATGTGCTTCTTCGAAATCCATAAATAGCCCCCTCCGGAAAAATAAAAAAAAAACGCCCACAGCCCGGAAGTAACCTAACGGGTAATGGACGTTCTTCGTCTAAAGCCAGTATAGCAATGCACTTCGTTTAATTCCAGCCTAATTACTGGCCACGGGTGCGCCCGTGCATCGTGATGGCTTCCTCGACCTTGATGCAGCGGTCCATAATCGCGGTCATGCCATGCTCAGCAGCAATATCTGCCGCCTCCCGGCTGATAATACCCTGCTGCAGCCACAGTACCTTGGCGCCGATGTCAGCAGCCTCCTGTGCCACCTCAGCACAGTATTCACTGCGCCGGAACACATTGACAATATCAACCGGCTCCGGAATTTCAGCCAGTGTGTGATAACACTTCTCTCCGAGAATGTCGCCGTCTACCGTAGGATTCACCGGTATGATCCGGTATCCCCGGCTCTGCATGGCATAAGCCACCATGTAGGAGGTGCGGTCCGATTTGTCGGACAGGCCCACAACAGCAATATTACCTGCTGCTGCGAGAATATCACCAATCTGTTCACGGCTAGGGTTCTCAAAACTCATCGCAATGTTCCTCCTGTCAATGATCTTCGTCTGAACGCATTCTTATCTCTAAGAATGCCCTAAGAATATCATAAAGAATCAGCAGCCATCTGCGTCATACGGCACATGCCTTACCCTATTTTACCCACTCTACATCAGCACCAAGCTCGCGGAGGTGGTCAAAGTACTGCGGGTACGATTTGGCGACATGATGGGCGTCCTTAATCAGCAGCGGCTGGCGGGCGCGCAGTCCGACTACGGTCAGCGCCATAATAACCCGGTGATCATAATGCGCGTTGATCGTAACGCCGCCTTCAACCCCTTCCGGCGATCCATGTACGATAATCTCGTCACGCCGTTCCTCTACCTTGGCACCTGCACGCGTCAGCTCTGCCAAATAATCTGTGATCCGGTCGCATTCCTTATAACGCAGATTCTCTACATTATAGAAGCGCGAAGTCCCTTCTGCGAAGACAGCCGCCGCCACCATTGCCAGTACAGCATCTGTAGCTGCATCACCGTCAAATTCTACAGCCTTGAGTATGCCGTTGCCCTGCACATGCACCGTACCGTTCTCATGGGTCAGGGGAACTTCCATCATCCGCAGCACATCCACAATAGCACGTTCTCCCTGCTTGCTTCTCTCAGCCAGACGGTGAATCTTAACATCTGACCTGGTTACAGCCGCTGCCGCAAGCACAGCCGCAGAACCCGGATAGTCCCCCTGCACAGTATAAGACTTGGCAGCGTAAGCCTGGCGGCCCGGCACCTTGAAGGACATATAATCATCTGCAGCGTGGACAACGATTCCCGCCTGCTCAAGCACCTCAAGAGTCTGGCCGACCACAACCTTAGATTTCAGATCGTCCAGCACGATAATCTCACTGTCTTCCTCCAGCAGCGGTGTCAGGAACAGCAGTGCGCTTAGAAACTGTGAGCTTACAGCACCGGAGACTGTAATCCGTCCGCCAGCCGGCTTGCCGCCGCGGATCGTAATCGGCAATCTTCCGTGATTATGCTCAACTTCCACACCCAGCTGCCCAAGCGCTGTAATCAGATCATCATGCGGACGCTTACCGAGCGAATCGGGATAGGTATTCACAAAGGTCACTTCAGGGCTCAGCGCAGCCACAGCCATAAGGAACCGCAGCACCGCCCCGGCATTGCCGACATTCAGCTCCTTCACATCACGCGGATTCCGGCCGAAGCCCTGCACTACGATCTTCTCGTCATCCTCGGTCAGGACAGCGCCAAGATCGGCGATACATCTGCGGATAGCATCACTGTCTTCACTGTGGGCCGGATGATAGATAGTGCTCACACCTTCAGACAGCGCCGCAACCAGCAGATAGCGGGTCGTGTAATTTTTGGAGGACAACGCTCCAAATTCTCCTTGCAGGGTTGGTGTCGGCCTAACGATAACGTCCATTATTTATACGCTCCTTATATTATGTAATGTGTATAGGCAGTGCCCTGTTTGACATGCCTGTCCAAAGCTAGGTATCATAACATTATTCTGCAGTTGAAAGGGGTCTTACTTACTCATGAACGATATTCCACAAGTTACACCGGACGAGCTGCGGCAGCGCCTTGCGGCAGGCGAAGACCTGCTTCTGATTGATGTCCGTGAGGATGATGAGGTGGCAGCCGGTATGATTCCCGGGGCGCAGCACATTCCTATGGGACAAATTCCTCAGCGCAGCGGAGACTTACCGGCTGATTCCGGCATTATCTTCATTTGCCGGTCCGGCGCACGCAGCCAGCGTGTCTGCGAATATCTGCAGCAGTTCGGCATCCAATCGTCCAACCTGAGCGGCGGAATGATTGAATGGAACGAAACTGCGGAAAGCTAATCAGCTTACGCCAATACACTTAAAAGCTCAAACGCGGTAATGCATTAAAATATACTGCGACACTTCTGCCGCATTCAGCTCCGATGTATCGACCGTGCAATGCGCAAACCGGTAAGCCTCACGCCGCTGCTTCATAATGGCGCGGACCTTATCCTGTGCGTTGCCGGCGAGCAGCGGACGGTTCAAATCCCCGCTTACACGCGCAATAATAGCCTCTTCTGTTGCTGTTAAAGCTACTACAAGCCCTTTATCCAGCATAATTTGCGGATTCCCCGGTGCAAGCACAGCTCCGCCTCCGGTTGATATGATTCTGGCTTCTCCTTCAAGCACCTGCGCCAGTGCAGCAGACTCCGCTTTCCGGAAGTACGCTTCACCGTCCTCGGCAAAAATATCCGCGATGCTCCGTCCTTCATTCTCTACTATAATATGATCCAGATCAATGAGCTCATAGCCAAGCTCCTCTGCCAGTAGCGCACCTACCGTTGATTTGCCTGTACCCATCATCCCGACCAGAATTATGTTCCTGCGCCGCTCTGTTTCAGCAGCACTTTGCCCTGCAATATCCCCCGACATAACTACCCTCCAACCGCGACATTTGTCATATCATAACACAAGGCCAAAAGGTTGCACAATCCACTTCCTGGCTGCCGTCACTATCTCACATGATAAAAAAAGCCCGAAGGCTTCCCTCAGCCGGGAAACCATCGGACCATCAGTTCTACAGATGTACTGTAAAACCTATTCGTTAATCCAGTTATGGTGGAAGACGCCTTCTTTGTCCACACGCTGGAAGGTGTGGGCGCCGAAGTAGTCCCGCTGCGCCTGAAGCAGGTTCGCAGGCAGACGCTCTGTACGGTAGCTGTCGTAGTAGGCAAGCGCGCTGGAGAAGCCTGGCACAGGCACTCCCTGGGCAACAGCTGCGGATACCACTTTACGCCATGCAGCCTGGTAAGAGCTCATGATGTCCTTGAAGAACGGATCAAGCAGCAGATTCTTCAGCTCCGGATTAGTCTCGTAGGCATCGGTGATGTTCTGCAGGAAGCGGGAACGGATAATGCAGCCGCCGCGCCAGATTTTAGCCAGGCTGCCGTACTTCAAATCCCAGTTATATTCGTCGGAAGCTACGCGAAGCTGTGCGAAGCCTTGTGCGTAGGAAACGATTTTGCTGGCAAACAGTGCTTTGCGCACATTCTCGATGAACTCAGCCTTGTCACCCTGGAACGGCTCCACTTCCGGCCCGCTCAGAACTTTGCTGGCTTCTACACGCTCATCCTTCATGGCAGACAGGAAGCGGGAGAATACAGACTCAGTGATCATGGACAGCGGTACACCCAGGTCGAGCGAGCTCTGGCTTGTCCATTTGCCTGTTCCCTTTTGGCCGGCGGAATCGAGGATCACGTCAACCATCGGTTTGCCGGTTTCTTCATCATACTGTGCAAAGATATCTGTAGTGATCTCGATCAGATAGCTGTCCAGCTCTCCGCTGTTCCACTCCTTGAAGATGCTGTGCAGTTCCTTGGCATCCAGGCCAAGAACATCCTTCAGGAGCTGGTAGGCTTCACAGATCAGCTGCATGTCGCCGTACTCGATACCGTTATGCACCATTTTAACATAGTGTCCGGCACCGTCAGGTCCAATATATGTACAGCAAGGCTCTCCGTCCACTTTGGCCGAGATTGCCGTAAGAATCGGTTCAACCAGCTTATAGGCGCTTTCCTGTCCGCCAGGCATGATGGAAGGTCCTTTAAGTGCACCCTCTTCGCCGCCGGATACACCGGTACCGATGAAGCGGAAGCCTTTGTCTTCAAGCTCTTTACTGCGGCGAACAGTATCAGGGAAGTATGCGTTACCTCCGTCAATGATGATATCGCCCTGGTCCAGATACGGCAGCAGCTGCTCAATAGTAGCATCCGTTGCTTTACCGGCCTGTACCATGATTAGGATCTTGCGCGGTACTTCAAGGGATTGAACAAACTCTTCAACAGAGAAAGTACCTACCAAGTTTTTACCTTCAGCTTCGGCAATCAGGTCATTGGTCTTCTCCGGGGAACGGTTAAATACCGATACGGAAAAGCCTCTGCTCTCGATGTTAAGAGCCAAATTTTTACCCATTACTGCCAAGCCAATAACGCCGATTTGTTGTTTTGCCATCTGGTTCTCCACCCTTTGCACCCTATATTTTTGTGAAATCCATTTCTCGCAGTATAAGAATACCACCCTTTGTCAGATACAGCAAAGTTCCGCCTGCGAATTAGAGATCAATTTCATTGACAAAGCCACAGCTTATCAGGAAATTGCTCACAATGACTATTTTAACGTTTTTAGAAGCATAAGTGAACCCCCGTCCGCAAGTGATATCGGAAGGCGGTATACAACTCTGCAGGCATTAGCCCGTTCAATACAAACAGCTCCCGTATACAAAATCAGGACATCCCGTACAACGGGATGCCCTGAACAACTGTACAGCATTCACCATTCCAGCAGATCAAGCTCACGGGATAACAAGGCCAGCTTCGATCTGCATGCTGTAATAAGCGAATCATCCTTGCTGCGCAGCGCTTCGTTTAACCGGTCAAGCTCCTCATCTACTTCCACTCTGCGCTGCCGGATCCGTTCCTCGCCTTCCACCGAATAGAAAAGCTTGCTCAGCTCCTGGTCGGTAAGCAGCGGCCCTTTCTGGAACAGCACCCGCTGCTGGTACCCGGAAATTTCCACCAGCCGGATCACTTCGCCGAACATAATGTTCTCAATAATAATCTGGCGGTCGCGGAAACGCTTGACGACCGCATGCCCGCGCATATCACCGATCAGCTTCTCCATCCATTCTGACAGGCGTGCGTCCCGGATCATATAATCGCCAACCAGCTTATATCCGCCCTTTATCTGCTGAAAACGCAGCTTAACCAGCTTACGGCCGGTACGTACCGAGATCAGGAATACATTTTCATTCTCACTCCAGTACAGGGAATAGCCTTCCTTGATCAGATCCTTGATCAGGTTCTGGATATGCTGCCTGTCAAAGCGCAGCTCCAGGTTGCAGTACTCCACCTCGTCGTTTTTATTCACGGCACTCCCTCCTAACAGCTTTGTTAAAGCAGCTTGATCTGAACCATAGAATAAAACGGACTGCCGGACCTCCACCTGATGTCAATCTCTATTCGTTCGTCTTACTGATATTTTATACTTCATCTTATGTAGCGGTAACTTGGTTTATTGACTATTTTTACCCGCTTCACGCCATTCCCAAACGCCCACTGTGATAGAGAGCTGTTTCAGCTGTTAAAATGCTTGAGCTTAGTACGGTGCACGATCAGCAGATGCAGTCCGGCCAGCAGTACCATTACAACGGCACTTGCCAGAAACGGCGCGCTGTGGCTGACCGAATCCCATAACCGCCCCGACAGTACGGGACCGGCAACCATGCCCGAGCCCTGAAGCGTCAGGAACAAGCCCCAGACGGTTCCCCGCTCTCCTTTTGGCACCTGCTTGGCTACGAACGCATTCCAGGCCGGCAGAATAAGCGCATAGCTGATGCCGACAAGCGCCACAGCCATGAATGCCAGCGGCAGCCGCCGCACCTGTGAAAAAAAGGCCAGCGAACCAGCTGCCAGCAGAAAGCCGATGTTCAGGAAGACCGTCGTTCCGATCCGGTCAACCAGCTTACCGGCCGGAATGAGCGTAAGCACCGTAATCCCGCCTCCGGCAATCAGCAGCAGACTGAACTGGTTCGGTGTGACATGCAGCTCGGAACGTGCAAACAAGGTGACTACTGGTGTCATCAGCCCAATGGCAAAGGCCTGCAGGAACAGCGCCGGGAACAGCAGCCTGCTGACCTTCAGCGAAGTTCTCACTTGCCGGAAGGTCCGCTTCAGGCTTTGCAACGGCTGAAATGGCCTGTGCTTGTCAGCCTGGGCATCACTATGCATGTCCTGTGCAACACGCGGCGCATGCCCCGTAATCCGTGACGGGAGGAAGAGCGCTACAGCAGATACCGCCGCGGCGCAGCCCATAAGCACAAGGAATACCGTCCGGTAGCTCTGTCCGCCGTGGTCCATCATAAAATTGACGACGATGGGCCCGATGCCTGTACCGGCCAGTGAGGCCATCTCTACAGCCCCCATAGCCGCCCCGCTGCTGCCGCTTTCTGTAGAGCCGGCCAGCTCGGTAATCCCGGTCATGGTGCAAGGCCAAAGAGGAGAGGTCCCGATGCCCAGGATCAGGCAGGCAACCGACAGTGTAGCCGCATCCTTGGCATAAATAATCATCCCGACAGCCAGTACAATCAATACCAGCGCCCCTGTCATTGTCCAGCGGTATCCGATCCGCTCCATCACCCAGCCGAACGGACTCCGGAAGAGATTATCGCCTAAATACTGCAGGGCAAAGGAGAAGCCTACTACAGTAACAGACAATCCGAGGATATTCTCCATGTACACCGGCAGCAGCGCAACCAGTAAGGAGCCTTTTACAAACTCGACCAGAAAGATGATCACCCACATCTCCACAATAAACGGTGAGGCCAGATTAATATGCATACGTCCTGCAGCTTTGCCAGTCATTTTATCACATCCTAGTATTATGGTGATTGATTTGTTATACTGATGCTTGCCGTAAAATAATAAATCTTGGCGAAAGGTTGTGACAGCATTAAATGAATCAACACGATACTCCCCTCTTCACCGCTCTTAAAAAGCATGCCGCCGGAAACCCTGTGCAATTTCATATTCCCGGGCATAAGAAGGGGCTAGGAACCGATGCCGAATTCCGTGAGTTTATCGGCGATAACGCGCTATCCATAGATTTGATCAACATCGCACCGCTTGATGACCTTCATCAGCCTACCGGCGTGATTTTAGAAGCTCAGAAGCTGGCTGCGCAGGCCTTCGGCGCCGATTATACGTATTTTAGCGTACAAGGCACGAGCAATGCCATCATGACTATGATCCTCTCTGTCTGCTCGGAAGGAGACAAAATAATTGTGCCCCGCAACATTCACAAATCCGTGATGTCGGCCATTATTTTCTCTGGAGCCAAGCCTGTATTTATCTCACCTGTTCAGGATGAGAATCTTGGGATAGACCACGGTATTACTACCAGTTCGCTGGAAAAGGCATTAAAGCGCCATCCGGATGCCAAAGGCGTTCTGGTCATCAATCCGACGTATTTCGGTGTAGTGGCCGACCTTCGTTCGATTGTAGACCTTGCTCACAGCTATGGGGTTCCCGTACTGGTGGACGAGGCGCATGGAGTATTGATTCATTTTCATGAAGATCTGCCGGTGTCGGCTATGCAGGCCGGTGCGGATATGGCAGCAACCAGCGTACACAAGCTGGGCGGCTCCATGACGCAGAGCTCGGTGCTGAATCTCAATGCGAAGACCGGCCTGGTTAACCCGCAGCGGGTTCAGACGATCATCAGCATGCTTACAACAACATCTACTTCTTATATATTACTGGCCTCTTTGGATACCTCCAGACGCAATCTGGCACTGAACGGCCATGATATGGCTGAGCGGACGATTGCCCTGTCCAATTACGCCCGTGAGGCTATTAACAGCATTGACGGCTTGTACAGCTTCGGGAAAGAAATTCTCGGCACAGAAGCTACCTTTAATCTCGATCCGACCAAGCTGAACATCCATGTCCGCCATCTGGGCATCACCGGCTATGAGACCGAGAACTGGCTGCGCCAGAAGTACAATATCGAAGTTGAGCTTAGCGACATGTATAATATTCTTTGCCTGATTACCCCGGGAGATACCCGTGAATCTGTGGACAAGCTGATATCCGCTCTGCGGGTGCTGTCAGCTGTTCACTACAGCAAGGGTGAAATCTACGAGCTTAAGGTGCAGGTGCCGGAAATTCCGCAGCTTGCCCTGATTCCGCGGGATGCCTTCTACGCTGATACGCAGCTGGTTCCGTTCCGTGAATCTGCCGGATACATTATTGCTGAATTTATCTATGTCTATCCGCCGGGAATTCCAATTTTACTGCCTGGTGAAGTTATTACCCAAGATAACATCGACTATATCATCGACCACGTCGAAATCGGCCTCCCGGTCAAAGGACCGGAAGACCGCAGCATCAACTTCGTCAAAGTCATTGTAGAGGCTGACCCGATCTCCTGATCGGCAGCAGCCTCTGTAACCTAAACAAAACCCCGATACTGAACCAGTATCGGGGTTTTGTGCATGGAGCGCTGCTGCCTGTCCGGCAGTCACGCTCTCAGCTGCATTGAAATCTATTCTTGCTGGGCAAGCAGCTCGTTGTATGCTTCTTCAACAGCTTTCCATTCAGCTTCGTCTTCAATGTTGTAAAGAACCATTTCCTCGTTCTCTTCTTCCATACGCAGAATGATGCCGTCTGCTTCAGGGTTTTCGCGTTCCAGCAGCAGTGCGTACAGCTTCTCGCCTACATCGAACGTTTCAACCAGCACCATCTCTACATCTTCGCCCTGCTCGTTCGTCAAGGTCAGCACAAACTCCTCGTGCTCATGGTCGTGATCATGTCCGCAACCGCATGCTTCACCATGTTCATGGCCATGCTCATGTTTGTGATCGCTCATTGAAATACCTCACTTTAATTGAATTATCCTGCCTTACGTATCGTAACACGTATGCTGAGTTCAGGTCAATTTGCAGAGGGCGTTTAATTCTTCGTTGTAGCTGTAACTACCTTTTCTGACACAAGAACGTAATCTGCATTTTTGGACGCCTTGATATAGAAGCCCACGCTGTATTTGCCCGAATCCTTGAAATCATAGGTGAATTCCGGCGTTGAGAACCAGAAATCCTCATTCTTTGAGCCGCCAGCATCCTCCAATATATCCTTCACATTCCCGGATGGATCCGTAATCGCTACTTTTACAGCCGACACACTATCCTTTAGACTGTCCACCTGGGCCAGAACCTTCATCTTCAGCTTTCCTGTATACGTATTACCGAATACAGTATCCCCTTTGAACAGGACGATGTGAACATTCGGTTTCAGAATCGTCACTTTACCCGAACCGTCCCAGCTGACGACACCTCCTGCTTCCCTCGCCGGAATGTACGTTTTGCCGTCGATCAGATAACCGCCATCAGCGATTTCCTTTCCGTTGCTCCATACTCTAATCTTTTGATTTACAGAATCCGCGAATAACATTGAGCCTCCCAACAGGGAAAACACAGCCACGCAGAGAGCGATTTTTTTCCATCTCATAACCGAGACCCTCCAAGTAATTCATGCTGTTAATGTATACTACATGTATGGCTACAAGTTGCGGAGGTCCAGGTAAAAATTTCATCATTCCGGTTAAAATAATACTATAACTACATTGGAGGAATTCAGCAATGGCTGTACAGCTGCAAATGCTCGGCACAGGGGATGCCCATGCCAAACACTACTATAATAATAACGGGCTGGTGCTCAGTCCTGACTATACGCTGCTGATTGACTGCGGCACAACGGCACCGGCTGCAATAAAGGCGGCAGGCCGCTCCTTCTTAGCGGTGGATGCTGTTCTGGTTACCCATCTTCATGATGATCATGCCGGCGGATTGCCAGAGTTAAGCCTGCAATTAACCCAAACAGGCAGCCGGATGACCCTTTTGGCGGCTGAAGCTTTAGATGAACCGCTCCGCGAGAGCTTTCTGAAAAACCGTCCGGATGACACCCGCTACCCCCGTTCCCTGGATGAAGCCTTCGACGTGAAGCTGCTGAAGCCGGACATAGCGTATGTTCTTTCAGCTGAAATAACGGTCAAGCTTATCCGCACGCCGCATATCCGCGGGAAAGACAGTTACTCTCTTCTGCTGAACAGCAATATTTTTTATAGCGCTGATATCATCTTTCAGCCCGAACTGCTCCTGAAGCTCGTCCGTAAGCATGGGGTCAGCAGAATCTTCCACGAATGCCAGCTCACGGGCAAGGGTGTAATCCATACATCACTCCATCAATTACTCTCCCTGCCGGCGGATATCCGTGAGATGATCAGCCTGATGCATTACAGCGACGAGAAGCCAATGTACGAAGGAAAAACGGACGAGATGACCTTTCTCGAACAGCAGACGGTTTATCCGCTGTAAATATCAAGGAGCTTTAGGATGTGCAGCGCCTTTCCCTCTGATTTTGGCTACAAACCAGTACAGTATAGGTATCAGCTGCATACAGAGGGCGTACGAAGGCCAGTAGGCTGTCATGAAGTAGAGCAGCTCTGCTGTGTTATCGGCAAAATGGACAGAGTAACCCACAACGGCAGCTGAAACGGAGAAGGCCAAAGGCTTATAATCATGCAGCGACAGTATCCTGGCCAGACTGATTACCGCGGCATAGACCAGCAGGCTGATCTTCAGCATCAGTGCAGGAATATACAGGATCGTCAGAAACGGATCAAGCGTCTCGATGAAATCGGCAATCCGCATGCTTCTGACATATTCCATTACCGGATAGGTCATTTTGCCGGCCAGCTCCGGACCAAAGGCCAGAAGGCTCGGAACCAGATAGGACAGTATGAGAATCATGGAAAAAACAGCTCCCCAGACCGCCACCCGCCTGATCTTGATCTGCTGCTTCAGGTGGGGGTAGATAAAGAGAACCACAAATGCGTCTCCAAACCAGGGGGTTGCCTGCAGCGTTCCGGCTGCTGTACGGTTCAGATCAAAGTTGGTTACGAACGCCCTTAGCATCGGAGTCTGAAGCTCAATCCCCAGCAGCAGCGGTGTCAAAATAATTAACAGAAGCAGATTCACAAAAAAAATCACTTCAGCCATTCTGGCAATCGCCTGTATCCCGGACCGGACCGTCAGCGCAACGGTTAATCCCAGCAGAATGGCAATCACCGTCTCGGGCGTAGTCGGCAAATGGTTGACCATCAAAAAATCCTCAACATTACGCATACTCATGGATGCCCGGTGGAGCATATATCCGGCAAGCAGCAGAATCAGCGGGATATGCACCCATTTGCCTACAATATATTTACCGAACACGGCAAAATACTCGCGTTCATTCATCCGGGCAACAGCTGCGCCGGCCAGCACAATCAGCAGTCCCAACACGCCTCCGAGGATGACGGCAAGCACGGCGTTATATGAAGCGGTTTTGATGATCGGCGAGATCAGAAAACCGGCATTCTCCGAATAGATATAGATTGTCAGCAGCATAACGAGCTGGGAGGCCGATATATGCTTCATACAGCATTCTCCTTACCGGTTATTTTTGCAGAACCGCTTCAATGATCAGATTAGGGTTCAGCTGCTTCGGAAGCCAGGCTGCAGCCAGATTATAGGCCAGCGACAGCAGCATGATCCCGTAAACGATGAGATGTGTGCGAAGTTTCCTTTTATTAGATCTCAAATAGGAATATTCAAACAGGAAAATGAGCAAGAACAATACAAATACTACAGCCATAGTCACATCTCCCCGCAGGATGCTATTGATTATTTTTTCTGTGTGCCCAGCAGCCGGATCACTGCTTTTGTCTCCACTTCCAGCTTAACCTGCTCCTTGTACACATGGCTCCAATCCGCCTTAACCGCCTTCCATTCTGCCGGATAGTTCCAGGCGATGTGGGAGCCGAGCTGAAAGGCATCACTTCCCGCCTTAAGCGAAGCGTCAAAGGCCTGCATAATCCTCGACTCAACCTCACCGGCAAGTATTTTCTCCAGATGCCTCATAGTATCGGGATCAGACATTTCAAGGGTGGAATTGGAGGAGTCCACAATGCTCTCAATATCCAGCTTGAAGGTGTAGACGAACTTCTCGTCCTTCCGGCTCAGGCTGAGTTTGGATTTCGCACTGATAATCAGCAGACTGATTAACTCTCCGTCAGAGGGTGAAGGAAACGTAATAATAGCATCCTTAATATTGCCGCGCAGCCACATGGCCCCTCTCGTCTTATAAATATCAATCGTATCAACCATCCGGTTATCCTGAAACAGCGCTGCACCAAGCACCCGGATCATATTTCCCTGCGACTTGTCAGGGTTAGGACTAAGGTAAGATAAAATCATGCCTCTGCCGTACTCCTGGGCAATCATGAAATGCTTTACACTGCCGGTGATGATCTTTTTGCGGGCAACCAGCTCACGGAATATTTCACTTGGAAATTTTTCAATCTGGGTGGGGAACATGGAAATAGCCTCTGCGGCTTCTTTTGCCACCAGTATATAGGTTTTCAGCGGGATCGCCGACTTGCGGTTGACAAAATCAAGCAGCGGTTGAACTCCTGTACGGGCATACTGCTCGCCCATGACAATGATCTTTACCTGTCCCCAAAAAATCTCGCGTGAAATGTTGGTCTGGATATTACGGTAAGCCTCTGAAATATTGCGTCCTTCCCCTTGGACAGTAGCATAGGGCATCGATGCCCCCGATGACTCGCCGCCTGCCCCCGAAGCAATCTGGTTAGGCTTGGCATAGCCCAGTGTCAGCAGAACTTTGTCGTCCTCCAGCTCATCCAGGAACATGGCAACCACCAGCAGGCGGTCATTAATCTCAACTCTTGACCAGCAGCCGGTAAGCACCATGGACTGCAGAGCCAGGAGCAGTATCAATACAGCTATTCTTTTATGCATAGGCAATCCGCTCAATCCCGGTCATCCCCATCATTGTGAAGTATGGTTTTTAACCGCCTTGTAGGTTCAATTCCATAGACAGAAGGTCTGTTCTTCATCAGCCGCCAGGGTACGCGAATTACAGTATCTTTAATATCCTTCCATTTAAGCGGTGCAATCGGGGCCAGATAAGGCACACCGAAGGAAGAAAGCACGACCAGATGAAGCAGCACGAGGTAGATTCCAATCGACAGGCCCAGCAGCCCGAAGCTGCCCGACAGGATCATAATCGGAAAACGGATCAGCCGCAAGGTCAGCCCCAGGCTGTAGCTGGGTACAATAAACGATGAAATGCCAGTCAGCGATACGATAATGACCATCGGTGAAGAGACAATGCCTGCACGGACTGCCGCCTCGCCGATCACCAGCGTACCCAGAATAGAGACAGCCTGCCCGATTGCTGACGGTATGCGGATGCTGGCTTCCCGCAGACCTTCAAAAACAATCTCCATAATGAACGCTTCAAACAGAGCCGGGAATGGAACAGGCTCACGCGCAGCAGCAATACTAAAGAGCAGGCTGGCCGGAATCATCTCAGGGTGATAGGTGGTCAGTGCAATATAAAAGGAGGGGGCCAGCAGGGAAACGAACATAAAAAGCACTCTGATCCAGCGGATCCAGGTCGAGGCATAGGAGCGCTGATAATAATCCTCCGGGGATTGAAAAAAGACAGGAAAGGTCACCGGCGCGATCAGCGCAATTGGAGTACCGTCGGTAAAGATTACGATCCGGCCTTCCAAAAGGGCAGCTGCCGCAGTATCCGGCCGTTCTGTATTCTGAATCTGCGGAAATGGCGAGTACGGATGATCCTCAATGAACTCTTCGAGATAGCTGCTCTCCAGAACGCCGTCAATCTCAATCTTGGATAGCCGGTGATGCACCTCCTCTATAAGCTCGGGGCGGCAGATCCCTTCCATGTAAATGACGAGCACCTCAGTCCGGGTATGTCTCCCGATATAGGTGCTCTGAATTTTCAGCTCCGGGCTCTTGATCCGGCGTCGCAGCATCGTTACATTTGTCCGGACCTCTTCCACAAAGGCTTCACGGGAGCCGCGGATAACCACCTCATTCTGCGCTTCACCGATACTGCGTTTCTCAAACCGGGCATACGGGTAACAGATCATCCGGTCTTCTCCGTCTATAATCAGCAGCACTGCACCTTCGAGCACATACTGCAGCACTTCTGCGTAATCCACACTAACATTGCATGAAGTAATCAGCAGACGGCTGAAGTCTGCAGCAGGCCCGGCTGCCGTCTTGTCCCCGGAGTCTTCACTGGTCAGCGGATTTATCAGATCCTCCTGCAGCAGCTCCAAATCGGCAATCCCGCCGAGGAACACAAGAGCATATTGCCGCCCGCCTGCGCCAGTGAAGGTCCGGAATACCGCATCCACGCATTTGTCCAGCTTTTCCTGAAACCACTGGAGCCGTTGCCCAAGCTCTTTTCCCGGAGCCGGCTGTACCGTACTTTCAGCAGTTTTCGCGGCCTTGCCGATGTTCGCTTTAGGTTTACGGAATAATGAGAACATCTGCATCCCTCCGCCAGTCTAATCTTGGTAACCACATTATCCGCCATTTTCCACTGAACTATACGGCAAAATAACCCTTAAAGGGCTTTGGCTTCGGTAGTTACTCAGGGATGCTGCAGTCACCCAAGCATAAAAAAGACCGGACATATGCGTTAAATAACGCTTGTCCGGTCTTGCTATGCAATGAAAGGTGCTAAAACTGCGGCAGCTGATCCAGATTATTCGTCGGGTCTCCGTCGGCGTCTCCGCGGATGTACATTTCACCGTCTTTTCCCTTAAAAACATTCACTCCGGCAATGCTTCCTGCCTGTACCTCCTGCAGTGCCTGCTGGTAATCAAGGATACGGCCGGAAGAGGTCTGGAACATCAGCAGGTCGCCGTCCCCGTTCCTCTGTGCTGCTATAAATCGTTCGCGCTCATTGTTAATCATTCAGATTCCGCTCCTTCGCGTATGGATTCGCCCTATGGCATACTACTAGAGTCCCCGGTCCGCGAAAAAGTATGTATCCTGCAAGCCTAGAGCTTCTTCTGCATTCTCACATGCAGAATTCCGGCGTCATAAAAAGGCTCATCTGAAATGACCTCATAGCCTTGCTTGGCATAAAAGTCTTCAGCCTGGCACTGTGCATCCAGCACCGAGAATATAAGCCCCAGCTCCTTGGCCCGCTCTTCAAGCGCCATTAACAGGACACGGCCATAGCCTTTGCTGCGGTATTCCTTGTGCACCGCAATCCGCTGCATTTTGGCAGAGCCTGCCTTATAATAGATCAGCCTGCCGGCGGCTACCGGCAGCCCGTCATCCATAACTAGCAAATGATGCACCTGATCGCCGATCACATCATATTCATCAATTTCCTCTTCAACCGGTACCTGCTGCTCTTCCACAAATACTTTTTTGCGGATATCCAGCCCCATCTGAAGCTGCTCCGCTGTCGTTACGTGTACAATTTCCGCTGCCATGGTTCCTGCCCACTCCTCTTCATCTCAAAGCAATAGTTGAATTATTATACAGAATTTTTGATGTTCTGTACAGGGAGGCATACTGCAGGAGACTGAGCGCTTATCGCTTAATCGGTTGAATATACTTCTGCGGATATGGATCGGTCATATACATCCTTCATTACCGGTGAGACCGGACCGTACATGCTGTCCTGTCTGCTGTTCAGCTCTGTCATCGGACGGATTTCCACTGCTTCGGGCGCCTTATACTCCGCAGTACAGCCGGTCAGTCCTGCAGACAGAAGAAGAAAAATGCCTGCAGTTGTAATAGCACATAGCTTGCGCATGGTACAGTTCCTCCTAATCTCTTCTGCTGCTTTCAGCTTTGACGGCTTAGGCAAAACTTAAACTTCCACTTGACTTAAGCCGCATCCAGCCGTAAGATATCCAGTAATTAGGATACAACAAAAGCTAAGAAGAGAAAGAGTACTTTGGCAATTCTCTCACAGAGAGCTCCGTCCGCTGAAAAGGAGCAGGGAAAACCCAAGGGAATATGGTCTCTGAGCTGTGCACCGAATCCCTTACCGGGCTGTAGGCTGCGCCGGAACCCGCATCCGTTAACATGCTAGGGTATAACCGCTTAACCTGCGGCGTACCTGAAGAGATGAATGCTGCGAGGCATTGATGAAGTTGGGTGGTAACACGTGAGCACAGGCTCCCGTCCCTTTTGGGGACAGGAGTCTTTTTTGTTGTTCAGACAGACAATAGAAGCAACGGGAGGCGTATGATTAATGACAAATATTTTTATCGGCGGAGCCTGGCCTTATGCCAACGGCTCGCTGCATTTGGGCAGACTGGCAAGCATTCTGCCGGGAGACATTCTTGCCCGCTACCACCGTGCCAAAGGCGACCGGGTGCTGTATGTATCGGGCAGTGACTGTCACGGGACACCGGTGGCTGTTCAGGCTGCCAAGGAGGGTGTAACTCCGGGAGCTTTTGCCGGCAGGTACCATCAGGAATTCACAGAATACTTCAGGAGGCTGGGCTTCACCTATGATCTGTACACACGCACGGATCAGCCGCAGCATCACAAGGTAGTTCAGGAGCTTTTTGTGCAGCTGCTGAATCACGGCTATCTGTACAAAAAGTCAACTTTACAGTGCTATTGCGAGCAGGATCAGCGTTTTCTGCCGGACCGTTATGTAGAGGGCATCTGTCCTCATTGCGGACAGCCGGCCAGAGGTGACCAGTGCGATTACTGCTCAGCGCTGCTTGATCCATCCGACCTGCTGGAGCGGGTCTGTAAAATCTGCGGAACCCCGCCTGTACTGCGGCCAACGGAGCATTATTACCTTGCGCTATCGAAGCTGCAGGAGGAGCTGACCGCTTATGCGGAGGCGGAGCATGGCTGGAGGGATAACGCCGTGCGGCTAACCCGGCGTTATCTGCAGGAGGGGCTGCAGGACCGCGCAGCAACACGGGACCTTGACTGGGGTGTGGATGTACCTGCCGGCGGCTTCACCGGCAAAAAAATCTATGTGTGGATCGAGGCGGTCAGCGGTTATCTATCCGCGAGTAAACAATGGGCTCTGGAGAGCGGCGGAAGCTGGGAGGACTTCTGGCTGGCGGGCCGTGAAGACAGCTCCGGGGAGCAGACGGATATCTGTGCTTATTATGTGCACGGCAAAGACAATGTGCCCTTCCACAGCCTCATCTGGCCTGCCATCCTGACAGGCGCCGGCGGGCTGCACCTGCCGGACCGGCTGCTCGCCTGTGAATATATGACGCTGGAGGGGCAGAAGTTCTCCACCAGCCGCAACTGGGCCGTTTGGGTGCCGGATATTCTCAGCCGCTATCAGCCGGACTCGGTCCGCTATTTCCTGGTAGCGAACGGCCCTGAAAAGCGGGATACAGATTTCTCCTGGCGTGAATTTATCCACAGCCATAACGGTGAGCTGCTTGGCGCCTTCGGTAATTTCGTCAACCGCAGCCTGGCTTTTATCAATAAAGCATTCGGCGGTAAGGTTCCGGGTGGAGAAACCGATCCGTTATGGGCCGATAATATTAACATTTTGTATGGGGATGCCGGAAAGCTGATTGAAGCAGGCCGGTTTAAAGATACGCTGGAGCTAATCTTTTCCGGCATCCGCCGGGCTAACAAATATTTTGACGAACAAAAGCCCTGGATAGAGCTGAAGGACAACCCTGCTGCCTGCGCCAACACCCTTTATAACTGTGTTCAGATTATTGCCAACCTTGCTAACCTGCTGAACCCGTTTATTCCTTTTTCCTGTGACCGGATACGCTCCGTCCTGTCACTCGGGCAGCCCGGCTGGCACAGCATCTCCGTACCAGAAGGCCAGGTTATTCAAGGTCTGACCCTGCTGTTTGAGCGGATCGACCTGAAGCAGATTGAGGAAGAGACGGAGCGGCTGAATTCGAATTTAAGGTAGGCTCCTAGGCCAGAGAATACCTGTTATATGAAGAAGAGTACTCTGGCCGCTACGACCGCCAGGCTTGCAGCATAAAAGCTTTAGCTTCTGCCCATAGTACCGGGACAATCAGGGGATAGGTCAGCTCCTCCGGTAAATCCGTAAACCTCCTTATCTCAGCCATCTCATATTGGGGGATCTGCCCGAACCTGATTACATCTGCAAGATAGAATTTGCCGTAACTCTCGGGCACCCCCCCAATGGCTACTGAATAGATACAGACTGGCATTATCGAGAATTCCTCTGCACCGGTCTCTTCGTACAGCTCCCTGGCCGCAGCAGCATCTGCCGATTCACCAGAATCAATATGTCCTCCTGCGAACTCCCATGTACTCCGCTCCTTGTGCCTGGCCAAGACCCACTGATCATCCTGCCTGACAGCAATGACTACATATTCTAATGAAACTACTTCTTCTACAGCATCAGTATGTATAGTTACTTTCACCGGTTATCCCCTCTATCTCTACTATATAATTGCTCCCACTTCTCTCTGGTGGTATCTTCACTCACTGGTATGCCAGGCGAACTCGGGTATAGGAGACTGTTTTTGCGTAAAAGCAGTGTTTGCAATATTGAAAATGGTTGCCATGTGCTCACTCCTTTTCATTTATACAGACTCCTATATTTTACCTGATCTGCAACTTAGTTCATAGCGGTTACATTGAATAAATACCGTCTGATTCTTATCCAAGTATTCACGGAAAAATAATGGTTGCTATTATCTCACATCCTATGGTATTATAAATTTCGTTGCAGGACGGTAGCTCAGCGGGAGAGCACTATCTTGACAGGGTAGGGGTCATGGGTTCGAACCCCATCCGTCCTATACGTAAGAAGCCTTATTTTATAAGGCTTCTTTTCTTTTACCTGGTACTCATGCATCGTCCAAAAACAAAATTGGTGCCTATTTGGTGCCCTTTACTCAAGAAAAGTAAGAGCTGGTGCCGAAGATGGTACCAGCTTTTTTCATCCCTCTAACCATTTTTTATCATGAAAATTTTTAGTTATGGGCATATGCCGTGATTGATATAGGTTGTAGTCCATAGACTGTTGTCAAGATATTATTTGAGGAGGCTAATCATGGAAACAAATTATCAATCGCTCGCCTGGAACAATGTGAATAAATATGTTGGCATGACTACAAATGACGGTCAGACTCATGACGGGTTTATTGCTCATGTTGATCAGGATTACGTTACGCTTGCAATTCCATCGAACGAAATGATGAACGGAATGCCTGCAAATGCAGCTACGTACAGACAATTTGGTTATTATCCGGGCTTTTATCCACGCCGCCGATTTTATCCTAGACGAATACCATTTGGGGCTATTACAGCTTTGTATTTGCTTCCATTTTTCATTTGATCTTATTAATTTAAAACCGCAGGACACTGTAGCAGACGATGTGCTTCATGTCTGTTCCCTCCCTAGAATTATTCATGTGACGTATCTGTGTCATAACACTCACCATCTACCTTAAATGGGCTGCTGCCCAGCTCAATAATTAGGCACCTGCATAGGATGTTGCATAACCATTTGGGAGGTAACAAAGTGCTGAACAATCAAATGTATCCAATGCATCACCAAATGCCGCAAGCAATCATGGTCTATCCAATTGATCCGTATGTCGTAGAAACCTTAATGTCTGTAAAGGGCAAACAGGTGGTCATTGAAACCACTCGCGGAGGAATTAGTGGCTGTGTGATGGACGTTAAGCCAGACCACGTTGTACTGGATACAAGAGGCCGGAAATTCTTCGTCCGCATCTGTGAAATTGTTTGGATCATGCCGGAATAGATTTGTTCCATGAGCTGCGAAAGCAGCTCTTTTTATTTATCCTATAAGCTAAATTCCATCTGCCCCGCAGCTGCCTTGTATCTCTCAAGTAACAGCGCCCGGCCGGAGCCAATGCACAATTCCGGCACGTGCTTGCAAGAACCTTAGCTCTCGCCATTTCAGGAGAAACTAAACTGCCGCAATTACCAATATCCGCCGCTTAGTCCAATCCATTCCATCTGTCAGCGTATACACTTTATTAATGGAATGATTCCGGACAGAAGCAGGTGAGGCATTACATGAACCTTCAGGAAATTCAAAAAGAATACGATTTGATTATCAGCCTGGGCTCTTCCTGCTCACCTGCCATTAATATGAGACGATACGGCCTGCGCAGGTTCGCCATGCCCCTGGATTGGATGGTTTCATCCTCACTGGGTGATGTGAACCGGCTGCTCAGCAGCCGTTTCTACCGTTTTATGGAACTTGAGAATCTTAGCAGGCTGGAGGAGACCCACTTTTTTCTCAATGACGGGAATCCGGTGTATGACGATCCTGCCCGGGGCAGCTTATCACAGTCCTATTTTATCAGGGATTCTATGTACAATATCATTTCCGCCCATGATTTCCCGGTCATTCCGAATGTAGATTGGCGTGCCTTCTATCCGGCCTACCGGCAAAAGCTTGAGCGGCGGCTTACCCGCTTCTGGTCAAGTCTCATGGCCAGCAGCAGCTCTTTGTTCATCAGGTGGTCTGCCAGCTACGAGCAGGTGTATGAGCTGCGGGCTATTATATCTGCACTGCTTGGCGGAAGAGGCTTCACCATCCTGATCCTCAACCCTGCGGAGCATCTGACTGTCAGCCGGGAACTGCCCTGGGGCTTGGAGCAGGTCTGTGCGCTGGAGGTTCCAAATGATATGAATGATTATGCGAACTGGGATTATGTATTGAGCGGGATACGCCTGAGGTAAACGGTACTCCGTTAAGCCATTGCCGGCTTGCCTTGTTACCCTTATAAATCTTTCGGCGGACAAAAAAAGCCACTGCCGCAAATAACTGACAGTGGCTTTTCTACGTCTGCTTGCCCTTACTCCAGCAGCTTTTGATCAAAGAAGGCATTTAGCTCGCCGGATTGGACTGAGAAATACTTTTGACTCCGCTTATCCGTTATTGCAGCGTACATTTCATGTTTGTCATATTGAATCCGGATCGATCGCTGATCATTCTTTTTCAGGCTGAGTCCAATTTCCGCAGCCAATGTGCGTTCAGCATATGGAATTTCGCTAATCGCAGACTCCGGAATCGCGTTAAGCATCGTTCTAACCCGATCCGTCTCCTGTTCATTCAGCTTTATGTAACGGTTCTCCGTATTTTGCCCGTCACCAAAAATCCAAAATTCAGCCCCGCTAACTTCATTCGTCCCAAGCTGCTCCCAGCGGATAGCCGGTTCATTAAGCAGTCGGTCCGCCATGCTCCCTCCCAACGCGACCCCTGCCACACCTGCAATACATACTGCAGACATAAGGGCGGCGGACACTCTGCTGATTCTCAGGTAACCATACAATGTACAGATTAAGCCCGCTGTAACGGAAGGGATGACCAGAAAAGTGAGCAGTCCCGATTTTAGCGAATAATCAACCATGGTTTCCAGCGACAATAAGACGGATGAATCCTTAATAATATAGGAATACAGAAACGGGACGGACAAGCTGATAATGAGGCATAAAGGCACAATTATCCAATACAACCGCAGACGGCTTTTGTCATGGATGAGCCGGAATATCCTGTATAGTAGAGCCGGATACAGTATAGAAGCTACGAGCACTAATACTACACCCACGTTAACCCTCCCCGTTAGCTGATTCTAATAGCTGGCATAGATATACACCGAACCCAGCGTATCTCTCCAATAGCATAAAGCATTGTAGCTGACATAATAGATATTGCCCCAGCTGCTTATCTTCATGTACATATTAGCATTACTGTCCTGAATGTAGCCTAATGCTGTAAACCAGTGAAACACCATGCTGGAGGTACTTCCCGTATCAGGATAGGTGGTGCTGCCTGTGGACGTTTTTTTGCCGGCGAGGACAGCAACCGGTTTATTCCCGTTGATGCCTGTTTTGATATTTTCCCATACCAATGTATTAGAAGTCGTTGTAGGAGTACCGAGATTGGTGTTATCACTTCTCAATTGCGACGCTAAGTAAGGACTATGATTATAATTGCTTAAATATGAATTAAGCCCGTCTTTGAATTCAGGAAAAGTAGTGCCCCAAATCGCAGACATACTGTTCACTAAAATACTGCCCATAGTATACATATCCATAGCCCTTGCCGGATCAGCCTTCCACCAGAGCATATCATTATAGGATGAATTGCGCTGCCCCAGCGAATACAAGAGGTTAGTGCCGGCAGCAGGACCGCAGCCAAAATTCTCAGCTAATCCCAAGGAGCCCTGCACATTTGATAGAAAGACACTCTGGGACGGGAAAGTAATCTGAGTATAGCCGCTGCTGGGCGGAGAAGGCTGGGCTGCAGCTATACTGAACTCAGGCATTTGAAAGGCCAGGGCATCTGTTGAAATTCTCTCACCTGTGATAACATTAAGCGCTGTTTTATCAAATACTTGCTGTTCTTTATCAACCTCTACACTATAAGACAACAGCGGCCCGCCATAGAGGATTTCTGTATTAGCCAATGCGGGGTCTGCGTTCGTTCTTTGGACGGGTGAAGGCGATGTTCCATGCTCCATAACGGCAAGATTACCGTTACCTTCAAGATCTCCGAGAATGATGTAGCCTGTATAGCTGTCACCCTGATAAAGGTCGATATTATAATAAGTCCGTTCATCTATCCCCTTCAAAGGCGTTATTTCCTGACGCTCCGCCCCGGCTCTTCTCTGTAGGCCGTTTTGTTCAAAGACCGATATTTGACCAAGAAATTCCTGAACAGCTTGTGCCGCAGCCACCTCATCAACCGAAGTGTCCTGAAGTTCTTCCTGATCAAATAAAATACTTTGCATTCTCGCATCCGCATCTGTCTGCGTGACCAACGGTGCCGGCTCCGGCTGTTCCGCGGCCGAGACTGCTGTAGTGTTAGCTGTTAACATGAGGCCTGCCATAAGAACGGAAATGATCTTTTTCATACATACCTCCATAGAATGGTTATTATGAAACCTCCAGATGATTACCTATTAGTTCCAAATAAAGAATAACCTTGTTTTTCTATGAAAGCATTATCATTAGTCATATTCCTAATAATTGTTATTTGCTATGTCAGGTGTCCCTTGCGCGAATCAGCCTCACGCCAGAACCTGCAGTACATCAGCAATTTTGCGGTGGTGCGACATCACGCCATAATTCATCCAGGCCATAAAATCCATCTCGTAGACACAGCCGCTGCGTGCAGCCGGCAGGCTGCTCCAGAGCGGACTTTCAAGCAGCTCACGGCCCTCCCCCATCTGGCGGTCAAAGGTAATGAACAGATGATCTGCCGTCAGCTGTGCAAGTGCCTCCAGGCTGAGATTCACCTGCTTCTGCCCCCGGCACAGCTGACGGACTAAGGGATGCGGCTGCAGCCCGAGGTCGCTATGCAGCACACCTCCCGTATAACCCAGCCCGTCACATCCGTACAGCATAATGCCCGCGGAAGAGATCCGCAGCACCGCTACAGTCTGCATACCTGCTGATCGGCTGAGCCGCTCTCTTGCTGCACGCACCTTGTCCTCATAACTGCCAATAACCTCCTGAACGCTTCCGGACCGGCCGAAAATCGCTGCCGCTGAACGCAGGGTAGCACGCCAATTCTCCTGATGAAACGGAAGCTTGAACAATGGCGCTACCTGACTGCATTCCTCAAGATGCCAGCGCTGAAAGCCGTCATCAAGCATAATCAGCTCCGGCGTATAACGGGACAGCCCCTGCCAGTCGCCGGTGGAAATATCAAACGCCGGAATCTGGTGAAGCCCAAGGTAATCCTGCTTACCCCAATCCGCATGACAGTACTGCGCAACAGGCATGATGCCCAGAGCCAGCAGATAATCCTCCAGAAACGGGGCGAATATCCGTGTCCCCTCCTGGTAAAGGCTTCTGTACTTGCCAGGTGTAACCCCGACGCTCCCCTTAAAACGGCGGCTGAAATAGTACTCATTGCTGTAGCCCACCGCCAGAGCAATCTCATGCAGCCGGTCTTTACTCATCAGCAGCTGCTGCTGTGCCCGTTCAATCCGCAGTCCGTTAAGGTACTCCAGCGGAATCTGGCCGGTCTGTTCCTTGAACAGTCTCGTAAAGCGGCTGCGTCCCAGGCCCGCAATCTCAGCCAGCCCGTCAACTGTTACCGTTTCATTGAAATGCTCCTGCATATATTGAATAGAACGCTGAACCGCCGTCCGTTCATCCACAGGTACAGCTGCATAGGGATTGGCACGCATAAGCAGCAGCAGCAGTTCCTGGAACCGGCTCTGGGCGGCAAAGTGCTCTATATGCTCTAAGCTTCTAAGGCACTGTTGAATCGATTCCAGCAGCATAATGATTTGCGGGAAGGGACGGCACTGTATCGGACCAGACTGCAGCAGCCCTTCCTCAGGGAAATTATGCATTGCGTACATCCCGTTCTCTCCGGAAGCAATAACTTCAAAATTCAGCCGGTAAAAGCTCACCCCCTGCTCCCCCGCACTGATCCGGCCCGCTGCTCCGCATTCAAACAGAAATCCGGCGCCCTTGTCCAGCTGGTAACGCTGCCCGCCTGCTTCAATCCAGCCCTGCCCGTCTGATACTATAATCAGAGCCGGAACCGGATAGCAGCCGGGTTGCCTGTTATCGGACCACGGCTGCGCAAATGTCTCTATACTATTAAGGTTATATAACAGTCTGTAAGGGTATGGACCATCAGCTCCCCTGTCCTCCATTGCTTCGTCTCCTAACTGAGAATGATTTTCATCTATTCAGTGTAAAACAAAAAAGAAGGCCTATCAACCATGCTGATAGACCTTCTTCAATATTTGCTCTCAAGGGAATGGACTATTTAACTATCGCCTCAAGCAGATCATTAAGCTTCATGGAATTAGCGGTAATGGCACCGGACTGCCAGTGTGAACGTTCCATTTTGTAAATATTTCCGTTCTTCACTGCCGGAATGTTCTTCCAAAGCGGCCCGTCCAGAATGCTTAGGGCATCCTGATTCTCAGGCGTGTCCCAATCACCGTTATCCAGGAACACAATGATATGATCAGCGCCCAGCTCCGGAATCACCTCTTCAGAGATAATCGACTGGTAGTCCGACATTTCTGCTGCCATATCAACAGGCGTTAGCCCGAACTGATCATAAATAACCCCGGTATAACGGTTTTTGACGCCGAACAAGGCAAACGACTTATCCGCTACATTGAGCCGGATTACAGCTACCTTCTCCTGGCCGATTGCCTGCTGCAGCTTGGCTTTACCGTCCACCAACTTTGCGTCATACTCAGCCAGCACGCTCTCGGCTTTTTCCGGAATTCCCAGGGCATCAGCAATCGCAGCAAGCATCAGTCTGGAATCCTGAAGTACCGCCTCAGGCAGCCGGTAAGTCGGTGCTACCTTGGAATAGTTCTCGTAGGCTGTTTTGTCTGCACCGCCGTCCAGAATGATCAGATCCGGATTCTGGTCCAGCAGTGCCTCCATACTGCCTGTTATATCAAACTCCGGTACATCCAGTCCGAGATAATCCTGCTTGCCCCAGCTCGGATGATACCATTGCACCACCGGTGTAACACCCAGTGCCTTCAGATAATCCTCTACATAAATACCGGCAACCCGCTGCGGATGCGCCGGAATCTGAACATCACCGAATTCTCCGGTTACAGTGCGCATTTCGCCTTCAGCGCCGCCTGAATTGTCTGTTTCTGCTGCTGTATTACTGTCCGGTGCACTGCTTGCTGCAGTCTCCGCCGCATTCTCTGTCTGCGCGGCATTTCCGCTGGCTGCGTTGTCATTGTCTCCGCAGGCAGCCAGTACAGCCATTACCATTAGGAGCATTGCTGCCCAGATATATTTCCGACCCCGTTGTACCATTGAACTCTCCACTCCCGACCATTGATGTAATTGATTATCATTCTCAATAATCATATGCTCAATACTAGCATGCCTGAGCGAAGTTTCAATGCACTTTCTCAGCGGATTTTTTATACAAACTCGTTCATTATCTGGACATAGCAGCAAACAGAGACAGCTGTATTCAACCATGCCGGTCACAGACTGCCCCTCTCTTGGCCTACTCAGTTCTATTCATCCACCATCCGCTTCTTATACACATAGGCGGCAACCGCATGAATGACGAGCACCCATGCCAGGATGACCAGAAGATGAAGCAAAACATCGCCCAGACCGGCACCAGCCTCAACACGGTTCGCCAGCTCCAGCAATTGAAGGTTCGGCATGTATTCTACCACAGCCAGTACCGGATATTTATCGATAAACGGAGTGAGGAAAGAGCCGGAGCTGAAGATGAACATAACCGGAACGATAACTACCGAGGCCTCCATAACCGATTTGGTAAACAATCCGATCAGCGTACCTAGTCCAACATAGAACACAGCGGATAACACGAGCGCAATAGCAATTACAGCCAAATTCCGGGGATTATAGCCGCTGAGCCAGATTGATCCGGCAACAACAACAGCTGTGGCGATAAAGCTCAGCAGGCTTTTTCCGCAAAAGATTTCCAGTGTACTGGCCGGTGACAACATCAGTCCGCGCAGCGTGTTCTTCTCCTTCTCCTCAGCAATCAGGGAGGACTGGACATAAGCCCCTACCAGGATGAAGCCCAAATTAATGATTAAATAATGAGAAGCAATGCCTTCAATCCCCATGCGGCCGAATAAAACAGCCATCAGGAGCGGCATAATTAATGTGGTGGATACGAACAAATTGCGGGACAAGTCCTTATAATCCTTTTGCAGAATAGCAAATATTCTTCTCGTTGAAAAGGTCATGCCAGCTTCCTCCCTGTCACTTCTACAAATATATCGCCTAGTGTCGGATGATTCGATTGCACGGAAACAAGCTGGTTCGAGCTCATATAACGGAACATCTGGTCCGCACCTTCAGGCCCCTTCGGGACAATGACCATGCTGCCGTCGGCCAGCTCGACCGTCAGAGTGGGCTCGCCCCGCTGCTGGCGCAGCTTTTTGGGGCTGTCCAGAAGCCGGATTTCCCCGTCGTTCAGGAACGCAACCCGGTCGCATAACGCCTCTGCCTCGTTCATGTCATGTGTCGTCAGGAAAATCGTCGTGCCCTTCTCCTTTAATAGAAGCAGCCCTTCATGAATATGCTTTGTATTGACCGGATCCAGCGCCGAAGTCGGCTCATCCAGGAACAGCAGCTCAGGCTCGTGCAGAAATGCCCTTGCCAGAATAACCCGCTGCAGCATCCCTTTCGACAGCTTGGATACAGGCTTCTTCTCTTCACCCGCCAGATTAACCATCTGGAGCACCTCAGCGATTCTTTGATACGGCACGCCGTAAAGATCGCAGTACAGCTTCAGATTATCGTAGACATTCAGCCTTCCGTACAAGGCGGTATTGTCTGTGATGATTCCGACCTTTTGCCGGTACTTCTCAGAATTTAACTGCTCAGTGCTTACACCAAATGCATACGCGCTTCCGGATGTCGGCCTCAGCTGGGCTGTCAGGATTTTAATAGTAGTTGTTTTACCAGAGCCGCTGGGTCCGAGGAACCCGAAAATTTCTCCTCTTTTCACACTGAACGTGACATCCTTTAGCGCCCGGGAAGACCCGAATGCTTTCTGCAATGAAGTGACTTCAATAATATTCTCCATCCCCTGCTCATCCTCCGTCTTGTGCTGTCTATGTCCAAATCTTACGGGAAAAGCAGCAGCAGCGCATTAAAATCACCGTGAACGGAGCACAAAAGAAGTTGAATGGAGCATATGTATCCCTGAATGGAGCTATTTCAGCCCCATCATTTCCTTTAATTCGGCCATCTTAGTCTTAGACAACGGGACCGAGGTCTTCGCCGCATCATCGAGCACAAGACTGTAGCTGTTCCGGGTGAACGTGATGACCTCACGGACCTTCTGGAGATTAACGAGATAAGAACGGTGGCAGCGGAAAAATCCGTAGGAATGCAGACGCTCCTCCAGCTCATTAATTTTAAAAGTCGTCGGATACAGCTCACCCCCTATTGAAAGCTGGGTCTGACCGTCACTGCTCTCGACATAATCAACTTCCGGCGGATTGAACAAAATGATTTTGTCGTTTATGCGGGTTGGGATTTTCTCAAAACGGAACAGCCGGAGCGTCTGCTCTGCCTCATTAACTGCTTCTTCCTCTGCTATATCTAAAAGATTCGGCTCAGCTTCGGCTAACCCTTCAGTCTGGTCCTCTTCACCTTGGATATCAAAAGCCTGGAGTCCCTTTTCATCCAGCCGGTATACCCGGTTAGTTGTACTGAGCGCAGTCTCCATGTTACCGGTCAGAATAAGCACCGCTTTACCGCTGCCGCACAGCTGCTGCACAAGCCGCCTGAACACAAGCTTTGTTTCGTTATCGACATTCTGGTCCGGCTCCTCACAGACAAGCAGTTGCGAACCCTGGATAATCAGCCGGGCATACTGTACACGTTTTCTCTCGGAATGGCTCAGAGCGGATAAACGCACACCTGCTTTGGCATCAAGCCTGACCATCCGGATTACCTCATCCACCGGCCGGCTGGAGCCATACAGCTTACTGTAAAAGCGCAGGTTCTCTTTTACCGTTAACCTGGTGTATTCCCCTTCCTCCAACAGCATAAAAGCAATCTCAGGCACCGCCTGCCGGATACGTCCGGTATATATATGGCCATTAATTGTAATTTCGCCTTCAGCCACAGGCAATTTGCCTGTAAGAATGCCGAGGAGCACAGCCCGTGCGTTCATGCCCGTATGCAGCGCAACCGCTTCATGCCGGGAAACCTCCATTGTAAATGCGGGAAATACAACAGAGTGTTCGGTATAGCTCTCCAGTTGTTTTATTGACAGCACTGACACTTCATCACCTGACCCGTTTCTATATAGTTCTGCTTCCATTTACTTATATTGAATCTATTCTATTATAGTAGCTTCTGTTCACCAGTTTTTCAAAAAGATAATTGTAAAAAGAGGATTGATTTCCGGGACATTATATTTTACAATGAACTCATAAACGCGCGTTTACAAATAGAAACGCCATGCCTTCCAATCTGGTTGGCAAAAAGGGGGCAATATGCGCAGCGAAGATATCGCGAGGCTCGCAGGGGTGTCCCGAAGCACGGTGTCCCGCGTGATCAACAACTATTCGAATGTCCCTGAAGAGACGCGGGCCAAGGTGCTGAAGATTATTGAGCAGCATCAGTATGAGCCTAACAGCTTTGCCAGGGCTCTGGCCGGCAAGAAGACCGATACAATCGGACTTTTCGCCATCAGCATGAACGAGAAGGAGAACACGACCCGGATCTACCAGAATAACTACTTTGCACCGTTCGTCGATGCCGTAGTCGACACGGCGAATGCCAGAGGCTGTTATGTGCTGATCCACACCGTATACTCCCCCGATGATTTCCTGAAGGTCAAGCAGGCTTTCCTGCAGAAACGGATCGATGGCGGCATCATCGTCGGCACCCAGAAGGATATTGATATCGTGCGGGAAATGGTAGGGCTTGATTCCCCGCTTGTGCTGATTGATTATGATATTTCGGAGATCATGGCAGAGCATCTGGACCGCAATCATCTGGCTATTGTTAACTCCAAGGATTATGAGGGCACGGTCGAAGCCATTGAGCATCTGATCGGACTTGGCCACAAAGAAATCGGCATGATCTGCGGACGTATGAACACTTATTCCGGCAGAGAGCGTTACATGGCTTACGCGGATACGCTCAAGCGCCACGGGCTTATTCCCAATGAACAGTTTGTCCTGCAGGGCGATTTCCTGAAGGAGAAGGCTTATGAAGAGGTTAAACAGCTGATTGCTTCGGGTAATCCGCTGCCGACCGCTTTCTTCTCCTCCAATGACGATATGGCGATTTCGGCCATGGAAGCGCTCGCTGAGCACGGTATTTCCGTGCCTGAGGACATCTCGATTGCCGGATTCGATGATGTGCAGCTCGCTGCCCGCATCCATCCCAAGCTCACCTCTGTGCGCCTGCCGATTTATGAAATGTCCAAGGCTGCCGTCGAGAAGGTCATCGAGCTCTGTGATTCACAGCAGCCGACCTTCAGCACCATCAGCTTTCCGGCCCGGCTGGTCGAACGAGATTCCTGTCAGCCGCCGAAAGCAACCTGAATAAGCAAGCAGCAACGGTTTAGCCATCCTGAACAGGATGGGTGCCGTTTTTGCGAGAAACTCCCTTTGCCCCGAGGGAATTTTTTCCGACTCCCGTAAACGCGCGTTCACAATCGAAAGGAGACTCTCCTAAATGAAATTCGGAACTTTTGACGACACTCGCAAAGAGTACGTAATTAACACTCCTAAAACACCTTATCCATGGATCAACTACCTCGGTAACGAGCAATTCTTTGGTCTTATTTCCAATACTGCCGGCGGTTACACCTTCTACCGTGATGCACGCATGAGAAGACTTACCCGTTACCGGTATAACAATATTCCGCTGGACAACGGCGGCCGTTACTACTACCTGCACGACGATGGTGATTTCTGGACTCCGGGCTGGATGCCGGTTAAGCGTGACCTTGATTTCTACGAGTGCCGCCACGGTCTTGGCTACACGTCCATCACTGGTGAGCGTAACGGTATCTCCGTTAACCAGCTTGCTTTTGTACCGATGGGCCACAATGCTGAAGTACACCGCCTCATCGTTAAGAACACCGGCGATGTGAAGAAAACAGTTAAGCTGTTCTCCTTTGCCGAGTTCTGTCTGTGGAATGCCCATGATGATATGACCAACTTCCAGCGCAACCTGAGCATCGGTGAAGTTGAAGTCAAGGATTCCGTTATCTATCACAAAACCGAATACCGTGAGCGCAGAGACCACTACGCTTTCTATTCTGTAAATAAACCGCTGGCCGGCTTCGACACTGACCGTGAATCCTTCCTTGGCATGTTCAACGGACTGGACAACCCTGAGGTGGTTGCTTCCGGACAGGCTAACAATTCCGTAGCCTCCGGCTGGTCGCCAATCGGCTCCCACGCTCTGGAGATTACGCTTGAACCGGGCGAACAGCAATCCTTCATCTTCGTTCTCGGTTACATCGAGAATCCGGAAGATGAGAAATGGGAAGCACTGAATGTCATCAACAAAAAACCGGCACAGGCTGTTATCGACCAGTTCGCCACAGACGAGCAGGTTGACGCTGCACTTGCTGTCCTGGCTGCACACTGGGATAACCTGCTGTCCAAATACCAGATCCAGAGCGGTGATGACAAGCTGAACCGGATGGTTAACATCTGGAATCCGTACCAGTGTATGGTTACGTTCAACATGTCCCGTTCCGCTTCCTACTTCGAATCCGGGATCGGCCGCGGTATGGGCTTCCGCGATTCCAACCAGGATTTGCTCGGCTTCGTTCACCAGATCCCTGAGCGTGCCAGAGAACGTATTCTCGACATCGCTGCTACCCAGTTCCCTGACGGCAGCGCGTATCACCAGTACCAGCCGCTTACCAAAAAGGGCAACAACGAAGTCGGCTCCGGCTTCAATGATGATCCACTCTGGCTGATCTCGGGAACAGCTGCCTACATTAAGGAAACCGGCGATTATTCCATTCTTGATGAGCAGGTTCCATTTGACAGCAATCCTGACCATACTGCTACCCTGTTTGAACACTTGAAGCTGTCCTTTGAGCATGTTACGAACAACCTCGGACCTCATGGCCTGCCGCTGATCGGCCGCGCGGACTGGAATGACTGCCTCAACCTGAACTGCTTCTCTACCGTGCCGGGCGAATCGTTCCAGACCACTGAGAATATCGCAGGCGGTACAGCAGAATCCGTATTCATCGCCGGACTATTCGTCTTCGTCGGACCGGACTATGCAGAAATCTGCCGCTTGCGCGGACTTGACGATGCAGCTGCAGACGCTGTAGCGAAGATCGACAATATGCGTGAAATCACGCTGACTCACGGCTTTGACGGAGACTGGTTCCTGCGCGCTTATGACCACTACGGCGATAAGATCGGCAGCAACGAGAATGAAGAAGGCAAAATCTTCATCGAGCCGCAGGGTATCTGCGTTATGGCCGGCATCGGTGTTGAAGGCGGCCAGGCAGCCAAGGCCCTGACTTCTGTAGAAGAGCACCTGGATACTGAATACGGTATCGTGTTGCAACAGCCTGCTTACTCCAAGTACTATCTGAACCTTGGTGAAATTTCTACGTACCCTCCGGGCTACAAGGAAAATGCCGGTATTTTCTGCCACAACAACCCGTGGATCATGATCGCCGAAACCGTGCTTGGACATGGGGACAGAGCGTTCGAAATCTACAAAAAAATCGCTCCGGCCTACCTGGAGGATATCAGTGAAGTGCACCGTATGGAGCCTTATGTGTATTCGCAGATGATCGCCGGTAAAGACGCTGTGCGTCACGGTGAAGCGAAGAACTCCTGGCTGACAGGTACAGCTGCATGGAACTATGTAGCGATTACCCAGTCGATCCTTGGTATTCAGGCTGACTTTGCCGGTCTGAAGGTTGATCCTTGCATCCCTTCCGAGTGGGATGGCTTCGAAATCACCCGCGTCTTCCGCGGCGACACTTATGTCATCACGATCAAGAACCCGAACCATGTGTCCAAGGGCGTTGCCAGCCTGACTCTCGACGGCGCTGCTGTTGAAGGCAACATTATCACCCCAGTCGGCGACGGCGCTGTGCACCGGGTTGTAGTGGAGCTTGGTTAATTAAACTGCTGAATCCGCTTAGGCGGAATTAAGCTAACTTGTGAGTAACACTTATATAGGCTTAAGAACCCGGTTATCCGCAATTGCGGCTTAACCGGGTTCTTTGTGTACGGCTGATAGGTTGAATGCTGCGAGGGTTATGCTGCTGTCGCTGGGAGCTACTACCCAAATGTGCATGCTAGTGGCGTTGCTGAATACTTCTGCTAGGCTCAATTTACTCTTTATGCTGAATCTTTTGTATGTTGCACACTAGATGCTAGACAATCCGGGTGAACATTAGGTTCGTTAAGCAGTCTATTATACAAAATACATCCAGCGCACATCCGCCTGCTCCCTTAAACAAAGTTTTCTCAAGCAGGTTCGAACATGCCAGCCTTACTGCATTTTATACAACTAAATCCGGCAAAAATCTGCCTCGGCACGTTTTAAGTGTATTTCGTGCAGCTAAAACTGGAAAGATAGCCTAATTCGGAGTTTTTTAGTACTTTTAAGTGTACAAAGTGCAGTTAAATTCCATTTTCGCAAAAAAATAGGCGTTTTAGTTGCACAAAGTACAGTTAAACACCTAGTCATGGTAGTTGAGAGCCTCCACAGTCAGGTTATAAGGAAGGATACGGTTATGGCATAGAGTAAGGCGTCTTTTTACAGCATTAAAGATAAGAAGGTACTGAAATTAAAGTATGCTCTAAGAAGTCTGGTATAAGCAGTACACTACAGCATCTTATATTAACTAAGCAATCGAACGTTTCCCCCAGATCAGTCAATCGTAACCAAGCCCCACTTGCCTTCCTTGCTCTGCATGAACCAGTAATTCGGACTGTCGGACCTCACTTCGCCGTCTGCGGTAATCCATTGGTAATTCACGTTCATTACTACCCTGCCGCTGGACTGCCCTGAGATATAATCCACACCGGTAAAGGTAATTCCTCCTCCAGTCTTAAATCCGTACTCATTCGCCTGGGCCAGCTCCGGCGTTGTAAACGCACGGTTGAATTGCTCCAGATCCTCATTCACAATTCCTCCCAGCGCTTCTTTCAGGCTGGCCTTGATCTCATCATTAACGATAGGGTCAGCAATACCATCAATATCAAAAGCAATTTCGCGTATAGATTGCGTTATGTCAGCAGCCTGCTGCGCAGCATTTTCCTGTCCGCCTGACGTCTCAGCACTGGCGTCTGCTTCTGGCGCGGACTGTGTAGCTGCTTCTCCCTGCGGTGAGGCTGATGCCTGCTCTGTCGCTTCCGCTTGAAGCGCAGCTGTCGCCTGCGGCGTCCCTGACGGCAGCAGCGTTGCTTCAGCAGCCTGTCCGCCTGCACCGTTCAGCTGGGCGCCGTTTCCACAGCCTGCCAGCAGCAGGGCTGCAAGCACAGGCAGTGTAATTAAAAAGCGTCTCATAAAAGGATCCTCCTTGTACCGGATACTATATGAGACGCCCGCACCGTGCAAAAAGTTGCTGCCTGCAGCATAAAGCTCCGGCTTCTTAGCCTTGCTTGCCTGCAGCACACCACTCATGCCCCGATCTCTTAACATTTGCTGCCTGGAATACAATACACCCGCTCCAAGCCTCAATACTAATGCGTTCTGAACCATCTCCTGGTGTGGTTATTGGTTATACAACTGTGTAACGCCTGCTCTGTTGCCTTACAGCAGCTAACTCCGGACCCAAACCTTCATCTCGCCGCTGCCGCGGTTGCCCCACAGGTAATACGGGACAGCGGTAACCTCAACAGGCGTAACCCCGGCCTTCATACTGCCGTACAAGCCTCCGTTCCAGCTTCCCTCATCGATCCGGAAGCCATCTGTCTTCACTACAACAGCTCCGCCGAGCAGCGAATCGTCAAAGCGCTCAGTGAATGCTCCTGCTTCATCCAGCGAAATGGAGCTGAGCGTTGCCCCGTTATCCGCTTCCTCCAGACAATAGACCAGCGGTCCCCGCTGAATGGCTGTCTGGCCGGCATCCGCCCGCAGCTGCGGGTGGGCGTAGACACGGGTTGCTGTCATAGGGAAGCTCAATTCAATGACATCTCCTGCTGTCCAGGTGCGGCGGATAACGGCATAGCCCTGCTCCAGAACGGAAGCAATATCAACTGCCTCTCCGTTAACAGTGAGCTCCGCACTTGCGCTCCAGGCTGGAATACGTACCGCGATACCAAATTTTGCTGCCGCAGCCGGGTCTATCTTCAGCTGTATCTTACCTTCCCACGGATAGCTGCTCTGCTGGCTGACCGCAACCTCCTGCCCGCCAAGCTTGAAGCTGGATTCACTGCCGATGTACAGGTTCGTATATAGCGTATCGCCGTGTACCGAATAAATGTACTGGTTCAGGGAAGTTAGCAGACGCGCTACATTCGGCGGGCAGCAGGCGCAGCCGAACCAGCCCTGACGCTCTGCCTTTACATGATGCTTGCCCGGATTACAGCTGCAGGCCTGCGGCCACACTTCCAGCGGATTCACATAGAAGTAATGCTTGCCGTCCTGTGCCATAGAGCCGAGCACATTATTGTACAGCGCCCGTTCCATCACATCCGCATATTTGGCATCTGGAGTAAGCTCCAGCATCCGCTTGGCGAAAAAGATTAGGCCAATGGAAGCACAGGTCTCCGCGTATACAGTGTCATTAGGCAGGTCATAATCAAAGGTGAACGCTTCACCGTGATGGGTAGAGCCGATTCCGCCGGTTACATACATCTGCTTCTGCGTCATATTCTGCCACAGCCGTTCGCAGGCTTCACGCAGCCCGGTGTCATTGGTAAGTGCAGCTAAATCTGCCATCGCTGTATACATATAGACCGCCCGTACAGAGTGTCCTACTGCCACACTTTGCTCACGGACCGGCAGATGCGCCTGCAGATACGCCAGATCAGTTTTGTCCGTTTTGCCGCTCCAGTGGGTAACCTGCCCCCGGTCCTCCCACTCCTGACGGAGAAAGTTAGGCTCCTGCCCGCGCTGGTCGATGAAAAAGCTGCTAAGCTCCAGATATTTCTGTTCACCCGTAAGCTTGTACAGCTTCACCAGCGCCAGTTCGATCTCCTGATGCCCGTCATATCCTTTAAGCTTGCCCTCTTCCGGTCCAAAAACCTCAGCGATGTGATCAACCAGCTTCCGGACAATGTTCAGCAGCCTGTCTTTGCCGGTTGCTTCATAATAGGCAACCGCTGCTTCGATGAAGTGCCCGGCGCAATAGAGCTCATGGCAATCCTGAAGATTAGTCCAGCGTTTCCCCGGTTCTTTAACGATAAAATAAGTATCCAGATACCCGTCAGGCTGCTGCGCTTCGCCGACCAGATCAATAACCTCATCCGCCTGGCGCTCCAGCTCCGGATCACGTCTAATGCTCAGAGAATAGCCGACCGCTTCCAGCCATTTGGCCACGTCACTGTCCTGGAACACCCAGCCCTTGAATTCCCCGCTTTTTCTTCCGGCAGCGATTTCAAAATTGGCAATAGCATGGCTCGGCTCGGCTTCCGGTACACGGTCATGCAGCGCTTCATATTGATAAGGGATCACAACATCCTGTACAAGCTTGATATAACGGCCCCAGAATTCATCTTTAATCTCGGTAGTGCCAGGAAGCGTTGTTGCTGTCTGTGTAATTTTGTTCATATTTATATTCCCTCCGCTATATATTTCTCCTCGCTAATTGCTATTATAGGCGGTAAAATAAAACAAAAACAGGAGCAGAAGCAACCCTGTTTTTGCACTATTTCACACAGCCGGAAAGGAGCCTGAGGATGACTTTTTCACCTTCATATATTCACTTGGCCGCGCCGCCCTTCCCTTACTTTCTGGAATGTGACCGTACCGTCTACCAGCCCGGAGACCAGCATCCCAGCCGCAAAGCGATGGGCAAGTTTGATCTGATTCTCGTTGAACAGGGCTGCCTTTATCTCGGAGAGGAGCATAAGCAGTGGGCCGTGCCTGCCGGTCACAGCCTGCTGCTGCTGCCTGACCGGTATCATTACCCGGCTAGGCCCTGCGAGGTGACAACCTCCTTTATATGGGTTCATTTTCACACGGTAGGGGAGTGGGCCGAAGCGCAGGGTGAGGCTGTATATGCTGACCGGGATGCCCACTTCCGGCAGTTTCTAACCTATCCTTATACCATTAGGGTGCCGCAGTTTGGTCCGCTGCCGGACCCGTTTGAGCGCAGCGGCCAGGCTGAGCTGCTGCTTCAGCTGAACCGCGTCCGGCGCTCAGGAGCGGTATGGCAGCAGCAGCGGATATTCGAGGAAATGCTGCGGATGATGGATCTGGTTCAGCAGGATACTGCCGGCAGCCATGCCGTCGAGATCGCTGAGCAGACGGAGGCTTATATCCGCAATCATTATGCGGAACCGCTTACGAACGCCCTCCTGTCGGAGGAGCTTCATTTTCATTACAATTACCTTGCCCGCTGCATGAAGCGAGTCTACGGGCTGACACCGATGGAATATTTGACTGATTACCGGCTGGAGCAGGCCAAGCTGCTGCTGCTGAAGACAGAATTATCTGTGGGCGGAATTGCCGAACGGGCAGGCTTTGAAAGTGCGGCTTACTTTTCACGGAGGTTCACCGGCAAGGTGGGCATCTCCCCGCTCCGTTACCGCAAGCGGTATTCACGGTAAGCAAGCCTGTACAAGCAGATTCGGGCGTTAGGGGGCAGCAAGTCTTATTGGCTTGGCTTCAGGATGTATCCGTATAAAATAAGTTCTGCCGGACAATCTAACTTCATGTTTTTAATTATATTTTTTCGAAGGAGATATGGATATGTCTGGAGTACTTAACGGGAATCCGAAGGATGAGCCTCTTCATTACGGGGAGATTTATGATTTATGGCAGTTTTCCGCCTCAGCCAAAATGGCATTGTCCGCATATCAGGCATTTCATTATCATGCCGGTGACCGTGACCTGAAAAAGATGATCGACGAATGTATAGACCAGGTGTACCTAGAAATCAAAGAATGCGATAAGCTGTTGAAGCTGCACGGCTTCACTCCACCGCCGGTACTGCCTGACCGACCCTCGGTGAAGCTTGAGGAAATCCCGGCCGGAGCCAGATTTTCCGACCCGGAAATCGCCGCAGCTTTAAGCACCTCAACTGCAGCAGGCCTTGTTACATGCAGCCAGGCTATGGGAATGTCAATCCGTGAGGATCTTGGCGCCATGTATAAGAAATTCCATAACCAGATGGCTGCGCTGGGACTAGAACTACTTAAGTTAAACAAGAAAAAGGGCTGGCTGGTAACGCCGCCGCTTCAGCTCAAGTCGCCGGAGCCGGCGCTCGTATAAGTATAAGGCTTATCGCCCATTCATCCTGCGCAAGCAGGATTTTTTGTATTCCGGCTATTTTTTTCCAGTTTACCGCATATTCATTAAGACATGCCTTACAAGTGGAGATGTTGAATATGCGTCCATTGTCACGGTTTGCAATTATCCTGCTGGGTAGCCTCCTTATCGCAGCCGGAACTAACTTTTTTCTCGTCCCCTACAAAATACTCGACGGCGGAATCATCGGCATCGCCCTTATTATCAATTATATGAGCGGCATCAAAATCGGACTGGCTGTGATCTGCTGCAGTCTGCCTATTTTCCTGTTAGCCTGGATGAAGGAACGGGACATTTTTTACAATAGCATTCTTGGGCTGCTTACCTCATCTTTCCTGATCGAGCTGCTGGGACCGCTGCAATATTACTTTTTGTATTATATTGAAATCGGCTCCGTCTCAAGCGCGATCATCGGCGGCTTTCTTATGGGTACCGGACTCGGTCTGATGCTGCGCTTCAAGGCAAGCACAGGCGGGACCGATCTGCTGGCCAAGTTTATCAAGCGCTACATTCCGCTGAACGTAGGGGTTATTATTTTTTTGAGCGATATTCTGATTATCGGGGCGGGCGGCGTGCTGATCTCCAAAGAAACCTTTTTCCATTCTATCCTGACGATCTTCTCCGGAGGTGTAGCTACGGGGTTATGTACGATTGATAAATAAAAAAACCGGCTACTGCAGCATAGCCAGCAGTAACCGGGGAATAGCAGCAAGTGCTGCCTGTTTCTCTACAGCACCGAGTTCATAAGCCGCTTTCGGCATTCCGTAAACGACCGATGAGGCTTCGTCCTGTCCTATTGTGTGTGCACCTTTACGGCGCATCGCAAGCAGCCCTTTTGCCCCGTCATACCCCATTCCGGTCAGCAGAACCCCTACCGCCTTCGGGCCGGCCGCCTTGGCCGCTGAAGCAAACAGCACGTCTACCGACGGGCAGTGGCCGTTCACCTTCTCTCCTGCTGTACATTCAAGCCGGTATTGGCCTCCCAGGCTGCGTACGCTAACCTGCTTATCACCCGGAGCTACCAGCACCTTTCCCGGAACGACCAGCTCACCGTTCTCTGCTTCCTTCACTGTCAGTGCAGAGCTAAGATTCAGCCGCTCGGAGAACATCCGCGAGAATAAAGGCGGAATATGCTGCACAACAACAATTCCCGGCATTTCTGCCGGCAATGCGTTAAGTACACTGGCTATGGCTTCTGTTCCTCCGGTTGAAGCACCGATGACAATGAGCCTTTCTTTGAACGGAACCTGTGCGCCTGTATCCCTTTTGTTAGCCGCATAGCGGGCAACGCCAGTCTGGACCTGCGGAAGCGGAGGCACAATTTTAGCCAGTGCGGCATTTTTGATTTTGATAATAAGCTGCTCCAGAAAATGCTGAACGCTTCCCGCAGAATGGATATTCGGCTTGGCTGCAAAATCAACCGCACCGGCGCTTAGCGCTTCAAATACCAGCTCCGAAACCCCGCTGACGACAATTACCGGAATAGCATACTGGGGCAGCAGCCGGCGGATGAATTCAATTCCGTTCATTCTCGGCATCTGAACATCGCAGATCATCACATCCGGCCGTACACGCAGCAGCTCGTCCCGGGCTTCAAACGGATCACCGGCCCGGGCTGCAACCTCAATCTGCGGATCCGACGCAATGCCCCGGGAGATAATCTCCCGGAACAGCATAGAATCATCCACTACCAATACCCGAATAGCCCGGGTATTCTTCATAAAGCCAACCTTCTTTCCCTGCGGCCGTTGTTGTTATTTGCGGTAGACAGCCGGCATTACATAGCGGTATGCCGTGCGCTCGCGGTCAAGCGATTCTGAATGACCGATAAACAAATATCCTCCGGGCTCTGTCATCTCATAAAATTTGTGCACCAGTCTAATACGGGTAGCCTGATCGAAATAAATCATCACATTCCGGCAGAATATAGCATGAAACCGCCGGGTGAACGGAAATTTCTCATCCATAAGATTAAACCTGCGGAACAGCACCTGGCTGCGGACAGCCGGCTTTACAGTATAATACCCTTTTTCCTCCGGTTCAAAATAACGCCTGGCCCATCGCTCCGGCAACGCACCCAGCGCATCTGCGCTATATCTGCCTCTGCGTGCAGCTTCCAGTGCAGAATTGCTGATATCCGTAGCGAGCAATTGAGTATCCCAGCCCCTTCTGCCGTTCCCGCTGAACACCTCATCAATGAGCATTGCCAGCGTATACGGCTCTTCCCCGCTGGAGCAGCCGGCACTCCAGATCCGCAGATCACGCTCCCCCTGCCGCTGCAGCAGCTCTGGAAGCACCTGCTGGCGGAAAAAAGTGAAGTGTCCTTGCTCCCGCATAAAGAAAGTATGATTCGTGCTGATCCGGTCCACGAGCTGCGTCAGCTCCGCTGCTGAAGTATGGTTCCTGCCTTGAAGGAGATTATAGTATTCACTGAAGCTTGCCAACCCCTTATCCTGAACCAGCTTCTGGAGCCTGGCGGCCAGCAGGGCTCTTTTCTCCGCTTTGAGATGAATCCCTGCCCTGCCCTTGATAAGCTCCGCAAGCTGTGTAAACTCAAGGTCCGTCATTGGAATCATAGGCTGTATTTGCCGAATTCTTTATCACTGAGCGCAATGGACGCAGGAGCTGCGTGGGAATGCTCCTTCGGCCATTGGCCGGCCCCGCTGCCTGAACCCTGTCTGCCCAGTGACATCTGCTCCAGCATGCGCCGTACCTCCGGATTAAGCTCATCGAGCCCGGCATAAGCGTAGTGTCCCTGCTCCTTAAGCTTAAACCGGGATACCTGATCACGCATTAGCTCTGCCTGTCCGGCAAGCTGCTCGCTGGCGGCAGCCGTCTCCTCCGAAGTAGCGGAGTTGTTCTGTACCACCTGTGACAGCTGAATTACCCCTTGATTAATCTGGCTGATACCGGCTGCCTGCTCTGTCGAAGCGGCTGTAATCTCAGCAATGATCTCGGCTACCTTTGAGACGTCTCCGACAATATGCTCAAGCGCTGTAGCAGTTGCAGCAGCAAGCCTGGTGCCGCCCTCCACTTTTTTGATGGAGCTCTCTATCATTACTGTAGTTTCCTTGGCAGCACCTGCAGAACGTGCCGCCAGATTGCGGACTTCCTCGGCAACAACCGCGAACCCTTTACCATGCTGGCCGGCTCTCGCCGCTTCTACAGCCGCGTTCAGTGCCAGAATATTCGTCTGGAATGCGATCTCGTCGATCACTTTGATAATCTTTGATATGCTGCCGGAGGATTCATTGATCTGCTCCATAGCCCCCAGCATTTCCTTCATCCGGGCGTTGCCGTCCACCGCATTGTTCATGGTCCCGCGGGCGAGCGTGTTCACCTGTTCTGCACTCAGTGCATTGCGGGAGGTCTGTGCAGCGATTTCCTCGATGGATGCTGTCAGCTCTTCAATTGAGCTCGCCTGCTCCGTTGCCCCCTGGGACAATGCCATACTGGACTCGGACATCTGCTTGGCTCCGGAAGCAACCTGCTCGGAAGCGGCGCGGATACTGCCCATCACTTCGCTCAGCGTGCCAGACATGCGTCTGAAAGCTGCTGCAAGCTGGCCGATTTCATCTCTGGAATCCGTTTGTATCTCCACATTCAGGTCACCGTCAGCAATTCGGTCTGCCGCATGCACCAGCTTGACCACCGGCCTGCTGATGATGCGGGAGATCATCAGGCCGAGCAGCACAGCGAGCAGCACAGCAACAATTACAACAACAATCATGATAATAGTGGTGCGCCCTGCGGCTTGTGTGTACGCCGCCGATTTAGTTAAGCCGTTAGTCTCCTTGCTGGCAAACAAGCTGTCGATAGCCTCGTTAGCACTGGCAGCAATTCCAGATGTGCTATCATAAAACAATGTAAGCGCCTGTTCATTGCGTCCGCTGGCAGACATAGCGATAGCCCGGTCACGAATTTCGTCATACTTAAGTATACCGGCTTTCAGCTCATTAAAGATTACCTGTGTCTCTTCGCTCTGAATGCTCTTCTCAAAGGCATTCAGACTGTCCATAAGCTGGATGTCCAGCTCGTTAATATCATTCAGAATCTCTTCTCTGTCCACGCTGCTCTCATTGATTAGCGCATCCCGCGTAAGCGCGCGGATTTTGTGAAATTCAATTCCGGCCTTACCGATATCAGCTACACCTATACCATAATTAACGTACAATTCCGAATAATTACGGTCAGTCCGGTTAAGGTTTACAATCCCCACAACGCCCACAATGCCAGCCATTATGGCGACAATAATGAACGAAGTTATTAGTTTTGCGCTGATTTTCATGTTATTGAACCATCTCATCATCATCTACTCCTTATTCGTTTGGCTGTCTGCTTCCGCCTGATATTTCCAATTCAGCATCCCGGAGGAGCCTTCCGCAGTCCAGCAGCAGCTTCACTCCCTGCAGCGTCTTACCGATCCGTGTAACAAAGCCGCCGCCTGCTGTTATGTCCGGAGCCGGAACCGTATCTCCCGGCAGAATGGTCAGTACTTCAGACACACTCTCAACAATAAGCCCCAGCACCTCATCCATGATGTTAATGACAATGACACAGGTACGGTCATGATAGGGCTGCGGCTCCATCCTGAACCTCACCCTGACATCCATCACCGGGATCATAGTCCCGCGCAGATTGATAATTCCCTTAATATATTCCGGAAGATCCGGTATCCCGGCAATCGGCTGAATGCCGATGATTTCTGTAACATATTGAATTTCAATGCCGTAGTCCTGGCTCCCCAGTGAAAAAACCAGATATTTATCCCTCTGTGTATCCTCCTCCGGCGTGTTCTCATGTACATTGTTACCTGACAAAGTGATCACCTCATGAATGTTATTGACCCGAAACAGCGTTCATGGAAGACGTCAGCCGGATGATATCGAGAATCAGGCTGATGCTGCCGTCGCCCAGCAGGGTACATCCGCTAAAAGGCCTGCTTCCCGCACTGTTCAGAATATAGTCCGGAAGTGCTTTAACAACAACCTGCTGCTGTCCCAGCAGTTCATCTGCCAGCAGACACAGGCTGCGCCCGTCATCCTCGACCATGATCAGAATGCCCTGCTCAACAGGGGAGGCGCTTACGGCAGCGGCTGTAAGGTTATGCAGGCGGATTACCGGATAACAGCTGCCGCGCACCATAATCCACTCGTTCCCTTCCGGGTCGGTAAGCAGATCCTGCTGTTCCGGCTTGAAGGAGCGTACAATGGAATTTGTCGGCAAGGTGAACCTTGCACTGCCTACACCGACATTCATCCCGTCAATAATGGCAAGGGTAAGCGGAATTCTTAAAGTGACGGTCGAGCCGGCACCCGGCACACTATCTATAGTTGCAGTGCCGCCAACCTTTTCCAGATCTTTGACCACTACATCCATGCCCACTCCTCTGCCGCTGAACTCACTGATGCTGTCCTTTGTTGAGAAGCCCGGATGAAAGATCAGCCTGTACACCTCACGGTCGCTAAGCTCACGTTCATCCCGGCTCAGGAGACCGTTCTCCGCTGCCCGGCGGATAATCTTATCCCGGTGCAGCCCCTTTCCGTCATCACGGATCATGACAATCACCTCTCCGCCGGAATGCCTGGCTTCCAGCGTCACTGTTCCGCTGCGCGGCTTACCTGCAGCCAGCCTTTCCTCAGGCGGCTCAATACCGTGGTCAAGCGCATTACGGACGATATGCATTAAAGGATCGGACAGGTGCTCAATAATGTGCTTGTCGACCTCTGTCTCTTCTCCCACTATTACGAGGCTGGCTTCTTTCTCCAGCTTACGGGTCATATCCCTGACAATCCGGCCCATCTTATGAAAGGTGGCTGAGATAGGAACCATGCGCAGCGACATAACCACATCCTGCATTTCCCCCGATATTTTGCGTAAATGCCGGGCAGCCTTGGCGAAATTATCCAGCGGGCCGTGCACGGCTGCCAGATCGGGATTCTGGGTTACCATCGCTTCGGCGATAACCAGTTCACCGATCAGATCCATCAGCTTATCCATTTTGGACACATGCACATTTATCATAGTCTGCTGTGCAGGCGGTGAGGCGGCTTCTCTGGACTTCTTATCCCGGACCGCCGGCCCTGCAGGCTTGCGGTCCGTATGATCCTGCGGCGTATCTGCCAAAGACAGCCTTTCCGCATCCATACCGGACAGCTGAACAGCAGTCTCTATTACGTCGTCTCCGGCTGTATGGAGCTTGTCAAATTCCAGTTCACAGACATAAGGGGCATTCCGTAAGAAATCAGCAACAGAATCTCCGCTGGCAGCGGTTTCCAGCATAATAATAAATCCGTCCCTGCGGATTACATCTGCACTGTCGGGATTCTCAATAATATCATCCGGATGGTAAGTAAAAGTACAGCTTATCGTTTCATCCAGCTGATGAATCACAGCAAAGGCGCGGATATTCTCCATCTGGCAGGCTTCCTCGAACCGCAGAAGTGCCCTGTAGCGCCCGGGCTCCGCTGATCCGGTCTTAACCTCCTTAGCCGGTTGCACTTCCGTGTGCTGACGGCGGTCCGTCTCCTCCGATGTCTCCGTGCGGATCTTCAGCAGCTGCAGATAAGCTGACAGTTCTTCAGCCAGAGCAGCAGCATCCCCGTCTGCCGGATCTCCGCTGCGGATTTTGACAGTCTCCAGCTTAATGAAATCTATGCCCTGCAGCATCAGATCCGACAGATCAGAGCTGTCATAGGCGGCTTCAGGCCGGTCCCGCAGATAAAAAAACAAATCCTCCATTACATGGGCCAGTGCAGAGATGTTCACATATCCCATCACAGCTGCCGAGCCTTTAATCGTATGCATAATCCTGAATATAAGATTGATATCCTCGGGATGAAGCGAATCCTGCTGCTCTCCGGCAAGTACGGAATCCTCCAGCTGCTGCAGTGATTGCATCGTTTCAAAGATAAAGAGTTCAAGCAGGGAATCCTCCGGAAAAGCGCCTGGCATAAAATTCTCCTTTCAGTTCAAGCAAAAAAAGGGTTAGTCCTGTAACCTTTTCTGATTTTCTTCATCTTTATATCGTAAGATAAAAGTAAAAAGTTGATATTTAGTTCATTTTTTCAATTAATTTTTAACTTTCTGGCGTTTGAAATGAATAATAGTTGATCTTTTGCGGAATTACAGCGACAATCGGATATATAACATTTCAGGGGAGGATCTAACGAAGTTGGACAGTGCAAGCAACAACAGTATGACTTCCACGCATGATATTATTGATGTGTGTCTTTTGGCCGGCAAAATCATGCTTCAAAGCGGTGCAGAAACCTACCGTGTGGAGGACACCATGTCACGCATGGCGGCAGCGCTCGGGTTCCCCGGAGCACACAGCTATGTGACCCCGACCGTTATTATGTTCACTACGAGCCGGCTCGAGCCGGTGAAGCTATTCCGGATTGCGGAACGGACAACCGATCTGAAAAAGGTGTCTGAGGTTAATGATATTTCCCGCCGGCTGAGCGAACGCCAGCTAACGGCAGCTGAAGCCCGTAAGCGCCTGGGGGAAGTGGATGATGCCGCTCATGCTTACCCGGCCTGGCTGCAGATTGCTGCTGCTGCCTTGACCGGGGCATGCTTCACAATCATGTTCAAGGGCAGCATCTGGGACGCCCTTCCGGCCCTGCTGGTATCCGCGCTGGGCTTCGCAGCTGCAACGTATCTGCACCGGCTTGTCCAGGTACGCTTTTTCGCAGAATTCTCTGCCTCGTTTCTGATCGGCCTGACGGCATTTCTCTCAGTCAAGGCAGGAATCGGCCAGGAGATGGACAAGATTATTATCGGCTCGGTCATGCCGCTCGTCCCGGGACTTCTCATTACCAACGCAGTCCGCGATCTGATGGCCGGCCATCTCGTATCCGGCCTGTCCAAGGGAGCAGATGCTTTCCTGACCGCATTTGCTATCGGGACAGGCATCGGGCTTGTGCTGTCACTCTTCTAAAATATACGGTGCGAAAGAGGTCTGTCGTTCATGATTTTGCAATTAGTTACCAGCTTCATTGCCGCCGCCGCCTTCTGTATCCTGTTCAATGCTCCGGCACGTGCGCTGCTGCAGTGCGGGATTGCCGGAATGGTGGGCTGGGTTCTTTACTTGGAGCTTGATAAACAGCTGGACACGGTAGTCGCGACCTTCCTGGCTACAGTTGTGGTCGGTGTGATCAGCCAGCTGTTTGCCCGCTCCTACAAAATGCCGGTTATCATCTTCAGTGTCGGCGGGATCATTCCGCTGGTTCCCGGAGGACTGGCGTATGATGCCATGCGCAAATTTGTCGAGAATGACAATAACCAGGCGATCCAATACGGCGTCCAGGCATTGCTGTTATCCGGGGCCATTGCAACAGGTCTTGTGTTAAGTGAGGTTCTGGGCCAGATGTTCCGCCGGAGAAAGGCCTGACGGCTGCGGTCTGTAAATAAGCCGCAAGTGTATACAGAAAGAGGCCGGCTGCGGTTAAGGGAACCCCCTTACCGCAGCCGGCTTTTTCTATGACAGGATCAGCTGTTTGAATGATCTGCCGGTACGATTATTTTCTGGTAGCTGGCGATATCCAGCCATCTTCCGAACTTACGGCCAATCTGCCTGAACAGGGCACTCTGCTCGTAGCCGTGTCTGATGAACAGACGGCGGCTGGGTTCATTGTCTGAACAGACGGTGGCAACCAGAGCATGGAATTGGAGGGCAGCCGCTTTTTGCTCTATGAACATTAATGCCTGCCCGCCAATCCCCCGCCCGCCGCTGTCCGGACTCAGATAAATACTGATTTCACCGGAAGTATCATAAGCCTGCTTATTCTTATGCCTCGTTATCAGGACATAACCCGCTAAACTGCCTGCCTGCATAATGGCATAGGATTTGAAGCGCGGATCGCCGCTTAATACGGATTGTCTCATTTCGTCAAGAGTCAAAGGCTCCGTATGGAATGAGACGGTCGTATTTAGCACGTAATAATTATAAATATCCAGCACACCGGCCAGATGCTCTTCTGTCATCTCCTCAAAAAGCAGGCCAACCCCGATTGTTTCGCTTTCCCCCATAGTTAATCCTCCCAGATTGATGTTTCCAGCTGATCCACGAACCGGCGCAGCCTGCCGGCAATCTTGAGATTGATCGCCCCGGTCTGATACATCTGCTGTACCGTATCCCGCTGCTCCTGAATCGCCTTAAGCTTAAGCTCAAGCTTCTGATCGTCAACAATCCCGTCTTTGCTCCAGCCTTCCCCCTGCTCCAGCCTTGATTCGATTCGTTCATATTTATCGATAACCCGCTCGGCCGCCGCACGGTTCTCCTCATTGATCCCACTGGTGACTGCACTGACGGCAGCCTGGCACATAGCAATTTTGGCTTTGCGCGCCTCTTCCGCATTCTGGATCGCCTGCCTGCCGTCCTCACCGCTGAGCCTGCCGGTAAAGAGCCCCGAGAACAGCCGCTGAAGCTCGGTCAGCGAGAACTTCACATGCGTATCAAACCGCTGGCACAGGATGGATTCAGTATGATCCAGCATTTCCTCCATTTTCACTGCAACAGGGGCTGGAATCGTTCCGGTCTCTGTCATCCGCCTTAGCTCGGTGCGTTCCGCCTCAAGACCGTTCAGCCTCGCTTCGACGCCCAGGCGGCGCATTCGTTCTGCTGCCGGATCATTATCCTGCCTGAGCGCACAGATACGGTCAATCTTGTCGGTGAACTCCAGCAGCGCAGGCTGATTAGCGCGTTCCCCTGTCTCCGTGACAAGGCTCCGCAGCATGCTCATTCCTGCATCTATGACCACCGATCTTGCCGCCAGCTCTGTACTGCCTCCGCCTGCTGTCTGCAGAACCGTCTCTTCCGGATTGCCTGCCAGCAGCGGCAGCAGAATACTTGCAATTACCAGAGACATCAGAATAACACCGGCCGCAAGCGCAATGATTAAGTCGCGTTCAGGAAACGGGGTTCCGTCTCCCAATGCCAGAGGTATAGAGAACGCACCGGCCAGTGTAACGGCTCCCCGGACACCTGAGACAGAGGTAATCACCAGGGATTTGAGCGGGGTCCGCTTGTCCTTAAACCTCAGATTTTCAATCAGGGAATACAGATACACCCAGACAAAGCGCAGCACAATCAGAAGGGCGGTAATGACCAGCACATACCCGAATACCATAAAATTGTTAATTGACTCATCCCGGTAAATCACCTCAACGACATCCGGCACCGACACCCCAAGAATCAGAAAGACCAAGCCGTTCAGTACAAACAGCAGGACTGACCAGGTGCTCGCCGATACCAGCTGCAGCTTGTATTGCGGAGAAGCGGCCCGGTCCTTCTCAATCGCATATACAACCCCGCCTGCAACAACGGCAAGAATGCCGGAGACCCCGATCTCCTCACTAACCAGATAGATAATGAACGGAGTAAGAATCTGCAGCAGAACGTGCATAGTAACATCTTCCATGCCAAACCGGCGCAGGAACACACTTAGGCGGATCAGCAAAAAAGATAGTATCGCCCCCAGCAGCAGCCCTCCGGCAGCAATGATAACAAAGCTCAGACCCGCCTTCGGCAGCGAAAATACACCGGTGACCGCAGCGGCAATCGCAAACTTGAAGGCAACCAGGCCGGAGGCATCATTCATCAGCGACTCCCCTTCAAGAATCCGGTGGATGCTGCCAGGCAGATGCACTCTTCCGGCCAGCGAGCCTACCGCGACCGCATCAGTCGGCGAGAGGATCGCCGCCAGCGCAAAAGCCGCCGCCAGCGGAATGGACGGAATCATCCAATTGATGGCATATCCCGCAACAACCACAGTGACAAACACCAGCCCCAGCGCCAGCAGCAGAATCGGCGCCCGCAGATTCCACAGCTCCCCGCGGGGTGTCCGCCTGCCGTCGTTGAAGAGCAGCGGGGCAATGAATAACACAAAGAAAAGCTCAGGCTCAAAATGCATATGTATCCCCGTAGGAACCAGTGCGGCGATAACGCCAAGTCCGATCTGGATCAGGGGAACCGGCACAAAAGGAATGAACCTGTTCACAACATTGGATGCCGCAATGAGCCCCAGCATTAACAGTACCGCAAGAAAAGTTTCCAAGCTGCCTCAGCTCCATTCCATACAATTTCCCTTCATTATATCTCAAAAAGAGGCATGGCCGCATCATCCGGCTATGCCTCCTGCACACTAATTAATCAGTCACCATTCACTTGCGGCTCAGGACTCGGAAACAACCGTGAACCGTTCCCCGATATGCTGCGGCTGTTCGAGCTCATCTACAATAGCAATAGCGTAATCTGCATAGCTGACATAGCTTTCACCCTTGGAGTTGGCCAGCAGATGATCCTTACCCTTGGTGTAGGAACCGGTTCTAGCCCCAACAGCAAAGTTTGCGGACGGGCTGACAAAGGTCCATTTCAGACCTTCCGTGCCCTGCAGAATTTCAAGATTTTTTCCTTGGTTCAGCGCGGTCGGCTTAACGAAGTCCGGGAAGCCCGGCGTCTCTACTACTCTGGTTGTTTTGGCTTCATCCACAAACAGGCTGCCCGCTCCGCCGACGACGATCAGCCGTGTTCCCTTAGCATCCTTAAGCGCATTAATCAGCACATTTCCGGCATCCACATGCAGATGCTCCTGGCCGAACGGCGCGCCGAAAGCATTGACTACGGCATCAAAAATCTGCAAATCAGCACCTGACAGCTCAAAAACATCCTTTTCCAAAACGGCTGCTCGGCTGTCTGTTACTTTTGCAGCGCTGCGGACAATGGCGGTAACCTCATGGCCCCTGTCCAGCGCCTCCTTAACAATCTCGCTTCCGGCCTTGCCGCCTGCTCCTATAACTGCAATTTTCATCGTTTATCCCTCCAGGTCTATTAGTGCTTCTTATGGTGCACAGTCAGGTGAATGCCGACATTCCACGGGTCTGTTAAAATAACCCCGTCTGCTGTATCCGTCACCGGATAACCGGCCTCCCTCACCCGCAGTGCAACTTCTTCAACCTCATGTACGCCGGGCAGCTCCAGCGTGAAATAATCAATGCCCGGAGCATTATCCGGAGTTGCAGGCGCACCTTGGCCTGCCCAGATGTTCAGCCCCATATGGTGGTGGTAGCCGCCGGCCGATATAAACAGCGCTGAATTACCGTAATGGGTCGTCGGCTCAAAGCCTAGCGCATCCACATAGAACTTCTTGGCCTCAGCCAGATCTCCGACATGAAAATGCACATGCCCGATCACTGTACCTGCAGGCAGACCCTTCCAGGTAAGACCTTCTGAAGCAGCCAGCAGTCCGTCTACATCCACCGGATCAGTGGTCATCACGTAATCTCCGGCAGAGTCCCGCTGCCAGGTATCACGCGGACGGTCACGGTAGAGTTCAATCCCGTTGTTGTCCGGGTCCTGAATATATAGGGCTTCACTGACCAGATGGTCGCCTTGCCCGATCTCCATCTCTGAGTCAATCAGATTGCGCAGCACCAGCCCGAGACTTGGCCGGTCGGGCAACAGAATGGCGAAGTGGAATAATCCCGCACCTTTACGGCTTAACACCTGCGGATGTTCAATTTCACGCAGGTTCAGCAGTACCCGCTGCCCGTCTGCCGTCATTTCCGCCTCCCGGCCATGCCGGCGCAGAACCTGCAGCCCCACAACATTCTGATAAAAGGCAAGCGAGCGTTCAAGGTTGCTTACTCTAATCTTTACTAGACCAATCTCCGTTGTCTCGTGTAATACCGCTGTTGCCGTCATATGGAATCCCTCCTGAAAGTAGCTGCCTCCGCTGAACCTTTAATTGCAGCTTAGTCTTGGCTTCTGCTATTATTATCATTCACTTGTAACTTAATCAGTTACATTTTAACTAACTTTATTATAGTTGCACTCCATAAGTTTGTCAATTACTTTAACAATCTCTATTTAATAATCTTGTCTGCCCTATAGATCCGGTTTAGCTCTGTTACAGCGTGGACCCATGCCATCATTTCTGCCCTGCTAAATTTAAACTCATTATCCACTTTAAAAAACGGCAGCCTATGCCCGGTAAAGATTCCGTTATTACTGAGGATTGCATTTTCCGCTTTTATAATGTTAATGATCTGATCCTCTTCCAGACCAAGCAGCTGCGCTGCTTCCTGGATATTCAACACTTCTTTGCCCTCTGACTTTATCTTCACCTGCAGCTCAGACTGAGCCTCCGCTTCAATCTGTGTCTGCGCTACCGCCGCCTGTACGGCCTTATCACTGCTCTCTGCACGTTCACTGCTGATAATGAGACAGCCAATGATAAAGGAAATCCCCAATATCAGACTTGAGCCAAGCATGGCTAGATCATTATTCTTCATATGTATTCTGTCTCCCTTATTTCATATTTCCGGTATGCCCGGCCTCTTCTCTCCCTGCCACAGCGGCTCTCTTCATGTAAGTCTAAAGGGTATGGAATATTATGTAAAGAAATGCTTCTGCCGGCAAAAAAGTAGCCCCGCCGGTATCCGGCAGGGCCAAGGTCTATTATAAGGGGGTCATGTGATTACTATAACGGCCGAACCTTAAAAACGGATGAACCGCACATAAAGGTTTTATGAAATGAGTTCAATTAAAAAAGCAAACAAAAAGACCCTGCCGAGGCACGACAGGATCTATCAAAATGCATCCACTGGGGGGTGGAGATCTCAACTATACTCCCCAAACCTTAAAATAAGATAAAATCCCGCTGAAAGCTAACTTAAAATTCTAAAAAAGACACATATTTGCTACATTAACTGACGGGAATCTGGTCCACAATCAGATCAAGCGTAACCTCCTGCAGCACCTTCTCCATCGCTTTCTGCGCCATCGAAAAGACCGGAACAATCGCACCGGCAATGTTCTTGCCGACCGGACACTCCGGATTCGGATGATCATGCACCGAGAATAAGCCATCTTCATCTACAGCGTTCACAGCACGGTATATTTCCAAAAGGGTAATTTCTGCTGCGCTGCGCGTAAGCTTGGCACCGGCTACACCGGGACGGACCTCCACCAGCCCTGCCTTGTTAAGCATACCGGTAAGCCGCCGGATCACGACCGGATTGGTATTTACACTGCCGGCAATCCACTCGGAGGTGCTTTTTCCATCCTTATTACTGTCAATTAGCGTCAAAATATGAATAGCGACCGCAAAGCGGGTGCTGATGTTCATGAGTATCTCTCCTTTAGGGCCTTCGGACAAAAGCTATAGATGCAACTATAATAGTTACATTTTAAACTATTGTCAATCCCGCAAGCAGCTCCTGAACCTGCTCGGGATATTTTTTACTGAGCCGCGCCTTGCCCAGATTCTCCTTTACGACCCGGAGCATCCTGGCATCGCCGCTCTCTCCCAGCCTGCGCAGCAGGGCGAATCCGGCCTCCGGTTCGCCGGCTGCAAATAGGCTGAGACTATATTCCAGACCCTTGGACAATACGCGGAAATGCTCAGGATCACAGCCTTGCGTCTTCCCTTGAATAATGCCATCCGTTATTTCACCTGCCAGCTCCAGACAATACAGCATTTGACGGCTGGTTGTGAGCAGTGGCGGATGAGCCAGGCCGGCCAGGAAAGCACGCTGCTCCAAAACAGAAGCATTGGGCCTCCAGCCGTCCAGCAGCTCCTGCAGCAGCCGGAAATCATCCTCCCCTATGTACTGTAATCCGATTGCAGCCGCTTCACGGACTCTCCACCTCGGATCGTTCATGGCCGTTCGGAGTATGGCCCCGATCCGGCTGCGGCGTTCGTTGTCTGCGTAGCTGTAGTGGGCAGCACAGGCTTGAACGGCACAGAACGGGAGGTATTCACCGGGATCTCCGGTCCATTGTATAAGTAAAGACCATGCTGTATCTGTAATTTCCTTCTCGGCATAATACCTGGCAAACTGTGCTGCCAGCGCAAGATTAGCTCTAGGCCCGGGCAGGCCGCTGTTGCGCAGCATATATTCCTCAAGCTGCGGCCAGCACCCGCTGCTGTCAAGCAGCTCCTGCAACGGTTCAAATTGATCCTTTTTTCCGCTCATTTATAAAGGCCCCTTTAACTAGCAAATTTCACTGCCGCTGCGCGATCCCTTGTGGAAATAAGGATAATCAATCTGCTTCTTCACTTCCAGCATAGCCTCTTCACCAGCCAGCAGTGACAGCATGTACAACCCCGGGTCAATAGAAGTGGAGACACCGCCGCCTGTGATAACATTTCAGTCTTGAACGATCCGCGCTTTTACAACATTGGAGCAGTACGGCGAGCAATAATAAAAGCTGCCCCGGACAGCCATTGCCTGACTATTGCCGGTGCAGCCCTGATTACATCGCGATTTCCTGCTGTCTGTTAGTTCTTAAGCGCTCGTGAGGATAATCGGCTTGCCTTTGGTCACGATAATGGTATGCTCAAACTGGGCAACCCGGCTGCCGTCACCGACACTTAAGGTCCATCCGTCACTCTGCTGCTCTGCAAAATCCGCTCCGGTACTCAGGAAAGGCTCAACAGTAATGACCTGGCCTTCCTTAAGCACCGTCTGTACGCGCGGATTATAAAACGGCAGGATTTCAAACGGCTTCTCATGCAGCGCTTTGCCGATTCCATGGCTGCACAGGTTACGGATCACTTTATAGCCGCGTTTGCCGGCTTCGCGCTCCATCACCCGGCCGATCTCATTGACCTTCATCCCCGCCCGCAGATGATTAATTACACTCATCATGGTCTCTTCCGTACTGCGGCAGAGGTGAATCAGCTTTTCATTATAAGGGGGCAGCTGAAAAGAAACCCCGGCATCTGCATAATATCCGTTCAGCTCAGCCGATACATCAATGTTAATCAGGTCTCCGGGCTGAATCACCTTGGGGCCGGGAATACCGTGCGCAACCTCATCATTGATACTGATACAGGTGCTTCCCGGAAAATCATAGGTGACCCGTGGTGCCGATCTGGCCCCGAAACGCTCCAGCAGCTCTTCCCCAATCTTATCCAGCTCTGCCGTTGTCATACCCGGAACCACACTGCGCTTCATCTCTGCGATGGTATAGCCAACCACCTTCCCTGCTGCCTGCAGGCCCTGCAAATCATGTGCGTTATCGCTGGTCATCTGTCCACTTCCTTCTGCATATTGATCGCTCAACGGTGAAAGTAAATTCCTATCCTCCATAACCGTATATATCCATCCATTATAACAGTCCGGGGCAGCAGAATGAAATATAGACAGGATAATGCCATGCCTCAGATTCAAAAAAGACCGTTCCGCACACACGTACGGATCAGTCTTCTGTCTTACGCTGTTGTCTGGGCTAGCAGATAGCGCCGGCTGCTTTAAGCCAGGCTTCAGCAATCAGTGCATGCCCGGCAGGTGAAGGATGTACACCGTCACCCGCCCAGTATGCAGGCTCCGCCTGTACCGCAGCAGCTGCAAACAAGCCGTCTAACGGAACAAGCGCTGCACCGTATTCGCGCGCCAGTGAGCGCACGGCATGAATTTTTGGATCAAGATCTGTGCGCCAGCCCTTCCGGTCTTCCGGCACAGGCAGCACAAAGGGCTCAATCAGAACGAGCTTAGCATCCGTTGCCGCCAGTGTACGCTCAATCAGGTCACGGTAAGCGGATTCAAATTCCTCTGACGTAGTTTCAAAGCCTGAGTCATACCAGCGCCAGGTATCATTGATTCCAATATAGATGGATACCCAGTCCGGTTTCAGCTCAAGGCAGTCACTGTCCCAGCGGTGCTGCAAATCCGTTATCCTGTTGCCGTTGATCCCCCGGTTAAATACGGTCAGCTTTTTCTCCGGGTACAGCAGTCCTAATCTGGCAGCAGCCATCAGGGCATAGCCGCAACCCAGTGAAGCAGCATCACTATAATTACGTCCGCAGTCTGTGATGCTGTCGCCGATAAATACGATCACATCATTATCCTTGAATCCCATACTATAAATCCTCCTATGACAAACCAGATTAATGCAAACAAGGATATTATAGCAAAGGGCAACGAATAGTACAGCGGATTTTTCCATAAATGCAAAAATCCCCTCCATTATCCCGGCCTCAATAAGGCTCATTTCAGGATTGGAGGGGATAATCGTCTAGTAAGCCAGACTGAACAGGCCTTTAATATGAGTCAGGTAGCGGATATTGCTGGCTTCCTTCATCATAGTTGCCGGAAGGCCCTTAAGCGGAGTCGAGCTGCCGCCGATAATGGCAACGCCGTCCTTGCGGCCAAGGCTGGCAAGTGTTCCGGAATTAATCGGGCTGAAGCTTTCCATCGCTTTGTTATTCAACAAAGCATAGAGGTTGTAACCGATCAGCTCGCCCATCTGCCAGGCAATCTGTGCCGTCGGCGGATTTGGACGGCCGTCCGGCGCGAAGTGAACGGCGCTGTCTCCGGCAACGAACACATCCTTATGCGAAGCGGACTGCAGGAAATCATTAACTGTAGCACGGCCGCGGTTAACCTCAAGTCCGGATTCCCCGACCAGCGGATTCCCCTGCACGCCTCCGGTCCATACAAAGGTGTTGGCAACGATCTTTTGACCATCCTTCAGATCAACGGTGTTGCCTTCAACATTGGTTACAGGCAGTCCGGTCAGGAACTGTACCCCGCGTGCTTCAAGGCTTGCGGTTGCCCGCTGAATCAGGTGATCCGGCAATACAGGCAGAATCTTCGGCCCTGCTTCGACGAGCAGCAGCTTGATTTCTTTCGGATCTACGCCATAACGCTTAGTCAGCTTAGGCAGAACATCGGCAATTTCACCAACCAGCTCAACGCCGGTTAGTCCGCCGCCGCCGATCAGAATGGTTGCATCCGCAGGGTTTTTGCTTTGCGCGTATGCGGCGATTTTACTTTCAATGTGGGCGTGAATATTTTTGGCATCCTCTGCCGACTTCAGCACCATGCTGTACTGCTCCAGACCCGGGATACCAAAGTAAGCCGTTGTACTGCCAAGTCCGACAACAAGTGCGTCATAAGAAAGGGTTGAACCGTCAGACAGGCTGATCTGCTTGCTGTCCACGGAGAAGGATTTTACCTTGGCAATCTTCAGATCAATATCTTTACCGGCAAACAGCTTCGCCAGCGGCATGGCAATCGCCTTTTCCGAGATGCTTCCGGCTGCCAGACGGTGAAGCTCTGTAATAATCTGGTGAGTCGGATACTGGTTGACAACCGTAACTTTTGCTTCAGCTTTGCTCATATATTTACGCACAGTCAGCGCGCTCAGCAAGCCGCCGTAACCTGCACCCAGGATAACAATATGTTTTGACATTCTATTTCCTCCGTCCATACGTGTGTATACATTCTAAATCAATAAAGTACAGGTTACTTACTTCTGCGGACTGCGTTCGCCGCTGACCTCCAGATAGGCGTTCACGAAGCGGAGCATTTTCTGAACCTGGGGATCCTTGATCATTTTCATCATGCTGAACAGGCTGATATTGTCCGTACTGGCCTCAGCGCGGTCCTTAGCTTCAATTACGGTGGCAGCCATGTTTTTAACCGACCCTACAACAGGCTCGGCAATTTCCTTAATCGCACCTACAGTGTCATTCTTCAGCACATCATCCGTTGCAACCGCCTGGACAAAATCAAACGATTTCGTTAATACTCCGGCCAGCTTAGTCAGCTTAGGCAGCTCCTCCACCAGTAATGCAAGCGACTCCTGAACCTCAGGCTTCAGCAGCTGTTCGAGCAAGTCCTCCTTGGATACTTTTGCTGCGGCAGCTGTTTCTTCCTGTTCAGGCAGTGATTGTGTAATTGTTTCAGACATATTAGCCTCTCCTTCGCGTTGACATATCTGCTTAATCATCTCTAACTCACAAAGTCAGTGTGCCTATTATACCACCGATATTGTTAATTATGTCACAAAGTTTTTACCCATTTAGCCTTAATTTGTGATATTAATCACTTATTTATTGACGTTTTCTCGCTTTTCCTTCTTTTTTATAAAAAAATTTATGAATTACTGCCTAAAATCATTGACGATCCTCAAACACCATGCTATCTTAAGCAAGTAACTTAATGTAAGTTTATTATAAAACATCAGTTATTGATTTTTATTAACCAATACATACACTAATGGAGGCATAATAATGAGCAATTTTTCTGAATTAGTCCAAGCCCGCAGATCCGCCATGAATTTCGTAGAAGGTGTTTCTATTTCCAAGGCTGAGCTGGAGGAGATGTTCTCGCTTGCCCGTCTCGCCCCTTCCAGCAACAATCTGCAGCATGCCCACTACAAGGTAATTACCGATCCGGCAGTCAAGGAGCAGCTCCGCAAGGATGCATACAACCAGTACAAGGTTCATACTGCTTCAGCCGTCATTATCGTATACGGTGATAAGAATGCTTACCTGCAGGCGCCGGAGATTTACAGCGGCCTTAAGCTGCTCGGTGCTATGAGCCAGGAGGAATACGATAACACCATCCAGTCCATTAATGATGCCTATGAAGGCAATGATGCCTTCCAGCGCGATGAGGCCATCCGTAACGCCTCCCTGTCAGCTATGCAGTTCATGCTGATCGCCAAGGACAAGGGCTGGGATACGTGCCCGATGATCGGTTTTGTACCCGAGGCTGTGAATGCAACGCTCAATGCACCGGATAACCTTGTCCCTGCCCTGATGATCACAATCGGCAAAGACAACAAGCATAAGATCAGACCGCGCGGCTACCGCAAGCCGGTTAACGAATTTGTGGATTTCATCTGATCCTTACACGAAGAACAGCTATAGAATGCGCAAAAAGGCCCTCCGTCATCATTAGGCGGAAGGCTTTTTTTTGTTGCGTTAGGCTGCATACAGCCCGTTATTAATATGAGAATATGGACAACCTACCTGAAAACCGGGGTGAGGTGTAATCAGTGAATTGGACACAAAACTTTACCGTACTATTGCTGTTTGCGGCTCTGAGCCTGTCTTCTTCCACTCAGGTACAAGCTGAAACCGCTCAGCTTGTACCTGTGAGGGATTCAAGCGAACTGAGAATACAGGATACGCTTATGAATTTTTTGACCCCCTATATCAACGAGGCGGTCCGGGAATATTATCAGCATTCCTTGCTTGAGCCGCCGCTCGTCTATCCGTATTTCGTAAAAATAACCGAGTGTGCGCGGATAAACGGCTTTCGCGGCTTCCGGCTGTCTGTAACGCTCGATGTAACACCCGTTGTCGGCCCCCATATCTCTGTTGGAGAAGACCGGTTAACTTTTGAAATTTCCGCAGGACCTGAAGTCAGGCTGGTTAACTACACGCATTTAATAAGCTATCCGCTCCCGCCGCACTGGCAGGATATTGTGAAGAAACCGGTAAAGTAAATATGTATCCGCACAGCTGTATTATGATCAGCAGAGTGATATCAGGAGCAGCTTGTCTGCGAAAAGCTTTCAGACAGGTGCTCCCGCACCTGGCCTCCCATTCTATTTTGCGTATTGCAGGATGGCTATTGCTGCCCGTTCACGCCGGTCCGCATCCTCGCTGTGCAGAGCTTCTTTAAGGACGGAAACAGCTTTGGTGACGGTTATTTCATCCACCAAATTGCGCTTTCCGTCAGCTACGGAATCGGCAGGGCCCTTCCCTTCGATCCATAGCTCCAGCCGTGCCGCCGGCAGCGTCCCGCGGTACCTGGAGATCAGGCTCTCATCTGCCAGCAGTTCTGCCGCTTCCGGATTCAGCGCGCTTTGCGGAATGCTTCTCAGCCAGGTTACACCGCGCCGGTGACAGCGGCCGTCCTCCGGTGAATCGCCGGTTTCGTCATAGAAATAGTCACCCAGATCACCCAGATGCACCCACTGCCCGTCGGCAATCAGCACATAATCCCCGTCCTGCATTTCATGCACGAACAGGTTAAGGTTAACCACGGCTTCTTCAAGCTCCGGCCCCTTATATGCCCCGCTCTTCAGCAGTCTGGCCAGCATCTCCTCCGGACCGGCATGTTCCAAATCTCCGGTGCCGGGATAACCGATACAGATATAGTTATTCTCCAGAAACTCTCCGATCCGCTCTACGCCCATAGGTGATGTTGTTATCCGAAACAGCTTCATTGATACTCCTCCTCTGTTGGCTTCATTATACACGATTGATCTAACTAGGCATTACCCGGGTACAGGCCGTAAATACCGAAAAACTGAGAACCAGACAGAATAATAGCGCTTACAAGAGGATGAGCTGAAAAATAGTTCCATTTCTTAAGATTAGCGCTTTTTACAGCCCAGCCGCCTGCAGGTATACTTAAGGCATCAACTCAAGGGAACCTTACACCGCTAGCAGGAACGTCTGACGGACAGCAGTAACGATTCCGCAGCAATCCTGAGCAGCTGTAATCCCTGAGCTTGAGACTATATCTTTGATTCTGGCGTTAAAGCTTTCAATTCATCCCCGAACGAAATGGCAGGAGCTTCTTAAAGCTCGAATGTTACACCGCAATCCACTCGTGGCAGAGGATGAATTAGAGAAGATTTATCGTACAGGATAGGCAAATTCACTGCCGCCTCGGACGATTTCTACCCGGCTGAGTTCAAAGGATAGGATAAGGAGTCTGAGCATAACATGGGTATAGTGCAAACAACGTAAGCCTCTGTCGTTGATAACAATCAATGATAGGGGTTTACGTGTGTTTAGTGAGTAAGTGTGAATTCATCCAGCAGGCTGCCATCCACATCGTAAGCCTGATAGTTCAGTACTCTACCGCTAATAGAAATGCCCGCAAACATCGCCTTGTTATTCTGAAAATGTACAGCATGATAGAACTGGTCTTCTTTTTTCTCATTGAACTTGTTGCCGGAAGCGTTCGTAACGACATAGACCGTTCCTCTGGACGCACCAGCGGCTCCTTCACCCTCAGCTACAATTTCCCCGTCCAGCAGCGGATAAGACCGCGAATACTCATGATTATGCCCCTGCAGCACCAGATCAACCTCATATTTATCAAAAAGCTGAGCCCATTCGTCCAGCTTCTTATAGGTATTACCGCCATATGCCGGACGGTGAAAAGCGACAATTTTCCAGGCTTTGTCCGTTCCGGCAAGATCCTTTTTAAGCCATTCCGCCTGTTTTTTCAAATTTCCCTCCGTGTTCAGCACCGTAATATGCACTGGTCCATAGTCGAAGGAGTACGATGTTCCGGCGATTGAGCCTTTGGCCCCGTTATCCGGCAGATTGAAATGAGAGGTGAATTCGGCTGCCTGTTCATCGACCTCATCGTGGTTTCCTGTCACCGGCATCAGCGGAATACGGGATACGAGGCTGTCCACATTGCTGAAAAAGCTGTTCCACGCTGCTGAATCTTCGGCATCCTCCGTAAAGTCCCCGTTATGCACAATAAATTGTGCCGCCGGAAAGGTCTCTGCCGCCTTGTTCAGCGTCCTTCCCCACACCGCAAAATCCGCCGGCGTTATTCCTTGCGAATCGGTCACATTAATAAAGGTCACCTGGTCAGTGTCTGCTTCCGCAGTGGTGAAGGTGGCAGCAGCACTCCACTCCCCGTCCTTGCCTGAACCCGCCCTGTAAGTGTACACGGTACCCGGCTCAAGCCCGCTAACCTCCGCTTTATGCACCCCTCTTTTTCCTTTATCCGTCTTAATTGCGGTATCTTCCGCCTTTATCCTGAATACTGAAGCACCGTCAAAAGAGGCCTCGCCTCCCTTTACAACCTCCAGCCGCCCGGCAGCGGCAGCATCCTCCGTATACCAGGTGAACGCTCTGCTGGTATCCGTATCCTCTTTGAACGTAGTAACCAAGTTATACGGGGTTCCCGGTGACAATGCAGTCTCTGTCCGCCCCGTCTTCAGTTTTTCCAGTGCTACCGCAGCTACTATTAACACTATGAGAATCATTCCGATGATAAACACCATTTTCAAATCCTTCACGCAGGTCCCTCCTGAGGCTGTGTACTTTGTTAACAACGATAGCCTCCATTAAGCTCCAAAGTCAACCGGAAACCCTCTATTGTGCTCGCAATTCGCGACTTTTGTTAACGCAGTGTAAAAACTTTCAGCTAACGCTCAGCTGGATTTAAGACAATCATAAGGTCTGTCCCGTACGATAGGTTCAGTTAATGGTATTTACTAAGGGTTAGAAACGAGGTGTGAAATGAGTAACAAGCTGCAATTCCGGCATGAGCTGAAATTTTTCATCAACTATCATCAATATCTGATTCTGCGTCAGCGCCTGCACAGCCTGATGGATGCCGATCAGAATGCCGATGAAGTCGGGGAATATCATATCCGGAGCCTTTATTTTGATGATATGCACAATACAGCCCTGGCTGAAAAGCTCGGAGGGCTCAGGGAACGTGCCAAATACCGCATCCGGATCTACAATGCTCAGGATAATGTCATTCACTTTGAGAAAAAAATCAAAATGGACGATTATATCGCCAAAGTCAAAGAGCCGTTAACCCGTGAGATGTACGACCAGGTTATGGCCGGCAACTATGAGGTGCTGAATGTACCCGGCAGTCCGCTGTTCATGGAGCTCTACAATCAGATGCGCCATAACCTGCTGCGCCCTAAAGTAATCGTCGATTATGTGCGCGAGCCTTACGTCTGCCATAACGGCAATGTGCGGATTACCTTTGACAAGGAGCTGCGGACCGGTCTGCATGCTACTGATATTTTTGACCAGGGGCTGCAGCCTGTGCGGGCGCTGGAAGAGAACTTTATTATTTTCGAGGTCAAATTCGACGAATACATTCCGGAATACATCCGGATCGCGCTGCAGCTCGAAGGCTTGAACCGGCAATCGGCGTCAAAATATGTGATTTGCCGGAAATTTTTGAAGACCAACACTTGGGAGGATTATTAATAATGAGCTTTGTATCTACTCTGGCTGCTGCGGGAACAACTGCGGCTGAAGCCAATGACACAGCAACAACCTTTTCCGATATGATTAAAAATTCAGTGCTCGACAACTTTGTATCCGACATCAGCATCTCCAAAATCCTGATTACACTCGGGGTCGCTTTTCTGATAGGCTTCTTTATTTACCTGCTCTATAAACGTGTATTTAGCGGAGTCCTCTATTCCAAAAGCTTCAATGTTTCACTCATGGGCATGACCCTAATCACCGCAACGGTTATTATCGCTATTAACTCCAATCTGGTGTTGTCACTCGGGATGGTCGGCGCCCTGTCTATCGTCCGGTTCAGAACGCCGATTAAAGATCCGACGGATCTGATCTTCCTGTTCTGGGCAGCGGTAGCAGGTATTGTGACCGGGGCAGGCTTTTTCACACTGGCTATTGTCGGCTCGGTTATTATCGGTCTGATTCTGTTCCTGTTCATTAAACGTTCCTCAGTGGAAACCCCCTATCTGCTGGTTGTTAACTGCGAGGGCGATGACAGCGAACGCGAGGTCCACAGCCATCTGAACAAATCCGTAAAACGCTATAATGTGAAGCAAAAAACCGTAACAAAGGGCAATGTTGAGCTGACGCTGGAGCTTCGTCTGGACGACAAGGAAGGCGGTTTCGTCAACACTGTCTCCGACATTACCGGTGTCAAAAATGTCCTGCTGATCAGCTACAGCGGCGACTACGTATCTTAAGGAAGGGCGGTGCCGGGATGAAAGCAAGAGGTAAGCCGTTTCTGCTGATGCTGTGCTGCCTGCTGCTGGCTGCCGCTCTGGCCGGATGTCAGCCGGATAATAATAATGCTAACGGGAATACGCAGGACCGGGCGGCTTCGAATGAGGAGCAGCGTCTGGATACTGACGTGTTCCCGAAGGATAAGGTTGTGGATGTGCGGATCACGATAGATCCGGATGATTATCAGGATATGCTGGACAATGCCAGCGCCGAGGAATACAAAGCAGCTTCTGTTGAATACAACGGTATTACAATGGACAATGTCGGTATCCGGACCAAAGGCAATTTAAGCCTGCGCAGCGTTGTGCAGATGAGTGACTCGGACCGTTACAGCTTCAAAATTTCTTTTGACGAATACGTAAATCAGAGCCTGTTCGGGATTAGCAAAATCAATCTTAACAACAACTACAGTGATGCTTCCTATATGCGTGAGTTTCTCACCTATGAACTCGCGGAGACTATGGGCCTGCCGACGCCAAAATACTCCTTCGTTAACATTTATGTCAACGATGAGCTAAAGGGCTTCTATCTCGCGGTAGAGCAGATCGGCGATGCTTATCTGGAACGCAACTTCGGCAACTCCTACGGCGCGCTGTATAAGGGGGTAATGACCGGCCAAGGCAGCGATCTGACCTGGCTCGGCGACGATACCTCCCTCTATACCGGCCTTGAGATGAAGTCCGATAAATCGAACAATGATATTCTCCTCGACATGCTGGATGAGCTGAACAACGGCACCGGCTACGAGAAATACATCAACGTCGATGACGCACTCGGATATATTGCCCTTAATGCCGTTACCGGCAATATGGACAGTTATCTCGGCAGCAACAAGCAGAACTATTACCTGTATGAGGATGACGGTGTTTTCTCCATTCTGCCTTGGGACTACAATATGGCCTTCGGCGGCATGGGCGGCTCCGACGTCATGATTGATGAGCCGACCCAAGGCGCCCTCTCCGAGCGTCCGCTGATCGCGAAGCTGCTTGCCAATGATGAGTACAAAGCGAAATATCACGCCATCATCCAGCAGATGATCGACGGATACCTACAGGATGATACCTTCCAGTCCCGGATGGACGAGCTCGACACCATGATCTCAAGCTATGTGAAGGCCGACCCTTCTGCCTTCTATACATTTGAACAATATGAGAGCGGCACCCAGTCTGTGAAGACCTTCATGTCAACCATGGCCGCCAGTGTCTCCGGCCAACTGGACGGTACCATTGCCGCGAGCGGCGACGGCTCCGGCAGCGGCAATAGCATGGGCGGCTTCGGCGGCGGCGGCTTTGGTGGCGCGCCGGGCGGTGGCGCGCAAGGCGATGGCGACGCGGCTCTGGGCAAGGCGATGCAAGGGCAAGGCGATGCCGATGGGCAGGCCGCGCAAGGCGATGGCGACGCGGCTCAGGGTCAGGCACTGCAAGGGCAAGGCGCTGCGGTTGGGCAGGCCGCGCAAAGCGATGGCGACGCGGCTCTGGGCCAGGCGCTGCAAGGGCAAGGCGATGCCGATGGGCAGGCCGCGCAAGGCGATGGCGACGCAGCTCAGGGCCAGGCGATGCAAGGGCAGAGCGCTGCGGACGGACAGGCCGCGCAAGGCGATGGCG
>NZ_CCDG010000026.1 GCF_000723885.1 Paenibacillus camerounensis
CATTTTTGCCCTTCATTTCGCCAATTCGCTCGCATGCGCTGAAATCAAGGGCATTTTTGCCCTTCATTCCGCCATTTCGCTCACCTGCGCTCAACTCAAGGGCATTTTTGCCCTTCATTCCGCCTTTTCGCTCGCATGCGCTGAAATCAAGGGCATTTTTGCCTCTCATTTCACCATTTCGCTCACCTGCGCTCAAATCAAGGGCATTTTTGCCCTTCATTCCGCCATTTCGCTCACCTGCGCTCAAATCAAGGGCATTTTTGCCTCTCATTTCACCATTTCGCTCGCGTACGCTCAAATCAGAGGCATTTTCGCCTCTAAGAGTGGCCTCAGGCGGAACTCAGCGCATTTTATTGGGAGTTTTCCCTTTGATGGCGGACCTTGACCGTAGGCTTGCTCATTTAGTGGGAGTTTTCCCTTTGATAGCTGGCCCCGACCAGGAGGCCGACTACCACGGATCTAATGGATCGCCCTCCTCTTTAGCGACTCCGACCGCACGCATGTAGTGGAATTTCCCCAACCGGCGTGCACTTAATGGACTTCCTCCCTGTAATCGCGAGCTTAAGCCCGCATCAGATACAGATATTTATCGCGCTTCAGTTTCTTTTTCAGCCTATTTAGCATTGTTCCCCCTATCTATCCATTGTGTAGACGGTCAAAAGCCGCTCCAAGGATGATTCCTTAGATGAAACTTTTTTCATGTAAGCCCTTTCAAACCTAATGAATGCGTTTCTCTTGAAACCTCCTCCGTTTTTAAACCGTAACTTTTACAAACAGGTTCCAAAGCAGAATTATTGGGCAAACTGAAATATCACACCTGAGTAGAAGGAGCATTTAACGGGTATTAGTCCAGTAAATCGAAGCTGCTAATTACCACACACAGACCCGTATAGGAGAGAGAGGAGAAATCATTAGTGGAGCATTACCGCAAAAGTGTGACCGACAGTTTACAAGAGCTGCAGAGTTCAGCAAAAGGGCTTACGTCTGCGGAGGTACAAAGGCGCCTGGAGAAGGACGGCTACAATGAAATCAAAGGCCGGGACAGAGACCCGCTCTGGAAGCTTTTTCTGGAAAATTTCAAAGACCCGATGGTGGTCGTGCTGCTGATTGCAGCGGCCATCCAGATTTTCATGGGACATGTTATGGAATCACTCATTATATTCCTCGTGCTGATCCTTAATGCTGTAATCAGTGTAGTTCAAACCCGTAAAGCAGAAAGCTCGCTGGCTGCCCTGCAGCAGATGTCTGCACCGGAGGCCAAAGTTCAGCGGGACGGGGCATTGCTCTCAATTCCTGCCCGTGAGCTGGTCAGAGGGGATATCGTTATTCTGGAAGCCGGGGATTTCGTCCCTGCCGACGGACGTATCATTGAATCAGGGAGCCTGAAGATCAACGAAGGCATGCTGACCGGGGAATCTGAGGCTGTTGAAAAGCATACCGATATCATTGACCAGGAGGCCCCGCTCGGCGACCGCCGCAATATGGCCTTCAGCGGTTCCCTGGTGGTCTACGGACGCGGTGTTTTTCTCGTAACGGGAACTGCCCTGACTACTGAAATCGGTAAAATCGCCGAACTGCTCGAAAGCGCCGAAGCCAAGCAGACGCCGCTGCAGCGCAAGCTTGAATCCTTCAGCAAACAGCTCGGTATCGCCATTCTGATCCTGTCGGTTATTATCTTCGGTATTCAGGCAGGCCGTGTATGGCTGTCGGATACAAATGTGGATACTACTGAAGCCATCTTCAATGCCCTGATGTTCGCTGTCGCTGTAGCGGTAGCGGCGATTCCTGAAGCCCTCTCCTCTATTGTGACAATCGTATTGTCCGTTGGAACGAACAAAATGGCCAAGCAAAACGCAATTATCCGTAAGCTGCCTGCTGTTGAAGCACTCGGCTCGGCCGGTGTCATCTGTACGGATAAAACAGGTACCCTCACCCAGAATAAAATGACCGTTGTCGATTATTATCTGCCTGAGGGCCAGAAGGACCAGTTCAAGCTTGAGCATCATGAATGGTCTCCCGAAGCCCGGAGGCTGCTGCATATTGCCGTGCTCTGTAATGACTCCAATATTAATGAAGAAGGCAAGGAGCTGGGCGACCCGACAGAGGTTGCGCTTATCGCCTTCAGTAACAGCCTTGATAAGAATTACCAGGAGATCCGCGATAACTTCCCCCGGGAGGCAGAGCTACCGTTCGACTCCGAACGTAAGCTGATGAGTACGCTGCATACGTTTGGCGGACAAAAGAAAATGATTACCAAAGGCGGACCGGATGTGCTCTTCAGCTTATGTTCGCATGTGCTGATTGATGAAATCGAAGTGCCTTTTACAGAAGAGCTGCGTGAACGGTTCATTAAAATCAATGAGGATTTCTCCAGCAGGGCGCTGCGTGTTCTGGCGTATGCCTACAAAACTGTATCGAATTCCGCTACGCAAATTACGCTTGAGGATGAGAATAATCTGGTGCTGGTAGGCTTAACCGCAATGATTGACCCTCCGCGTGAAGCCGTATACAGTGCTATCGCTGAATCGAAAAACGCCGGCATCCGTACAATCATGATTACCGGTGACCACAAAACCACCGCTCAGGCAATCGGACGCGACATCGGTCTGATGAGTGATACGGATATTGCTATCACCGGCCAGGAACTGGATGCCATGTCTGATGCAGAGCTCGACAACAAGCTGGAGCAGATTGGCGTATACGCCCGTGTCTCCCCGGAGAACAAGATCCGGATTGTCCGCGCATGGCAGCGTAAAGGTAAAGTCACAGCCATGACCGGTGACGGTGTGAACGACGCACCAGCCCTGAAGCAGGCCGATATCGGCGTGGCGATGGGCAGCGGAACCGATGTAGCCAAGGATGCAGCTGCGATGATTCTGACCGATGATAACTTCGTCTCGATTGTTAACGCAGTCTCCGTAGGACGGACGGTGTTCGATAATATTAAAAAAGCGATTGCCTATCTGTTCTCGGGCAACCTCGGTGCGATTATCGCCATCCTGTTCGCCCTGATCTTTGACTGGATCAACCCGTTCACAGCCATTCAGCTGCTGTTCATCAACCTGGCTAATGACTCCTTGCCTGCCATTGCGCTCGGTATGGAAAAAGCTGAGCCGAATGTGATGAGCAGAAAACCGAGAGAGCTTAATGAAGGCATCTTCTCCGGCGGCCTGATGCAGGCAATCATTACGCGCGGTGTGCTTATCGGAGCAGCGGTAATTGTCTCCTTGTATCTTGGTCTTCAGCATTCCGATGACATGGGTGTAGCGATGGCGTTCACTACACTGATTCTGTCCCGTACGCTTCAGACCTTTGCCGCCCGCTCCAACACTCAGACTTCGGTTGAAGCCGGCTTTTTCAGCAACAAATATGTCATCGGTGCCGTGCTCGTCTGCTTTGCCTTCTACGGTATTGCAGTACTGCCGGGTATCAGACAAATCTTCTCCATCCCGGATACGTTCGGTATGTCCCACTGGCTGACAGCAACAGGTCTGGCACTGGGTGCCGTTATCCTGATGGAGCTGACCAAGCTGGTCCGCAGAGCGTTTGGCTCCAAAACAGCCGAAAGTGCCCGGGCATAGTTAAACGGAAACTTTAGAGCAGCGCTGTTCCCGTATGCGGGGCAGCGCTGTTTTTTGCGGGTGCCTGTGATAAAGTTACATTTATAATCTTATTCATATATGGACACCTAAGGAGGCAACCTAGAGCAATGGACATGTCCGCAGGCACGTACGGCTTCCGGTTCGCCGAAGATAAAGAGCTCAAGCTGTGCGTGCTCTACGCCGCCGGCTGTGATTCCATCTCCACGCCGGATTACCGCTGGGACGGACTGGAGCGGACTGACGGCCCGCTTCTGCTGTTCCAGTATACGCTCTCCGGAGAGGGCGTATTTGAGTCCAAGAACCGGACTTACCGGGTCACTGCCGGACAGGCTTTTCTGGCGGAGATTCCCGGACCCCACCGTTATTATTATGACCCGGAGGCTTCGGAGCCGTGGGAGTTCATGTTCCTGCTGTTCCGCCCCGACCTGATACTGCCCCACTGGCGCAAATTTCTGCGCGAAGCCGGGGAAGTCCCTCATCTGCCCGCCGACAGCGCGCCAATCCGGCTGCTAAAGCTGATTGTCGCCGATGCCGCGGCAGGCCGGATCTCCGACCCGCTGATCGCCTCCTCCTCCATCTACCAGTTCATGACAGAGCTGGCCAGGATGCAGGTGACCAGCCTGCGGGACAAGGATAACTGGTCGGATAACGTGCGGCGGGCGGCGGAATATATAGAGCAGCATTATGCGCAGATGATTAGCATCGATCAGCTGTCTGAGCATGTGGCGCTGTCTAAATACCATCTGATCCGCCGTTTCTCAGCCAGTACCGGGCTGACGCCGGTCGCTTATCTGACCCGGGTCCGCACCGAGAAGGCGATGGAGCTGCTCCGGGGAACAAGCCTCAGCATTGAAGCGATCGCCGGAAAGATCGGCTATTCCAGCGGAAGCTATTTCATCAAAGCCTTCCGCGGACTGACCGGGCTGACGCCTGGTGAATTCCGCAGCGGCGGCGAGAGCCTCACCTACCGCAGACTGTTCTTTGACTGACCGCAATATAGTGCTATAGAGCTTGCAAGATTACTATAGATATTGCAATTCTCCTACCTTATGATGTTCTTAACAAAGAGCAATAATCCATCAGTAAAGGAGATTTACAATGACACATAAGCTTGCAGCACCTACTCCACCGCTCGGCTGGAACAGCTGGGACTGTTACGGCGCAGCCGTAACGGAAGCCGAAATCCGCGGCAATGCGGAATATATGGCAGAGCATCTTAAAGACTACGGCTGGAACTACATCACCGTTGATATTCAGTGGTACGAGCCTTACGCCAACTCCTCCCAATACCGGCCGTTCGTTCCGCTGGTCATGGATGAATATTCACGGCTGATGCCTGCCGAGAACCGCTTCCCTTCGGCAGCTGGCGGTCAGGGCTTCAAGCCGCTTGCTGATTACGTACACAGCCTCGGGCTGAAGTTCGGCATTCATATTATGCGCGGCATTCCGCGGCAGGCTGCCCATGCCGGTACGGCATTGCTTGGTACAACGGCAACAGCACGCGAGATCGCCCATACCAACTCCATCTGCCCATGGAACACGGATATGTATGGAGTAGACGCCTCGAAGGAAGGCGCACAGGAATATTACGATTCCCTCTTTGAGCTGTATGCACAGTGGGGCGTCGATCTGGTCAAGGTGGATGACATCGCTGCTTCCAGGCTGTATGATACCCACCAGCCGGAGATTGCCCTGATCTCCAAGGCCATCGAGCGCAGCGGCCGGCCGATGGTGCTGAGCCTGTCACCGGGCCCGGCCCCGGTGGAATACGCCGACTTCTTCGTAGAGCACGCCAACATGTGGCGGGTCACGGATGACTTCTGGGGTCTGTGGCCGCTGCTGCTGGACATGTTCGACCGCTGCCGCAAGTGGCAGGGCGTACCCGGGGGCGGCAGCTGGCCGGACTGCGATATGCTGCCGCTCGGCCATATCGGCATCCGTTCGGTGGACGGCGGCGGCGCAGACCGCTGGACCCGGTTCACGCGTGACGAGCAGCTGACAATGATGTCGCTCTGGAGCATTTTCCGCTCGCCGCTCATCTTCGGCGGCGAGCTGCGCGACAATGACGAGTGGACACTGTCATTGCTGACCAACCGCGAAATGCTGCGCATCCAGCAGGAGAGCCACGGCGCCAGAGAAGCCCTCTGCAAGGGCGAGCTCATCGTGTGGACTGCCGAGCATAATGACGGCACCCGTTATGCTGCGGTGTTCAACACCGGTGAAACCCCGCTGCAGGTGGAGCTGGCTCTTAAAGAGATCGGCCTCAGTGCAGCAGCCGGTACGGAGCTGTGGAGCGGTGAAGCGGCTGAGCTTGCCGCGGGTACACTCCAGACAACCGTACCGCCGCATGGCGTGAGATTGTACAGCTTCGTGTAAATAATAAGGGGTATCCAGACAGCCGTTAGCGGCGGCCGGGATACCCCTTTTTTTGACCCAAAAGTTAGATTACATGAATGACCAGCTGTGCCGGATACATTCCCTCCGAATAAGCTGACAACACGATGCGACCCTTCTCTCCGGTCAGCCGGATAGCCGTGCTGAGACAGCCATGATACAGGTGCATCCAATTGCGGTTGTACGGCTCGCTTGAGCTGAGGTCGCCATTGTCCACCGCAATGATCTCAGCCGGGCCTTGAACCTCAAAGGTCACCTTCGAACTGTCCCGGAACACAGGCACGCCTTCGGCATCTATTGCCCGGACAGTGAGCAGCTTTTGCGATACCTCCTCCGCTTTCAGACGCACAGTCTCCTGATCAAACACCAGCCTGACCGCCGGCCCTGCCGTCTTCAGTACATATTGGCTCACTTCTTCGCCGCCGATATACCCCTTTACTGTAATCGTACCGGGCTGATAAGGCAGATAGCCGGTAATCATCCGGCCCGGGTAAGCGGACGGCTTGCCCACATGAAAGCTTTTACCGTTCAATTCAAGAGTAACCTCTTCGCAGTTCGTAGCAATCATATATGGAATCACGGTCTTGTTGAACTGCGGGAAGTTCCAGTGGCCGGCATACCGCGGCGTATCCCAGTGCTCCTTCACCCCCTCATCCTGCAGGGAATAATCCATGACGGCCAGATAGGCCATCGGCTTATCCGACCAGTAGCTTTCATAGAGATAAGACAGCGGCTTGCGCTCATTATTCGTATAGAATAGCGAGCCCGCCCAGCCTTTGGCCGGATACCCCATAGACTCCCCAAGGTAGTCAATTCCGGTCCACAGCATCCCGCCGATCACATAATCGTGCTGCTCCACATCCATCCACGGAATATCTGCCGTGAAATTCTGCATCTGCTCGCGGTGGCCGCGGAAAAACTGGTAAGTCTCTGTCCCCAGAATCAGCTTATCCGGCAAAGCTTCATGAATCTCGGGATACCATTGCTCCTGGTAATTGCAGCAGACCACATCGACGATTTCCCCGATCCGGCGGATCCGCTCCACCCGTTCGGCCACATCATAAATTTCCGTATCATCCGCTTCGTCCACAAACTGCTGGATATCCTCTATCAGCGACACATCGACATTGCTCTCAACCTTAAAATGCGGGTTCATCGCATACGACACCGGCCGCGTATCATCCAGCGTCAGCAGATGCCCTCTAAGCATACTAAGAATCTTCAGCATGGAGGCCTGACCCTGATGCTCCACCTCATTGCCGACACCCCACATAAAGATGCACGGATGATTCCGGTCGCGCTTCACCATACCTTCCAAATCACGCTGCCACTCTGTCTCGAAGTAACGTCCATAAGCCCCGCCGGTCCATTTGTCAAAAGGCTCCTCGTACACCAGCAGGCCCAGCTCATCACACAGGCCCAGTAACTCTGTCATAAAAATATGGTGGGAGGTGCGGATCGCATTACAGCCGATTTTTTTGAAGGCAATCAGCCGGTCTCTCCAGATCTCCGCCGTTACAGCCGTTCCGAGACAGCCTGCATCCTGGTGGATACACAGCCCCTTGACCTTGGTGAGCTGCCCGTTGATGTACATCCCCTTGTGCGGAACCATCTTAATTTCTCTGATACCAACGTTCAAACCGTAATGGTCAACAGCTTCATCCCCCTGCAAAAGCGACAGCTCCAGACGGTACAAATGCGGCTGCTCCGGACTCCACAGCCTCGCTGATGGAACCTCAAAGCGGATAACACCCTGATCATCAGACTCTTCCGTGTAGGAGGTCTCTGCGTCTGTATCAGTAAGAATGGCTTTTACGAGGGCTGTGGTGCCGGTTTTTACAGTGACAATGCCTGTACTATCCTCAATATTCGTTGTTACCTGAACTTCATAAGGCACCAGATGATTCTGCGGCAGCTCGAGCAGCGTTACATCACGGTAAATGCCTGCACCTGAATACCATCTGTCCGCCGGGAACACGGTGTTATCTGCCTTAACCAGAATCCGGTTATCGCCTTCATGGATCAGATCCGTAATATCCAGTTCAAAGCTGGTATAGCCGTATTTATGGCCGCCTGCTTCTTTGCCGTTGACCCACACTGTACTATTTTCATAGATTCCGCCAAAATGCAGCTTGTACACATAGCCTTCCTTCATTCCGCTGATTGTCAGCTGCTTTCTGTACCAGCCTGTTCCCCAGCGGTCCCTGAAGCCCTGAGCCTCCGCCTGCTTCATCTGCGTATTCACCGGCGCGGTGATCGCCCAGTCATGCGGCAGCTTTACGGGTGCGAAATTTCCGTCCTCTGGCTGCTGCAGGGTGAATTCCCAGCCGTCCATGATTTTGGTTTCAAGCCTGCTCATAGTGTTATCCCATCCTTTATCTATATTTGTAAGCGCTACGCAAACTTTGTTATATTTATATTGTAGTGATGTTGTTCCCTGCGGACAATCTAAGGATATTCATAACAACATTAAAATATTAAGGTCGTGATCCTATGTACAGGCGGCTTCTTCCCCTCATCACGGAATCAGACAAGGAGCTTCCCTACTACCTTGTGGATGCGGGCGTTCACTGGGAGCAGGAGCATATTGTCCGTCCGGACGGCTACTTGTATCAATGGATTCAATGCGTGGAAGGCGAAGGCGAGCTGATCACCGGCGGCAGAACCTTCCGGGTAAAAGAAGGCACCGCGATGCTGCTGCTCAAGGGGACTCCCCATGAATATTATGCGGTCAGCCCGTCCTGGCGGGTGAACTGGATTGTGTTCGACGGCCATCAGGTGGAGAGCTTTCTGAAGCGGACGGCGGGGATTACCGCTCCGGGAGTTTACTATATTTCGAAGCCTGAGGTTTTTACGGCCAGAATCCAGAGCATTATGGAGATTCAGCAGTCGGAATATGCCCTGCGGAGCCTGGAATGGTCCGCACAAATCTATACCCTGCTCATTGAAGTGGTCCAATATGCCTCTGTCCACCCGCACAACAGTCCCTCAAGCCTCAATCTGAAGCTGAAGCCGCTGTTCGACTATATCGGGCAGAATGCCCACAAACCGCTGACGCTGGAGGAGCTGGCCGGAGTGGCCGGCATTACGCCGCAGCACCTGTGCACCGTGTTCAAGAAGACGACGAACATCCGGATTGTCCAGTACATCCATTCGGTGCGGATCAAGAACAGCAAGGAGCTGCTGCTGCGCAGTCCCAATATGCCGGTAAAAGAGGTTGCCCTCCTGTCCGGGTTCGAGGACCCCAACTATTTCTGCACCGTGTTCAAAAAACACGAGCAGCTTAGTCCGAATCAGTTCAGAAAGCTGTATTACTGAGCTCGTTCGGGGGCGGTCGATGCCGGGCGGATGCAGCTGAGGATGAACGTATTGCAGCCGCAAACGCGGATGCGCCTGCGGCTGCTGTAACGTTGCGATACTGTTGCCATGCTATTACGATGCTGTTGCCATGCTATTGCAATACTGTTGCCATGCTATTGCGATACTGTTGCCATGCTATTACGATGCTGTTGCCATGCTATTGCGATACTGTTACCATGCTATCACGATGCTGTTGGGATGCTACTGCAATGCAGCTGCAGTAGCATTTACCGCGGCGTCAACGGCCTCCCCCCAGGTCCCCTGCTCTTGGCTGCCGGCAGCGCCGTCCAGCGCAAGCTTCAGGCTGCCGCCGCTGGCTGCAATTTCGCCGATCCGGCTCCACGGCTGGCCCATATTGTCCCGCAGCAGGCCGGGGCGGAAATCCTTCATGGACACTTCAACCGGCTTCCGCTGGATTTCAATATGCCCGTTGCCTGAGTGCAAGTCCGTACCGCTGTCTTTCGCCCAGAAGGCGGCGTAACCCAGCATGCTGCTGCTGGCCTGCCCGTATGAAACATCCGGCTTGACCGTGGCGTAGGCCCAGTTATCCCATTGCCGGCCGACCTTATAGCCCCGGGAAAAGCCTTCCTCGTCCATTATCGGCAGCGGTACAGATGAATCGCCGTCTACATAGACCAGCCGGGTCTGAAAATCGTACTCCGCATAATGCGTCTCCGTATACACACCATGGTTAGTCCAGCCCAGTACAGGATAGGTAATCCGCTTGTAGACTGCCGCCATATCCCTCAGGGTAGCCGTCAGGCTGCTGTTCTCACCGGTAAGATACTTACCGTAGGCCGGTGTTGCGAAGGAAATGATAAAAAATGAAACGGCCCACAGCAGCAGGAAGGTCCCGGCAGGCCAGAACTTTCCGCTAAACGGAGTCCCCGCCTTCTCCGGCGGAGCCACAATCCCTATACCGCAGGTGCTGTCTGTGCAGCCGCCCTCGCGTTTGCGTCTGGCTGCCACCTTCCCGTAAATACGGGCGGCAATGCCATGAAACGGCGGCAGGCCAAGCAGCAGACCGGCCGGATAAGCCCAGCCCATCGACCGCAGAACCGCAGCGTAGGTGTCCACACCTTTATGCAGCCTGGTTCCGTTCTCCACCGCATATATATCATGGAGCAGGTCGGCCTCGGGGATGTCAGCCAGCAGCTTTTCCTCAGCCGCAAAATCCTGCAGCGCTTTCCACTCAATCGCCTTGCGGAAATCCAGTGCCGAGAGGATGCCGACGGTCTGGCGGCACAGCGGGCAGAGCCGGTCATAATAGACGGCCAGCTGTTTGTGCTTCGCCGCGATCCACCGGTCATACAGCTTACGGTAGGCACTCTCCGGAATGATTGCCAGATGAATCGTAATTACCAGCAGGCTCATTACCGGAATCGGGAAGACTACCAGCACTCCGGCATGCAGGAGTATTCCGGCAAGACTCATCCACACCCGGAGCGGCTTGAACCACACAAGGAAAATATACAGACCTTCATAGAGCAGCAGAGAATAACCGAGGATACGCACCAGCCACTCATGATTGATCAGCCAGGAGACATCATAATAAGTGGCAAATGGAAGAGACGCCGGAGCCCATAAGCCCAGTCCCGACAGATACATATCGGAGGAAAGCTTGTAGAGCATCGAATCGAGATAAAACAGTCCGATCAGCAGAATCAGAAACGCGGTATGGACGAACCGTACCTGCGGACGCGGCAGCTTGCGCACACGGACTCTGGCCTGGCGGCGGCGTTCCATTAGACTTTCTATTGACACGCACACTGACACAGGCATGAACATTAGCAGGAATGCTCCTGTCAGAAACAGCGAGTCCACCTGCCAGTTATTCGCTTCATTCACCACAACAAAGCCCAGCAGATACACGCTGATTGCATAATTGACAATGGCAGCCGGACGGGTCAGATATCCGATTAACAGCAGCACCAGCGCTATTATCCATAACACAAACAATGCGGTCAGGAAGGCCGGTATGGTCGCAGCTAGGCTGTCTTTTTGAAAAATCAGATCTCTGAGCGTCATCATCTGCAGCAATTCAAGTATCATTACAAGTGAGAAACCGATCCGGAACACCGCCAGCGGAAAGGCCTGCTCCTTCCGGTCATACAGCCTCTCTTTAATCCTCTTCAACATCGCATAACCCCCTTGCGCCTGTCTTGGTGTTCAATCAATCATCATTAATCATTAACCGATTACCCGCAGGGCAAACAATAGGATGATGCCGCCGTTTCAGCTAAAAATTAGATACCGGGATTACGATTAATATGTGATATATTACATGTTAATCAGATTATCAGCGTCTCGGCGGACAATACAAGCTGCCGGACAACGGCGCCATTCCAGAAAGGTGACATTATGAACGAGACTACAACCGGTAAGATTAAGGACGATAACTACAGAATATTGACCCTGCTAAGCCGCTTTTTAAATAACAGGCCTGACTACATCAGCCGGGAAGAGATTGCGGAGATTACCGGGCTTGGCGTATCTGCGGAGTATGCCTTCGGTGTTCTTTTCGCGGCTGCACTGGGTCTGGATATTGTGGATAATGCGGAGGATACAGACTTGTACAACCGCTATTTCAGCAAAATGCTGCACAGGCTCGATGTCCGGGAGTACTACGATAACCCGTATTTCAAGAACATTCAGATACCCGCGGCCACGATTGGCGGCAGTGAGCTAAAAATGGAGCTGTACAAGCCTTATGAGGCTTTTGTCTGCAATGACATCATCACTGCCTCAGCAGGACGGATGATCCCGCAGATCGGCTTCTTTGAGACGGAATTCCGCTATCCGGCAGTGCTGGAGAATAACCGGATCTGGATGACGATTACCCCGAATGAAATCGAGACAATGAAGGAGGCTGTCGCCGGGGCGTCCGGCAATGTGCTGACCTACGGGCTGGGGATGGGCTACTATGCCTATATGGCTTCGGAAAAAGCTGAGGTTCGCAGCGTTACAATCGTGGACAGCAATGAGGATGTGATCCGGCTGTTCCGCACACATATCCTGCCCCAGTTCGGCAATAAGCACAAGATCACAGTCATTCAGGCCGATGCCTTTGAATATGCGGAGCAGCAGATGCCTGGCGGGCAATATGATTTTGTCTTTACCGATCTTTGGCATGATGTCTCGGACGGCATGGACATGTATCTGCGGATGAAGGAATATGAGCCATTAAGCCCGAACACACAGTTCATGTATTGGATTGAACAATCTATTTTGTGTTACCTGTAATCCCCCCTTTGCATGTAAAAAGCGCTGTGAACAGGCAACACCGGCTCACAGCGCTTTTATCGTTATCCCTTTACCAGTCTTGCACGGATCTTGTTGGAGAAGAACTCAATAATGAGGATAAATACAACCAGCCCGATCAGAATCGAGCCGACCTGATCCCACTTGTAGCTCCGCATGGCGAAGATCAGCGGAGCCCCAATGCCTCCGGCGCTAACCAGTCCCAGTATCGAAGCCTCCCGCATGTTCATATCGAAGCGGTAGATCATAACGGAGAGGAACGTCGAGAGAAGCTGGGGCACAATGCCGAACCTGATCTTCTCAAAGGTGCTGCAGCCCACCGAGGTCATCGACTCCAGAACCCGCTTGTCCAGCTCCTCAATCGCATCTACATAGAGCTTAGCCAGCATCCCTATGGAGGTTATGCCCACCGTCAGCACTCCGGCAAAGGCACCCGGACCGGTTACCCGGATCAGCATCAAGCCGTAGACAAGCGCCGGTACGGTACGGATGACGATCAGCACCAGTCTCGTAAGCCAGGATACCGGCTTCGGTACGATGTTGGAGGCAGCAAGGAAGGCAAGCGGTACCGCAAGCACTGCGCCTACTACTGTTCCAAGAAAGGCTATAGCCACTGTCTCAAGCAGCAGATACAGCACACTTTGCTTCGATACATTGAACAGCAGCTCTGTATCCGGATGAGTAAGCCCGTATATAATATTTTTGGCAATCTTAAGACTGTTCTGCTCAATCTGGTTGAAATTCACTGCCGTGAGCGACCAGATGAACAGCGCACCGACAATGACCGCAATGGTGCCCAGATATAATGAACGGCGGGGAGCGGCTCCCAGCTGCTTTTCAATGGTATTCATGAATGTAAACGTCTCCCTTAAATAAGCTTCTTGCGGAAATGCTCGCTGACTCTTTCAATCAGATATACCGTTATAATCAGAACGAATATAATCATGCCGACTGCAGGATAATCCCGCCAGCCCAGCCCCTCATTAATCAGCAGGCCGATGCCTCCCGCCCCGACATAGCCGAGAATTGCCGCATAACGCACATTACCTTCAAAGCAGTACAGTGAGGTTGAGATATAACCCGGAAGCACCTGCGGCATAACCGCGAAACGAAAAGCCTCAATTCTGGTCATTCCAAGCGACTCCATCGCTTCAAAGGGACCCATATCCACATTCTCGATCTGCTCGTACAGCAGCTTGCCGACATAGGAAATCGTAAACAGCGTTATTGCCACTGTTCCGGCCATCGGTCCGAGGCCAAATACGAAGGTGGCTATCAGCGCGGATACGAGCGTCGGCAGGGTGCGGAGCAGGCTGAGCACCGCTTTGCTGAGCACAATGAGCAGCTTGGACTGGACAATATTAGCGGAAGCTGCAACAGCAACCGGAAGTGCCACTACGGCCCCGATAATGGAGCCGAGCAGGGACATCTTGATCGTATCCAGCAGCGGGGACCAGATCCGGGACAGGCTCTGCCAGTCCGGCGGAATCATGGCAATGATGATTGTAAAAAATTCATGAATCCGTGTAACCAGCAGCCGGAGGCTGAAGCCCGTGAACTGTGCAGAGGCTATCGTGCAGATAACCAGCAGCAGGACGACAAGCGGCGTGCGCGACCGTTTCTGCAGCACTATTTTACCGCTGGGAAGCTCGATTTTGCGCGGAGGAAAAAGTTTATCATACATAGGCCGGCTGCTCCTCCATGGCTGCTTTTTCCGCATCCCATTTCCCGCCGTAAATCTCCTGCAGAATGTCCTGGGTTACCCCGCCGGTTGCCCCGTCGAACACAACCTCGCCCTTGCGGATTCCGATAATGCGGTCCGCATATTCAAGCGCGATCTCGACATGGTGGATATTCATAATGACAGAGATGTTCATCTCCTGGTTGATCTTCTTGAAGTCGTCCATCACGATCCGTGCAGTAACAGGATCAAGGGAAGCAATCGGCTCGTCCGCCAGAATGATATCGGGATTCTGGGCCAGCGTCCGCGCCAGGGCTACCCGCTGCTGCTGGCCTCCCGACAGCTGGTCCACCCGGACAAAGGCCTTGTCCAGAATGCCGACCTTGTCGAGCGCCTCCAGCGCCAGAACCTTGTGCTCCTTGCGGAAGATTCCCGTCAGCTTTCTCCACCAGGGCAGCCCCGGCACAAAGGATACCAGCACATTATTGATTACGCTAGTGCGTGTTACCAGATTAAAGGACTGAAAAATCATCCCGATTCTGCGCCGGAATCTGCGGATATGCCGTCCTCTGAGCTTGGACACGTCTACCTCGTCGACCAGCAGCTGGCCGCCGGAAATATCATGTATACGGTTAATGCAACGGATCAATGTCGATTTGCCGGCACCGGAGAGGCCGATTACGGCAACGAATTCACCTTGCCCGATTGTCAAATTGATATTGCTGAGAGCAGTGGTACCGTTATTGTAGGTTTTATTCACATCGATAAACTGAATCATGAGGGCATCCAATCCTTTTGCACATATTTTATAAAGTGGAAAAAATGAGAGCATCATGAAATCATGATGCTCTCATTTCAGGTTTCACGTGTATGGACTTGCTGTTTATTTCATGCTGCGGATCAGTTCCTGCGCCTGGCGTTCACCGTCATAATCGGAAGATTGGGCTACTTTGTAGCCTTCGTGCGAATAGATGGCAATAACTTCTTTACCTTCTGGCGTTTCGGAAATCTCCATGAAGGATTCCTGCAGCGCCTTCTTCAGCTCGTCCGTCATGATCGGGGAATTTTTGCTTACGCTGACTGTGTCATTGTAGATTGGCTGCGTTACACCAATTACGTTCGTCTGATCCCAGATCGGGCCTGTACCGCCGTACTCGCTTGTCCATTTCTCTTCGTTATCGCGGCGTGCGTCTGCGAAGGCAACCACGATATCAGCCTGTCCTGCGGCAAGACGTGCAAACGAGCTTCCGTAGGAATCCGACTGGGTTACTTTGGCCAGATCGGTCAATCCCTTCTGATATTTCTCCTGCAGCCACAGTGTCGGGTAGATGTAGCCTGCGGAAGAAGAAGTGGACATTACTGCCCAGGTTGCGCTGTTCAGATCTTCCCATGTCAGCTCTTCGCCGTTGTTTACTTTAGCTGCAAGCTCCTGGCCTTTAGCGGAAGGTCCGGCAATAAGCAGGGAACGGTAATAGGAAGCCTGTTTGTCGTCAAGTCCGGTAGTCGGCTTATTGTCATTCCAGTCCTTCGGATTCTCGGAGTCATTGGAAAGTGCCTTGCGTGTTGATGTCAGCAGAACCTCAGCCCCGTCATCATACAGTACATACGTACCGCCTGGAATCAGCCCGACATCGGTCGTTCCGGCACTGAGTGCTTCGCCTACTGCTTCGTATGTAGTACCGACATCAATTTGTACATCGCCTACGGTGAAGCCCTTGGTGCCCAGCTGGGTTTTCAGCAGCTCCTTTAACGGCTCAGTGGCTGTAATGATCTGATCCGGGTCCTTCGACGGTACAAAGCTGACCTTGAGCACATCAATTGCGGTGCTTGTCTCCTGTTGTGCTGTCGCTGCCGGTGTTGCATTATTTGCAGCTGCATTCGCAGCTCCGTTGCTGCCTGTGTTGTTGTTGCCGCAACCTGCCAATAGCCCGATTGCAAGTACTCCTGTGAACAAATGCTGGATTCTTTTTTTCACTTAAAGACCCTCCACTTTTTTGTCTTTTACAAGACTGGAATTTTACTGGTGCTTAATCACTATATAATTCATTTGTTAACTATCTGGCGTGAATTTGTAATCACTATGATAAAACTTCCAGAGTCTGTTGATTCGCCAAATAGTGTGATAGAATAAGCAAAGTTTTCTAGATTAGCCTGCAAAGGAGAGACAACATGCCCACTCAGCACTATGAAATTGTGTTGTTAGAAACCAGCGATCTGCATGGATTTATCCTGCCAGCCAGCTATGCTACGCGGAAAGAGGCCGGATACGGACTGGCCCGGATTGCCGGTATAATCAAGGATATCCGGCGCTCCGCACCAGATACAATACTAATTGATAACGGCGATTGTCTGCAGGGCACCCCGCTGACCTATTATCATGCCAAAGTAAATCCCTCATTGCCGAATCCGGTCATCGCCTGCCTGAATGAGCTGGGCTACGATGCGGCTGTCCCCGGCAATCACGAGTTCAATTACGGCCAGAAGTATCTGCGGAGCGCAGCAGATGCTTCGAACTTTCCGTGGCTGTCGGCCAATATTGTGGATTCATCCACGGGAGAACCTGCCTTCGGGAAGCCTTATATCATGCGGGAGCTGGAGAACGGTCTGCGCATTGGCATTCTGGGGCTGACCACCTCTTATATACCTGTCTGGGAACAGCCGGACCATATTACCGGGCTGCAGTTCGAAGATCCGGTAGCGGCAGCGCAGAAATGGATTCCTGTTATCAGAGCAGAGGAGCAGGCAGATATAGTAGTCGTATCCTATCATGGGGGGCTAGAGCGGGATCCTGAAACCGGACAGGCAACCGAGCCTTTGACCGGGGAGAATACAGGTTATGCCCTCTGTGAACAGGTACAGGGTATAGATGTACTGTTCACGGGCCACCAGCACCGGGTTCTAACGGCTTGCATTAACGGGGTACATGTGATTCAGCCCGGGAACGAGGGCCGGTACTTGGGTAAGGTGACATTGCATGTGGAGAAGAATCCCGAAGGCTGGAGCATGACCGGCTGCCGGTCTGAGCTGATCGCTTCTGCGGATTATGAGCCTGACCCGGCCATTCTGCAGCTTGTCCATGAAATGGAGGAGCTGACACAGACCTGGCTTGATCAGCCCTTCGGCTTCCTTGACGGCGACATGACGGTGCATTCCCATGCCCGGGCGCGTCTTCAGGAGCACCCGTTAATTGAATTTATCCACCACGTGCAGATGGATGCCTCCGGAGCAGGCATCTCGGCTGCCGCCCTGTTCGATAACGTGTCGCCGGGCTTTGGGGAATGCATCACCATGCGCGAGATCGTGGCTAATTACATCTACCCCAATACGTTAAAAGTGCTGCGTGTGTCGGGAAGTGATATTAAAGCGGCACTGGAGCAATCAGCAGAATACTTCGAAATCAATGCTGAGGGGCAGATTGCCGTGAATCCGTCGTTCCTCATGCCCAAGCCCCAGCATTTCAATTATGACATGTGGGAAGGCATAGACTATATTCTGGACATTTCGCAGCCTGCCGGACAGCGTGTTGCCCGGCTTGAGCAGAACGGACAGCCGCTCATAGCTGACGCCGAATATGATGTGGTTATGAATAATTACCGGGCGGCTGGCGGCGGAAACTTCGCCATGTTCCAGAATAAGCCGGTCGTGAAGGACATCCCGACAGATATGGTCGAGCTGATCGCGGATTATCTGGGGAGACAGGGGCGTATTACCGCGTCGGTTAATCTTAACTGGAGTGTAGTGAACGGTATGAACAGGAACGGGAGCTCCTGATTATTGCCTGACCAGCCCAAAAAAGCGTTCAACCCGTTGTAAGGGTTGAACGCTTTTAACGTGTAATGCTTATTTTTCAAGGAAACCGGTAGATGGATTGGTGATGAAGAAGCCCTCCTGCGGCACGTAGAAGTATTGAATCCATACCCCGTCCAGCAGCGGCTCACGTGTATCCAGCAGCACCTCGATATCCTTGTCGGTTGCTACAAGCTCATCATGCTCAGTCGGTGTATCCAGGGTCACATCATAGTGGCCGTGATCCCCGTGATTCTGGGTAATCACTACGCGGATCTTCTTGCCTTCCGCTTCCGGTGTGTTCAGCATATCCTTCAAGACTTTGGCGGCGTTACGGTTAATTTTACATTTCATCCTCTGGCGACCTCTATTCTTCATATTTTGCAGTAAGAAATCCATTATAACATATTATAAGGTACTATATATAATTAAGTGTGACCGCTTATACAATGACCAGTACTCCACCTGCATCCAGATATATAAATCCATGTGTTTATTTACTTCGGCACAGGTTATTTATAATGTAGCATTTCCTCTAGTGTTTCAAATTAACATGATTTCCGGCAGCCTGTTTAAGGCAAATCTGAGGCTCCGGCTGATTCCTTTCTAGAAAGGTAATACTGCTAGGCATATACCAACTATACAGATCCGGGAGGGACTGGAATGATCTCTAATGAACAAGCCATCAGCTGCGCCGATCTTACGACCTGCATTCATCTGGAAAGCCTGCATCATGTTCCGTACGGCAACTGGTCCTATCCATATGATAAAGATACCTTTCATTTACGCATCCGGACCAAAAAGCAGAATGTAGAACGTATCTATGCGCTGACAGGCGATAAATATGACTGGGAAACCTATCATCACGAATATGAAATGCGCAAAGTAGGCACCGACCGGCTGTTTGATTACTGGCAGACAACGGTGAAGCCGGATCACCGCCGGTTCTCCTATGCTTTCCGCCTTCTTGCCGGCGGTGAGACGGTTTGGATGACGGAGAACGGGATAATGGCAGAAGAGCCCGAAGCTCCGGGCGGTTTTTTTGACTGGCCTTATATCCATGAAATTGATATTTTCCAAGCACCGGAATGGGCAAAATCAGCCGTATTTTATCAGATTATGCCTGAGCGGTTTGCCAATGGAGATCCCGGAAATGATCCGGAAGACGTGATGCCGTGGGGGGATAAGCCTGCTACAGACAATTTTTTCGGCGGGGATCTGCAGGGGATAATCGATCATCTTGATTACCTGGAGGACTTGGGCATTACGGCCATTTATCTGACACCTATATTTGAGGCACCTACCAATCATAAGTATGACACCACTGATTATATGAAGATTGACCCGCATTTCGGTGATACGGAGCTGTTAAAGAAGATGGTTGACGAGGCCCATGCCAAAGGAATCCGGGTCGTTCTTGATGCCGTGTTTAACCATATCGGCTCCAATTCTTCACAGTTCAGGGATGTTACCCTGCACGGGGAAAAGTCCAAATATGCGGACTGGTTTCATATTAATGAATTTCCGGTTCAGGTCAAAGATGGTAGACCCACCTATGACGCCTTCGGGTTCTTCGCCGAGATGCCCAAGCTGAATACTGCCAATCCGGAAACCCGTGAATATCTGCTTAATATCGCCGAATACTGGCTCAAGGAGCTCGGGATGGACGGCTGGCGGCTGGACGTCGCCAATGAAATCGACCATCAGTTCTGGAAGGAATTCCGCAGCCGTATTAAGGCTGCTAATCCGGATGCCTATATTATCGGGGAGAACTGGAACGACTCCCTGCGCTGGCTGCACGGCGACCAGTTCGATTCCGTCATGAATTATCCGCTGTCCAAACGGCTGATTGAATTTCTGCAAAGCGATGATATGGATGCGCAGACCTTCTCACAATATATCAGCGCCCTTCTGATGCGGTATCCGCAGCAGGCCAATGAAGTATTATTCAATCTGATGGCCAGCCATGATACCCCGCGGGTGCTTACCCAGCTGGGCGGCGATAAAAGAAAGCTCAAGCTGGCGATTGCCTTTCTGCTTACTTTTACCGGAACACCTTGTATTTATTACGGGGATGAAATTGGCCTTGAAGGCGAGGATGATCCGGATTGCCGGAAATGCATGATTTGGGAGAAGGAGCGTCAGGACCGCGATCTGCATCAAAGCTACAAACAGCTGATTAAGCTCCGCAAGGACCATCCGGTTCTCCGTACAGGGGAGTTCGGCTTCCTTAAGAGCAACCAGCAGGAACGTGCCCTAATCTATGAACGTTATAATGACCAAGAGCATTGTACGGTCTGGATGAATCCGTCCGCAGAACCGGCTACTCTGGTGCAGGCCCTTAAGGGCAAATGGAAGGATGCCTTTACCGGAGAAGCCGCCGCTGCTGACAATGGCGGGATCAGGCTTACGCTTGAGCCCTTCAGCTTCAGAATTCTGTTCAAAGACTAAGCTCCTGGATATGGGCAGCCAGTCTATCAGCCGCTTTAAGATGAGTAACCGGGGACGGGTGAGAGTCCGAACCATAACCGTCCTCCGCCAGCTGCACTTCAAACTTCATCGCAGATATATTGCTGTCCCCGGTTTCAGCAGAGTATCGGCTAACCGCCTGCTCCACATAAGGATACAGTCTGTCGCCCATGATTCCCAGCGTACACAGTATCTTCGAATCGGGATTACAGCGCCGGACTGTTGTTAGAAATCCGGCATATTCACGGGCGTACTCGGCTTGCCGGCCGGGATCATCTTTAGTATAGGAATCATCATTAGTACCCAGATTAATAACAATCAGGTCGGGGACAAGCCGATTGAAATCCCAGAGCAGCTCCTGGGGCAGAAGCGTATCAGCAAATTTGCCCTCGGATTTCCCTACCTTCTCATAGTAATCCGGAAGCAGATGTGTAAGCAGCTTCTGATCATTCTCCGTATAGCCTGTGATGATGCCATATCCGCTGAAGGATACCATGCTGTAGTCTGCCTGAAGCTTCCGGGCGGTCTGATAGGCATAAGCCTTGGTAACATCTTCAGTAGCTGTGGAAAAAGCCTGCGTGCCGGCTTCATCATCCACGCCATAGCCGCAGGTAATGGAATCGCCGATGAATTCAATTTTATGTATAGCGGCCGGTGAGGGCTTAATGCCTTCCACAGCATCCACTGTAATGGCTTGAATTCCTGCAGTTGACATTGCCGCCTCGGACAGCTTAATGATGGTTACTGTAACCTCCTGCTCGGTATCGCTTTCAAATACAGTGTACGTTATCTCCGGCTGATTAAGCTGATCATCAATTACCCGCACGCCGTTAACACAGACCGCAATCCGGGCCAGGTTATTGCCGGTTAGGGCAATAGCATCGCCGAGCAGCGTAATTTCCGCTTTCCGCCCATAAAAGCTGAACTCAACGCCGCTGCCGGAGAGAGCCAGCCACCGCACATCCTTATAATAATGAGTCCTTCCGATGATTTTCACATTATCCTCTGTTGCCTGATAAACCTGAATGGCTTCTGTCATATTTACAACTACCTTCCTTCTCAGCTTCTCTGTACCAGTAGTAATGTACTCCTAAAACTGATTTTTTGGCAATAGCTATGGACAACCGCAAATTCCCGTACCGGTCTGCACCGGCACGGGAATTTCCAGATGTAGCTTATCTGTAGGGGAATACCATCTTTTCAGCATTGCCGACTTCAAAGGCCACTGCTTCGTCATACCCGAGGCCTTTGGACTTCGTAATCATCTCTTCCCTGAGCTTGTTGTAATCTGCCTCGTTCTTGGCAAAGATCATTTTCCAGGAATATTCCTTGATGATCTTGCCGATTCCGTCAATCTTCTGCTGCAGCTGGGCAGGTACGGTAACCGGGGTTTCTGTTGTAAAGAACGGCTTCGAGACTTCAATCATGTTATTCTTAACAAAATACTCCTTCGCCGTCATCACTCCTGTAGCTTCACGCCAGCTCTGCGTAACCGGGTCAGGATCATGGTTAAGCGTCGACGGCCAGAGGTTGTAATCATACGTCTCCCCGGTATCCGGGTTAATGTTAGTCAGCTTCAGCGTTGTATTGTTAATCTGATTCGTCCCGTCCTTGAACGTGCCTCCGCCAAATTCAGCAGGTACCGGCTCAGCATTGGCAGGCAGCGCCTTCCAGCCGAAATCGGTTACAAAGGGCTTGCCGCTCTCATCGATATCCCACGCCAGGCCCTTGGGTCCGTAATTGGATTCCATTACGCCTTCAGGAGAATACAGCCAGCCCAGGAATTCCATAATACGGCCGGGGTCCTTCGCCTTCGCGCCGATTGCCCATACCCGGTTACCGCCGTACGGACTCTGCCCGTAAGAAGTAACCTTCTCCTCCGCAAAAGGAACAAGCGCAAAGCCTTTGCCTTCAGCGGTGTGTTCTGGCGTATTATACACGTTATCAACCCAAGGGAAATGGGAGAACAGCACCTGCCCATCCTTGATCTTGTTGGATACATCCGAGAATTTTTGCGTTAAGGAGTCGGGATCAAGCAACCCCATCTGATTCGCATCATAGTAGAATTTTAGCGCCTGCAGATAGTATCCGTCTTCATCCAGGACACCCTGCCATTCATCTTTATTCTGGTGGGTCAGAATCAGTCCGGCCGGGTTCAGGCCATCCCCTTCATTGTAACCGTGGAACTGGGCGATGACCTTAGCCAGTGTTACATAAGTGCCGTCCCAATCGGACCATAATGAGAGCCCGTAAGTCGGGCGGCCGTTCTCGCTGACCGGCTCCAGCTCCTGCATCTGCTTCAGGAGCGGCAGGTAATCATTCAGCGTCTTAATTTGCGGGCTGCCCAGCTTCTGGTACAGATCCCAGCGCAGATTCGGACCGTAGGTCATTGTTGCACCTTCGGACGGCCCTTCCCCTGTGCCCACATCAAAGCCCACTCCGTATACTGCAGTCCCGCCGCCGAACTGCTCTTTATTCGCATTGATGGCTTCCGGGGCATTGTCCTGCAGGCTCTGGCCGTATTTATTCAGCAGATCATCCTTGGTGAAATCCAGCAGCAGGCCTGCTTTGATCGCGTCCTGATAATCCTTGCCGTTGCTGCCGAACACAACCAGGTCACCCAGATCGCCGGAGGCCATCATGGTTGCAATTTTTTGCTGTCCGCCTGCCAGGTTGGAAGCGATGATATTAAGCTTGATGTTGAATTTGTCCTTCACCATCTTGGCGAACCATCCAGGCTGCTCCCCGGCATAGTTAGCCAGCATTGAGAACACATCAACCGTAATTTCTTCTCTATCCTCTGATCCTGAATTATCGTTGTTACCAGAAGTGTTTGGAGCAGTTGTAGCGCTGCTTGCTGAATTCCCTCCATTATTGCCGCTGCTGCACGCCGATGTAAACACTAGCATGGTACACATTGCAGCGGTTAGCGCGGTATACGCCCATCTCTTTTTCATATTGATTATTCCTCCCCTGTTATGCTGTGCGGTTTGTTTCTTCCTGCCATAAACAGACGTTCAGTAGAAGAGCTTCACCTCCCTCAAGAATACACATGCCGCCGGTTTAGCCTTTAACAGCACCGATCATAATGCCTTTGACAAAGAACCGCTGAAAGAACGGATATACCAGCAGAATCGGCAGGACAACTACCATCGATACAGTGGTTCGGATGGAGGTAGGTGTCGCCATGTTGGCCAGATCCAGATCCATCGAGCCGGAAGACTGCTTCATCAGCTGGGCAATAGAGGTCGCCTCATTCATGTAGCGGTAGAGGATGAACTGGAGCGTAAACAGCTTTTGATCCGTTACAAGAAACAATGTATCCGTAAAGCTGTTCCACTGGGTAACCGACGAGAAGATTGCTATAGTCGCCAGAATCGGCGTAATCAGCGGGAAGATGATGCTGGTGAACACTTTGAAGTAACCTGCCCCGTCAATCTGTGCGGATTCCTGCAGGGCAATCGGTGTAGATTCCACAAAGGTTTTGACCAGAATGATAAAGAACGGCTGGACGATAAACGGCAATATATATGCGGCAAAATTGTTGGTCAGGCCGAGATTCAGCATCGTCAGATACCAGGGAATCAGGCCGGCGTTAAAGTACATCGTAATAACGAGAAAGCGGTACCAGAATTTGCGGCCCCACATCTGCTTAGTGAACAGGTAGCCCAGAAAAGCGGAAGCGGCCACTGTCAGAATTGTCCCGATCACCGTACGCCCTGCCGACATCAGCGCCGCCTGTCCCAGACCGGGGATTTTGAAGACATCCAGATAGTTAGTGAAGTGGAGGTCCTTCGGATAGAACATCACCAGCCCTCTGCTGCTAAGGTCATTGTTGCTGATTGTATTGATGAACAGATAATAAAACGGGAATACGCAGATCAGCGTGATAACCGCGAACACGGCGTAATTAATGAAATGAAACAGTGTAAATTTCTCTTTGGCAGGCATGATGTCGCTTCTCCCCTTTGTCCCTATGTCGGATTAAAAAATGCTGTCCCCGCGGATGACTTTGGACATTGTATTGGCTATGAACAGCAGGAACAGGCTGACCAGTGACTTCAGCATACTGACTGCCGTAGCGAAGCCGAAGTTGGAATTTGTCATCCCGATGTTGTACACATACAGGTCCAGCACCTCAATATGATTCGTATTCATCGCATTCTGGAACACATAGAACTGTTCCATGCCGTTGTTGATGAAGTTACCGATCGAGAGCAGCAGCAGGACGAAAAAGGTCGGCATAATGCCCGGAACGGTGACATGCCACATCAGCCGGAAGCGGCCGGCTCCGTCCACTCTGGCCGCCTCATAAATCTCCTGGTCTATCCCTGTAATCGCTGCGATATACATAATGGCGCCCCAGCCCAGCCCTTTCCATACACTCCATAGCGTCATTGCCATCCAGGTATGATCATCGGAGGCGAGAAGGTTCAGCGGCCGGTCGATCCAGCCCAGGTCCAGCAGCAGATTGTTCAGAAACCCGTTATCGACCGAGAACAGCATGAAGGCAAAGGAATAGACAAGCACCCAGCTGATAAAGTTCGGCAGCGTTGTAAGGGTTTGTACGATTTTCTTGAACCGTGTGCTTCTCAGCTCGACCAGAAAGACGGCGAAGATTACCGGCAAAACGGAAGTAGCAATATTCAGCGAGCTTATCGCAAAGGTGTTGCGCAGCACTCTCAGCACTTCCTGGCGCTGAACCTCATTGGACACCATGGAGGTAAACCAGTCTAAGCCCATGAATTCGGATGCAGAGAGCGGGATGCCCGGCCGGTAATCATAGAAGGCGTAAATCCAGCCGTAGAGCGGCAGGTAAGAGAACAGAAAAGCCAGAATCAGAAAGGGCAGCGCCATCAGGAACAGGTGGTACTTGTCATTGTTTTGGAACCGTTTCGGGGGTCTTGCCGCCGCCGGTTTGCTTGCAGTATGGATGTCCATAGTTCTCCTCCGCTGTTGAAATGATAATTGAAAACGTCAGATATACTTATCCGCCCAGTTCATTAACCTCCCGGGTGATCTCCCCGCCGCCCTGCGCTTTCCACTCCTGAACGAACTGGTCAAAAGCCTCCAGCGGCGCTCCCCCAAGGATAATCTTCAGAAAGGTCTCGTCCTCCAGCCGCTGCAGCTTCAGCCATCGGCTCTCCATCAGCGGGGTCTGGGTATAGATGGTGCTGAATACCCCCTTAATCTCATTGTCGACCAGCGGTGAACCTCCCACCATCAGCGAGTACGCCCTGACCCACATGGCCCGGTTATTGTCCGGTGCCCAATGCCCGATATCATACTGATCATGCGGCTCAAGCTTCACAGACCTGATTCCCCGGATATCGGACTGCAGCATTTTATATTCCGGCTTATCCAGAAAGTCCTTGGCTGTTCGGGTACCCGCGAGGATCTGCCGCAGCGCCCTGACTTCATATTCCGTCTCATCTGTCGGTGCATAGGTTAGCCTCAGCGGATATTCGGTCGGCCCTCTTTCCGTAGTGAAGGTTCCCTGGCTCTCGCCAAGCACCAGGTTGTTAATGATTAGCATTGCAGCTTCAGGATACTCATAGCCTTTGCGGACGACGACGAACTGGCTAGTCGCTGTGCTCATATGCGGGCGGTAATCGCCGCTCTTGTCCAGCGGAAGCGCATAAGCCTGCCAGTTGGCCTCCGGGTCCTGCCTGACTGCATCGTCTATAGGCGCGTACGGTGCCCACCATGGCGCGAAGAACATCCCCGTCTTTCCGGCGGCAACCGATTCAGCAGGACTCTCAAGCACCCCCATCTCCGAATCAATGAGGCCGGACAGATACATCTCTCTTAATTTCCCCAGTGCCTCCTTCGTTTCCGGCTGGACTGACCCGTATTCCGCCTGGCCGTTCCTGTCCAGCCAATAGCCCGGATAAGCATTGTACGCTGAAAAAATACCGTCAAACCCATACAAATTGTTAGTGGAATGAAGGAAGCTCGCATACAGTCTGCCCGTTGCGCTTGGCCCGGCCAGCCCAATCGTATCCTGCTTGCCGTTACCGTCCGGGTCCTGATCCACAAAGGCACGGGCAACCGCTTCAAGCGCCTCCACCGTCTGCGGCGGCTCCAGCTGCAGCTTATCCAGCCAGTCCTTGCGGAGCCATAAGAGATGAATGCCGTCAGCGTGCAGCTGTACATTCGGAAGGGCAAGGATTTTACCGTCAAAGGTTACCCTGTCCAGCGCTTCTCCGCCTGTGCTGTCCACAATGCCTTTAATAACCGGGGAAGCATAGGTATTATAGACCTCCGTCAGATCTGCCAACTGGTCAGCCTCCACCATTTCTTTGAGTTCTACAGAGCCGACGACCATCGCATCCGGCAGATCGCCGCTGGCGATGGCAAGGCTTACCTTCTGGTTATAATTTGAGGGTGACGCTTTAAAGGAATAATCGACGATGATATTCAGGTTGTTCCTGATATTGCGGGTGTATTGATTATCAACCAGGGTTTCGCCCTCCAGCAGAGATCTGGTGGATTCAACCGTTATTCCGATCTTGATGGGAACAGGCTGCTCATATTTGCCGGACGGACCGGGAAGCAGCCGGGAATGCCGGCTTGTATCACTACTTGAGCCTCCGTTCCTGCTGCATGCGCTTACAAACAACAGCATAAGCATCATAGTAATTATCCCTTGTCTGTTCTTCATCTTACCTTCCCTTCTCTCAGTGGAAGCACCCTGTAATCTGAGTATATAGGATAGTATCGGGCATCGTTACCCAATACGGCTTTCAGTTTGGGTAGAGAAATGGGGACAAACGCGCTGAACCAGCAGTCATTTCTCCCCCTGATTATCGGACATTTGTCCACCACTTTGTACAGACTGCCGGTACTCGCTCGGAAGCATACCTGCTTTTTCATAGAATACACGGCTGAAATATTTCTGGTCCGCATATCCCGTATGCTCGGAGATCCATTGGATGTTTTTTTGCGTATACTGCAGATATTCCTTGGCCTTGCCGATGCGGATCGAACGCAAATATTCATTAAAGGTCATTCCGACCATATCCTTGAAGCACTGGCTGAAGTAGCTGCGGCTCATATTCACTCTTTTGGCCAGCTCCGAAGCGGTGACGGGCTCCGCCAGCTCCTCATGCATAGCCTGTACCGCCCGCGCAATGCACTCCTTGACCTCCTCCGAGTACTGGGGCTTGCCGATGGCAGCGGCCAGTGATTCCCTCGCAGCAATCAGCCACCCCTCCACTTCGAACCAGGCACCGAAGGCTTCCGGCAGCTCTATTTGCCGGCCTGTCACCGAAGCATAGATCCGGTTCCAGCCAAGCAGTAAGGAATTCAGAAAAGCAGTCAGCCGCGCAGGCGGCAGAGCCGCTCCTTTCAGCTGCTCCAGAAACTGGTCAAACTCAGATGGCTTATGAACCCAGCCCAGCGACAGTCCAGCAGTTCTCAGTTCAGCCAGCATATCCCCATTAACCGGCAGCACAGACGGATCTGCGGTTGTCCGGCTTGTGTCTTCCGCAGGGTGCCGGCCGGGAACTGCATTATAAAAGCTGTTATTTCCACGCTCCGCCTCACTGGCCGCTGAAGGAGCCGGCCCGTTCCTTTTCCCCTCCAGCACCCTGTCCCTGATTCTGCCCATCACCTCATCGTAGCTGTCGGTCTCCAGCTCCACCTTGGCGATATAATCAATAGCCCCCAGCCGCAGACAATCCTGAATATATTCAAAATCCTGGTGGAGCGTGAGTACTACGATGGATATATAAGGGTATTGCCTGCGGACCGCCCGCATCAGCTCCATCCCGGACATGACCGGCATTGCCAGATCAGTAAGCAGGAGATCGACCTCCTGCACAGCCAGAAATTCCAGCGCCTTCTCTCCGTGCTTCGCCTCCCCCGCCACTTCCATGCCATACTCTGCCCAGGGCAGCATTGATCTCAAGCCCTTGCGCACCAGATTATCGTCATCTACAATCAACACCTTAATCATTAGGCAGCACCTCCCGGCCCGGTATTTTCAGAAAAACAGTTGTACCGCAGCCCAGCTCGCTGTGAATTTCCAGACTTGCCTGTATGCCGTACTGATTCTCAAGCATTCTTTTGACATAGCTCATGCCGATGCCCATTCCCGCCTTCTGCTGTTCAATCTGCTGCTGATGGAGCAGCCTTCCTATCTCCTCCTGCGAAATGCCTGCACCGTTATCATAGACCGAGATAATAATCTGCCCGCCGTCCTTCCTCACCTCAACCTGGATGTATCCCTCATCATGAAGCCCGTGGTACAGGGAATTCTCCAACACCGGCTGCAAAATAAACCGCGGAATTGCGTTGTCCAGCACTTCATCATCAACATGCATCCGCACATCAAAGTTGAAGTCATAACGGACCTGCTGAAGCGTCAGATACTGCCTGATGGAGTCGATCTCTTCACGGATTGTGGAGACCTGTCCTCTTTTGCCCAGATTATAATACAGCAGCTTGTTGAGTGAGACGACCAGCCTGTCGATATCCTTTTGACCGTTCATCACCGCCAGCCAGTGGACCGTATCCAGCGTATTCATCAAAAAATGCGGATTGATCTGGTACAGCAGCTTCTCCACCTCCAGGTCTGCCCGCCCCTTCTCCTTGATCTCCACCTCCCGGATCAGCCCGGCTATCTGATTCTTCATATTCTGCAGCTGCTTAAGCAGGAAATCGAATTCGGGAAGCTTGATGCGCGGAACCTCGGCAAGCGCCGTATTGCGCTGCGTAATAGACTTGATCTGATGATTGAACTGCTGCAGCGGCACATAGACCATTTTCCAGAGAAACCAGGCAATCAGCAGACTCACAGCCAGAAACAGCAGGAACAGATAGGTCATCTGAATAACCCAGCGGTTCTTCTCCTGGTTATATTCGTTCATGGGAATCAGAGAGACGACGCTCCAGCCCTGATTGCTCGTGCTCTCAAACCAGTAATAGCCGTTCTGCAGGCCTGACCCTAAGCTGCTCCCGCCATCCTCAAAATAATCATCCACCGCAAAATGTGCAGGCACATCACTGAAAGCAATCCGCTTATCATTATCGAGAATCAGGTAATAGGAGGAATCCTCCAGATTATTCTCAAAGATCGAGGGGGTCATCTTGAAGCCCGACTCCACGTACACATACATATCATCCGGATTACCGGGCAAATCCACCTTGCGCAGCGCCGAGACAACATATTCATCATTGAACCGCTCATTGCTGATATGCGGACCGAAGTAGGAAATCCGGAAATACTCAGCCAGCAGCGGCAGCCGTCCGGGTTCATAATTCTCCTTAACGTTGGTAGTGTTGAACATATAGCCTTCACTGTCTGCAGAGTAATACATCATCAGGCCAATCGTAGGGTTGGTAAAAGAAATCAGGTTAAGCTCTGTATTAATCTCCTCTGTCAGCACAGCCCGCTCAAACTGCTTGTCAGAGGTGAGCAGCTCATCTACCTTTTTGCCGACGCTTCCCTGGAGCGCAAGCTGCTGGCTAACATGATTGAGGTTGCTGATCGTCCGTTCCAGCGATAATTCGGCCTGCTTCAGATTACTGCGTACACCGTTCTCCAGATTCCCCGACAGAATCGAAGACATTGTATGATAGGACAGCAGCACCACACAGATAAAGGGAACCAGGGTACTGCTTGCAAAAATAAACATGATTCTTTTTTTCAGTGTTGCCTGTTGAAAATAATTCATGATGAACCTGTACATTCCCCGCACCGGCATCCCCCTTAAGCCAAAGTTACCTGCCTCCATTATCGCACCTGTCCTGCGGGCAATTACAGAGTATTCATGTAAGCGGAACCATAAGTTGATGTTGAATTCGCATTCATGTTGATTCAGCATATACAGCACACCAAAAACTCCCTTTCATCTGCCTGCTAACAGCAAATAAAAGAGAGTATGCTTTCTGTCCGTTTACAGCTTCTGCACATATTTGATCCAAAGCCCGCCAGGGTCTACTGCGATTGCGTAGGCATCGGCAGCATGATCCGCTACGTAGTCTGTTCTCGGGATAGGTGGTATATCTTCATCGCCTAATTCTAATCTGTGTCCAAAGGTAACATGCTTCTCCAGGGTCACTCTGCCGCAGACCCACGCCTTACATTCATACTGCTGATGAATTTCCTCATACTTTTTGCTAAAAAAAGAGCATGTAGCTGCGGTATAGAATGGTTACAAGACCGAGCATTACGGATAATATGCCTACCCAATTAACATAGGGTGTACCCAGCTGGGAGATAAAGACTCCGCCCGCAGCTGCACCTACAGTCGTTCCGACATTACACGCAGAAATAAATAATCCATTAGAAAAGTCAGGGGCGTCAGGGGCAGCCGACATAATCAGATATTGATTCAGATTAGCCATAATTCCAACAGCAGCTGTATAACCATAAACATTTGTTAAAACAACTCGTGTCTATTATTATAGAATTAAAATGTACAGATTCAATGGTTAAAAGCAGGCAATCTGTTGATATCTCAACACATCAGCTTGAATTGTCAATTAACTGAGAAGGTTTGGTGGAAATCGTATGGCAAAAGTGGACCGGAGGATTGTTAAAACACAAGAGGCTTTAAAAAAAGCGGTTCTTGAGCTAATGGGCGAAAAAAGCTTTGATGAAATTACCATCCAGGATATCGCTGACAGGGCCAACCTGAACCGGGGCACCATCTATCTTCACTATCAGGATAAATATGATCTTCTGGATAAACTGATAGAATCCCATATGGATGAATTAAGCGAGATGGATGAATGGGCATGCAGACTGGATTGGAGCAACGGGCTCATACCTTTTTTTGAATACTTTGAGAAAAACTACTTATTCTTCTCGACCATGCTGGCAAGCAAAGGCGCCCCTACCTTCAGAGCCCGGCTGCTTGAATATGTAATGAAGGGCTTTAATGATGAAATCGACAGGGACAGCGGAAAAAATGCGGAGCTAAATGAAGCTGTTATGCTGCAATATACAGGCACCGCTTATGTGGGAATTATTGAGTGGTGGATTATTAACGGGATGCCGCATCCCCCTCAGGTCATGGCGAAGCAGGTTGGCACTCTTTTGGAAAGAAGTCTTTAATAGTATAAAAAGGTAGTAAAAAAAGATCTACGCAAAAAGCGCCTCCACAAGGGAGGCGCTCCATAAAGAATAATGTAGCTACAGCTTATTCATAATCCTGTACACAATAACCGCAGCTTCTGCTCTGGTCGCATTGGCATGCGGATTGAGCCTGCTTCCGCTGCCGCTGACGATCCCCTCCTTCACCATCGCAGCCACATCCTCCACCGCATAAGCTGCAAGCTTGGCCCGGTCGCTAAACTTAAGGATATCGTCAGCGCTGCCCGCTTGTATTGACGCCCCGCTGAGCGAAAGGGCTCTGCTGCCGAGAACCATCAGCTCCTGGCGGGAGATCGGCGTATCCGGCTTGAAGAGGTTATTGCCCGCTCCGTCTGTAATCCCCCGCTCCCTGGCCATTCCCAATGCTTCATAGTAGTATTTCGCAGGACTAACATCGCTGAAGTTATCACTGAAGCTGGCTGTAAGTCCCAGGCCCCTTACCAGAATAACCAGGAAATCCGCCCGGGTGATGTCCGCTTCGGGGGCAAAGGACGTATCCGAAATCCCGTTAATTACCCCTTTGGAGGCCAGTGCTTCTATGGATTGCTGCGCCCATGTATATTTAGCGGCATCAGCAAAAGTCTTGGATGCATAGGAAACGGCAAACTTGCTGAAATGCGTAGTACTAAAGGTTACCCTCCCTGCCGCCGCATCATATCTGGTATTAGGTATCTTGGCTGTCTTCCCCGCCGGATCAATATACCAGACTACGATATGTTCACTGCCGTTAAGTTCGTCCTGCTTAGGTGTGTATGGAACAGATACTTTAACCGGTGCATTTTTGCTGCTCCATTCAATGGCTGCGCCGTCAACCTTCGCAGTCAGCTCGATGACGGGTTTACCGCTGGCGCTTTCTCTCAGCGACGGGTCATTTATTGCCGCCGCATCCGCTAAGCCGATAACCACGGAAACAGTGGAGTTTCCTGCTGTAAGCGCAGTTTCGAACATATTTCCGGACAGCTCAGCAGTTCCAACCGGAGTAACCAGCCGGATCACCTGCTTCAGATCTCCTGCAAACAGGCTGGCCGGCAGCACCGGCTCATACGCCTTGGCTCCTTCTGCCTGCGTTACAATAATCTCCACCGTTCTGATTCCTCTAGCATCCGCTGCCGCCTTGGACAAGGCTGTGCTGACGGCTGCTGCAGAGACCTCTGCCTTCGCGACAGCCGTTCCCGGATCAAGCACCGCAGTCAGCGTGATGGCAGAGCTGTCTGCCGAAAGCGATGGCTTCGGTGTCGCTGCTGCGCCGGGTTGCCCCCCTGGTACAGGTGGCGCTGTCGCAGCAGGCGAGGCGGTCGGCGCCGGTGTTGATGTTGGTGTTGGAGTCGGTGTTGCTGCCGTTCCGCCGACCTTTACCACCAGCTCCACGGTTTGCAGGCTTCCGTTCACATTACCGGTAACCGTGAATTGGCCGGCTGTACCGGTATCCGGCACTCCGGACCATTTCACCCCTACCTCCCGGTTAGCCCCGCTGTCGAATACAGCAATCACGGAGCCGGGCAGTACAAGCTTGCCGCCTTTGGCAACTGTAATAGCCTGCAAAGGCCTGAAGCCGGTTATCGTCTCGGTATGCTCAACCGTGAAAGCCTGCAGCTCTGCCTTCCCGCTGCCGGCCGAGCTCACGGAGCCGCAATATTCTCCCTTTGGAAGCACGGTCTGAAAGGTGTGCTGTCCGTTTTTCAGCTCAGCCTGATTCATATAGGCGATGGACCCGGTCTGCTTTTGCATAATCAAAACCGTTACTGTGTCCTGCTCATTGGCTGTACTGGTAACCTTGATTGCTGCTGTATTATGATCTACCTCCAGGCTGGCTGTTAAGGCTGCGTCTGCAGATACACCGGCACTGCCGAATGGAAGCACCAGTAATGAGAATATGATCCATGCTATGCATGCTCTGAAGATCCTCTTGTTCATAAGCCTCCTCCTAACTGCATGGACTTCTCGTTGGAAATGAGCTGCCCTTCTTGCACATTGTTGACCACATAAGCCTTAATCTGCAGCCCTGTCAGCTGCAGGGGAGTGCTGAAGATGGCTTTTACAGTCTTGGTCCCGTTCACCCCAAAGGCTGACTTCACATAAGACGAGGAGAGAATATTGCCCTCTGCGTCACACAGCTGGATAACAATGACTCCCTCCGGGGCAGCAATGGAATTCCGTTCAACGGTAACTGCGGCTGCTGCGGTCAGCCCCGGAGCCAGCTCCGTTGCCTGATTGCCCAGGGCATCTGTAAGCTTAACATCCGTTACCGTAAAGGAGCTGCTGAGCTGCACTTTCGAGAATTTAGCCGTGTTGTAATATTTATCCCCTATTGCAGGCTGGGTCCCGTCGACGGCAAATCCGATATAAGCCTCCTTATCCATAGCAAAGGTATCCCTGAACAGCTCGTTCCAATGCTCACCGTCATAGGAGGTAAAAGCAACAATGGTATCCCCTACACGCTCCAGCTTCAGCCAGATCGGCAACGTGTTATCGGTTAAGCTCGGCAAATAATCCTGCGGATAATCGGCACTGTTCAGTGTGCGGATAGTCTCCCCTTTGTTCATCCGCGATGAGAAGTAGGTGGCATAGAACGTATCATCCTTATCGCCGTTGCCCAGCTCATCCCGGTCTGCCTTCACAATGGAGGTGCTGATCACCGCTGCAGCTGCGTCCGGCTCCAGGCTGTCCCGGATCATCAGGCCCGAAATAGCGTTGTTGTCCAGCAGGGCAATGGAATCCAGTCTGGCGGTTAAGGAAGCATTGCCGCTGACCGGCTGGTATACATAATGGAAGCTGTCGCTGCGGCCGGTGATTTTTCCGGACCCTTTCACAGTCAGCGTACCGGAGCCGTCCAGGCTTCCGCTGCCCTTCACCGGCGTATTGCCGATATCCGCGGAAGTCCAGCCCGTAGTCACCTCGGGACCGTTGACATGCACCGGCAGGGAGGTGGACTGGGCCACATTTCCCTTCGTATCGTAGGCACGCGCCGAGATAAAATAAGTGCCGTCCTTCACATTGTCCAGAGTAAAGCTGTACGGGGCCTTTTTTACTTCCCCCAGCAGCACATCATTGCTGTAAAATTGCACCTTGGCAATGCCGTCCTTGTCTGCAGCCTCTGCATCCATCCGGATGGCTCCGCCCTCGGCAAACAAAGCGTTATACACAGGTGATTTCAGCTTGACCACAGGATTGTCTGCAGTATGGGCCATATCGGCCAGACTGTTCAGATAATTCTCCAGATTGCTGTACCCGTTCGGACTGATCGTTTTGCCGTCCGCTTTGTCCAGCTTATTCAGGCCATTAGCCTCTTCCCAGGCATCCGGCATGCCGTCATGATCGCTGTCCAGCGGAGCCTCAGCGGATCGTAATTCCGGGTAACCGCCCACCTCATATTCCCGGTTGATCGTCCGGCCGGTTCCGTCTATTACATCCTGCACGGCCCTGGCGTCTGCGGCATCTCTTCTTGGCAGCACCGCACCAGCCATGTCCAGCACATCCTGGTACGCCTGCCCGGCATCCGTGATCTTTACGGTTGTATAGCTGTCATTCTGAAACGGGGCGTTGGAGAGAACCGTAGCCGGGATTGCATTCTGAATCCCCTTGCTGTTGTCCGCGCTGATCTCCGGGCTGCCGTACATGTAATTCCCGTCCACAAAAAACTCACCGTCACCGGGATTGATGATTCTGCCTTTTACGGACTGGAGGGTAGAGGGCCCCGGCTTGTAGTAGTTATTAATGACATTGGACTGCAGTGTGGTTAAGCCGCCATAGGTGTTGTTAAAGCCCCAGTTGTAAATCACATTGTTAGACATCGTGATATTACCGGGCGTATTGCCGTTTCCGATTCTCGGCATTCTGCTGGTATGGCTGGTAAGCAGATTGTGGTGGAAGGTTGTCGCATTCCCGCCCCAGATCCCGCCGTACCCGTGTTTTCCTTTTACATGCCCGGATAAAGTAAGGCTTTCGCTGATGATGCTCCACTGCACGGTCAGATTGTTATTCTCATAAAAGGATAATCCTTCGTCCGTCGACCAGCCGGCTGAGACATGATCAATCATCACATAATTTGAGCCCCGGCCGCCCAGGGCATCCGGCTCACTGGAGATGTTGGCCGAACCGGGTCTGAATCTTAAATACCGGATAATAATATTGGTTGCACTGCTGATATCGGTGTTAAAGCCGGCAATGCAAATCCCGTCTCCCGGAGCGGTCTGTCCGGCAACCGTAATGTTCTTTCTGTTGGTGAAGCCGAGCGGGCTTGCCAGCTGAATCGTCCCGGACACCCGGAATACGACCATTCGGTTATCTCCGCTGATCGCCTCTCTCAAGGACCCCGGCCCGGAATCATTCAGATTGGTTACTTCATAGACGTCATAGCCCCGGCCGCCGCTGGCATACATTCCCCCGCCCTCAGCCCCCGGAAACGCCGGTATAGCCGCCGGCGCCTGGGCAGCATGAGCAGGCACGGCATCCGCCAGGAATGAAGCGCCCAGCAGCGCACATAACGCAGTTGAGATCATCCTTTTCTTCATGGTTCATCCTCCTGCAGATTAATTGGATTGTAACTCGGCCGTTTCAGACAGAGGCTGCATGTCAGTCATGTTGTCCCAGACAAAGGCTTTTAGCGTATAGCCGCTCACATCATCAGGAAGCCTCAGCCGGGCGTAGAGGGTATCTGTCTCACCGCTGTACAGGGTCTCAGCCGCACTGATGAATTTGATCAGGTTGTTATGTTCGTCATACAGTCCGGCAAACAGCAGGACATCTTTGGTGGCAGCGATATAGTTCTCTGCTTCTGCCTGTATCCAGATTTCCCGGCCTGCTTCGAGTACAGTAACGGCTTGCCCCTCAGCATCATAGAAGCCAATACTGCCCGCTCTATACGTGTAAGTGACGGCATAATTAATAACAGTTTCATTGCCGTACGTATCAGTGGCCTTGATTTCAATTTCATTTCGTCCCGGCACCAGAATCAGCTTCGCACTGAACGTATCCCCTTTGTGTAAAAGTAAATGCTCTTCCGTCCCGTTCAGCTTTTCAGGAATCCCGTTATTTCTGATGGTCAGGATGCTCTCCTTATCCACGGTCCCGCTTAGCGGCAGCAGGGCACTGAACACCCCGGCGGCCGGCTCAGCCGAAGTCATCGTAACAACCGGAGGCAAATCCGCTGAAGCGTCAGGCGATACACTTACCACCTGTGACGGCACGCTTTCCCCGCTGGCATTCTTTGCAGTGACGGCAAAATAGTAGGTTCTGTCATTATCCAGCCCTGTAACGAAAGCTTCATATACGGAGCCTCCGACGGTCAGCGCTTCTGTAAACGGCCCTTCCGGGCTTATGCTTTGTTGTACCGTATAGGAAGCGGCTGTATTTAACGCATCCCAGGTAATCCGGGCGCCCGCATTATAAGGCTTGGCCTGGACATTCTTCGGCGCGACCGGCTTGCCGGCATTGGCATCGAACAGCACCGTTCCATCAGCCATCACAATTCTGACATCCTCGAATACAGCCGTAAGGGAAGAAGCTGCATTGGCGGCATTCACCATCAGCCCCGCATACAGCTCCTTGGGATTCCCGTTCTCATCCAGGCCCAGCTGGCTGGCGGTTGCTGTACTGATCGCAAGCGTCTCCGAGGCAACCGGATTAGCCGGGATCGGCAGGGTGCTGACGATGGACAGGATTTTGTCGCCGGTTTTGGTGATCTGCAGGTAGGCTGTTCCCTTCACGGGCATTACCGAATTGGAGCCGTTGGAGGAGCCGCTGTACCGGAACATTTTTCGTCCGCCTGTAGCGGTAGCTGCCTGTGTGTAATGGTAGCTGTTCGGGTCCAGGCTCTCTCTGAGCGTTAAGCTCATCGCCCCCAGCTGGCCTTCACTGTAGACCGCTTTGGCGCTGATCGTATAGTCACCCTTGACCTTGACTGCCTTCATATAAAACTGATCCAGTCCGGTGGCATTCTTATTGATTCCCGTTCCTGAACCGGTCAGCGTGAACAGGTTGGTATCTCCATCAAAGCTTGATGAGCCCGGTGTGCCGGGACTGCCGATGTCATAGCCGGTGAAATCCTCCGGTTTAATAACCGTGCCGGGTGCAGCTCCGGCTTCCGGGGTTACTGCAGCTTCATTGGAATCCGGGCCTTCCCCGTGCTCATTGGAAGCGGAGACAACAAAATGATAGGCGGTTCCGTTGGTTAACTCCGAGTACGTATAAGAGGTAACCGTTGCCGGGCTAACCGTATGCAGCAGGTCATATCCGTCACTGCCGGCAGACCTGCCTTTGACGGTATAGTAGGTAGCACCTGTTACTGTTGACCAGGAGATCGTGGCATTCCCGTCGCCGGGTTCAGCCGTTATGACCGGTGCAGCAGGCAGTCCCTGCTCGGCGGTAGTAATCTCTACAGCATTACTTTCCGCCGTATTTCCGGCAGTGTTGACGGCATTGACCTTAAAGGTGTAGCTCGTCAGCGCAGCCAGATTATCCGCCGTATAAGTAGCTTCAGTTGTTGTGGCGACCTTCTCTCCATCCTGATATACCTCATATAGGATGGAGCCGATGCTGCTGAGTGCGCCCTGCCAGCTGATTATGGACCGGGATTCGCTGACGGAGTCAGCCTGCAGCACAGGCGGTGTCAAGGTACCCGGCTCATAGTAATGAGGCACCCAGTCCGCGCCGAAGTATCGGGTCACATCGACCACAGCCGATGCGGCGCTAAGCACCTTCCCTTTTCTGGCTGAAGTGTCTACCGGCATACCGTTATAGGTCGTGTTGTATTCATAGAAATCTGCCTTTTCCGGAACGGAGCCGCTCATGCCGGCCCAGCCCTCCGGATAGATGATGGAGCTGTTCTCCAGTCTGGTATCCAGAAAGGTCACCTTGGCATCCTGTCCCCACGGTCTCCCGAAATCCCCGGATGCCTTGTAGTTATTAGCAGAGCTGCCAGTGACTATGCTGTCCCTGAACAGATAGCCGTGAAAGGACGGATCAGCTGCGGAAGAAGGCTTGGCTGCTGTAATATGGCCTCCCGAATCCTGGTCGCTGTAGCCTGTGAAGTTAAGCGTGCTGTTATCGAATACAACGTTGCCCGAGCCGAAAATATAGTCGGTGTTCCCTTCTATGAAGCTGTCCTTGTAATACTGGCGGGTGTTGCCCGTGAACAGCGTATCCTGGTTGGACAAAAAGGAGCATTTATAGAATTCAGCCTGATCGGCTTCGACCGCGATGGCAGCCGCCCGTTCCGTTGCCCCTCTCGATCTGGCATCCAGGGAAGCTGTTCTTGGAGTCAGATTGGTAGGCGTGTTAATCGTTGTGACCTCAACTCCGTCCTCCAGCTCCTCCTCAGTAATGTACTTGTTAAAAGAATTCTCAAACACGATGTTCTCTGCCCGGAAGCCGGTGGCAGCACCTGTAACAAACACGGTGGCTCCCCATTTGAAGCTGCCCGGATTGCCCTTCAGGTATTTATCAAAAGCCCGGTCCTCATTGTACAGCCCATCCGGGCCTGCGCTGTAATAATCGTAGCCAACCCCGTAGTACCACGTGATTTTAACCTCCTTACCCGGATCGGCATTGACGAGGCTGATGTAAGGAGTGGCGATTTTCAGCTGAGCCCGGTAAGTGCCGGGGGCAATATGGATCGTAATCCGCTCAGCCTCGCTGGAAGGATTCATTCTCGCGGCTGCTGCCAGTGCCTCCTTGACCGAGCTGAAATTATACTCTTTGGCGCTGTCGCCCACATACAGATCCTGAACCAGCGGAAGAGCAGCCGGAGCCTTGGAGGTTGAGAATTTGAGCTCCTTTACCGCGCCGCTTCCCTTAATAACGGTGTGTCCTGCAGTTGTGTAGGCAGGGTCAGAGCAAACTGCGGTCACTGCATAGGCGCCATCCCTCAGCTTGACTGAGTAACCGCCGCTCGTAACGTTTCCGGTATAGCTGTACCCGTCATTTAGATTCGTAAATTTGAGACTGCTGACGGTGACCCCGGACGGCAATCCGGTAAAAGCACCCGTTGCGTTATAAACCGGTGCCTTCGCAACCGTGACGGGCCGCACGTTATCCTTGCTGATGTTAACGTCCGCTTCGCCTGTAAGCACGTAATCATTCACGCCGGAAAGGGTAAGGGTATAACGTTCTCCGGCACGGAGATCTGCCGAGTAAGTCAGCGCTGCAGTATCCAGTACAGCTTCTACAACCGGAGCAAGACTTCCCTGGGGCGGAACCAGGGTAACCTTCAGACTGTTCAGGCTGTAGCCTGACTCAAATCCGCTAAGGGTACCGCTGAGCTTCGCCATGGAGGTTTTTACCACATTTAAATGGACATTCTTAATGCCGCTGCCCAGATCAGCAAGCGTAACGGCTACGCTCTTGGAGGTATCCGAAATGGCATACTCAGAGCTGACGCCACGGAGAACGGCGGTGTACGTGTAGCCTGCTGTAAGAGCAGCCGTGTAAGTGCCGTCAGCAGCAAGCTCAGCCGGCAGCAGCTCCCCGGTGGACTGATTCTGAAAAACAATGGAATGACCGGAAAGCGCATGCCCATTCAGGCCCAGCGTACCGGATACTGTGACACCCGGTGTTCTGGTAATGCGGGCCACATTGGGTTTATAGCTCCCTGACTCCGAATAAAACAGCTGCAGGGTTCCCGAGGCCAGTGCATGATATTCAAGGATCTGCCCCGCTGAAGTAAACGGGTCGGTGCTGCTGGTCACCACTTCACCGGTAGTGCTGCTGGTCAGGGCAAAATTAACGGTAGCCGGCCCGGACCCGTTGGTAACAAACCCGTAAACTGTTATTTTGTCTCCGGCTTTCACATTCTCCAGCCGGATGTATTTGGCTGAAGCATCCCCGTTGCCGGCAGAATAGACAGAGCCCTTGCTGACATAGCCGTCGCTGAAGGTCTTGGTGGTAGGCTTGCCGTAGGATAATGCGCCGTTCACTTCACCGTCGTAATAATACAGCCTGTGGTAACCGCCCCCGGCTGGGGTCATTACCGTTAAGCCGCCGAACGCGGTATTCTCCCTGAACCAGCCGGCCCCGATAAAGGAGCCTAAACCATTTAGTGTATCCACTGTAATGTGATTGATATAGGAATCTCCCGCTGCCTGTACGCCTCCGAAGTCCCATACCTCGACCTGGCCGCCCTGTGCATTGCCCTCCGCCTCTGCGGAGGCAGGCTGCAGGCCAAACACAGCCGTTACCAGCATCACAAGCACCATGAGCTGGCTCATGGCTTTTTTCATCTGCTTGTACATGTGTGTCCTCCTTGTTTCAAAATTGATAAACCGGTGCTCATATAAGCGATTTCATGCTTACTCTAAAAAACCGCCTTACTTCCTTTCCAGGTTCATAAGACGGTTCTACTCCAGCCGGCAAATCTTATTTGTTTTTCAGATAAGCTTCCTTATACTCTTCCATCAGGCTGCTGCCGCCGGCCTGCTTCCATTTCTCAATTTCGGCGTTCCAGCCCGCTTCATCAATTTTGCCCATGATATACTTGGTTTCCGCGTCCGTGATCATCTGCTCAAGCTCGCTTCCGCGTTCTGTATAGGTAGTCGAGATCAGCGTAAGGGCCGGATTGGACACGACATATTGTTCGTTGTCTGATACGATTTTATTGTTCTTCTGGAACAGCTCTGTCTGCTTCATCGGCTTATCCATATTATAGGACTCTCCGCGCTGAAGCAGCGTGTCCCGGTAAGGCTTCACTTCCTTGGCATCCGCATCCTTATCCAGCGGAAGGGTAAAATCCCCTTCTACTGAATAATGTGTCCCTTCGATCCCTTTATTGATCAGATTGACCATTTCCTTGTCGAGCAGCTGATCGAGGAACGTCATCACCCGTTTCATTTCCGCTTCATCCTGAACGGAGGACTTCGGCAATGCTAATATTCCGGCATTTCCGCTCTCGGCAGGAACCCGGATTCCGCCAGGCCCTTCCAGTGCAGCCGCATCCATAACGGCGGTAGGCACAACCTTCACGAGATTGGTCTGCATGGACTGGGCATTGCCCCCGGAGATGCGCAGCGCTACCCGGCCGGCTTCATATGCCTTATCGATGGTCTGAGCATCGGTCACAGCAAAATCCTGATTGATCAGCTTCTCGGCATACAGCCGTCTGAATAAATCCAGCGTATCGTTAAATACATCTGTCATGAACTCAGGAGTGAAGTTTCCCTGCTCATCGGCCTCCCATTTATTCGGGCCGCCCTGCATAACAGAGAATCGGGTTAAGGTCGAAGCCACACCCTGATTGTAGTTCTTATCCAGCATGATTCCGTAGGTATCCTTCTTCCCGTTCTTGTCCGGGTCATTCTCCGCTACAGCCTTCAGCACGTTATACCACTCGTCCAGCGTCTTTGGAACCTTCTGTCCGGATTCATCGAACCAGTCCTTGCGGTACTGCAGAACAGCGCGGCCTACACTGCGGAATACCGGCAGTCCGTACAGCTTTCCGTCAACTTTAATATTGTTATAGTAAGTCTCAGGCTGGGCAGCAAGATTCGGATAATCCTTCAGATACGGCCCAATCTCCCAGAACACATCAGCCTGCATGGCACTGATAATGGTTGGAACATAGCTGACCTTCAGGATCTTGGGAAGCTCTCCTGAGGCAATCATAACGTTAATTTTTTCGTCATAGCCCGAATTCGGAATCCACTGGAAGCTGAGCTTGGTATTTGTATATTTCTCAATAGCCTGCTCCATCGGATTTCCCTTGGCAGGCGCCTCAGCGGCCTGGTGTACGGCAATGGACAGCTCCAGCGGTGAAGTGTCCTCCACAGCAGGTGCATTACTGTTACCCTTAGCCGCATCCGTTTTGCCGCCTGCCGCATTCTGTCCATTATTGCTGCCGCATGCCGACAATACAGATGTGGCCAGTAACGCGCCTCCCATTAGTAACGCCATTCTTTTCTTCATTAACCTAACCCCTCCGGTTGTAGAAATTTCTATGGTAAGCCTGTAACGCCCGTTTATCAGGAGCTACAGCATTCATAGCCTGTTCATTGCCTTGCAAGCATCTTTAGCCCTCTTAGCCCTTAACCGATCCGAGCATTACCCCTTTGGCAAAATGCTTCTGGAGGAACGGATAGACCAGCAGAATAGGAACGGTAGCAAACACGATTACGGCCATCCGTATCGTCAGCGGCTGAATCTCTATGTTGTCAATCGAGGTGTCACCAATGCTGCCCTGCGCTAAAATAACGATCTGGCGGAGCAGTACCTGAATCGGATACAGCCGGCTGTCGTTGATATACAGAATGGCGCTGAAGAACTGGTTCCAGTGACCGACCGCATAAAAGAGGCCAAAGGTAGCCATCGCCGGCATCGAGAGCGGCAGCACAATCCGGAACAGCACGCCTACATCGGTGCAGCCGTCGATCCGTGCCGAGTCCTCCAGGCCGTCAGGAATCTGCTGAAAGAAATTTTTAAGCACAATCAGGTTAAAGGCGCTGATCGCATTCGGGATCATCAGCGACCACAGGCTGTTCGTCAGCCCCATCGCCTTGACTACGAAGTATGTAGGAATCATGCCCCCGCCGAACAGCATGGTGAACAGTACAGCAAGCAGAATGAACTGGCGGCCTCTGAGTGTTGCTTTTGCCAGCGGATAGGCCATAAGTGAAGTGAACAGCAGATTGATGAAAGTCCCCACTACCGTAATGTAGATGGACACCAGCATGCTGCGGAACAGCGTATCCGTTGAGAAAATATACCGGTACGAGGCCAGCGACCATTCCTTCGGCCACAGGATTAACCCGCCCCTCGCGACTTCTGCCGGACTGGTAAAGGAAACCGCCAGCACATATACAAAGGGCAGCACACAGACCAGCGCGATCAGAATTAACAGCGTGTAATTGATAATGTCAAAAATCCGGTTACCGATGGTTTTATCTTGAAGCATAGTAGAATACTCCTCCTCCGTTCCTTGTTCATGCAGCGGGTTCAGTAGACCCCTTCTTCTCCGAATTTTTTGGCGAGCCAGTTCGACCCTAATACCAGCACCAGCCCTACTGCCGATTTGAACAATCCGACCGCCGCACTGTAGCTGTACTGGGCCTGGGTCATCCCTTTGGTATACACGTAGGTATCGAATACTTCCCCCACCTCGCGGTTGGTCGGCGTAATCATCAGGAAGATATGCTCAAACCCGGAATCCAGGAAGTTGCCCAGCCGCAGAATAAACAGGATGATGATTGTGCTGCGTATCGCTGGCAGTGTAATATGCCACAGCTGGCGCCAGCGGCTGGCCCCGTCAATCCGTGCTGCTTCATACTGCTGCAGATCGACACCGGCCAGGGCAGCCAGGAATATGACCGTTCCCCAGCCGATTTCCTTCCAGATCGATTGGGTGATAATCATCGTCCGGAACCATTCCGCTTCCAGCAGGAAGGCTATTTTTTCGCCGGTAATCCGATACAGAAGCTCATTCAGGACCCCATTCTCCGTTGTTAGCAGAATATAGAAGATCCCGACAACCACGACCCATGAGACAAAGTGCGGAATATAGATCAGGGTCTGCACGAAATTTTTGAACTTGGCTCTCCTTACCTCATTAAGCATAAGGGAGAGGATAATCGGCATCGGGAAAAAGAATACCAGATTGTAGACTGCCAGAATAACCGTATTGCGGAACAGCATGCCGAACTGCGGCTCCGAGAAAAACCGTTCAAAATGCTTGAGGCCCACCCAAGGGCTGCCCAGAAAACCGGTGTACGGCTTATAATCCATAAAAGCCATCGATACCCCGTACATCGGGACGTACTTAAAGATAATGAAATAGATGACACCGGGCAGCAGCATCAGATACAGCCACTTGTCCCGGATAATATCCCGCAGCAGGGTACCCGCCTTGCCCCTGGGGGCTTTAATGCCGGGCGTCCCTGCAGAAGTTGAGACATTCTGCTTCACCTTTTGTAACCTCCTTATGGTCCTGTTTGGTTTCTGGCCCCATCTTATTTCAGATTGCCTTGACCGGCTATAAGGCTGGGGCAACCTGTTCATTGCTGTAGCTGTCCGGCCGCTGCCCATAAGGCTTTCCGGAGATTCCGCAGCCTGCTATAGCCTTCATATATCCTTTACCGTTGACTCCAGATAACCATGGTTATAGCGTGATATAAACAAAAAAAAACGGGCGAGATCCGTGATCTCAACCCGCCGGTTATTCCGCCGCCCTGCTGCTGTAGGCCTGCTCATATTCAAGACACATTTGAGTGCCGCCTGCCGCCTGCCACTTGGCCAGCTCCGCCCGCCAGCCCTCCTCATCGATCATGCCCATAATGAATTTGGTCTGGGCATCCAGAATAATGGTCTCCAGTTCCTTGCCTCTTTCTCTATAGGTGTCCGACTCCAGTGTCAGGGCCGGATTGTCTACGGTATATTCCCGGTTCATTTTGCCGATCTGCTGATTCTTCTGGTACAGCTCAGGCTGACGGACCGGCTTAATCGAACGCTGATACTCTGCCAGATTGGGCAGCAGATCCCGGTACGGCTTCACCTCTCTCAGATCCAGCGTGCGGTCCGTAATCTCGGCATAATCTCCCTGGTCAGACCAATGCCGGTCTTCAATTCCTCTTGTAATGACGGTCTGCATCGGAGGCTCAAACAGCTTGTCGAGAAATTCGAGGATCTGCCTGACCTCCTCCAGTGTTTTTACAGAATCCTTGGGAACTGCGAAGAACCCGGCATTGCCCGGCTCACCCGGCAGACGGATGCCTGCCGGTCCGGCAAGAAAGGCTACATCCACTTTGGCGTCCGGCACTGTCTTAATTAATTTATCCATCCAGCTCTGGACGTTCCCTCCGGAGATCTGAATACCCGCACGGCCTGAATCATAGATTCTGGAGGCTTCATTATTATCGATAACTACAAAATCAGAATTGATCAGCTTCTCCGCGTAGAGCCTTCTGAATAATTGCATCGTTTCATAAAAGGTACCGGTCAGGAATTCGGGGGTAAACTTGCCGTTCTCCACCAGCCACTTGTTCGGCCCGCCCTGGGAGACGGAAATCCGGGTCAGCATCGAGCTGACATCCTGATTGAATCTTTTATCCAGCACCATGCCGTACGTATCCTGCTTCCCGTTCCCGTCAGGGTCCTCCAGGGTCATCGCGCGCACGACAGTATACCAGTCCTCCAGCGTAACCGGCACCTTCAGGCCCAGCTTATCGAACCAGTCCTTGCGGTACTGGATGGTCGCCCGGCCGAGATCACGGACAATGGGGATGCCATAGATCCGCCCTTCCACCGAGATATTGCTGTAGTACTCGCTGTCCAGTACTGATAAATGAGGGTAATCCTTCAGCAGCGGCCCGAGCTCCCAGAATTGGCCGGCTTTGATCGTGCTGATATAGTCCGGTGTATAGCCCAGCTTAACCAGCTTGGGGAGCTCGCCGGCAGCAATCATCAGCCTCAGCTTATCGTCATAAGCAGACATCGGAATCCAGTCAATCTGCAGCTCGGTGCCCGTATAAGCTTCAATTGCCTGCTCTACTACATTATTGTTGGGCGGCAGCTCACCGATCAGGGTGGCACCTATGGACAGACGAAAGGGAGCCGGGCCGGCGGATTGCCTGGAGCTTCCGTCCACAGGCCCGCAGCCGGCAAGAAGAGCCGGCAGCATCAGGATAGCTACACCACGGCAGAGATTTATTTTCATTCCTGGACTCCATTCATCATATTCTCCCGGTATTGGCCCGGGGTAATCTGATAGGTTTTCTTGTAGCTGCGGATAAACGAGCTGATATTTTTGTATTTTATTTTCTCGCTGATTTCCGCTATCCTCATATCCGTCGTCTCCAGCATCTCCTTGGCCATCTTCATCCGGTAGTCTGTCAGGTAATCGCTGAACGAGACTCCAATCTCCCGCTTGAAAATACGGCTTAAGTACACCGGATGATAGCTCAGCAGCTTCGAGTACATTTCCAGTGTAATATCCTGATCGTACTGCTCATGAATCAGACTCACCAGCCTGTCGGCAATTTTCACGTACTGGATTCTGGAGCTGTCTGACAGCAGCCTGATTAGAGGCCTGAACAATCTGGATTCAAACCAGTGAATGATCTCCTCCCGGGTCTGCAGCTGAAAAATGGTTCTCAGGCTGCTCTCCCCCTCCAGCACCTGCTTGACCGGAATTCCCTGCTCCTGGGCGATCCGCAGGATGCCGGAGGCCAGCTGCAGCAGCATGGTCTGATGCTCATACAGCGGGCGGTCCTTATGGACGAGGGTGTCCAGATACTGGCCCAGCAGCTCAGAAGCGCTGTCCGGCTGCATCTCCTTGATGGCGTAGATCACCCGGTCCTCGAGAATTTTCAGATGGGAGTATTCATAATGACTGTCTGCTGCATGGTTCCCGGTATCCCCGTAATGAATAATAATTTCCGGTCCCAGACTGATCCGTGCCTTCAGGGCATTCAGGCTTTCTGCATAGGCGTAGACGGTATCAGTAAGCTGGACATACGGATTGCTGATTCCGATGCTCACCTTAATCTGCAGCACCTTCTCGGCATTTAGCTTAATACACTCTGCAGCCTCATACAGAATCTTTCTAACCGCCTCCCTGTCTTCCTTATCCGTAGCAATCAGCGTAACCTGAGAACCGTTCAGCGTAATCGGCGGAAAACGGAGCGAGGCAGGCAGCACCTCCTGGGCAATATTGCTGACCGCATAGAGCAGCAGCTCACGGTCCTCCTCCCGGCAGCGGGTCTCCTGCAGATTATCAATCTGCAGGGCAAGCACCCCGAGGCTCTTCCAGCCTTCAGGAAAGCCGTATTTGTCTGAGCGGAATAAATAGTCGTTTTCGCTGATCTGGCCGGTGAGCAGCTTTAATACGAAATATTCCTTCAGATGGCTGGTCTGGCCCGTTATCTGCTTCTCCAGCAGATCCCGTGATCCGGCAAGGGACTGAAAGCTCGACTTGATGTATTCAAGATCATCCCGGCTGCGCGGGGTACGCTGGTCTGAATCGGAATCCCCGTAGGTCCGCGCCACCTTCAGCAGATTACGGATAGGCAGATACATTCTGCGGCTTCCATACAGAGCTATAGTAACAACAAACAGCAGGATAGTCAGGCATACCAGAATTGTGAATCCGGCTATTTTTTGCGTATCCCTTTTGATCTCCCCGATATCCACCACCGAGATATAGGTCCAGCTGTTATAGCCTGAGGAACGGTACATGACAGCCGCTTCTTTTCCGTCCAGCTTCGTATTCAGTATTCCTGTCGGCCGTTCCGCATCAGCGTTAAGCCGGTCAAGCACCCCGCTGTTAATCTCTTTGTATCTGGCCTTATCCGGTCCGGCTGCCAGAATATCGGTCCCCGTCCGGTCCAGAATATAATTCCGGCTGGATACATTGGAGGATAGCTGCATGACATCCTGGATTTCCGATAGAACAATGCTAACGACCAGCAGCCCCTGAGGTTCATTGGTCCGCGGCAGAATAGGGATTTTATGCACTAATGTAATCGTTTCCACAGGTTCGTATAAATCATCGGTACCGGAAGCCGAGACCCCCGTATACCAGAAGATGCTTTTGGGCTGTCTGGCATTCTCCAGAAAATCCTCGTAGTTCTCCAGCTGATCCAGCGGCTTCATTACATTCAGGTTAAGCGCCCAGTTCTGCTCCAGGCTGACCAGATACGCCTGTGTAATAATGGCATCACTTGACTGCAGGTTATACAGCTCCTTGGTTAGCTGGCGGACGGCTTCAAAGTTGTTTGAAGATAACGGGCTGCTTATGGACTCCCTGACAAGAGAGGAGTTGGCAAACTGTGTGGCTGATTTCTCTGTGGTTCTGAGAATCTGCTCGACACGCATCTGCGTCTGATCCAGCCACTGCATATTCATTTCCTTGACCTTCGTCTCCATATCCCTTGAAGCTGTAGAATAGGAGGCAAAGCCGATAATGATCGTAGGCAGAATGCCCAGCACCAGACTATATGCAAGCAGCTTCAGCAAGTATTTGCTCAACTCTATTCCTCCTGACATCCATTCTGTAGAGCAGATCATAATCCCCAGGCAACCTTTATCATCCCAGCTAATGGTATTTCACACAATATACTTCAGATAACCTCTTTGACATTTTACTGATTTTCCCTGTATCCCACAAGCAGTCACTAATTTATCAACAGAATCTGAGCCGGGAGGTAAATGCTGCTTTTTAAGCTTTTTATGCGCACAAATAAAGAATAAGTTATGATATGGGCAAGAATCGCCGGGAGGGAACCTATGCGCAATCCATTTCACAATGTAGGCTTGTTCAGACAACTGGTCTACTTGATCGGAGTAACGTTTATTATCGTACTGGTATCGTTCGCTGTGTCTAATAAAATTGCGGAGCGTACAGTAGAGAAGCAGGTCGCAGACTCAGCTGACAAAATCGTGCTCCAGGTAGAGGAGACGCTGGCCAACTTTTTCAAGGATATGGACGGAATCTCTTACTCTCTGCTTTACAGCACCGTCCTGCAAAACTACTTAAGCAGCGACGATCCGCTCACGAAGATTCTGATGAACCCGGAGATCATTGCCGAGTTCTCCAGCACACTGGCCCTGAAGGAAGAGGTAATGGGCATCCAGCTCTACGACCGGGAAGGGGAGCTCGCCACCAGTATCGGCAAACCTTTTGCTCCAGTGCAGCAAAGATCAGCAGATGAAATTAAATATGAGCTGGGCTCCTCTGACCAGGCCGGCAGAACCTTCTATACCATTTCAGTACCGGTGTACAATTTGCAGAATAACCGTGTACTTAAGGACTACCGCGGTATGTGCGTATTTTATATGGACGTCAAAAATTTCACCTCGGTCTTAGGCAAATCGAAGCTGACCGAGCATTCGCGCCTGTTCCTGACCGATGACCGGGACCGTATCATAACCGGCTCCGACGGGCCTGATCCCCGCATGCTTGCGGATGTTGATCAGCATAGCTCCGGCAAAACCTATATTGTGCTGAGCAGGACACTGGCCAACGGCTGGAACATTGTCAGTGATATCCCCCGTGCCGAGCTTCTGTCCGAGCTGGATCTGGTCAAACGGCTGAATGTTGTTGCTTATGCCGTGATTTCACTGGTGTTTCTGCTGTTTCTGCTGCTGTTCTATTTCCAGCTGCTGCGCCCCGTACGCGCCCTCTTGGATTTCGTAAACTCGTATGCTCGCAGGGGAGGACAAGCCCGGTTCCATAACAGCTACCATAATGAGATTGGCGTGCTGGGCACAAGCATCAATCATATGCTGGATTCGATTGTACAGCTGGGCAATGACGTGCAGAATGCGCAGCGGAGAATGTACGAATCCGAGCTGGACCGCAAACAGATGGAGATCACCGCTTACCGGAATCAGATTAATCCCCATTTTTTGTACAATACACTGGAAAGTATCCGGGCTTTATCCCTTTATCACAAGGTAGGTGACATTGCTGAAATTACCTCCTCCTTATCGAGGCTGTTCCGGTATTCCGTTAAAGGGGATAACTTTGTTACGGTCCGTGAAGAGATTGCACATATGCAGGAATATGCCCGTATTATAGACTTTCGTTTCAGAGGTAAAATCACGATCCGCTTTGAGGTGGAAGAGTCCTTAACCGAGGTGAGGACACTGAAGCTGCTGCTTCAGCCATTGGTTGAGAACGCTGTCTTCCATGGGCTGGAGCGTAAAATCGGACCCGGCACGGTTACCGTTACGCTGCATAGCGTTCATTCAGACTTCATCCGGGCTGTCGTCGCAGATGACGGGATCGGATTCCGTGAGGACAAGCTGGAACAGCTCCAGGCTTTTTTGCTGCACGCTGAGCTTACAGGCGACCATCGTACAGAACTGCTGGGCTCCGGGATCGGCCTCGCTAACAGCTTCCGCCGGCTTAAGCTGTTTTACGGCGGACAGGCAGCGCTTAAGATTGAGGCCGGCCCTGTTCAAGGTACAATTGTTACGCTGGATTTTCCCATTCATATTCCTTTAGATGAGACGGAGGCCGACTAACATGAGAAAAGTATTAATCGTCGATGACGAGCCTTGGGTTGCCTATGGCATATCCCAGCTGATTGACTGGGAGCGTCTCGGCTTCAGGATTATCGGTGAAGCCTATGACGGAGCCAGTGCATGGCAGCAGGTGATGCAGGAACAGCCTGAGCTGGTTATTTCCGATATCCGCATGCCCGGACTGGATGGCCTTGAACTGCTTGAAAATATTAAAAGGAGCGGACTTCCCACTCAGGTTGTGCTGATCAGCGGATATGCGGATTTCAGCTATGCCCAGCAGGCAATCCGCCACGGTGCTTTTGATTATCTGCTCAAACAGGTGGAGCAGGACCAGTTGGAGGATGCGGCTAAACGGGTAGGAGAATTTCTGGATTCCAGGGAGCAGTCCGACAGCAGTCTGGATCTTTTTCTGGATGACCTGTTCGAGCTGCTTGATCCGGATAACAGTGTGAGCATTGCAAGCTTCATTGAAAGCAGGCGGATACCGGCCAGCTTCCCTCACTTCCGCTTCATCAATTGCCTGTTCCCGGAGATCTCCCCGGACTGGCCGACCCTAACCAGTCCTGCAGACGCGGGACAGCTTCATGAGCTCCGTATGCGTACCGGACAGAATAAGCTGTCCATTCTTATCAATTATGACGAGGATAACCATCCGCTTGATTTACTGACTTACATTTCAGAGCATCTGCAAGCTGCGGAATGGAACGGCATCAGCAGCCTGGGCCTGCTTGACTCCCCGCTTTCCCGCCTTCATCAGGAAGCTGACATTGCTCTATACAGCTCGGCCTTTTACCGGGCAGAGAATGTGCTGCGCTACAAGCCTGTTCTGCCCCCTGCTGAACTGCGTAAAATGCTGCTTAGACTGGAAGTGTCTATTAAGGAACAAAGCCAGGATGATATCACCTCGGATATCTCGCTTATAGCTTCCATATGCCGGACTCATTTGCTGCCGGCCGATCAGGTCGCTTTTGCCTACAATCAGATTGTCAGCCTGTATTACAAGTACTATGAATCTTCCTGGAACTCCGGTCCGGAGCTGTTAACCTATGAAACGATCGCCCGTCAGCACTGCACCTCTGAAGAGCTCTTCGCCCGCCTTGGGGCCAGCTTTGAAAATGCAGCCGGTGAACCGGCTGTTAGCCCGAGCGGGCTTGCCAAGCGGGTGCTGGATTATATTGATGACAGCTTTACCCAAGATCTGCTGCTAAGCGAGGTAGCCCGCAACTTCCGCCTCAGCACCGGCTATGCAAGTGCACTCGTCAAAAGGGAAACAGGCACTACGTATTCGGACTATGTGGCTGCCAAACGTCTGCAGTTGGCCCGTCAGCTGCTCGCAGACCCGGAGCTGTCGATCCATGAGATCGTGCAGCGGATCGGCTATAAGGATTATTTCCATTTCAACAAGCTGTTTAAAAAACACTTCGGTGTAACGCCAAGCAAATACCGCAAACTGTGAAAGCGGATTCAAACCGTGAACAAAACACCAAAACAGCAAACTCCAGCCCTATGCCCTGGACGGCTGAACGTTTAGCATAAGAATTGTCTTATGCCTCATTACAACAAACGGGGAGGTTTAAAGAGAAATGAAAAGAATGAAGCCACTGGCACTAAGCGGTTTATTAGCCTTATCACTTTTGGTTACAGCATGCGGAGGCTCAGGTTCTCCTAACGGTAATGCGGGCAATGCCGCATCACCGTCACCGGATACAGCCGGAGCGGACAGCGGGAAGCTGGATCAGGCCGTATGGTTCTCCAGCATTGATTTCTGGAATCCCCCGGCCGCCTGGAACACAGATCCGAAGTCAGTGCAGGGCGCAATTTCAGAAGCAACCGGCTTGAGCTTTGAATTCAACATTCCGGCCCAGGACGGTGATACGAAGCTGAATCTGATGCTCGTATCCGGCAAGGATTTTCCTGATGTGCTGACGGTTACGAATGATGTGATGGTGAAGAAGCTGATCCAGTCGGATAAGGTGTGGGACCTGGAAGAATTCCTGACCAAATACGATCCGGAATCCCACATTCTTAAAGACTTTCCGGCTGACGTAAAAGCAGTGGTTGAAGAGCGTGACGGCGGCTTCTATTCCTACCCGAGCCATATCAATTCAGCAGATGCCCGCAGCGTCTACCCTCCTTCCGGTGAGTTCTACGTTGACCTGGTGGATTATGCCTCCAATCTGGGCATTATGGTAAACGGCAGCATTCTGGAGCAGATCGGCATGACACTTGAGGATATCCGTACCGAAGAAGGGCTGCTGGCTGCTTATGACAAAGCCAAAGGCCTTAAGGTGGACGGCACACCGGTGATTCCGCTGCTGGTGGACGGCAAGGGCTATCAGGACACCACTCTCAAGTTCCTCCAGGACACCTTCGGTGCAATGGTTGTGGATAAAGACGGAACCTATAGGGATCTGCTGCTTGCTCCTGAAACCAAAGATGCTTTGTCTTTTCTGAATCAGTCCATGCGCAGCGGTTACTTTGAGCCGGGACAGATGACTGTCGACAACGCCGCAGTCAAGGCCGATGTCGCCTCCGGCCGGGTGTTCACCTTTATCGGAAATACCGCCAACACCTCATTCCAGCTTAACGATTACTGGCAGTCTTCAGGTCCCATCCTGTCCGCTGGCGGCAAAGCTCCGACATTGGATAAAAGTCAACGGGCCGGCGGCGGCTGGATGAAAACTCTGATTTCCAAGGATACCAAATACCCTGAGAAGCTGGCTAAATGGCTCAGTTATATGACCAGCAAGGAAGGGATGATGCTGCATATTTACGGCTTTGAAGGTGAACATTACACTCTGGACGACAAAGGCTTGCTTGTCAAAACCGAAAAAGGTCTGAAGGACGCGGCAGATTATATGAATACAGCCGTCAGTGCGATCTGGCCGTTCCATCACACTACCTTCTCTTATTCGGTACAGCAGCCTCCAACTGAGGAAACAGATAAGGAAGCTGTAACCGCCAATAAAGTCCAGGCAGCTTACGGTAAAGATAAGGAGACTCATATATACGACAGCTCCGCCCTGTCACTGCCAGCCGATCTCTTCCCTGCTAACAGCGATAACGCCAATATTGAAACACAGATCAAGGCTTATAAAGAAGCACAGATTGCCAAGATTGTGATGTCCAAAACAGATGATGAATTTAACCGGCTGTACGATGAGCTGATTGACCAGTTGAAGAAGCTGGGGATTGAAAAGCTGGATGCCGAGCGCAACCTGTATATTCAGCAGAAAAGCGATGAATACGGTGTTCATACCAAAGGTATCAATTCCTGATAAGCAGCTGAACCAAAGATAAACAGGCTTGAGCCTGCGGCGGCACAACTGCGGCAGGTGCAAGCCGGATTGGAGGAAGAAACCGGTATGGCGACGATCGAACCAATAACTTCTGCTAAGAAGAAGAATAAGGCATCCCGCAAGCAAAAATCCTTCAGGCTCGGCTACGACTTCCGCACACAGCTGGAGCTCAAAACGATGCTGCTGCCTGCTGTGTTCCTGATCTTCCTGTTCGATTTCACACCGCTGTTCGGGCTGCTCATGGCCTTTAAAGATTTTGAGCCGGTTATGGGTATCAAAGGCATCTTTACAGCGGACTGGAACGGGATGGCCCATTTCAAAAGACTGTTTACCAATTTCCAGTTCTGGCCAATGATCCGCAACACCCTGGGCATTAACCTGCTTGGCGCAGCAGTCAGCATTCCGTGCACCCTGCTGTTTGCCCTGCTGCTCAATGAAATCCGCAATTCCCGCTTCAAGGCGGTCGTCCAGACGGTCACTTACTTACCGCATTTTCTGTCCTGGGTCATATTCGGCGGGTTATTTATTACACTGCTGAACAGCGATGGCATCGTTAACTATGTACTGCTTCAACTGGGCTTCATCGACTCTCCTCTGCAATTTTTGGCTGATCCGAAATATTTCTGGGGTGTCGCCATTGCGACGGGCCTGCTGAAGGACCTCGGCTGGGGTGCTATCCTGTACCTGGCCGCAATGGCCGGAGTGGACCAGAGCCTGCATGAGGCGGCGGCAATCGACGGCGCAGGTCGTTTTAAACGAATGCTCCATGTAACAATACCAGGTATTCTTCCGACACTGATGGTACTTATTATTTTTGCTGTCAGCGGCATGCTGAATAACAACTTTACCCAGATTTATGTCTTGCAGAATACGCTAAATCTGCCTGCCAGCCAGGTTATCGATACGTATGTTTATCAGACCGGACTTCTCAATTTTCAATTTTCGTCTGCGACCGCGATCGGTTTAACAAAGTCTGTCTTTGCTCTGGTCCTGCTGGTCGGGTCAAACTGGATATCTAACAAAATAACTAAAACCGGATTGTTCTAAGGAGGAAATCGCTTATGGTGGGCGGAAACCACGCCGGGGAGCGGCTGTTTAACGGTTTAACCATTGCTATAATGATCCTGCTCATGATCATGACCGTGTATCCCTTCTGGTTTTCGGTCATTAGTTCATTTAACAGCGGAGGAGACTTACTCCGTGGTCCTGTGTTCCTCTGGCCGCGGGAATTCACTTTTGCCAGCTGGAAAGCGGTCTTGTCGGACCAGGGCATTCTGTACGCGGCCTGGATTACAGCCTCGCGGACTGTAATTGTTACAGCGGTATCCATTCTGTATACGTCGATGTTTGCCTATGCCTTCTCCCGTCCCTATTTGCGGCGCAAGGCCTTTTACATTACGATCGGCTTCATCAGCATGTATTTCAGCGGCGGCCTGATTCCTTCCTATATGCTGATGAACTGGCTTGGATTATATGACAGCTACTGGGTCTATATCCTCCCTGCCCTGTTCGGCGGGTTCTGGAATGTCATTATTTTCAACGCCAACTACAAGGGCATTCCGGAAGCTTTATTTGAATCCGCCAAAATGGACGGGGCCAGCGAATACCGCATCTTCTTCCAGATTGTCCTGCCCTTATCCAAACCCGTACTGGCCGCATTGTCTGTCTTTACAGCCGTTAACATCTGGAACGACTACGGAGCGACGCTCTACTATACGCAGTCTACCGATCTGCAGACTCTGCAGTACTTAATTCTGCGGCTCATTCAGTCAAACCGTGCGGTTGAGAACATGATGAGCATGAACAACGGCACCAATCTCGCTGTTGCCAATCTGCTTAATAATACCGGCGGAGTCGGTAACGTCACGGCACGAACGATTGAATTGGCCGCAATGGTTATCGCCTCCCTGCCCATGATTATTCTGTACCCGTTTGCGCAGAAGTTCTTTGTTAAAGGGGTGCTGCTGGGCTCGGTAAAAGGATGATGGAGCTTTGGCAGCAGCAAAAGGAGCAGGAAACACCGTTACCGGTCTTCCTGCTCCTTTTGCTTGCTTAACAATAAGCCTGCCGCGCCAATCCCCTCACAAATGTCCCTACACTCTCCATGATGAACTCCTCCACTGTCAGGTTAGGGAAATGTTCACCTCCGGCTAAATCATTGAGAAACACTCCATAATTCATAGAAATGAAAGAATAGGCCTGCATCTGCGCGTTGGTCTCGATCAGCTTACCCTGAGCGGTCATCTCCATAAAATAACGGGTCAAAATCTCAATGAATTGCTTCGGGTGCTTGATCGTGCGCTCACGAAAGCCCGGCAGATGATCTGCTTCTTTTACACTGATCATAATCATTTTGCGGTTACGGTTCATGATCTCATGGTAAGTCCGGCTGATCAGCAGCAGATCAGTTTCCAGCTCCCACACCAGCTTTTCATTGAACAGTCTGGTCATTTCCTCCGCATAATGAAACCGGTCAAAGGCTGTCTCCAGCAGGTTTTGCTTACTTCCGAAATGGCGGAACAGCGTCTTCTCGCTCAACCCGGCGGCAGCGGCAATCTCCTGGGTGGTTACCCCCTTATAGCCCTTGCTTGCCATCAGATCAATCGCAGCCAGCAGCAGCTTATCACCGGTACTTGTAGCAGCGTTGCTTCCTTCAATCATTATTTCCACCTCATGATTATAGTCTGGCAGTTCCCGTCCGTTCAGCTGTGGCCTTATCAGATCCGCGCCCGAATGGAACGAAATATAGGGAAGCCATGATTGCCACCAGCAACGCCAGGGCTAAGAAAATATTACTGTATACAAAAGCGGCGTCATTCCGGGGAATCGGATTAAACCTTATCGTTGTTGTGCCGAGATCGAGAATTTTGCCTATTGCCGCCGTAGATACCGCTCCTGCAATAAAGTTTAACATGGAGAACAGGCCCATCCCAATCCCGACCTGCTCCTTGGATAAGGTACGGGATATGGTGTTTGATAAAGCAATCTGCATAAAGGATTGGCCGAGCACAGTGAAGATCAGCGAGACGGCAACGAACACAGGCAGCATACCCGCAACCGTAGACAGGCAGATAAAGCCAAAGATCAGCAGGGCTGCTGCCGCGGTTAAAAGAAATGAATTCCCTTTTTCATCAGCCAGCCTGCCCCCTTTACGTCCCATATATGCCGTGATAAGCGCAGCTGGCAGCATAATCAGTCCGATGACAGCCGGTGACAGACCGTTTAGCTGTGACAGGAGCTGGGGCGTAATGAACGGAGTACTGAAGCTGATGGCAGTCAATACAAAGGCAATAGCCAGACCGGAGGTATAAGCTTTATTCTGGAAAACAACCGGATCAATGAACGGATGAGCTGCATAGCGGATGCGTAATACGAACAGTACCAGCAGAACAAATCCGATTACAGCATACCAGGCCCCTCCATTAGTTAAGCCAAGCAGCAGTACAGCAACGGTCCCTGCTAACAGAACACCGCCAATGAAGTCCATTTTGCTGTCCGAACCTTTTTCATCGTCCAGGTATTTACGGTAGAACGGCAACGTGAACAAGGCAAGCAGCGGAATGGCGAAAAGCACCTGCCAGCTCCACACCGTAGACACAAACCCGGCAATAATCGGGCCGATTGCAGAGCCAAGCGCTATTCCGATGGCTGAAGTCCCCAGTGCGCGCCCGCGCTTTTCAGGGGAGAAATAACGGATCGGGATAATCATTGCCAGCGCCGGTATAACAGATGCCCCGACGGCCTGCAGCAGACGCGCCACGATCATCATCCAGTACTCGGTGGACACGATTCCCACTAAGGAACCCGCCGCTAAAAAGATCAGGCCGAACGTAAGCAGATTCTTCAGGCTGTATTTGTCCGTCAGCTTGCCAAAGGTAACAGTGCCGATTGCATATACAATCAGATAGCCTGATACCATCCAGCTTACCTGTGACGGCGACAGCAGAAATTGCTTGCTGATCACCGGAAGCACTACGTTAAACATCGTTCCGTTCATCACCGAGATGATCAGAGTAAATACAAGAATACGCATTAGCCGCTCGCCGTTATTTGCGGGTGCGCTGCTCTTTGTCTGCATTGTAGGGCCTCTTTTCTATAAAATAAACCTGCCGTTCCCGGCTCGATCGACTGTCAGTACTGACTGACATTTAAGCGAATCATAACTCGCTTCTGTTTTTTTGTCAAAGGTGAATATCCCCGCTGCATGCTTAACACAGCTCCGTCTGCTCTTATATTAAAAGACCTGCCTGAATGGCAGGTCTTTTTCATAGTATGAACCTATTCCAGATCAGCTTATAATTCCGAACCTGATCATGCTATCAATGGAAGCAAGGATAGCCTCTTCCTTATTGGCAGCCGGCTTCCAGCCAAGCAGCTTCTTTGCCTTTTCATTACTAACAGTACGGCTCATCTTTAACAGCAGGGAAGCCTCCTGAGCCTGTTTGTTGAAGATCCCCCCCAAGGTGATTACCCAATCAGGCAGTGTTTTTCCAGAAATCTTTTCCGCAATGCCGCTTCGTTTACTCCGTAACAGTGCAGCAATCTGGGGCATGGAGATTTGACCGTCTGCCGATGCTATAAAACGTTGCCCGCTCGCATCAGGACTGGTCATTGCACGTATGTGCAAATCAGCTACATCCCTGACATCCACCACATTGAGCGGGATGTTCGGAACAGCTTTCATCGATCCATCCAATAAATGCTTCAACAGCCCGAAGCTGCCTGAGACATGCTCGCTTAAGGCCGGGCCCAGGATCGCCACAGGATTAATTACAGCAAACTCCAGATTTCCGCCCTCCTTTTCAATGAAATCCCAAGCTGCTCGTTCTGCTAACAGCTTTGATTTCTCATACGCGGATAAGCCCTTTTCCTCCGGATTTGTCCAGTCTGCCTCCGTTGTCACCTTGCCCGGAGTTTTATTGCTGAAGCCCACTGCTCCAAAATTAGAAGTCATTACAACACGCTTTACACCTGCGTTACGCGCAGCCTTTAGTACACGGATAATACCCTCCACCGCAGGGCGGATCACTTCACGCTCATCTTTGGGTATTGTGAAAAAGACTGGAGAAGCCACACTTAATACGTAATCGCAGCCCTTCATCGCTTCGTCCCAATGATCATCTTTGGACAAATCCGCCTCCACAAAGGCAAGATTTCCGTAGGAGGTAACTCCGTTAGTCTTTAATAGATCAATCACTTTATTGCTGCGGCTTAATGAGCGGAGCGTTGTTTTCACGTTATACCCTTGCTGTAATAATTGAAAAATAATTTGTGCGCCGACAAATCCGCTGCCTCCCGTTACCATTACCGTCGCTGACATCTGCTGTTCCTCCTCTAAGTTTGTTAACCGCTTGAATAATATCTAACGGTGATTTACACTCATGCTAATACCTAGAGTTATATCGAGGTCAAGCATATTCAGTAAATAAAAATAAAGGAGCTCTATAACATGACATATTCTATCAAGGATGTAGCAGAAATTTTCAACCTGTCCATCTATACGATCCGTTTTTACGATAAAGAAGGACTGCTGCCGTTTGTTTCACGAAATAAAGCGGGCCGGCGGGTATTCACAGAATCAGACCTGTACCTGATCCGCACCATCTGTTGTCTGAAAGATACAGGAATGGAGATTAAGGCCATCAGAAATTATGTTGATTTTGTTATGCAGGGTGCAGACACCATTGATCCCCGAAAAAGCCTGCTGTTGGAGCACCGGGCAAAAATCCTAAGGGATATAGAGAATCTTACACAAAACCTCAACCAGGTTGATTCCAAGCTCGAAATCTATGCTTCCCCTAAGGCTGCCGATATTGTTAAAGAGCAGATCCGTTTCGTGGAAGAGGAAAAACGTGCGAACGGCCTACCCAGTCCATATGCTGCACAAAAATAACGCGCCTGAGGAAGAAAAATGCTCCTCCAGCAGGGCGCGTCATATGATAATTAGTGAATGTCTTTCTTTTTAAAGTTACCGCCCTTAACCTCAGCCACATCGTACACTACGACAAAAGCACCCGGGTCAATTTCATGGATGATATCTTTAATCTTGCTTTCTTCCAGACGGTTAATGACACAGGTAATTTCTTTGAACTGCTCATTGGAGTAGCCGCCGTATGCATCAGTATAGGTTGCTCCCCGGCCAAGCCGGTCGCGGATGGTTTCGACCATGACTTCAGGCTGGTTGGTAATAATTTTGAACGTTTTGGAGCCGCTCAGACCTTCCTCTACGATATGTATAACTTTTGAAGCAATAAAATAAGCGAGTGCCGACAGGATCGCCCCCTGCAGACCAAACACGGTTGACACGACAATGAACACAAAGGTGTTCAGGAACAGGATCAGGTCACTCGTACCAAAAGGCAGCTTCCGTGACAGCAGCACAGCCAGCATATCAATCCCGTCGAGCGCCCCGCCGTTACGCAAAGCTAGACCCATCCCGAAACCGATAATAATCCCGCCGACTACCGTAACCAGCAGGGTATCCCCCTGAATAATCGTCGGTACGTGATGCATCAGGACCGTGCCGACCGCTAATGAAGCTATACCTAGGATGGAATAAAGGGCAAAGCTTTTGCCGATCTGCTTATAACCGAGCCACACAAAAGGGATATTAATAACCGCAATCAGCAGCCCCAGCGGAAGACCGAACAATTGCGAGCCCACGATACTTAGACCTGTCACGCCTCCGTCAGAGACATTATTGGGAATTAACACAGCTTCCAGACCATACGCAGCGATCATAGCCCCGATGGTTACTAATGCCGCCTTTGAAAAAACCTTTAGCTTATTCGATTTCGGCTGTCTTCTTACATTCATAAAACTTCCCCGTTTCTGAATAAATTTACCTCTTACAAAAAAGCTCACAGAAACCAGTCTATAATATTTATCACTTTCTTAGCAAATGGCAGGGCCGTTCTGGCAAAAGAGCAGCGGCTTGGGGGGCACCAGACGGAGAGTGTTTGGGTAAAGGACAACAGCAGCATGGTTCACTGTGCCCGGTGGCGGTTATCGTTACATAGAACGGCTTTTGGTGACACATCCTAAGCTAGAGTCTGCACATCGAAAGGAGATTATCCAAATGAAGGACAACAAGGAAGCCCCGCTGGACGGGCGCAAACCGGGTGTACACCCGATCCCTGAGCCGGATTCCAAGGCGGATAGCGATACAGGAGCAGCAGGCAAGCTCGACGAGATCGTCGGCGCAGTGCTGGGGAACGACCATGAGGTAACCGCACCCGGGATTGCCCCGGATCATGAGGACAATAAGGACCGCGCGGACTAAGCAGCAGGGATTTTTCCCTTTATTTCGTCCATTCCGCCTGCTTTTGGCGGAATCAGAGGCAATTTTGCCTTTCATTCGCTCATTCCGCCTGCTTTCGGCGGAATCAGAGGCACTTTTGCCTTTCATTCGCCCATTCTGCCCGCTTTCGGCAGAATCAGAGGCACTTTTGCCTTTCATTTGCCCATTCTGCCCACCATCGGCAGAATCAGAGGCACTTTTGCCTTTCATTCGCCCATTCTGCCCACTTTCGGCAGAATCAGAGGCACTTTTGCCTTTCATTCGCCCATTCTGCCCACTATCGGCAGAATCAAAGGCACTTTTGCCTTTCATTCGCCCATTCTGCCCACTTTCGGCAGAATCAGAGGCACTTTTGCCTTTCATTTACTCATTCCGCCCACTTTCGGCGGAATCAGAGGCATTTTTGACGTTGTTTTAACCCGGACAGGGTGTTTTCAGCTCCGTTGGCTGGATTTCCCTCTTTACTCAGGTACGGGCTAACCAAATTCAGTCGGCGCATTGGCGTATTGGGGTTTACCACACATATTAAACAAGGTATCCCGGTCCGCAGCTGACTGCTGGCCCAGGATACCTTATTATCATTAAGCACTATCGCTCCGCATCATTCTTCACACACTATCGCTCTGCATCATCCTTCAGTCGCTCTCTATTATCGCCGACAGCCTTTACAGAGAGACGGGGCCGCCGTTTGTGTGTGTACTCTTTTTGCCCAGCAGCTTGTTCGTAAACTGCACATCAAAGAAATGAATGATTGGTCCCAGTCCAAATGCGGATACGAGCGTTCCGAGTCCAACGATCCCTCCTGCCAGGAAGCAGACCAGCGCACAAAGCGCGTCGGTGAACATCCGGTGCCAGAAATACGAAACCTTCGGAAAGCGGAGTTTCATAATCAGAGACAGTGCATCATACGGGGCTACCCCCACATCCGAGGACTGATACAGGGAGACTCCAAAGCTGCAGACCACTACGCCGATTGCCACTGTGATCACCTTATACCAGAGCTGCCGAGGCTCACCCAGCACATCGATCCAGATGTCATAAAAGAAGGTGGCGATATACCCCAGAAGAATAGCATTAACGAACGTCCCCGCTCCGATAAACTTCCTTCCGGTAATCCATTCCACTACGAACAGCACTACATTTAGCAGGATAAGAAAATTAGCATAGCTGATAAAACTGAGGTCTGCCAGGGCCATTACCATGCCGCTAAAGGGATCATTCCCCATACCGGACAGCTTAAAAATGCTAATCCCCATCCCCAAAAATATATTGCCGATAATCATAATGATCAGCCGTCTGGGATCTAGTCCCTTAATATATCCCATCGTCCGGCTCATCCCGTCACCTTAATGCTGACTTCCAGCTTAACCGGAAGGATCCCGTCATCAGCAATGAATTCTACTACATAAGCCTCGTCGCGTACCGCATCAGCAGCTGGCGTCCAGCTGAACGTACAGGCCTGTCCCGGAACAAAAGAGGCTGTATCAAAGCAAGCCCCCTCCGGCAGCGCCCCTGCTGTCAAAATCATCGGCTCCGCAATCCCCCGCACTACCGGGTCCTTGACGGAGCTGGTTTCATTATAAATCCTGCCGTCCGTTTCGTAAGCAGACACCTCATATGCCGGCTGTCTGGCCACAATAGTAAAAGATAACTCTTCCCCCGCCTGAACACTCTGCTCCGGTACATATGCAAAGAAAGGCCGGAATACTGTCTGCGGCAAAGGATACTCTCCCGTCTCAACCGGGAGGCTATAGCCATTATCCGGAATAGCTACCGTTTCGTACGGATACAGCCTGTCCTTCGGCGTACCCGGAGCCGGTGCAGTGACTTCTACCGTTGTGACAGACAGCCCACTGTCTATCGTTACATCCACCACAGCAGTCTGCTCATACGGATAGTCCGTTACATATTCCAGTCCTGCCGGGCGTTTACACCGGTTCTTCACCAGTACAACCTCTTCAACGCCTTCAGCATGGTCAACGCGGATATTTTGAAGCGAGCCGTGCACTACATCATCGAGTACAACAGGATACCGGGTATCCTCTGTCAGGTAACGCAGCTCTATGTTATCCAGATACAGATTGTCTACATGTCTCGCGTACAGCCCGTAGGCCGGCAGAATTCCCCAGTTGCTCGGCTCCGGATAAACCTCCGGCAGCTCCGGTACATTAAACGGCGCGTCCTTCCACACTCCGGCTTCCGGATTCCATTCCACCCGGGGCAGCAGGCCTTCATTTTTCAGAAAAAAGGTGTTCACCAGCCACGGCAGCGATTGCACACTGCGCTTCTGACCGCGATACAGGGCATATTCCCAGTTCGTATTCAGCTGACGCTGCTCCACCGCATGCTCCAGACTCAGGCCGCCGCGGTACTCCACCTTAAGGTTGCTAATGGATACATTCTTAATCCGGCTGCCCATCAGGCCCATCAGTTCAATCGGATAACGGGGATCGGCATTCTTAACCGTAATATTACGGATGATAATGTCGTGAACATAAGCAATATGCTCGCTGCCGTTCGCATTGGCGTAAAGGGGAAGCTCGCTTTCCTTCAGCTCTTTACTATAATCCGGCACATATTTCTTCGTCAGCTCATCGTAGCAGACAGCATACCATCTGCCGTTCTCTTCATGGACATTGGCCGGATTCAGCCGGAGAGGCTGCTCAGAATCTACAATGGTAAAAGAGGAGGAGCCGTCTGCAGAAACGATACGTGTTCTGTTATACGACGGCAGATAGCGCCTCGCCGGATACACCTGATACGGCTCCTTGGCCGGCAGCACCCAGTGACTCTGATCCAGTCTGACATTCGGCTCCGCATCCCCGGCCGGTATAAAGTCCTCCCCGGTGCTGTTACCCGTAACAGGGAACCGTCCGCGGTCTCCCGCTTTGATGAAGATCGGCGAGCTGCTGACATCCTCCATAGTCGAATCCTCAAATATAATATTGCTCAGATCCGCACCGTCAACAGCCTCAAGCGCAAAACCCCTGGAGCGTTTAAACCGGACACGGCGCACCGTAACGAGATCATATCCGCAGGTTGATTCCGTTCCCAGCTTAACCCGGGCGGTAGGGCCGCAGCGGTCGGTAGCGATCAGCTTGTCCTGTGTATACGTTTTCGCATATACGGAGCCTATGTCATAGCCGCTGACGATGCAGTCTTCAATCAGCACGTTTCGCAGCGGCATGAATATTCCGCCGCCGTAGGAGGCTTTTAACACAATGGCGTCATCGGTCAAAGAATTAAAGGCGGAGTGCACAATCGTTACATTCTCGCAGCAGTCTACATCAAATGCATCGCGGTTCGTATCGACCAGAATATGCTCCACGTGCATATTTTTTACACAAGTCGTAATAATCGCAAAATGGCCGCCGGCCAGAATCGAAAAGTCGCAGAAGGCTATATTCTCACACCGCACCAGTGCAATCGCCTTGTTCCCGAACCATTCACCCTGATGCCCAGGCCCGTTACGGCGGATTGGCTCATGCGGGTCCCCGCCCATCAGAATCTGCTCCAGCTCCCCCTGATCATTCAGCGAGCTTCCATCAAGCAGCCCCGGACCGTAGATCATTACATCACGGATATCTGCACCATATATCAGGCTGTTGGCAAAATACGTATGACCGTGATCCTGCAGGCCCACATAGAGATTGACCTCCGGCTCGTCATAGTTGCCGCCCTCACCAAGCTGAAGCTCATAGGACTGAGTGATATCCGTTCTGGCTGCGGACAGGATACTGCCTTGGGACAAGTATAGATTAACGCCGCTCAAGAGACGGATCGTGTACACTCTGAAGCTGCCTTCAGGTATAACCACAGTACCGCCTTCTGCTGATGCAGCCTGAATAGCTTTATTAATTGCCGAAGTATTCACCACCGCTGAATGCTTCGCACCCGCACCGAAATCACGGATATCGAACCGCCGATCTTCCTTCAATAGATAGGTTCTGTCAAAAGAGCATCCCGTTGCTTCTGTTACCTGAAACATAATAGCCTCCATTTTATCCGGGAGCATGCTGATAGATTCTCTCCCGCAATTTGCTCTGCTGCTGTCTCTTGGCTGTTGGTCTACCGTTCTCATTCTACGTAAAGCGGGGGATTTCCTGCGTGATCCGATAACGGCTGGTCTACAAAAATATACATGCAAAAACCCGCCGGCTTATTTCGATGCCGCTAGCGGGTTTGATTGCCGGACAAAGCTATATGCCTGCTCTGATATTCTTCACCGTTTTCTTCTCTAATGAGAAGTCAGAGTAGGTTCTGTCTCCGCCGTTACCAGTAGGAGCCTGCGGAACGAAGCCCACCTTTACATTCTCCTCCACCGGTAAATTGAAGAATCTAACCATGTAGAACTGGTCACCGTCCAACGAATAATGAAACGCAAAGCCCTGGCCGACACGGGTAATCTGGAGCCATACTGAATCCCCGTCAATATTGTTGCCGTTTGCGTCGTCGGATAACGGATTCGTCACTACACTTACAACAGCATGGGTATCGAAATCTGTCAATTCAAAGCACAGCTTGGCCCAGACCCCGAGATCCTTCATAACCATAACCGAAGCAGAATCATATACATCCCGGAAATCATGGCTTACCTTAACCCGCATCACAAAATCACCGAAAACCTCTGTGTAAAAAAACGGGGCATTGGTAAGCGAGCTCGGCGTAATTCCTTCTTCAGATACCGTCCCGTTGTTACAAAAGAAATCACTATCCTTCGGAGCGTACAATACCATTGCTTCGTTCTCATACCGGATGCTGCTTTCATTAAGCCAATTAAAGCTGCTGAAATCCTTGTGATCCATTCAATTTCCCTCCAGCTCATTCAGGATTAGTAAATTTTCACACTACAGTAAATAATTCTATCACTGGAGCTGCCGTTTCGTGTAGAACGATTCTTCTCAACCTGATAGCACAATCTGAACAATCCGGGCTGCACTCAACCATCAGTTGAACTCCCCGCAATAATCGAACAACAGGTTATTGTCCGTTCCATAAATATCCAATAGAATTGGACTACACAGAAAAGGAGCGTGAATACTGACTCATGAAGGAAAAATTAGCCAGAAACATCAGTATATACCGCAAGGAAAAGAAACTTACCCAAGAGGAGCTTGCACAAATTCTCGGACTGTCATTTCAGGCCGTGTCCGAATGGGAAAATGCCCAGTCCATGCCCGACATTTCGCTGCTGCCCCAGCTGTCTGCAACCTTGGAAGTAAGCATAGATAAGCTGCTAGGGTATACCTCACAGGACCGGCCTATTTCGATCTATGAGGATGTCTACAAAACGCAGGAATATTACTGGGGAACCGAGCCCTACATGGTATGTTATCAGGTGCTGCAGCTTATGCCTCCCACCAAACATTTGAAGGTGCTGGATATCGGCTGCGGGGAAGGAAAAGACGCCGTCTTCATGGCCCGGAACGGGTATGAGGTCAGCGCCCTGGATATTTCAGATGCGGGTATCGAGAAGACCAGGCGGCCTGCATGTCCTTAATGTTTTTGTTAATAAGCCGTTCATTGCCCCTCCGCCCGAAAAAGAAACCAACTCCCATAAATGGCACTCCGGCGAATTGCTCGGGCAATATCATGACTGGCTGATTAAGGATAGCTTGGAAGTCGTCTTCGACTACAATTCCTCCGGCACTCCACACTCCATAATAAGCTCTGCTGATTCTTCGATAGATGTGTTTGTAACATCAATAACCGGACAGCTCAGGGATTTCACCAGAGCCTCAGCCTCACTATACTCTTCCAGCACTTGAAGCCCGGAAATATAGCCTGCCCCCATTCCAAGTCCGAGCAGGCGCAAGCGTTCCGTGCGTATTGCGATCAGTGCCTCTATATCCATAGTCAAGGCGAACAGACGGGATTTACTGATCTGCCACAGCTCCTTGGGAGGCTTCACTCCAGGAACAAGCGGCCAGTTGGCAACCTTGTAGCCCTTGTAGGCCAGATACATGCTGAGAGGTGTCTTAGAGGTACGCGAAACGCCAATTAGCACAATATCCGCCAACAACAGCCCGCGCGCATCACGCCCATCATCGTACTTTACTGCAAATTCTATAGCTTCAATCCGCCGGTAATAATCCTCATTCATGTCATACAGCAGGCCCGGCTTCAACAGGGGTGTAAGTTTAAAATGGTGCTGAATAGTTTCCATAACAGGTCCCATAATGTCTACTATAGCTACACTCCATTTGGCACTTTCACGTTGTATCGCTGCCCTCAAGCCAGGCAGAACGAGCGTATAGACAATAAAGGATTGCTCCATATGTGCCAGCTGCACCAGCCCGGCAATTTCCTCTTCTGACTGTATCCGCCTGAAGCGGCGCACGGCGGCATTGCCAAGCTCAAACTGCTGCACCGCCGCACGGGCTACCCGCTCTGCCGTCTCACCAGCCGAATCAGAGAGAACAAATATCTGCCGTTGTGTTAACATTGCTGCCCTCCCTTCACCGGGCTCACCTCCCTGGAAGGCTCTCCGTTTTCCGTTTCTTGCCTGGCGCTTCAATACGGGCGGCAATAACCGCTTGCGCAGCTGCTACCCGGGCATAAGGTATCCGGTAAGGAGAACAGCTCACATAATCAAGACCTATCCGCTGACAGAAAAAGATTGAGCTTTGATCACCGCCGTGCTCACCGCACAGCCCTGTTTTAAGAAAGGATTTCTTCGTTTTTCCTCTGGCAACGGCCCATTCAATGAGCTGTCCTACCCCATCCTGATCCAGCATCTGAAAAGGATTTGCGGATAAGATGTTTCGATCAAGATAGCTGTTCATAAATTTATTTTCCGCATCATCACGGCTGTAGCCGAACGTCATCTGTGTTAAATCATTGGTACCGAAGGAGAAGAAATCCGCATACACTGCGATTTTATCGGCCATTATAGCCGCCCGCGGCACTTCAATCATTGTGCCTACCCGGTAATGAATCGACTTGAATGCTGCTCCTAGTACCTCTGTAGCCACTTTATCTACAAGCTCGCGCAGCTCTTTAAGCTCACGCGGGTCTCCTACCAGCGGAATCATTATTTCCGGCCGTACTTCAATGCCTCGCTGCGCGGCCGCTTTAGCTGCCCGGAACACCGCCTCTATCTGCATATCATAGATTTCAGGAAATTGAATGCCCAGCCGGCAGCCCCGCAGTCCAAGCATTGGATTTTTTTCCTGCAGGCTACGAATCTTGGTAATCATCCCTTTCAGACGTCTCTGCTCCTCCACAGCTCCGCTTGTTAGCTGCAATTTTCGCTGTTGCTCTTCAAGCTGCTCCAGATTAGGCAAAAACTCATGCAGCGGAGGGTCCAGCAGCCGGATCGTCAACGGTAAACCGTCCATTGCCGTGAACATTTCTTCAAAATCATACTGCTGCATAGGAAGAATGCGTTCGAGCAGGCTTAGCCGCTCCTCCCGGCTGTCGGTGAGGATCATGGACTGTACGGTAGGCAGCCGGGTATTTGAAAAGAACATATGCTCCGTCCGGCATAACCCGACCCCTTCAGCGCCTAGCTCCCGTGAAATACGGGTATCCTCAGGAGTATCTGCATTTGCGTAGATCTTCAGCTCTTTGATCTCATCAGCCAGTTCCAGCAGCTTCAACAGTTCAGGCGTCATCTGCGGATCGCTTAGCCGCACGTTACCGGCATAGACACGGCCGGAAGCACCGTCAATTGAAATGATCTCCCCTTCTTTGAGGCTGTAATCACCCACTTGAATAGCCCGCTGCTTCATATCAATATTCAGCTGATCACACCCGCAGACACAGGGCTTACCCATGCCCCTTGCTACAACAGCCGCATGGCTGGTCATACCTCCTCTTGCCGTCAGCACACCATCGGCAGCGAGAATGCCATGAATATCCTCAGGCGATGTTTCTGCACTGACGAGGATGACATGGTCTCCGTTTCTTGTCCATGCCTCTGCTGTTTCAGCATCAAGGGCGATCTTACCGGACGCTCCGCCGGGCGACGCCGGGAGTCCGACTGCCAGAGGCTTCAGTTCTTCTTCCTCACGGATGGTACGGTGCAGCAGCTGATCCAAATGACCGCTATCGATCCGGCTGACCGCTTCTTCCTTAGATATTACTCTATCCTCATACAGATCAACGGCGATTTTTACTGCCGCCTGCGCTGTACGCTTGCCACTGCGGGTCTGAAGCAGATACAACTTACCGCTTTCAATCGTAAATTCAATATCCTGCATGTCCCTGTAATGCGTCTCCAGACCGGCTGCCAAGGCAGCAAGATGATTGTAGACTTCGGGCATCTCCTCCCGCAGCTCTTCCAGCTTGCGGGGGGTTCGGATACCGGCGACTACATCTTCGCCTTGTGCATTAAGCAAGTACTCGCCATAGAGTTCACTGCATCCGGTGGACGGGTTGCGCGTAAACAATACGCCCGTCCCGGAGTCCGGCCCTTTGTTGCCAAATACCATCGCCTGTACATTTACTGCAGTTCCCTGATCATGCGGGATGGAATAGAGCCTGCGGTAGACTTTTGCCCGCGCGTTATTCCAGCTGCGGAACACCGCCCGTACCGCCATATTCAGCTGCTGGTAGACATCCTGCGGAAAATCTATGCCGCTGTGCTCCTTAATTACCTGCTTATATCGAACTATCAATTCTTTCCACTCATCGGCGTTTAATTCCCATTCACTTTCCCGGCTTGCCTGAAGCTTCAGATTCGCCAGCTGCTTGCTGAATAACAGGGAAGGCACACCAAGAACGATCTCTCCATACATCGCAATCAGCCGGCGATAGCAGTCATAAGCAAAGCTTTCACTTTCCGTCTGCCGGGCCAGTCCTGTAACGGCTTCATCATTAAGGCCAAGATTTAAAATAGTATCCATCATACCAGGCATGGATGTAACCGAACCCGAGCGGACGGATACCATAAGCGGCTGATTCGGATCACCAAACCGGCTGCCCTTCGCTTTTTCCAAGACTGAAACAGCCGTTCTGATCTCAGACAGCAGCTCCCCGGGCAATTGGCCGCCTTGCTTGTAATAGCTTTTGCAAGCATCCGTAGTGATCGTAAATCCCGGCGGGATAGGCAGGCCAAGTGCTGTCATCTCAGCCAGATTCGCACCTTTTCCTCCTAGAAGCTTAACCATAGAGGCATTTCCTTCTTCGAACAGGTATACCTGTTTCTTTGTAATGTGTTCAGCCGACATCTTATTTTTCCTCCTCTATGTTAGCTCATATTGCATTATCAGAATACGTTGTCTCTATTTAGAAATATTAGTTGATGCCGCTAAACAGGTTCTTTCTGGCGGCCCCGCTTTCAAATGCCGCCCGGGCAACGGCTGTACGGATTCTCTCGACTACCCGGGGATCAAAGGCATCAGGAATAATATAATGCTCATGCAGCTCGGACGGATCAATAACGGAGGAGATAGCTTCTGCCGCAGCCAGCTTCATTTCATCATTGATATCAAAGGCTTCACAATCAAGCGCTCCTCTGAAAATGCCGGGAAAGCACAGTACATTATTGATCTGGTTCGGAAAATCCGAGCGCCCTGTTGCCATAATTTTGACATGCGGCGCAGCAATGGCCGGATCGATTTCAGGAGTGGGATTGGCCATTGCAAATACGATTGGGTCCTTTGCCATATTCAGCACATCATCCAGTTTCAGCACGCCTGGCGCAGATACCCCGATAAAAACATCCGCACCTTTAATTACATCCGACAGTCCTCCGGTTTCAAGTCCCGGATTGGTGATTTGGGCGAAGTCGCTCCAATGTGCCCGGTCATAGGTGTGAAGCCGGTTGATGGCGCCTTCCCGATCCACACCGATTAAATTCACCGCTCCTGCGTGCAGCAGCATTTTGGAGACAGAAATCCCAGCCGCCCCGACACCGTTGACTACGATTTTGACATCCTTTATATTCTTGCCGCATACTTTAAGCGCGTTCAGCAGTCCGGCAAGGACCACGATGGCTGTTCCATGCTGATCATCATGAAACACCGGAATATCCAGCTCATTTCTCAGTCTTGTTTCGATCTCGAAGCAACGCGGGGAGGAAATGTCTTCTAGATTGATCCCTCCGAAGGTAGGGGCAAGCGCCTTCACAATCGCAATAATTTCTTCCGTATCTTTAGTGTCCAGGCAGATCGGCACAGCATCGACATCTGCAAACTGTTTAAACAGCGCAGCTTTGCCCTCCATTACCGGCATGGCTGCCTTCGGTCCGATATCCCCGAGGCCCAGCACAGCGGTTCCATCCGATATGACAGCTACTGTATTCTTCTTGGTCGTCAGCTCATAAGCCTGGGTATGATCCTGCACGATTGCCTGACAGACCTTAGCTACACCCGGTGTATACACTTTGGATAAATCCTCTTTAGTCCGTATCGGATTCTTCAAGGTTGTTTCGAGCTTACCGCCTTTGTGTAAATACATGATTTCTTCCAATAATTCCACAATATCTCCCCCGTTCAACTGGTTTACTGCTTTTTCAATCCACTTCTGATCCTCAGGCTGCTCTACGGAAATTACAACATCGGCACTTGTCAGATTTTCACGCAGCACCTTTACATCAGCATGCAGCACGGTGCCCTTGTAGTTCTCGGCGATACTCACCAGATTCGCAAGATAATCGCTGCTGCGGTATTGGACACGAAGTGTAAATGTATACGGATTCCGGTTAATTTGATGCATCCTCATCGCCTCCAGCGTGATAATCTAAGGTCCATAACCCATGTTAATTATCCACCCCATACGGAGATCAGTAATGTTGCTGCAACAACCGTAATGGCTCCCCCGATCCGTGTAGAAATCTGTGCAAATGGCATAAGTTCCATCCGTCCGGAGGCTGACAGAATCGCAACATCACCCGTTCCGCCAAGGCCGCCCCGGCAGCCTGTTACTATTGCAGCTTCCACAGGGTACATATTAATCCACTTGCCGATAAAATAGCCGGTCAGAATCATCGCGGCGATAACGGTTGCGCAGACGATAATATAAGGAATGGAGATCAGTGCAGCCACGTCCTCCAGCGGAATATACAGCATGCCAAGGCCCACCATGAGCGGCCAGGTCAATGTACCGGATACCAATTTGTATAGCTGATAAGCACCCTGCTCAATTTTTGACGGAAGCAGCTTTAATATTTTTAGCAGCGCTGCTGTAAAAATCATGAGAATCGGACCGGGAATGCCGATGAATGGCGACAGCAGATGGCCGGTTATAAATAGCCCGCATGCGAACAACAGACCCGCCCCCATCAGCAGGAAATCAGGTTTTTCACTGTCATAGGTGCTTCCGCCCAACACCTGGCCATCCTTCGATTTCACCAGAACACCGTTGCCGGTAATGGAGGGGTTTTTGTCAGCCATTTTCTTGAGCAATCCTGCGCCGATAATCGCAAATACATTTCCTATTACTGCTGCAGGAATCATTTGGGCCACATAGGAACCGGATTCTCCACCGAGAATCTGCGAGAATGCAATGGACAGCGGGAGTATCCCCTCCCCGACGCCGCCTCCAATGATCGGTACAATAATGTAGAACAAGGTACGGTGCGCACTGTATCCAAGCAGCATTCCTACACCCAGACCTGCGCCAACTGCAACGACAGTTCCGGCCATCATAGGGATGAAGATACGGATGAAGCCGCTTATCAGTGTAGTCCGGTTCATACCGGTAATGCTCCCCGCCACCAGCACAGAGATGTAGAGATACAGAAAGTTAGACGTTTTCATAAGTGTGTTAACCGATTCGGTTACCGATGGGTCCAGTACATTCCAGAACACCAGGAACGACGGAATCATTAACGAGAGAATGGCCGGACCTCCAATATTTTTCAGAACCGGAAGCTTGAAGCCCAGATCGCTGAGCAGTACACCCAGGACGATAATTACCGCAAATCCGCCGATCATGTCGTTAGGCAGCTCGCCAAGCACAGATGCCGCAAAGATGATGAGTGCAAATACTACGTACAGCGGAAGCGGAATTACACCTACTTTTAATTGCATGACCCGCTGTGCAAAACCATGTTTCTCTGGATTGTGTGCATGCTGCTGATCCGGCACCGGAAGTGGAGCTTGAAATACTTTTTGCATATAATTCTGGCCTCCTTAACTTATTTACAAAATCATCATAGCGTTTATGAAAGCGCTTTTGTTTTTGTGTAAATAATGAAGGAGTTTTGTAAATTTTTAAAGTAAACGGTATCAAAAAACGGCAGCAGAAACACCTCTGATTCCGACCGACACCGCGGAAATCAGTATGTATTGTCTCGCGCATATATAAGCCCCTGCTGCAATTTCACGGCAGGGGCTTGTATATATGTGTTAGAGGTATTGAATAATCAGTGTTATTCCATTGGGGGCGATTCTGTATTTCTGTACCGGCCTGCCCACACTACCATAGGTCATATCCATTTCCAGCACTTCCATTTCCGTAAGTCCAAGCAGATACTTACCGGCAGAAACCCGGGAAATTCCGGAAATAGCCGAAATATCCTCCGCGGAAAACAGTTCCTTATCACAGGCCTCTACCGCTTTCCAGACCGTCTGAAGCGTCTGGCGTGTGAATCCTTTCGCGAGCCCCTGCGAGGCTGTCCGCTCCTTCCTGAACCGGGACAGCTTATCCAGCTCCGATTGATTCAGCCGGTCCTGGGTGCGAAACAAATAGTTCTGCTCCCTATATCCGTTCAGTGCTGCACGAAATCTCGAGAACTCGAACGGCTTGATCAAGTAGTCTACAGCCCCGTTTTGCAGAGCCTCCTGAATACTCTCCTTGTCACTGGCCGCCGAAATAACGATGACATCCATTTTCAAGCCCTTCCTGCGGATCTCGGACAGCAGCTCCAGGCCGTTGCTCTCTTTCATGTAAATATCCAGCAGAATCAGATCATAGACCTTTTCATTTAGCAGGTCCAGCACCTCTTTCACGCTGCTGGCCCAGCCTTCAGCCCGAAAGCCCTCAACCTGCTGTAAATAAAATTTATTCATCTCCGAAACCATCGGATCATCCTCAACAATAAGCACCTTTATCATCGTTAATGATCATCACCCTTCGCTGTATAGGGTAACTCTACAGTAAACTCAGTTCCTTCAGCCTCCCGGCTGACCCAGTGAATCCTTCCGCCCAGCATCTCTACGCTTCGCTGCACCAGGTACAGCCCAATACCCCGGTCTTTCCCTTTGGTGGAATACCCTTGTTCGTACAGATGATCTCCAGCGGCTGCAGAAATTCCTGTACCATTGTCGCGGACAAGGAGTACCAGTTTATTATTCCTGTAACGGAAGCCGATCTCGATCAGCCTGTTATCCTTACCTTGTACGGCCTCCAGAGCATTATCCAACAGGTTGCCGGCAATCGTGACGAGCTCCCGGGAAGCTTCGTGATTGGCAGCCTCGGGCAGCCCCCCATCTTCAAGAATGATCAATCGTACATCCGCCTCCCTCATCCTGCTGAGCTTACCCAGCAGAAAGCCAACCATAACCGGGTCTTTGACCAGCCTTACTACGGAATCCGCTTCTGTCTGAATGCTAAGTACGATATCCTTCAAATATTCTTCCAGCCGGTCATATCTATGCATACTGGTCAGTCCCATTATGACATGCAGCTTGTTCATAAATTCATGCGTCTGGGCACGCAGCGCCTCTGCGTATAGCGATATCCCTGAAAGACGCTCCAGCAGCAGACTAACTTCCGTCTTGTCCCGGAAGGTGGCAATAGCTCCTTCAATGACCCCCTTTACCCTTACCGGAACTACGTTTACCAGCAATGTGATTCCGCTTTGTTCAACCTCCTTATCAAGCAAAGGCTCCCCGCTCTCCAGTACTTTCTCCATCCTTAGGAGAGGCCAGAATTCCTCAATCTGCCTCCTGACCGGATCTTGGCTTATACCTTTGCTGCCCATCAGTCTCCTTGCCTCTGCGTTAACCAGTGTGATACAGGAATTTTTGTCTATTGTCAGAATACCCTCCTTGGTGGATTGAAGCATTGCGCTCCGCTCCTCAAGCAATTTGGAAATTTCCCAGGGCTCCATACCGAGCATCATCCGCTTGATTGTGCGCGCCAGCAGCACCGCACCGGCCACACCTATAAGTCCGCCAACTAAAATCCCCGAATAAATGATCCACTGATTCTGATGTACAGCAGATTGAACACTACTGAGCGAGATCCCTACGGCTACCGCACCGATCAGCCTGCCATCTGGTCCGAATATAGGTGAGAACGCTCTCACAGAATAGCCCAGCGAACCTTTCGCAACCGATATTTTCTCCTTACCGTGTAAGGCATCCGCCTCATCGCCTCCAATAAAATGCTTGCCGATTAAGGCCGTATCGGGATGAGAATGACGAATACCCTGCACATCCATTACTACTACAAATTGAACGTCATTAATATCACTAATCTCGGTTGTAAAATCCTGAATGCTACCCGAATCCGGGTTCCCCAGCAAAGCATTCATTACAAGCGGTGTACGCGATACGGTACGGGCAATAGTAATGGCCTTATTTTCCAGCGATTCCTGAGCTTGTCTGGAGAACTTCATGCCAAACATCACATATACAATAATCAGGACGGAGACAACAACCAGACAGATCATCAGGGTAATCGTTGTCTGAAGGCGCAATCTTACTTTTCTGATTTTCATGTGCTTCACCTTCTACATTTATCTGAATTCAAAGCTCCTGTGCGAGGATTAAACTTAAAATACAGAAAAAAAACCTAACCGTCTACTGATATTTTCTATAAACAAATGATATTATTATGTCCAGTTGCAGTTTCCACTCTACTAAATCCAGAGATAAAGGTAATCACGATGAAACGCGAAGCCGTTATTGAGCTGTTAAAGCAGCAGAATGTAAGCCATGAAGTGATTGAGCATCCCGCAGCCTATACTATCGCCGATATGGAGAGCTTCAAGCTCCCTGGAATAGATCAGATCGCCAAAAATCTGTTCATTCGCGATGACAAAAAAAGAAACTATTATCTGCTGACGATCCAAAAGGATAAATCCGTTAACCTGAAGCAGCTGCGCACACTGCTGGGACTTACCAAGGGCGCTGTCTCCCCGTTTGGCATACTGAACGACAACGAGCGTACCGTGAAATTCGTACTGGACGAGGATTTGCAAAAGGGCGAAACCGTCGGTGTCCATCCCAACGATAACACCGCTACAGTCTGGCTCGCACCCGAAGATCTGCTTAGCATTGTAGCGGCCCATGGTAACGAGATCAGCGTAATAACACTGTAGGCTAATAATGAAAAGAAACCCCGGGGCTTATCCTTTTGGACAAGCGCCGTTTTTTTTGGATTCCGGGTGCTTTCCTGGCCCAGCAATTGACACCTTCATTTATCGGTGATATATTGTGCATGCACGACATACACAATATCAATAAGGAGGGAACTCTCATGCTTGTATTAGATATCAAAAATGTAAATAAGCAATATGAACATTTTTCATTAAAAAATGTGTCCTTCCAGCTGGAGCAGGGTTATATTATGGGCTTTATCGGAATAAATGGCGCAGGAAAAACAACGACCATCAAATCCATTCTGAATTTAATCAGCTTGGACGGAGGAGAGATCCATGCTCTGGGCAAAGACATAACACAACATGAGCTTGAGCTGAAGCAGGAAATCGGCTATGCCTTTGGAGACGTCAACTTTTACAACCGCAACAAAATCAAAACGTTAACGAAGGTAATCAAAACCTTTTACCATAACTGGGATGATGAAACCTACCGCAGGTATCTGAAAAAATTCAATCTGAATGAAAATAAAAAAATTGCCGAATTATCAACCGGAATGAAGGTCAAATACAGCCTGGCCCTCGCTTTGTCGCATGGTGCTAAGCTCCTTATATTGGATGAGCCGACAAGCGGACTCGATCCTGCCGCCAGGGATAATCTTCTGAGTATTTTTCAGGAGCTGGTACAGGACGGCGAAATCAGCATTCTCTTCTCCACCCATATCACCTCCGATCTGGAAAAATGCGCTGACTATATCACCTACATCCATGACGGCGAAATCGTTAACAGTGCCGAGAAGGAAGCGTTCGTCGATGCATTTCGCCTGCTGAACGGATCAAAAGAGCAGCTGGAGCTGGTCAAGGACCACCTGATTTCCTACAAAACAAATTCCTTCGGCTTTACCGGCCTGATCTATACGAAAGATTTCGATCGGTCCCAGGGTATTATATCCGCAGTTCCGAATCTCGAGGAAATTATGATTTACTATTCTAGAAAGGAGGAAGCCTATGTATAATTTGCTGCTCAAAGAATTTAAGTTAGGCGTAAACCCGTTCTTTTATGTGCTCCCTCTTTTGACAGGCGCATTGATGTTAATTCCGGGCTGGCTGTATTTCCTTGTTATCCTATACTTTTGTTTCTTAACGGTACCGAATATGTTCGCCGGGTATAAAAGTCAAAATGATCTCATGTTCACCGGCATGCTGCCTGTAACCAAAAGGGATGTCGTCAAAGCGAAGGTAACTTTCATTGTCATTCTGGAGCTGCTGCATATTGTATTCGCCATAATCTACGGTCTGATCAGTGTGCGCTTATATCCGAATATGACTTACTATTTCTTCTCACCGACTATTGGCTTCTGGGGGTTATGTCTGGTGATGCTGGCAATCTTTAATCTCATCTTTTTTGCTATGTATTACAAAACAGCCTATAAATACGGGGCAGCCTCCACTGTATCTATCACCGCCGCTACCCTATTCGCCGGAGTTGCGGAATGGCTGGGCATCCAAAGCCCGTTAGTGCATGATCTGTTCAAGGGAAGCGGTGCTGACAGCATGACTACACAGCTCTCTATCTTGCTTGTCTGCACTGCGATTTTTGCAATATTCACATTTTTAGCTTATCATATTGGCTACAAACGATTCTTGAAAGTGGAAATCTAATGAACATAGCCATTTCTAACACTTCTGATAAACCAATCTATCAACAGCTGTTTGATCAGATCAGTTCACAGATTCTTAAGGGAGAGCTGGACAGCGGCTATATTCTGCCGCCCATCCGCCAAGCAGCCGTTGAGCTGTCCGTCAGTATCATCACCGTGAAAAAGGCCTGGGAGGAGCTTGAACGAAGCGGCCTGATCTATACCGTTACAGGTAAAGGCTGTTTTGTCACCGGGCTTTCAGCTGACGCAAAGCTTCAGAAGCGCAATGAAATGATTCTTAAGCAAATGGTAACAGATACGGACTATTACAAATCTTTTGGCCTCACATTAGAAGAAGTGGTTGCGCTGTTGAAGGACATTTATTAATGAAAAAATAATACCCAACCGGTTCCGGGATTCTGCTGCTCCTCCGAACCAGTTGGGCTATTTATGTTACTCAGGCATTAACCGCCGGAAGCTTAACAAGCACCTTATATTGCCCGCCGGCCTCCAGCCCTTTCAGAATACCATCCGGGATAAGCTCACCGTCCAGATACACCTCTATAGCTGATACTCCGGCTTCACGCTTCATTTCAACATGCAGCTGTGCGCCTCTGAAGATGCGCTTAACCACAGCCTCATTCCAGTCCGATGGGAGCTGCGGCCGCACCCGCAGTCCTTCACGGCTACCCTGCAGTCCGAACAGCCCGTCAATCAGACAGCGGTATACCCACGGCACCGTTCCTGTATTAAAAAGATGGCTGGAGCGTCCGGCAGTCTTCGGAAATTGTCTGTAGGCTCCGCGGTAATAGTTCGGAATAAAGACCGGCAGCTGGCCCCGGCGGATAATGTCCTCGATATCGGGTCCCGGAAGCATTTTACGCAGCAGCCGGTAGGCATCCTCCTGCTCGCCAACCGCATACAGGCCATAGATATAAAAGGCTGCGGCATGATTGTAGACCGCCCCGTTTTCGGCTGTCCCCGGATGCTTCTGCGTTACCCGGCCCACATCTTCCCGCATAGCGGTATAGGAGGGTGCCAGCTTTTCCACACCATATGGGGTCTCCAGCTGTTCCCGGACTGATCTCATCAGCTTCTCCCGCTGCTCCGCATCGGCCGCACCGCTGAGCAGCGCCCAGCCCTGCGGATTAATGAAGATCCGGCCTTCCTTATCCTCGCTGATGCCAAACACTACATTCTCATCGGTGATTCCCCGTGCATACCACTCTCCATCCCAGAAATACCGGTTGACTACAGCATTCGTCTCATCCGCAGCCTGGCGGAAGGCCTTGGCATTCTCCGGCCGGCCGCTGTGTTCGCAAATATCCGCCCATACCATGCATGCATACGCTGTAGCTATTGTCAGCCATCCGCTAACGCCCCGGCCCTTATAGCCGACCATATTCATCGGGTCACACCAGTCGCCCTGATTAATATAATTCAGTCCTCTTTCGTCCCGCTCATAGATCAGCCAGTGCATAGCCCGGTCGATGTGTCCGAAGACAGTGCCAGCTTCCTCTCCGCCCGAGTAAGGAACGTTCTCCTCCAGAATGCTATAGTCATCCGTCTCCTCCAGATACGTAATGAGGCAGACCGGCAGCCAGACGCAGTGGTCGGTATGCGGAACCTGATTGATATATTTAAGCTCAGCCGCCTCATGCAAAATAATCCCGTCCGGCATGACTCCGCTTACATTTTGCTGGCTTAAGGCAGTCAGGAACGCCCCTCTCGCCGTCTGCGGCTTAATATAGCTCATCCCCATATTATCCTGCAGATAATTCCGGGTCTGGGGGTCTGTCGTCAGGCGGTTCGTCTGCCCGTGATAATACATCTGCCGGGGCAGCCAGTGGTTAACCAGATTATCAAGATCGGCATCCGGAGTGGTGATTTCAATGATGCCTCTGCCTTCCTTAATGTACTCCTCGTACTCCCGCTCAGCGAGCGCGAAGCCGTCCTTACCGGCTGCATCGGTAGTCAGGAAGAGACGCTGGCGGATAGCTGCAATCTCCTGCTCATTATGAGCGGGCCCGAATGCAAAGCGGTACTCCCGCTCTTCGCCCGGAGCAAGGCCAATGCTGTATTGCAGTACGGCTGCGGGCGTTTCATAGCGCGCTTCCCCGTTAGCCAGCCGTCCGCTTTTTAGTGCTGACGGCGAACCGATTCCCCCCTCACCCTCAAAGGCTTCCTGGTTTACCTCCCAGGCTGCCGGGGCTTGATCAGCGAGCAGGAAAGTCCGGTCCTTCAGACCTTTGATCTTGTCATAGTCCTGGTATTTCTGGTAAGGCGTAACGGCTGTAGCCACAATTCCCTGCAGTGCTTCCTTATATTCACCGGACTGGTTCATCCAGGACATATAGCCAATAGTGAAATAAGGGTACATGCTGATTTTCCGGGCTGCGGAGGAGAGATTGGTCACCTTCACCCGCCACAGCTCCATCGGCTCATTTTTGGGCAGGCTCAGCGTCATTTCAATGGCAATGCCGTTTTTCTCTATTTTCCAGACAATATTATGTTTGCCTACAGCAAAGGTATAGTGGTCAGGAGGCATGCGGACAGGCTCGTACGGAGCAGAGAATACCTCGCCGCTCTCCTCATCCTTTATATAGACAAACCGTCCGGGATGATGGGCATAATACGGCTGCTCCGGCTGCATGAAGGTTTTGGCTTCCAGATTCGGTGCATACGAATATTTCGCAGGCTCAGGCTGCATAAACTGGGCTACCGCATATCCCCGGCAGTTCACATGGATCATCATCTGCTCATTCCACAGGAAGCCCGAGGCCTTGGGCAGAATCGTCGGACTCGACAGCTCATAATATTGATTATCTTCAGATGCTCTTATCATTTCGCTTGCCTCACTTTCCAGAATTCTTATACGTATCTAAATTAATAGTTTATCTGTAAATCATTTCAGAGTCTATCTTCAAGCTCATATATCAATGGTATTTTTTAGCATATAATCTCTACAATACCCAAAGGAGGTGAATCTGTATGAAAAAGGAAGAGCAAGAGCTGCTTGCCGCCATTCTGGAAGTCACCGAAGAGTTTGATAGCGTTACTACACGCGGGAACAACGTTAATAACATCCACTAGCAGCCTTTCACGCCCCTGCCTCCTCATTGTAGCTTTCTAATGAGGAGGTATTCTCTTATTATGGAGGTCTTAGAATGGTAAAAACGGCGCTTATATACCCTCCTGTCAGCGATCCTACATCGGGTTATCACAGCCTTTGCTGTTTGGCGGGCTATGCGCGGCAATACGGCTTTGAAGACATTGATATTATTGACAGTAACATTGACTCGTGGCTATATACAGTAGCCCCTGAACAAATCGGGATGACGATGCAATCTGTCAAAGAACGGAGTGCGCAGCTTCAAACCAAGGAACAGCTTACACCAGTTGAACAAATGGAGCTGCATTACGCACTCAAAGTGCAGGGTACGAATTTCGCAGAGGCTCTGCCGGCTGCACTGCATACGTTCCGAGACGAAGCTGCTTTTTTTGACTACAGGCTGTATACCAGCGCTGTTGAGACCGTGATGCTCTGGATGGATGCCTTATCTTTAAAAGGCTACCCGGGGCAGTTCCGGGGGTTCAGCCTGGCGACCAGCGGATTTTATAATATCTTCAGCTCGCAGGATATGCGTGATCCTGAAATTACCGGGATGATCTCCCGGCCGTTCGCTGATTATTACAGCAAGGAATTGATTCCCGGGATAATTACAGGCGGCTATTCGCTTGTCGGCATCAGCATCACCTATGTCGCCCAAATCCCCTTTGCACTCAGCATGGCACGCCTTATCCGGACAAGCTGTCCGGAGATCCGGATTATCTTCGGCGGCACTGCCGTCTCGGATTACTGGAAATACATTTTGGACAAAAAAGATTTCTATGCAGTATTCGGCCAGGCAGATGCCTGCATTATCGGTGAAGGCGAGAGTGCCTTTGTCTCTATCCTCCAGGCCTTGGAGCACGGTACTCCTATACCTTCTTCTCCGAATATCGCTCTGCACCCAAGGCATCAGGCCGCGCATGACCCGGCAGTTCTGAGCATTAAATATGAAGATATTTGCTCCTTTCCGGTGCCGGAGTACAGCAAGCTACCCTGGGAGAAATATCTGTCCCCGTTTCCGTTCATTTACTATTCGCCTTCGCGGGGGTGCTACTGGAACCGGTGTACCTTTTGTGATTACGGCTTGAACACCGATTCGCCTACAAGCCCCTGGCGGCAATACCCGCTGGATAAAATCATCGAAGATTTGAGGACGCTCGCCGTCACCTTCAAATATATTTATTTCTCAGTGGACGTGCTTTCTCCTGCCTTGCTCCTGAAGCTTGCAGCAGCCATTCTGGAAGAAGGGCTCGATATCCGCTGGGGAGCAGAGATCCGGCTTGAGGAATACTGGACACCGGAACGCTGTCAATTGCTGCATCAAAGCGGCTGTACCGCCATCTCGGTCGGCTTTGAATCCGGCAACCAGCGGATATTGAATCTGATTAATAAAGGAACCCAGGTTGACCGGCTGCAGGAAACGATTCAAATGTTCAGCGAAGCCGGCATTGGCGTGCAAATTATGGGCTTTACCGGCTTCCCTACGGAAACGGTTGAAGATGCTCTGAACTCCGTTGATTTTTTGGAGAAGAATACCAGGCATTGGACCTTTGGCGGACTCGGCCAATTTGTCTTAACCAAAGGTGCCATTATAGCCAAAGAGCCGGAACGCTTCAATATTCTTGGTGTCCGGCCGTTCGAGGGGGAGGATGTGGCATGGCGGCTGCATTACAGTGAGCCTGAGGATCTTCTGGCTGACTCTTCCCGCTGCGGGCCGAAGGAGCTGACTGAGGCCAAAGCCTCCTTGCGGGGAAGTCTGCTGGACCGTCCATGGGTTGGGGGAGTGGATACTGCACATTCGATGTTCTATCACGACAGGTTCGGAAATAACATCCTGAGCGTCATTGGCGGTGCAAATCATACACCGGCTAACGTAGACACAGTCATGGAATTAAACGGTCATCTTCTTGAGGGATATTATTACCTTCCTGTACACAAGCTGTTCAGCAAAAAGGACCTCGACCACATCCTTGATACCTCCGAACGCGAAGGAAAGGCCGTCACCGCACAAAATATATCAGAGCTGCTTCAGTGGTGGAAACCGGATGTTCCCGGCTACGCAGAGCCGCAGGAGCAGCAGCTGTTCGTCCGGCGGGACGGTACTCTTTTTCCGTTTCCCGCCCCGATGATTGTTTTTTTGCGGAGGTTCGAGCATGGCTTAAGCTTAACGGAGCTGCTTCAGCACTCCTCGCAGCAGGAGTTCCATACCAAGCTGTGGCAGCACTGTATCAGCAACCGGTTTCTGCGGCTGAAACAGCCGCCGGTACCGGTGGCATACGGAGCCTTGGACAGAGGAGGCATGTTCAGTTGAATTCCGCAGTAAGCAAGCCTAATTACAGGCTCCTCCTGCAGCATAATGCGGACTTCCGCTATTTATGGCTGGCCCGTGCCTGCTCCTTCTTCGGGGATTCCTTATACAATCTGGCGATCAGCTGGCTTGTGTATTCGATGACTGGCTCCTCACTCCAGGTGGGGCTTGTAATCGTCACCAAATTCCTGCCGGAAATGATACTCGGCCTATTCATCGGGGCCTGGGTTGACCGCTTTAACAAAAAAATCCTGATGCAGATCTCCGATGCCGCTCAAGCCCTGCTCACCGGAACCCTTGCTGTGCTCATGTTAACCGGTCAGCTGCAGCTGCTGCATATCTATCTGATTACAGCTGCCCTTGCGATAATGGGCAATCTGTTCGGGACTTCACAGAGCTCCTTAATGCCCGAGCTCATCGCAGATAAAGCCTATCTTATCCCGGCTAACTCACTGATGTCTGTTTCCCTGCAAGTCACCCGTATTCTGGGTACGGTTGCCGGCGGAATACTGGTGGCCTCCATTGGAAATTCAGGAGCCGTGATTGTAGATGCGGTATCCTTTATCCTCTCGCTCGCCCTGATTCAGCGGATTAAATTCCGCAGCAGGACCAAAAGACAACCCGGCACTGCCGGGTTGTCCATCTTCGCGGAAATTCATGAGGGCTGGGGATGGCTGCGGGGGCAGACTGCCCTGCTGCTGCTTATCCTTCTCGGTACACTCAGCAACATTGCCCTGGGGCCAAGCAATGTGCTCCCCCCTATGCTGATCGGGGAGCTGCTGCAGGGCGATTCCCGCGAGCTTGGTCTTTTCAATGCAGCTATTGGTGCCGGTCTGCTTCTGGGCGGACTCTTTGTCGGCAGCAGGTCGCCCCGGAGAATCGGCCTCTGGTTCTCACTCGGGCTGGGGATTCAAGGCCTCGGCATGGGCGTGATCGCACTATCTCCTGCACTCTGGCCGGCCTGCTTCGGCAACTTGCTTCTGGGCTTCGGAGTAACCGTTACAGTAATCCCGATGAGCACCCTGTTTCAGCTCCTGGTACCGTCTCAGCTTCGGGGACGCGTCAACAGCATCAGTTCCCTGGCCTTTAACCTCTCTATCCCGTTTACCTACGGCGGAGTAGGTATTCTGGCCGACAGCATCGGTGTAGCCGTTTGCTTCGGAATTGCCGCTGCCCTGTTTGCCGTCTGCCTGACCGCCGGGCTGTCCAATCCTCATCTGCGCAGCCTTGACATTCTGGCTCCGCCATCGTCCCGTGCACCTGACCGGGAATTTCATGCAGGGTAATATCAGGGTGCAGGATATCGGATTAGCCTTTGCTGTGAAGGGTAACCAGATAGCCGTCCGGGTCGGCAAAGGTAAAGGTCCGCCCGAAGGGGCCGTCAATGGGTGCGGAAGCAATCTTTACGCCTCCTGCAGTAAGCTTGTCATGGATTTCTTGCGTATCAGGGGCATAGAGCCACAGAGCAACACCGAGTCCAGGCTGAGTGCCTGAACCAAGCTCTGTTCCCGGCAACAGGTCACGAAGTGCAAATGCAATAGGCTTTGTATCAAAGACTACAGCATGCGGCGGTCCGGCTTGCGAGCGGACCAGTCCGAGATAGTGTTGATAGAATTCTGCTGAGCTCTCCAGATTGCTCACCTGAAGGGAAATGAAATCGGGTCCAATGGCTGACATAATATTCTCCTTTGTATGCGGGTTTGTGTAAGATGCTAATACAAGTCTTAACACCAGCTCTTGTATATCCTGATTATACGGGCACCCTCCTGCCAACAGTATGTCAGTAGCGTTCTTGCATTTTGCTGATTTCTTCTCTGATCCGGTTTCTGAAGGACTCAGGTTCAGTGACTACCACATCTGCACCCCACCCAAGCATCCAGCTCAGCAACTCCTCCGGCTCACGGACACGAAAAGTAGCATGGTACCCATCCTCTCTAGCTTCAGAAGTCTCCATATAATAGTTGTTCGCCTCTTCTACTCTATCGGCGATGTCTGAATTAAAAATGGCGCAGACCTGTATGCCGCGGGTATCCTTAGGCCGATAGGATTGCAGGTTGAAGTGATCAGGAAGCTGAAACGGTTCATCTGTCACGGTAAGCTCACTGATTCTGGAGACACGAAAATGGCGAATATCCTTCCGCAGGTCACAGAAGGCAAGTAACAGCCAGCCGTTCTGCTCATCATGCGCAAGTCCGAATGGCGATACCGTTCGCACAGTTACCCTGCTCCCGTCCGCTTTAGCAACCCGCTTGTTATAGGCAAAACAAATCTTCTTGCTCTCCAGCATCGCTTCACGAATGATTCCCAAGTGCTCTTTCTCCCGCAGCATGACGGCCATCTCATCTTTTTGGAGCAGCCGGATGCCTCCTTGTATCCGGCTTGTCTCCTCACGGATGGGGCCAGACAGAATGGCCTCTATTTTTTTGCCGGAAGAACGGGCACTGCTGCGAAAAGCCGGATCATAACGTTTTTCGATGAATTCAGCGCCAAGAACAAGTGACACCGCTTCTTCTACTGTAAAACTAATGGGCGGAAGAAAGTAGCCTTCCATTAAAGAATAGCCTAATCCTGTCTCACCAATGATGGGAACACCTGCCTCACTCAAAGCCTGCATATCACGATAAATCGTTCTTACACTGACTCCCAAAACCTCTGCTAATTCATCAGCTGTCTGCAATCTGCTTCGCTGCAGCTCTATCACAATCGCTAAAAGACGCTCTGTTTTATTCAATTCAGGCTGCACTCCCTTGCGTAGAATTCATCTGTTCGGCACCAGTACCGATTTTTTTTGAAACCTGTTCTGTCAACTTTAGCATTTATCTGCTCCTTATGTGAACATTTCATAACGACTTCCCTCTGAAGCGTTTGCCTCGGTGCTATCCCGTTTAATGAATGGGAAGATTTAAACCAGAGGAGGCGACTGACTTGGCAGAGAAGCAGGACAAATTGTGGCATGCCTTGGACAGCCAGCATACGCTGGAAGCATTGAAGACCGACAGTGAACAGGGCTTGAGTAGTGGCGAGGCTAAGAACCGCCTGGACCGGTATGGGAAAAATGAGCTGCCGGAGGGAAAGAAAACACCGGTTATCCTTAAGTTTTTAAAGCATTTTAACGACGTGCTGATTTACATTTTGCTGGCAGCCGCCGTTGTTATGGCCATATTGGGCCACTTTAGTGACACCGTCGTCATCGTTATCGTAGCCATCGTTAATGCAACAATCGGTTTCATGCAGGAGCACCGGGCCGAACAGGCACTGGAGGGCATCAAAAATATGCTGTCTCCTGAGGCGCAGGTGCGGCGCGATGGAAACCTCACTAAAATTGAAGCGGCGGAGGTCGTACCGGGTGATATCGTGCTGCTAAGTGCGGGGGATAAAATTCCGGCAGATCTCAGAATGCTCAGCAGTGATAACCTGAAGGTTGAGGAATCCGCACTGACCGGCGAATCCACCTCTGTTGAGAAGCAGACGGGCGCGCTGGAGAAGGAAGTGACGCTGGGCGACCGGACCAACATTGTTTTTTCCGGGACGACCGTCTCATCCGGCACGGGGACCGGCGTAGCGGTAGCAACCGGGGATCAGACGGAAATCGGCAAAATAAACAAGTCGATTGCCTCCGTTGAAGAACAAAGCACACCGCTGCTGAAACAGACTGCCCATTTCGGCAAGATGGTATCCATCGTTATAGTTGCCGTGGCTGCACTGATGTTCGGATTCGGGTATTGGCTGCGTGATTATGAAGTCGGAGAGCTGCTGCTGTCGGTCATCGGTCTGGCTGTAGCGGCAATCCCCGAAGGCCTACCGGCCATTCTGTCCATTATCTTAGCAATCGGTGTACAAAATATGGCGAAAAGAAAAGCAATTGTCCGCAATTTGCCTTCGGTAGAAACGCTCGGTGCTGTTTCGGTCATCTGCTCGGACAAAACAGGCACCCTGACCAAAAACGAAATGACGGTCACCTCTGTGGTAACCTCCTCCCGGGAATACGAGGTAACAGGAACGGGCTACGCTCCTGAAGGCGAAATTCGCCGGGACAAAGAGCAGGAAGCCGACCCTGAAGAGGACCGGACGCTGAAGCATCTGCTGATATGCGGAGTAACCTGCAACGATTCTGTTCTGACCAAAGAAGATGGTAAATGGGCGCTTCAAGGTGATCCTACGGAAGGCTGCCTGCTTACGCTTGCGGGAAAGGCGCAATCCGGGGTGCCTGAACTGGAAATAACATCGAAGCTGCCGTTCGACTCCGAGTACAAATACATGGCGGTGTTGACGAAGGATGAGGGCCGACCGCTTATCTACGTCAAGGGTGCACCTGATCGCCTGTTTGAGATGGCTGGCAGCCAGGCGGAGGATGATGGCGTAGCCCCGTTCAATGCCGGCTTCTGGCGTGACCAGATGCAGGCACATGCCCGCAAAGGGCAGCGGGTCATCGGACTTGCGATGAAGGAGCTGCCGGAAGGGGCGTCCCCTGATCAGGTAGATCATGACGATCTGAAGGAAGGGCTTGTATTTCTGGGACTGGCGGGCATCGTCGATCCGCCGCGCGATGAGGTGGGGGACGCTATCCGCGAGTGCAAGAATGCAGGCATCGAGGTTAAAATGATTACCGGCGACCATAAGGAAACCGCGATGGCGATCGGCAAACAGCTCGGCATCGGTGACGGCGAGCATTCAATCGAAGGCCGGGAGCTGGACCGTATGTCTAAGGAGGAGCTGCAGGAGGCCGCCCGGCAGTACTCTATCTTTGCCCGGACCAGTCCGCAAAACAAGCTGCAGCTGGTCGAAGCGCTGCAAAGCAGCGGCAGCATCTGCGCCATGACCGGCGACGGGGTGAATGACGCGCCGGCCCTCAAGCGGGCTGATGTAGGCGTTGCAATGGGCATTAAGGGAACAGAGGTGTCCAAGGATGCTTCGGAAATGGTGCTGGCCGATGACAACTTCAGCACCATCGTCCAGGCGGTGAAGGAAGGCCGGCGTGTCTACGACAATCTGAAAAAAACCATCCTGTTCATTCTGCCGACTAACGGTGCTGAAAGCTTCCTGATCATGGCGAGCATCCTGCTGGGCACCGTGATTCCGCTGACGCCTATCCAGATTCTGTGGGTTAATATGGTCAGCTCGGTTACCGTTTCCCTGGCGCTGGCGTTCGAGCGAATCGAGCCGGGTGCCATGAAACGGCCGCCCCGCAATCCGGCTGCGCCCCTGCTGAGCAAGTATTATATCTTCAGAATACTGTTTGTGTCGGTATTGCTAGGCGGCGGGACGCTGGCGATGAGCATGTCCCTGCTGGATAACGGATATGACCAGAGCGTCGTCAACACCGTTACAATGCAGACCATCGTTCTGGCCCAGATGTTCCATTTATTCAACTGCCGGACAGAGCTGGAGCCGGCGTTCGGCAAAGGCTTTTTCGCCAACAAAGCCGTATTCGTCGTATCCGCTCTGCTGATCCTATTCCAGCTGTCCATCACCTATCTGCCGTTCATGAACAAGGTGTTCGGTACAGTGCCGATCGGCCTGTCCTACTGGTCGTTCCCGCTTATGATGGGGGCTGCGGTATTCGTCATTATTGAAATCGAAAAGACCATTACGCGCACCATCGTCCGCCGCCGAAGCGCAGGCAACATCAGCGGCGAGGGCGGCGTTAAGAATGCGGCTTCATCGTGAGTCTGGAGGCTCACGAGTTCGGGGTCTATACAGCAGCAGCCCGGGTACACATGTTAATGTGTATAGCCGGGCTGCTGTTTTTTAATTTAAACACGCGGCAGTTAGAATAAAAATATATAGGACGTGATTAAGAGGCTAACCAAACGGCTCCTGTTCCCTCCTTAGGCAAAACGTTGGACGGCGGATTGATCTCCCCTGCCAAGCGTTAACCTCAGTCCGTCAGCTCAGAGTCAAATTCGTTATAAGTGTACTTGGTACAATTAAAACAAGGGAAATCAGTCTTTATAGGGAGATAACTGTATTCTGTACATCTATTTTCCTCGAAAAAGCCGTTTCCGGTCGTTTTCGGCAAATATAAATGTATAGATTGCAGTTAAAACTTGCAGCGGAGCTATTTAGCCAGGTTTAGTTGCAGAAAGTACTGTTACTTCAGCCCGGCGCATTTATTGAGCTTTCGCGTTTGCAGATTATAAATATAATTGCGTTCCATATCGGAACCTAAGCAGTATCCCCTATTTTTTTCAAAAAATAAGAAGATTTAACGCATCAACCCGTCTTATAGATATAAACGTCACAATGGGAGGGCTGTAATGACAGAACCAGTCGAAGATAGATTGATCATCGAAAGGGTGCTGGGGGGAGACCGGGAGGCATTTGCAGTGCTGATTGATAAATATAGCCCAAGGCTCTATTTTTTCCTGCTGGAGATGGGCTCTTCTCCTCAGGATGCACAGGACCAGGCTCAGGAAGCTTTTATTCAAGCCTACAGGAAGCTTCGCAGTCACCGTTTGCAATCCAGCTTTTCAGCGTGGCTGTATGCCATCGCTGTCAATGTGTTCAGAGAAGCCGGGCGGCGCAAGCGCTTCAGCTTTGCAAATGACCTGTTGAATGTTCAAATCGACAGCTCTCCTACTCCGGAAGAGCGGTACATGCGCAGAGAAAGCGAAGTCGAACTTCAACGTCTGATCCAAAAGCTGCCGCAGCGCTACCGTATTGTCCTGCTTCTCTATTACACGGAGGATTTAAGCTATGAGGAGATTTCGGCGGTGACAGGCCTGACCCTGCATCAGGTGAAGAACCGCCTGTATCAGGCACGCCGCAAACTAAAAAAACTATGGCCCGGGAAAATCATGAAGGAGGATGCTTATGGCCAAACCAAATCATACGAATGCTAACGATTGGCTGGATAATGAAATAAAAGCTTACAAAACATCTAAATCCTCATCGCTTAACAGACGTTTTACGGAGCAGGTTATGGGCCAGGTACGGCAAACGGAAATAGCCCCCCTCCCTTCAGCCCCTAAGCAACAAAGATTCGCCGGACTGCGCTGGGGAGCGGGCATACTTGGCGGAATGGCATTAATTCTGGTGCTTTATGGTTTGACGAGAACGGATGCCTCTTATGAACCGGGGAGCGAACGAATATTCCAGGCGCACACGATGATGCCGTTCAACAAGCTCGTGCACTGGACAGATCCCGGAATGCAGAATGCCCAATCGCTAGGGCTTGTACAAATGCCTGCTGTCAGCATCACAGATCAGGGCTACACACTGTCACTCGAAGAGGTAATTGCTGATGATACACGGATTGTATTCTCACTTCTGCTGACAGATTCTTCGGGACAGACGAATCACAATTGGAAGAATGCTTTTGGTCACAATATGATTCAGATCAAAGATGAGGACGGGCAGGAAATTGCTTTTTTCCGGTCTGATATTCCCCTGCAGGATGGAGGGGACGAACAATCCCCGGCCTATGAGAACGACAGGCTTTGGTTAACCTATGCGTACGATCAGCTCCCAGGAGACCACATCATTATTGAGAGCAATGTTAACAGACTCAATGTTAAGGAAGGTGGAGGTGCTTCAACCGGATTAAACGGTGACTGGAGCTTTAGTTATGAAGTGGATATAAGCAAGTCAAAAGAGCTGTCCACTTCCATTGAAATGGATCAGTCTTATACGACGCCGGGCGGTTTGAGTATTACGGCCCAGCGTCTTATCCTGACGCCGACCGGTGCTTTACTGCAGCTTGAGACCGGCTTATCGGATGAAGCCAGTAAGCATAGTCCGGTGGAGCTTAGTGAGAAGCTTTCACTTCAATTTCATTTGGAAAATGAAGCAGGTGAGGAAATCGGCCGCATCAACAATTATGGTTTTGACGGATACTCCTATTGGGACATTGGATACTTCAAGAGCGATGACCCTGCCGGCAGAGCCCAGCAATGGACCTTCGCCCTTCCTTACCTGCCCTTTGACAGCAGCAGCATCAGGCTCGTGCTGGACGGTTACTCACTGCCCGTTCAGACAAACGATTCAGTAACCTTTGTTCCTGAGGATTTAAAGAACCAGCCGGCAGTCTTTCAAGGACAAGAAGATGTATTGCAGCTGCATGATTTTGAGATCAAAGATAACGGGGCAGGCAGCGGGCCTTCCGGCAGACTGCTGATTAGCGGTGAATTTGTGAACAGCTTCCAGGAGGACCGCTGGGTTGTTCGGGATGAATCGGGCAAAACATATAACGCCCAGTTTACAGGCCATACACAGCTTGGAGAGATTGTAATCATTAATGCGCCCCAAGCAGATTCTGACAGTCCCTCATACTTCGATATTCCCGGCCTGACCGCACTACCAGAGAAGCTGACGCTGATCAGGACAGTTACTAATAAAAGGTACACTGATGTGGACTGGAGCTTAGATTTGCCGGAACCGGCCGGAGCGAAGGACTAAGCCTTGCGCTTCCCAACAGGAACCACCAGCGGTGTGCCTGTGACAGGGTCTTTAATGATTTTGCAGGATAAATCAAACACGTGTTCAACCAGTTCCTCAGTTACGATATCTTCCGGGCTTCCCTGGGCTACGATACTGCCCTCCTTCATCGCAATTAGATGGGTGGCATATCTTGCCGCATGATTCAGATCATGCAGGACCGCAACCAGGGTATGACCGCTGTGGTTAAGCTCTGCAAACAGCTCCAGCAGCTCAATCTGATAAGCGATATCCAGAAAAGTGGTCGGTTCATCCAGAAGCAGCAGCGGTGTCTGTTGGGCAAGCGCCATCGCAACCCAGACACGCTGGCGTTGACCGCCTGACAATTCATCCACCTGGCGCTGAGCCAGACTCAGCGTTCCTGTCGCCTCCATTGCAGCATCGACGATCTGCTTATCCTCTTCGCTCCATTGGCGGAACAGGCTCTGATGAGGATAACGCCCGCGGGCAACCAGATCAGCCGCCGTTATTCCCTCGGGTGCGGTGGCTGTCTGGGGCAGCAGGCCCAGCTTGCGGGCAACCTCTTTTCCCTTACTGGCGGCAATATCCTTTCCGTCCAGCATGACAACCCCTTTTTCAGGCTTCAACAGCCCGGATAATGCCCGCAAAAGCGTTGATTTGCCGCAGGCATTCGGACCAATAATAACGGTAAAGGAGTGGTGTGGTATTTCTACAGACAAGTTACCGATGATGATCCGTTTATCATAGCTGACAGCCATATCTTCTCCCCATAACGGTGAGGCTGTGGCAGCGCTGGAGCTGGCAGACTTATTTGTAGCATTGGACGGAGATGATGTCATAGTACCTTGATCTCCTCCTTTCTTTTCTCAACGTAAAATTAACCTAAGCTTAAAGCGGTTTTCGCCGTGCCTGCATGAACAATAACCATACCAAGTACAGCCCGCCAAGTGATAGGGTGACAGCACCAACAGGAAGAATCGTTCCGCGGATAAGCCGTTGTGCAATGAAATCTGCTCCCAGGAGAAGCAGCGCTCCCATTGCAGCAGCGGGGAATAAGCTGCGCGAAGCGCCTGCAACCCGCTTAGCCATTTGTGGTGCTGCCAAGGCAACAAAAGTTGCAGGACCCATGACTGCTGTAGGGATCGCGGTCAAGGCAACTGCAGTCGCCATCAGCAGTATACGGCTTTTTTCCACACTAACACCATGCGCTCTGGCTGTGTCGTCTCCCAGTTCCATTTCCCTTAAGGGTCTGCTCTGCAGCATAGCTGTCGCTATTATTACAATGACCATGATCGATGCAGGGGTTACTTGCTCCCGGCTCACTTCATTCAGCGAACCAATTCCCCACGCTGCCGCTGTAAAAGCTGCACCTGCCTCACCGCGCAATAGAAGGATGGAGTTAACGCTGCTTAACATCGCGGATATTGCAATACCAACGATAATGAGGCGAAAGCCCTTTGATCCGCCGCGAAAAGCAAGAACGTATACAAGGATAGCCGTACCTATTCCACCTACAATTGCACCTGAAGCCACTGCGATAAAAGAAATCGAACCCGTACCCAGCAGCACCAGCAATGCTCCTGTATAAGACCCTGAACTAAAACCGATAATGTCAGGCGAGCCGAGCGGATTCTTAGTCAATGATTGAAAAATGGCTCCGCTGACACCAAGTCCTGCTCCAAATACAATCGCAGCAATGGCTCTTGGTAATCTCCACTCCACAACTACTGTATGAATGATACCCTCTGCTTGCCCGTTTAGTGCCCGAAGTACATCTGCCACACTCACCTGCATCGTCCCTGCCATGAGTGACAGTGTTGCAATTCCAACAATCACTCCACACATAACTAAGCTGGCTACCATAGCTTTTAATCCTATCCTGATGGATACTGGCCACTTGAGCACCAGCTCCCGGCGGCTATTCTCCGCTGACCGCAATTGTCTCATTCCTTTCATCACCCGTTACAGGCCGCTTGCTTTTTTTCTGCGTATCAGAACGATTAGGACAGGAGCCCCAAGGAAGGCGGTTATTATGCCCACTGGAATTTCTGCCGGAGGCATCAGCACCCTGCCGATAATATCGGATACAAGCAACAGAAGCGGCGCAGCCACAATAGAATACACAAAAATCCAGCGCTGATCCGGACCCGTCACCCACCGGACACTGTGGGGAACCATCAGGCCAATGAATCCGATTGGACCTGCTATAGCGGTAGCCCCGCCTGCGAGCAGGGTTACACCTAACAGGCTGATCAGACGCGTACGCTGAATATTTACACCCATAGATGCAGCGCGGTCATCGCCAAGAGCAACTGCATTCAGTGCCGGCGATAGAGCAAGTGTAAGCACCACACCAACAAGTATAAAAGGAAGAACAGGGACCAGATCACTTAAGCTCCTTCTTGCCAAGGAGCCGACGCTCCACTCCAGCATTGCGGAAAAAGCCTCGCTGTTCATCATCCGGAATACAGCGGTAATCCCGCTAAGTACCGCTCCAAGTGCTACGCCGGCAAGTGTAATCTGCACGGGTGCCGGAGACATTCGCCCTGCCCCGCCGCTAATGATGTATACCGCAACCGTCGCCAGCAAAGCCCCGCCAAAGGCAAACCACATATAGCCTGATATAGTAGAAACGGAAAATAAACCTATCCCCGCTGCTACAGCGAATGCAGCACCTGCATTGACGCCCAGAATCCCGGGATCCGCAAGCGGATTTCGTGTAAAAGCTTGAATAAGTGCACCCGACAAGCCCAGTGCACCGCCTACAACTAATGACAGTATGGTGCGCGGCACTCGTGCTTCCTGCACCGCAGTGTGATCATAACTTCCATCGAAGGCGGTGAGTGCATTCCATACCGTAGCAGCAGAAAGCGGCTTAGCACCAACCATCAGGCTGATCACTACGCCACCCCCTAATAAGAACAGCAGGATAAGCAGACCCGCTGTTCTAGCCTGCTCCTGTCCTTCTTGCTGCACGGATCGACCAGAAACTACCACCTTAAATTACTCCTTGCCTTTGAGTGCATCGGCGAATTGAGGAACAAGATGCTCCACAGCCCACAGCAGCGCAGGAATACTTCCCGTGGAAAAAGCCCGTGAGGATTGACGGTCTAAAACGACTGCTCTGCCATCCGTTACAGAAGGGATTTTTTGGAACAGGGGCTGGTCTGTCACAACGCCCGGCTCAACGCCAATCGGCACAACGATTGTTAAGTCTGCATCCAGCAGCTCCAGACGTTCGTCAGCGATCTTGATCGCAAAATTCGTATTCTCAACCGCTTCAATCTCCGGCTTCGTTACAAAGCCCAGACGTTTCACAAAATCAATACGTGTGCTTCCTGTGACATAGGCACCGAAGCCGCTTGATTGGTAGGAGCCCACTACTACAGTTTTTCCGCTGAATTCAGGATGCTCCCCGGCAGCCTTGGTAAAGGCATCACTTACCTGTGCCAGCAGCTTTTCGCCTTCTTCCTCCTTATTTAATGCTTGGGCGATTATGCGAAGCTGATCCTCAGAGGAGGTCTTATAGCGGTCAGCTCCGCTGGGAATTCCAACCGTAGGCGCAATATCCGTCAACCGCTTATAACGTTCCTCGTCTCCCGAAGATTTAACGTCCAGAATCAGGTCCGGCTGCAGGCTGGCAATAAGCTCATAATCCGGCTCCAGTGTGCCGATAATGGTCGGCGCTGTCTGATAGCTGCCCTCCAGCCAAGGACCTACACCCTCACCGCCAAAGGCAACCCAGTCACTGGCCCCGATCGGTTCAACTCCCAGACTAAGCACTGTCTCTGCATCCCCCCAGCCTAGAGCAACGATCCGTTTGGGCTCTGCTGTGATTTCTACTGTACCGAATTTCGTTTCGATAGAGGTATGATAAGGCTGTACGGCTGCCTGATCTGTATTTGCAGGCACATTCGCTGCATTGGACTGAGTCACAGCTGTATTCTGCGACCCCGGCTTATTATTGTCTGCTGCCCCATTGGTAGTATTGCCTCCTGTAGAACAAGCACTAATGGCTAACGTTAGACATAGCAGCATGGCAGCTGCCCATTTTTTACTGTGAAACATGGATGAAGCCTCCTCTTCGGCACCTAAATAAGAATGATAATCTTTATCATTACTATACAGTGGCAAAAGAGCCTCTCCCATGTCATATCGTGCCAAACCGGATGTCATATATGGACAAACAGACTCAGAACGATGCTCATTCCGGTATCGGAGCGGTGATATACCTGCATATTTTTTAAACATTTTACTGAAGTAATAGCTATCGGGCATACCGATGCGCTCAGCGATCTCTTGAAGCGTTGCCTCTGTACTCACTAATAACTGCTTGGACTTGGAAATACGGAGATGGATGAGATACTCAATGGGGCTTTTTCCAGTCTCGCTCTTGAATAATCTTGAGAAATGGCGTGGACTGCAATATAAAGCTGCAGCTAGTTGTTCTAGTGTAATGGGTCTGGGGAAGTTACCCTGCATATATTGAATCGCCCTGGACACCAGCTCACTGTGAATCTGCACAGCACCACTGGTATTCCCCTGCTGAAGAACCTCGTATACAAATTGATACATGAGTGATTTCACACGAATCCGCTGAAGCTTATCTGAAGTCTGGTGCTCCCACGCTGCATGCATCTCTTTTACCTGATCCAGCAGTGTAGCGGAAGAAATTGGAGTGACACTGTAGTTCTGATAGTATGCGGCATGCCGGTCTTTTGCGGATAACAATCTCTGCTTGAGCAGCTCAGGCAACGTAGCACTATAAAAAATCAGATAGTATTCAAATCGGGATTCAATTCTGTCGACTGTTAATTTATTTCCCTTAACCCCGTGTAAGACAAGATACTGCTGAACAGCATGCTTACCCTCGCCTAAACCAACTCTTGCTTCTCCTTTTATAGCATACAAAAAACAGTTGGCAGGCAGACGATAGGATGCACAGGCCTCGTCCTCATATCGCACAATACGGCGTATATCCAGCACATTAATATGCGAATGGCTCCAAACCAGCGATAGCTGGCTCGCTTGCATGATCCCCCACCTCTTTCTTTTTCCCAAAAAAGCTAAACTCATTATATTATATTTGATAATAATTCTCACTAGGAATTCTGTTTATAGAGCATTTTAATAAGTCCCGATAAACCACTCCATATCGTAACCGATACGCTCTTTAATGCCACCGTTTCATTTAATCCTATTTCTAAAAAGCAAATAACGATGAAGTGGCATAATACAACTGCTCCTACATGAACTAAGATCCTCAATTTTTTAAATTAAAAAAACGGCTCGTCCGAAGACAAACCGTTTAAGCTTTACTTTTCAACAATGATTTCCGTAATAAAAACAGAAAAAAAGGCGCCCCCAGCAGCGTAGTAACCGCCCCCACCGGCAGGCTGGTCTGATGATTCTCCATGCCCGGAAAGGGCAGCCTGAGCGTGATGCTTTGTCCGATCCAATCGGAAGCCAGTAATAATAAGGCTGAGAGCAGAGCGCTGGCCGGAAATAGCACCAACGGCTTTCGTCCTACAAGCAGTGAAGCAATATGCGGTCCTATGAGTCCAATAAAGCCTATAGCTCCTACTACGGAAACCGTAGCTGCCGTCAGCCCCGAGGCGATGATCAGCAGCATTACCCTGGACCTGTTTACGTTAAGGCCCAAACCCGTGGCGGTTGCATCCCCTAATTGCAGCAGCTCCGCTTTTTTTGCATACATCAGGGACAGCAGCAGACCAAGGATCGTCCATGGCCAGAGCAAGGTCCAGCTGGACCAGCTTCGTCCATTCAGGGAGCCAAACGTCCATAAAAAAATGGTAGACAAGCCTTGCTGACCCTGTAAAAGAAATAGCGAGGTTGCTGACTGTAGTATAGCTGTCACAATCAGGCCTATGAGCGCAAGCCTTGTCCTGTTGCCGGCATGTCCGGCATTGAGTGTAACCACCAATAACACTGCCGCCAGTCCGCCAAATAAGGCGACAACAGTAAGCGGTACACTCTTGACGAGAGGATCAGCCGCAAAAATAAGCCAGAGCACCGCAGACAGCACAGCCCCGGAGGATGCACCTACAAGGCCGGGCTCCACAAGCGGATTGCGCATGACAACCTGGAGGATGGCCCCGGCAGTACCCAGCATCAATCCGGCAGCAATAGCAATTAGAGCACGGGGCAATCTTAAATTCCATACGATGTAACGAAGGTCCTCATTGCTGCGGCGATGAAACAAGGCCTGCATAACCTGCTCAGGCGTCAGTGAAGCTTTACCAAGTCCAATATGCAGGACGAACATCACGGAGATGCCCAGCAGAAGACAAAAAAAGGCGCCTCTTATTCTCAGTCCTTGAGCCCCTGCCTTCCCCCCTTTCTTAATCATTACTACCTCCTCCTTGACGCTTCAAAAAAAGCAGCAGGAACACGCCCCCGCCGAGCAATGTCGTCCACACTCCGACCGGAATTTCCATAGGATAAAACAACAGCCGCGCAACCGTATCTGCCGTGACTAACAAAACGCCACCCGCCAACACCGCTAACGGCAGGATCTGACGTATATCCGCTGTCCCCAGCAAGGTACGGATGATATGAGGCGCGATTAGGGCAATATACCCGATCGGACCGCATTGGGCAACGGTTATGGCTACCAATCCCGTACATACTCCCAGAACAAGAACGCGTACACGCAGCACCTTAATCCCCAGCCCTGCGGCTGCCTCATCTCCCAGTTGCAGCAAATTAAGTGTGCGGGCAAACATAAAAGCAACAGGGAGTGCGATAAGGGTCCACGGCAGCATAGGCAGGATATGATCCCAGCTGCGGTTAGCCAGCGAACCAAGCAGATAGGTGTAGAGCAGGTTCACGTCATTACTCGTCGCCAGTGCGATCAGGACAATTAGCAATCCATTCAGAATTGCAGACACAGACATGCCGATTAGAAGCATACCAGCCGCCCCCCGGCTCCCTCTTGCCGACAGCACGACGCATAATCCGCCAAGCAGACCTCCGCATAAGGCGATTACCGGATGCATAAGGACTGCAACCGGCAAATGCAGCACGGTAACCGCAGCCATGGCAAGTGAGGCGCCCGACGAAACACCCAGAATCTCAGGTCCTGCCAGCTTGTTATTCATTGCCGCCTGCATAAGCGTGCCTGCAGCGCCAAGCATCATCCCGACCAAGAGACCCAGCAGCACACGGGGAATTCTCATCTCCCAGACAACGGTATTCTGCAGATCAGTGCCTGTCCGCTGAAAAAGAATGCCGCCAAGCTCCTGAAGCGTGATTTCCGGCGATCCCGAGCTAATATTGAAGATAGCCACCCCTGTAAGCAGCGAGCACAATATAGCTGCCGGAACAAGAAAACCTCTCCTGCCCGCCCTGCTGATTTGCGGTTCCGTTTGCATCCGAATTCACCTTCTCCTGTTTAAAACAAATCCGGATACAAGGCTTCCAGCGCTTCATCCAGTAGAATCCCAAGCGAACGGGTGCCACGGCCGTCACCCCAGATCGGGGAACGGACTTCAATCACGTTCTGTTCCTGAACGGCTTTCAGCTTACTCCATAAAGGCAGCTCCTGCATTTGCTCGGACAAAGCTTTTGTACCCGGGCTGTACGAATAGCTTTCTACAAAAATAACATCAGGGTTCTCTTCCAGCAGCTTTTCCAGTGAATACTGGATACTTCCTTCCCCATAAGGATCTTCCGACGGATCATTCACCTTGAACGGGTAATGGCTAACTTCCTTTAAAACGGAGCCCCCAAGACCGCTATCGGTTACTATTGAAAAATTGACATCCGTTCCGTACATAATCAGCGCTTTTTTATCCTTTGGCGCTTTCTGTTTCGCCTCCTCAAGCTTGCCTAAGAATCTCTCTGCTGCAGCCTTGGCTTCGTCTGTCCGTCCTGTAAGCCTTCCGATGTCCTCCAGAAGCTTAACGGAATCTGTATATGTTTTGGGTTGAGCCAGATACACAGGCACTGCACCTGCAAGCCCCTCACGCAAGGAATCGTGCACACCAAGCAATCCAATAACCAGATCAGGCTTAACTGTTATGATGTCCTCCAGATTAGGTTCGAAGAAGCTCCCGCCAATGGAAGGAATGGTTGTCCCATGCTCCCCGTAAAATTCCTCTGCGACAGCAATGGTGCGCACGCCGCTCTCTCCGATCGCCACCGGCTCCATTCCGAGCTCAGCCGCTATATCTACACAAAGGGATACCACACAGGCCACCTTCTCTACCTTCGATTGAAATTCAAGCTGTTCACCTGAGGCATCCATGATTTGCTGCGGTTCAAAAGACCCCTCCGGCGCTTCCGCCACAAGTGTCGCGGCTGGCTCCGATTGCTCGGACTGCTGAAGATTAGCCGTTTGATCCGTAGGGGACGAGCTGCATGCAGCCAGCAGAATACCGGTTAACAACATAGAGATTGATAGCAGGATTTTCGTATGCTTCATCGTTTAAATCTCCTTACCTATGGTTTATTCGTAATAATTACGTTTAAACTATATCAGAAACTTTACGATTTGAACACTTATGTTTTGCAGCACTAGTGAATGCTATAACTTTCAACAGGCCTGGCGGTTATTTTCACATCAACGGTTTAATAAATAGATAATGAAATGTTTTTTCCTAAAAGGGGGTTCTTACATGCTCAAATCGAGAAAACCGCTTATTTTTTCGCTTATTCTGTTAGCCGCAGTGGCTATTGCCATCATGTACTGGTTCATGCAGCGCTCCGACCGCGTGCAGGCAGAAGGACAATGGACCTTATCCTCCGGCGATGCAGGCTGTTATACAGGGTTAAGGTTTATGGAAAACCCTGCCGTCTCCGGTGGGGCTGTTTCCATAGAAGAAACCTCGGGTAATTCGATCCAGACGTCTTACGGCAGCTATGAATACGACGGGGACGATCAGCTTCTGATCCGCCTGACCAATCCTGAAGCTCCCGCCTTTCCTGTCACAATCGGCAGAAACGGGAATGAGCTCTCGGCAAAGTTTAAAATTAAAGATGAGGAAAGGGCCTGCTCCTATACGCTCACTGATTCGAAATAAGTAAAAGATGATGGCGCATAAATAAACCAATTCCGGCCGTTCCCGGCTCAAATTGGTTTATTTTTGCTTTTATCCCACCTTAACGTTCGGCACTCAGCTGCCACGCAACATCAACCTCTACCCCTGCACCAAGGATCAATTGAATATATTCCCCCTGCTCATTCTGTTCCACCTTGGCCTCACTCCCGTTAACCACAGCCTTTGTCCATGGAAGTCCGATCTTTAAGCGGATGATATTATCCTCCCGGAGAGAGTTCAGTGTCACGTGTACGGTTCCTGCGGGCAAATCCCAGGACAATGCCTTAACCTCGATCCACGTTCTTGCCATAAGTCCTTTGATGGAGCCGGTTTGCCAGCCGGAAGGCAAGGCCGGGAGAACCTCTATTTCTCCGGTATTCGAGAATAATAATGCTTCATTGACGGCTGCCACTGTGCCGAAGGAGGTATCCGAACAATAGCAGTTACATCTTCTGTTAGAATCATGATCTGTCATCAAGGAACCGTAGTATCCGGCAGCCCTCATCATCGGAAGCAGTGAGGAGAGCACGCCGTCACCATTTTTCAGCCTGGCTTGAACCAGCGCCTTATGCATCCAGCCATGCCCTGCGGTATCATCCCCGGTGTTATACTGGTCTCTGTTGGCAATCGCAGTCTTGGCAGCCCGGGCCAGCCCCGGATTGTTCTGCGTTTCATAGCCAGGCCATGCCGCATAGAGATGGCTCAAGTGCCGGTGGTTGTTATTCTCCGTATAATCATTCATAGCCCACTCGCGTAAGGCACCGTCCGAATCGTATTTATAATCCGGCAGCAGCTTAAGCAGTGACTCCCATCTGGCAACTGCGTGTTCATAGCCTTCCCTCTTGACTGCCTGCTCCATTGCGATAACCATGGATAGACCATCCCGCGCAGCTGAAATATCCATGGTGGCATTAGCTGTAATCGTGCTGTTGTAGCCGATGGGATGATTTTCGGGTGAATACGCCGGAATAATCAGGTATGTTTCACCCGGATTCAGCGCGGTTTTGCCGTGCTGGTGACAAGCATTGCCGTTAATATCCGTGTAGTATTCCGGCGTGCAGAGCTGCTCCCAGAAGTTAGCCTGCTTGGTCAGCAAGGGGAGCAGAAGATCCTCCGCAAGATTCAAATAGCCTTGTTCTATAAGCTGCTTGAATTCCTCATTATGCAGGCCTCCATCACGAACACCAAGAACCGGTTTCAGTTCATCGAACCGCATGTTATCGTTAATCGGAATCTGCTGATTGCCGTAACACTGCCAGTATTCATAGATAGGCAAAAGACACCAGCTGGCCCCTGCGTTCCAGTATTCAAACGGATAATCATTGTCATATTCCACGTGCATCCCGCGGTCGCCGTCAGAGTTAACGGATACTTGCAGCGCATCATGCATACCGTACGCCATCCGCGCATTATATTCGAAATCGGGAGTGTTTCTCAAGAAAAAAGTAATGTAACCTAGCTGCGCTTGTGTCAAATGGCCCGTGTTCATGGCAGCAACCTGCAAATTTACATTGGCATCAAGTGTATAGATCCCGCGCCACCCGGGATTCCATTCTCCCGTCCACATTCCATACAAGCGCGGTGCGCTTGCACCGCTGCAGCAGATCATGGCATATCTGCCCTGGTTATACACCTGCTCCATAAAAGCATGATTGACCCTTTGCGGATCTGATTGTTGCGCAAGAATTAAGGCAGGGTTATCAGCATTCCTATCCTGCTCGTCGCCTTCAATGCTGAAGCTTACTGCATTGAATTCTGCTGAATGCTTCTTCGAATGGGCAGCAAGAGCAGTGTCATAATCGAACCGGCCGTCCGGAGCCGAATATTTGTGCACAACTGCATTCACGTCTTGGAAGAGCTGGTCTATAATATCGTATTGTGTCATTGCGGAGAAATCTTCTATTCTGCCCATAGAATGCGTTCTGCTGGAGCGTGTAATGAGATATACGGCATCGGCATCCTTAACCTGAATTCCAGGGGTTGCTGTCCCGGACACGTTCATCGGTTCAAGGGCGCTGCCATCCAGCAGTACTTTTTCCTTAGTACCGTTTACTGCAACAACCCGGGTCAAGCCTGCGTATCCCCCATAGGCCAGCTCACTTCCCGGATAGGACGGGTAATGAACGACCTGCGCAAGATAATCCGCATTAGAGTCTGCAAGCTTTTTATATTGGAGCGCCTTCAAATCGTTAGGGCCAGCATATGCCCCGCTCAAAGCGGAAATATCATCTATAGAGAGGGTCAAGTGAAGCTTGGCCCCTGCAGAGGATGAAGTGAGCTTCGTAATTGAAACATTATCCTCCCGGGAAGTAAAAGATGTACGGACCCAGTCCCCATACTTATCGCTGTAGCGGACTCCTGTCTCTGCCGTTTCATAGTTCGTCCATCTCTCATAACCGGACCCCCCCCCTTTATTGAACATGTTAACTCTGAGCTGATGTCCCGGATGGTAGCTATAGTAAAAGGTTCTCTTTCTCGTCCCGCCGTCCTCGTCCGTAATCTTCCAGCCATCATTAAGGCTGAAGACGTTCCGCCGGGCATCCGGGAGCTGAGCGGTTAATTCGTCCGGAATAACCCGGGGGTCCTTGGAAGGATAATTAAACCACATATACTGAAAAATAAAACTGTCCGAGTACGGCGAGCCGGAGGTGATGTACCCGTTCTCCCCGTTTCCGCTGATCATGCCCTCCCGCCACGCATTACCGGGATGGACGGCAGGAACCTCTGTATACGTGTTAGCGTAATTCCCTTTCTGATACATGCGTCTTGTACCTGGTACTCTTGTCATTTCTGGACTCCTCCTGAACGGCTAAGGCTGAATGCAAAATAATTATATCAATGGGCGTTTAGTTTCGTTATCCTTAGAGATGACAAGGAAGCAGGAAAGGTGTCGCATTTTTACAGGAGGGAACGTCTGTGAGCAGGAAATTACCCAGCATCAACCTTGAAAATATGGATATCAAGCTGAACCTCGAAGGCATGGTGCTGAACGTACTGTATGTCAAGTTTGGCTATTTTTACAAACCGATGCCTGAGCACAGCCACAGTCAAAATAGCTATGAGCTTCATTATATTCCGGCCGGCCAGGGCATTCTGTATGCGCAGGGGAAACGTTATGCCATCACACCTGGCACGATCTATGTGACGGGACCGGATGTCGTTCACGAACAGCTCCCTCTCCCCGCGGATCCGATGGCGGAATATTGCATCTTTTTCGAGATTTTGCCAGGCAACTCCGTTCTCTCGCCAGTCAAACGAACCTTCGTGAAGGAGCCGGCTCTTCCAGAGCTGCTGATGTCCACGCCCTTCTGGATCGGGCAGGATAGCGGAAATATGCTGGAATTGTTTGAAATGCTTGCGGATGAGCTCTCTCTGGAGCAAGCCGGTGTTCATCATATGGCAACTAACCTTCTTGAGATGATTGTGATCCGGCTGATAAGACAATATAGTAAGAATCACGCGTCCACCCAATTCCTCCCGCTAAAGACCCTTGACGACAGCAGACTGCTAACGATTGAAAACAGCTTCCTGTACCACTATGATTCCATTACGCTGAAGCAGCTTGCTGACCAGCTCGGGCTAAGCACCAGACAGACGGAGCGGATGGTATACAAGCAATACTGCATGCCCTTTAAAGATAAGAAACTGCAGTCGCGAATGGGCGCCGCTTCACGTCTGCTGCTCACAACAGACACTTCGGTTAGCGGAATTTCAGCCCAAGTGGGGTACGCCACACCGGAACAATTCAGTAATGCGTTCAAAAAATATTTCGGAATGACGGCTACCGGGTATAGGATAAAGCGTTGAAAGCAATGCGCAAGGTTAGGGATTAACAGAGAGGGCAATCCTCTTTCAGTTAATATGGGAAGACGCCGGGCACGATTCCCAGCGTCTTTTTTCCCTTTTCTTACATTGAGTGATCTTAATAAATGAATTCAAATGTAACCTTTTCCCCTTCCCGTACATCTAATCAGCAGAAACGGTAATAACGAATGAATAACAAGACCTCATAGAGAATGGAGGCTGACGGTTGGATATCGGTCAAGAGGAGCAAGTCAGGCGTGCGCAATCTGATTTTACGTAAGCGTGCACAGAATAACATTATGATTGACCTTCCCCAGAGGCAATCGGTTTCCGCCAAAGTTGAAGCTCTCGACCTTCGCGAAGCCGTCTACCGGCTGGAGGAAGTGTCGCGGACGATCATTATCCTGCATTATTTTCAGGATCTGCCGCTGCAGCAGATTGCAGACATCCTGGAGTTGTCCGAGAGCGCAGTAAAGACAAGGCTGCACAGGGCAAGGAAAACGTTACATGGCTGGCTTGCAGACCCCGCAGAAAGAAAGGTGAACGCATGAGCAATCCGGAATTTGAGCTTGATCTGGAAGTTCTGAAAGAGCAGAGAATTGAAGAGATGCCGGAATCAGTACGCGCCCGCATGGAGCAAACCTATCAAATGCTGAGCAGCGTGCCCCCGAAGCCTGTCCCTGTCCAGAAAAAAAGCCGCTGGCTGCGGAAGGTTATAATTACAGCGGCAAGTGTGGCGGCTGCAGGCATACTTTTCATCAGCTTGGCATTCATTTCACCTGCAATGGCAGAAACCTTGAAGCAGCTTCCCTTTGTAGACAGTGTATTCCGGTTGGCGGGAGACCTCGGGCTGCAACACGCGAATGAAAAAGGGATGACTGCCGCTGTTCACCAGACGGTTACCCATCAAGGAGTAACGCTTAGTGTATCCGAACTGATGTACGACGGGAGCCGTTTATCCCTGGTTTTAACCCGCAATATGCCGGAGAACGCGAACGAAACATTTTATGATCTTTGGAGGATCGAGCAAAGTCCGGAGGGGTTTGTGAACAACATGGACTTTTTTATCAACGGCGAACTGATAAATACCAGCTGGGGATTCTCCTCCGGCGGAGAGCAGGCCCCTGACTCCCTCATTGTCACCACCTTTGAATCGGTAGAGGTGCCTGACGAGTTCGATTTTTCCATGGTGGTCAGACTAGCAAAGCTTAACCAGGATTTCGAATTCAATATTCCGGTGAAAAAGAATACTGCGAACAGTATCGTGCTGACCCCGGCAGAAACGAAAACACACGATCAAATCCACATAAGAATCAAGCGAATCGAGCTTAGCGAAACGTCAACCCGTTTGGTTGTCGGGATTAAGGGAGAGCCCGGAGAAGACATTCAGGAGCTTTAGCAAAAAATTCCGGATAAATATAAAGTTTCAGGATTCCTTATCCTATACAACCATGTTTGAGCCGATGGAGACCACGCCGAACACGGTCACTGTAAAGCCGTATATCCGCTCCAGAGAGAATAAAATATATATTCCTGAGCTTGAGTTTATAGTGCCGGTACAATAGCAGACTGGCAAAGGTGGGCGCAAAGTCTCTTAGTACTGAGCAGCATTTCCGTCACTTGGAACGGTGTGGTAATATATAGAAAAGCGAGATCGTTCAAATTATAGGAGGCTCAGAATATTATGGTTACTGACCAAACCAATAAGCCTAGACCCTTTTTGTTAATGAAAAGTCCGGTGCAATTAAAATGGCAATTTGTCACTTCGGTGCTGATTGGAATAATTTACGCCTTTATAATCAGCACCGAAAGCACGGGTGGATTTATCAATAATATTTTACCAAGTGGTCATGGACCGGATTTACATCAATATCTCCCTGTGGTAGTTCCAGTGTTAATCTACTCGTACTTCATTCAAGAAAAACGAAAGAGCTTTCTTAAAAAAATCGCATACAGCTGTCTTCATATTTCTATTGCAATCGTAAGCTTTATTACTTCATTGATTCTTTTACTGATGTTTTAATGTTAAAAACAAATATTTTTTCATCCTGAGCCCTTGAAACGGGCTCTTTTTTTGTGCTTACCCCTCCGCTTTATCTCCAATTGTCTCTTGCATTCAGAAATCCCACCAACACAGCGGCAGGCTATGACGTCTTTCCCGGTCTGACTCCCCCAATAGGCTGGATTTCACATTGAACTTCCCCTTAACCAACCTAACGCAAATATATCCTTTAGTGTAATATAAACAACATGTATTCTGCCATAATTTTTATAATTTATATTGAATCTAGTATTTTATTTTTGCGAAAAGCCTGTAAGTATATTAATTTTTTAATATTAATTGACTAAATAGAATACCAGTGTTATATTCCCTAACATAATTTAAAAAACATACATATGGAAAAGGAGATTACCCAAATGAGTAAGTTGAAACGTCTACGTAAAACTAAAAGCAATCATTTTGATTCTACCCGGTCCGGATATTCTCCCGAAAAAAAGAATTGGAGTAAAAAGCAAGTCATAGCTACTTCCATTGCGTTATCCGTAATAGCTTCCGGAGTCATTCCGCTTCAAACAGCCGATGCTTTAACTAGAGTCACTTCAGATAGCGGCACCGTATGGGAGATTCACGATGTATTTGCACCCAGTTTAGACACAGGAAGTTTACGCACAGTAGGAGCTACCCAAGTACAGGGCTTCGGTAATATTTTTGTAAAAGTGTCCTCTCCTTCAGCTTCACTGATGAATGGTCAAATGATGCGCGGGTTTGACCTGACATTCGATGGCGTTAATACTTTCACTTCAACTCAGTCTGTAAATCTGGGGAATGTAACTGTTACTAGAGCGGTGTACGTGGATACAAAAAATAATAGAACGAGATTCTTTGATACCTTCACTAATATTAATCCGGAAGCTGTAAACGTCGATGTATCTTTCGGCGGCTCTTTGGGTTATGGCACATCGGCAAATGCTTCAGTAGTAAAGGCAACCTACTCCAATGATCTAGAGGTAACTACAGATGATTCATGGATTGTTGTAGACAGCAGTGCCAGAAACAATAAACCATTTGGTATTGCGGTTGGATCTCCATATCCATTTAATAATGGACTGACCGGTCTGGGTAATCAGCAAAAGGATCCATTCACAACCCCATTAGCTAAGTCTGGAAATGATGCGAATTTCTACGGGTTCATTAATACCTTAAATATTGGACCGGGCGAGTCGAAATCTTTGGTACATTATGTACAGGTTGGAGAAGCTGGTGAAGAAGGGCTGAACAATCTGGTTACCGTGCTGAATGGACTTCATAGCCAGCTGGATGTATCCGGATTAACCAACGCACAAATCCGTTCCATCAGTAACTGGGATATATCCGGTATAGAGGGACTTGATACTGGAGATAGCCTGGTTATTCCAAATGCTCCTGCAGCCAAAGCATTAGTAACTTCCTCCCCATATGATGTGACGAATAAATCAATAGCAGAAATGCAGCAGGATATGATTAATGGTAAAACGACTTCTGTCCAGATTACGCAAGCGTATTTAGATAGAATTACGGCTTACGATGAAGGTCAAATGGGATTGCATTCCTTCCTGCATGTATCTGAAACGGCCCTTACCCAGGCCAAAGCTGCTGACGATGCCCGGGCACAAGGCGCAAAAGGAGATCTGCTAGGTATTCCAATTGCCATTAAAGATATATATGATACAAAAGATATGCCGACTACAGGCGGTACAAAAGCCCTCGAAGGCTGGAAACCAGATTCTGATGCCTTCCAGGTTGCTAAACTAAGAGAAGCTGGAGCTGTTATTATTGGCAAGACCAATACCTCCGAGTTCGCCAATAGCGGAAGCTTTAGTGAAAGCGGCTGGATGCAAACCTGGAATGCGCTGTATCCATCCAAAACATCGTTTGGCTCCAGTGGAGGATCGGCCGTGTCTGTCGCAGCTGATTTCGCAGCGGCAGCAATGGGATCACAAACAGGGGTATCTCTTTATGCGCCTTCTACAGGTTCAAGCTTAACTAACTTCCGCGGTACAGACGGTATAGCAAGTGTCACTGGTGTAATGCCGCTCACCTGGGGACAGGATTATGCAGGTCCCATTGCCAAAACAGTAACGGACCTGGCTATTATTCTAAATGCTACAACGGGTACAGATCCAAACGATATCTTTACAGTGACTGCCGATGCTGATAATAAACGTCCTTCTGACTGGAAGGAAGCTCTGGATTCAGATGCATTGCAAGGCAAGAAAATCGGATATATTCCTGCATCCTTTGTCTCTACATTTGCTGATGATGATACCGGACAAGCCGTAATGGATAAGTTCTCAGAGCTTCAAGCAGCGGGTGCGACAATGGTTGAAATGTCAGCGATACCATCAGCTCCGAGCCGTCCTTCTGGCATTAATGGATCTACTGAAGGCTGGGCACGCTATATTGAGCTTCATACGGACTTCCCTTACATTGATGGAGCAAGTGTACTGGCTTCAGATAAGGTGCTTATTTATAATCAAAGGGCGTATAATACTCCAACCCGTATGACTGAACAGGCTGTTCAAGATTATATCAAATACAGAACGGACTATAAGGAAGTTATCAGACAGTGGATGGACGATAATAAAGTGGATGCTGTTGTATACGCAGGATTTATCAGTGACGTATATAACAATGACGCAGCGGCTTCCCAATTAAGCTCTGACCGTGGAACAGGCGTACTGACGTCTACTGTCGGATTGCCTACGGTAGTAGTTCCTGTAGGCACAAATGACAGCGGATATTCTATCTCTATGCAGCTTGTTGGCAGAGCATGGGATGATGCGGAAATTCTCGGCATGGGTTATGCCCTTGAGCAGCAGAGTAAAGCCAGAATACTTACAACCTTTGCTCCGGCACTTAAATACGTTTCAAATTCTACTAATCCCGTAGATAATGGAACAAACACCCCGGCTCCAGGTACTGGAGCAGGCACAGTGACTCCTCCAGCAACAACAACGCCTATAGAAACACCAGCACCTCAGCCGGAAATTGTTAGTTTTGCCGATACACTGAATCACTGGGCACGAGCAGGTATTGACACGCTTATTGCCAAGGGATTACTAACGGGTTATGCCGATGGTACCTTCCGTCCAAATGCAGGTTTGACCCGCGCGGAAGCCATTAAGGTCATTGCAACTCAGATGGGACTTGAAGGACAAGCAAGTAGCTTTACGGATGTACCTTCAACGCATTGGGCGAATTCCTTTATCGGTGCAGCTGCCGGATCAGGCTTGATGAACGGATATAGTGATGGAAGCTTCCGTCCAGACCAGAAGATTAGCCGTAGTGAATTAGCGGCGCTGATAACCAGAGCTTTTAAATTAACCGGTACAGGTAATGTATCCTTCACAGATGTTAACAGAAATGCCTGGTACTATGATTCCGTTGCTGCACTCGCATCCAATAATATTATTACAGGCTACGCAGACAACACCTTTAAGCCTGAAAAAGATATTACCAGAGCAGAGTTTGCAACAATCGTATCCAGATTACTGGAGACTGTGAATTAAACCAGATGCAGCCTTATTTACAGGAAGGGCCATCCCAAAAGGGATGGCCCTTCCTGCGGTTGCAGATAGGTTACACAGCTAATCGTTCAAGCCCGCAGCTTCCCTTAAAATCGAATAACAACCGTCCCTTTAGGATGAGCTGCAGCGACAACATTCAGTGCTTCGTTAATATCCTCAATGTGGAATTCTGTCGGGTCCACCGCGGGTACAATCCCGTTATGTTTATATAATCTGGCGAAAGGGAACGATCTGATGTCTATTTGTGATTTTCAAGTAAACACAATCAGTGGTAAGACTATAGAATTGTCAACATCCCAAGGGAAAGCACTCCTTATTGTCAACACTGCCAGTATGTGCAGCTATTACAAAGTTTTTGATCGGCCGGAACGGACGAATACTTAACAGATACGAAACAACGACAGAACCATTTGAAATACAGTCAGCCATTGAATCCTTGCTTTATCCCTTCTCGTGACATTAATTACATAATACAAAATTACCCAATGGTAATATTTTCAACATGGGGGTGTTGTACTTTGACTAATAATCAGCTGGTACCCGTTATTCTTGCTTTCCTCGCGGCTATTAGTTGTTGGGTTGGATTCATAAGTAAGCGTAAGAAAAAGTAGATTTTATTGTGGAGCGATTGAGGACGGGGGAGTTAACCTTCCACTCCTGAGGCGCTTGATCTATTTTTTCCATTCATAATCCGTGCTAGCTAATCTTTTATTAAAGGAATGAGAACATGCCGCAAATTATCGCATTAGAAATTAATAATAGACTTAGCTCTAATACTTTTCGTATATTATTGGATTACCTCCCAGTGGAGAAACAGGCTAAGATTCGTTCATTTCGGCGATACGAGGATGCATTAAGAACACTGTTTGGTGAATTGTTAGTTCGGACATCTGTAATGGAGATGTATCAACTTCCTAATAACCGCATCCAATTTAATTCCAATGGTTACGGCAAGCCATTTCTAGTACATCCTGAACCCTTTCATTTTAATATATCCCATTCCGGTCATTGGGTTGTACTCGCCATCGATTCGAACCCAATAGGCATTGATATTGAAAAAATTCAGCCTTTCGATCTTCCAACAGCAGAATACTTTTTCACAAAAAACGAGTATGCCGATCTAATCAGAAAACCATCAATTGAGCAATTATCATATTTTTATGACTTGTGGACCCTCAAAGAGAGCTATATCAAATATATCGGAAAAGGATTATCTCAAGATCTGAACTCGTTTAGTATCCATTGCGACAACGGTGTATTTAAACTAACCTCTCAGGAGGAGGCATCTTGTGTCTTTTTCAATCAATATGATATTGATCCGGATTACAAACTATCCTTATGTTCGTTATCTCAAAACCCACCTTCTATTGTATTGATAAAGTCATGTGATGAGCTTATAAAACAATTCTCAGCAAAAATATAATATATATCCATAGTCCAGGCTCATCTAATTAACTAACAAGCCAACATGGAGTGTTGAATTCGCTCTCGGTGATCTTCCTTAAAAAGGAACAGCCCCGTTAGAAAACGTTGCGTATTATATATTTAATTACCTGCATCTAAAGAAAAGGTGTCAATACTCTCCTCGCCAGGAGACAGTATCAACACCTTTTGCTTTGTTACTTACATATTTATCTGATCTTGTTCTACGCTTGTATTCATATTATTCAATCGTTGTCGTTTAGATTTCCGGAAGAAAAAAGCTTCATATATTACAGGTACGACTACCAAGGTCAGTAATGTTGATACCGCCAACCCGCCGACTACAACAACTGCCAAGCCTTTTGAAACGATACTGCCAAGCTCCGGCTTCGAAAAGAGCACCGGCAGAAGTGCAAATATGGTAGCCGCAGCCGTCATCAGGATTGGACGAAGTCTGACATTTCCTGCTTCGATTAGGGCCTCTCGAATGATCATTGTTTTTTCGTTCTGTTTCACCCGGTCCAGCAAAACAATTGCATTAGTAACTACAATTCCTATAAGCATCAATGCGCCTATCAAGGCAAACGTATCTACGGGTATTCTAGTAATAATCAGACCCAGTATTGAACCAACCGCTGCGAATGGCAACGAGAAAAGAATAACAAATGGCATTCTAAGATTCTTAAACATAATGACTAAAAGTAAATAAATAATGCCAATCGAAACGATCATAGCTGTGAATAAGTTATTGGTATCCACACTCTGCTGTGCCCCTGCTCCGCCTATATCCAAGGAGACTCCATCGGGCAGCTTAAGCGAGGAGGTTTCCAAGGCAATTTGATTGTTAATGGTACTTAATTTGCTTCCATCTACAGTAGCAGTGATACGAATGAAATCATGACTGTTCTTCCTAAGAATCGTAGATTGTTGCTCCGTTTTTTCAATTTTCGCAACTTCACTTAATGCAACCTCACCTGTTTTTCCAATCACTTTCAAATCTTGCAGACTGTCTCCGGTTTGTAATGGATTCGTTGTATCTAATAGAATCGGTGTCGCAACTCCATCCAGTATCATCGAACCGATTGGTATTTGATTCAACTGCATATTTAATTGCATTGCCAGGTTTGAAACATTCGTTGAGCCGGGATCCACATTAATACTGTAGATCGTTTTCTTCTCCGTCAGATTAGTGCTGATTTTTTGAATTCCTTCAATTGGGTTCAGTGCTTCAGTAACACTTTTAGCCGCTGCTTCCAAATCCTCCTGATGACTTCCTGAAAGATCAAGAACGATAGCATTATTGGCTGAACTCATTCCGCTTGATTCCGTATATTCGAAATCAGCATTTGGGTACTGATCTTTGAAGGTAATAATCTTGTCTATTAATTGGTCTGCATTCGCATCCTCTTTCAAGAAGATGGTAAATGCGATGGATGTCGGCGACTGAACAGATCCTAATTTCAGGTCCTCTTCACTAACACCTAAATGAATAAATTCATGCTTGGTTTCTGGTTGCTGCCTTACCAAATCTTCTAGTTGAAGTGCAGTTTGTTTGACGGTCTCATAAGGAGTATCGCTTGGAAGGGTCAGGTTAATATCAATCTGTGAGGTATCGTTATTATTTATCGTGCCTTTAGGTATAACCCCATAAGCTACGATAGAACCAATCAATAGAACAAAGGTTGCTGCAAGTGTGATAAATTTGTGATTCAAAGTCCATTTTAACACGGCCTGATACGATTTCACCTGCTTATGCTTCTTTGACTTGGCATTCTTCATGAAACTATGACCTAACAATGGGACTACCGTTATAGCAACAAATAATGAAGCCAACAAGGAATAGGTTACTGTCAGAGCAAAGGGCAGAACCATCGCAGACAAGCCTTTAACTAATCCAAGCGGCAAGAATACACAAACGGAGGTCAAAGTTGAAAGTGTAATAGCTCCTGCGACATCTTTGACTGAGTCTATAATAACGTCTTTGGTATAGCCTTCTATCTGTGATCTGCGGTATAGGTTTTCTATAACGACAATACTGTCATCAACTAATCGTCCGATTGCAACAGCAATACCTCCTATAGTGATTACGTTCAAACTTATGTCTGATAACGATAAGAGGAATAAAGTAATTGCCAGCGATAAAGGTATGCTGATAATTGTAATAAGTGTCATTCTCCAATTTCTTAAGAACAGAAAGATAATCAAGGTTGCGAACAAAGTACCCAGCAGCACCTCACGCATCATACTATTAACAGAACCTGTAATGAAAGAGTCGCTCGACCAAACAAGGGATGTCTCAATGTCGCCCTTATAATCCTCGTTCATTTTCTTGATTTCAGATGCTATATTTTTTCCAACCTCTACAGCATTCCCGCCTGCAACCTTATTCACTAAAAGAACAACACCATCTTGACCATTTAAATGAGTCATCGTCTTTGTATCTTTAGAAAGGCTAATCTTCGCAACATCGCTTAGTTTAACATCAGCCGCAACATTAAGTTCCCCGAGCGATTGTAGGTCATTTAAGTTGCCGACAACTTTAAGGGATACTGCTGTATTATCCACCACATGGCTGCCTAAGGACACGACTAGATTTTGGCCGCTTAACAGGCTCATTAGGCTTTCCATTGATATCTGATGTTTACTCAATTCATCTGGATCTACACGGATAATCACATTTTGCGTAACACCACCAGTATTTCGAATGCTTCCTACATCTGTGATCTTCTGTAATCGGGGGATGATTTCGTTATTAATTTTATCCATTCCTGTGGATGACATTTGATCTGATAATCCGATTCCCAGGATAGAAACCGGCATGCTGTCTGTACTCGGCTGATAAATATAAGGCTTGCTTACCCCTGCTGGAAGCTGCAGCCCATTCACAATTTTTTCTGTTTCGGCAACTGCTTCTTTCATCTTGATTCCGAGCTGGAACTTTATCGTGACCTGGGAGTAACCGTCCCCGGTAGTAGATATAACAGAGGATTGCCCCTTCACATTCGCTACCGCTCTCTCTATCGGTTCTGTTGCAGATACCAGCATCGAATTTGAATCCATGGATTGTCCTACTGTTGTGATGCTGATTGTAGATACTTCCATAGAAGGTTGTAATTCCCTTGGCATTTTAGAGTAACTGAAAATGCCGACAAGCAAACTTAAAAAAACGATAACCAGAATTGCTGCTTTGTTCGCCATAGCCCATTTCGTGATTCTGTGCATCCTTTTAGCTCCTTAAAGTAGAATTAATTTAATTTTTACCAAATTATGTATCAACAATTGTATTATATACCATAATACACTTAAGTCAATGATAACTTTTTATTCAAAATACTGTAAATGCATTGACTTGTTTGTATTAACATATATAATACAATTCATGAGGAGTCATAAAGTCAGTGAGGGGGATGTGAAATGGATATTATTCAAGTAGGCGACCTCACGTTCCAGTTGGATTACAGCAAGCCTTTGTATGAGCAGATCATCAGCCAATTTCGATTTGACATTGCACAGGGGAATATCCCATTGGGTACAAGAACACTTTCAGTCCGTGATCTAGCTAAAGAGCTAAAAGTTAACCCCAATACAGTCATGCGGGCTTATCAGGAATTGGAGCGGGATAATCTTTTCGAAACTCGAAGAGGGCACGGAACTTTTGTAACCTCATCCCAGAAGAAAGTGGATGAACTTCAACGATCCCTGGCAACTCAGGCTGTTAGCAGCTTTGTTACGTCCATAAAGAGCATAGGATTTACGAAAGACTCTGCTATAACATTGATTGAGGAGGCTGAGTGGAATTGATAACTCATGGGCCTAATTCATTAGTCACTAATTCAGATGCTGTTGTATGTAAGGAGCTGGTTAAGCGTTATAAGCAAAAGCTTGTTCTTAATCAATTTACAGCTTCATTCCCTGCCGGTAAGATAACTGGTCTTCTTGGGCAGAATGGAGCAGGCAAGTCCACATTACTCAAGATTATTGCAGGATTAACCCAACCTGATCTTGGAGAGGCCCGAATTTTCGGTAAAAAAATCCATTGGAAACAAAATCATGACATTACTATTTTGTCTGATCGAACCAAATGGTATGAGCATCACACTGTATTGGAAGCTATAAAGTTTTCCAAGGTTTTGTTTCCTTCCTTCGATTTAGAAAAAGCTTTGGAACTAATCCAGTTCATGGAATTGGATGCCGATCAAAAAGTACATACACTATCCAGAGGACAGGAATCACGTCTGTATCTTGTGCTATGCCTTGCACGAAATACAAAAATTGTGCTATTGGATGAACCATTCTCAGGTATTGATCTCGTGTCTAAAGAACAAATCATTCAGGTCATTATCGACTATATGGTTGAATCTTCTTCCACTCTTATTATTAGTACACATGAAATTCACGAAACAGAAGGATTATTCGATCACGCTGTTTTTATCCGCAATGGGGCTAACGTATTGTCAGGGGATGTAGAATACTTGCGTGCTACACAGGGATCAATCGAAACTATATATAGGGGGATTTATCGATGAGTTCTTTTTGGAGCCTTGTGCAAAATGACCGTTTATTGGGTGATAAATCAAATCGAAAACCGGCATATTTATGGATTTCCGCTCTTCTGCTGCTCCTTTTTTTCACATGGTATACCGTAGTCCTTCTCTATGGAACAGCAATTGCTCCTCTTAACTTGCTAAAGATCACTCCTTTGTTTATATTCGTATTTGCCGGAGTTTCAATAAGGTTATCCATTAAAGAATGGCGGAAACAAACAATCAGCTGGTGGCTAATGTTGCCGTTTCCCCGATATTATTTATTATGTGCAAAAGCACTTTCCGCATTGATCATTTGTTTCAAAATACTCTTATTATGCTACGCAATCACACTTGCAACTGGCCTTGAAAGCTATTGGCTCAGCCCTGAATTATTTAATAACCGCCACTCCTTAGGGAATTACTTTTATGAAGTTAATATGAACTACTTTGGATATCTAATATTAAGTCCTTTAATCATCTCAATTACCATCACTTTGGTAATGTTATTCAAATCCAGATTGAGATTTTTTGTTCTGTTGATCATTATGCTTGCCTCACCTTTACTTAGCTTGGTGTTTTCAGATCACAATATCATTTCAAAGAATCCCAACTTATCCTTTAAATTATCCTTTCAGCTGCCAGAGTATATATCTTCTGATTATCTATCTTCATATCTACCAATCACTTTACTTGTATCCCTGCTGGTTTCGGCAATGTTACTGTTTGTATCTTCCTTAATATTAGAGAAAAAAATACAAATCTAAACCACTTTTTATTCTCTTATTGTGGAATTCCCTTGCGATTCAATGCGAAAGAGGTTCATCTCTCAGAAGCTTTTACACACTGTAATCGCAGGGTTTTCCTTATTTTAACTTTCCCGTTAAATCGCTAATACCAAGAGCCCTTGATAATTATTCAAGATTCCCCTCACACGTTCTGCAATGCATCATTAACAATATCAACAACATACAACATGCTGTCTTCAATAATAAAGAAATGTCCACCCATTACTTTTTTGATATTACATTTCTTCTCCGCATGAAACCGCCATTCATTTATATCAAAATTCATAACACTTCGATCGTTAGTCCCATTTATCACAGTGAGGTCACAAGCAATTTTTTCTTTTTTCTCCTGGTATTTATACGTCTCTGTAATTTTGAAATCAGCTCTTAAAATTGGCAAGAAAAGTTGAAGCAGCTCTTGATTCTGGACAACCTCCTCTGAAGTACCCCCATATTCTAATACAACTTGTAGAAATTGTTCATCCGACGCGTCATGGCAAATAGGCCTATCGGATTTATGAGAGCTCTGAGGTGCCTCTCTTCCGCTAAAAAACATATGTTTGGGCGCATGACACCCTTTTTCCATTAACTTGTAATATGTTTCAAAAGCAAGTAAGGATCCCATGCTATGTCCATATATAGCGTAACTTTCGTTTGATTCCAGCTGATTTATAATTGAGGAAGCCAGATCTTCAGTTACATCCCCAAACTGTTGGGGAAGCGGTTCACAAATTCGCTTTCCTCTCCCGGCAATTTCTACTGGGCACAATTCAATATGATTGGATAGGAACTTTCTCCACTTCCAATATACTTCGGATGTTCCCCCTGCGTAGGGGATACAAAATAATTTGATCGGTTTCATTTCATCCCGCCTTGTGTACTCTATTTCGGTAGATATATTACACTACGGCCGTCGCCCCTCATCAACAACGGAAAGAGAGTCTTATTGATGAGGGGAAAAGAAGCACAGCCATAAATTACCCAGAAGCCCAATCAATTGTCTATATCAGGCAAAACAACTCCAACTATTGCATCAATGTAATAGTATCCGCCTTCCCCGCAGCTCTTTTCTTATCAATAAATGCCGCAAGCTCTTCTACTGTTGGATAAGTGAAAATATCCGAGATGTCAACCATTCCAGGATAGATGGAACCTAATTCTTTCATCAGCTGCATAGCATGAATGGAATCGCCACCAATAGAATTGAAATTTTCATAAATATCAATTTCATCTAAATCAAGTGTAATTGCATAGATGTAGGCCACATTTTTTTCCGCTTCAGTGTACTCCTTACCTTTTCCAAGAATCAATAAGTCTTCTGGATTCAGCAGTTTTTTTACTTCCTTACTTCCTGTATCCTTGTTCTTTCTCTTATAACGTGCAACTTTCTTCTGTAAATCTTCAGATAGTCTGAAAGGCAGATTGTCTTCACCGATTTGCCCGAGCATATCAAGATTGATCTGGCCCGGAACCACATTACTTAACTTGGAATTCATGACATTGTCCAGAGCACTAATCGCCACATGGGTATCCAGCGATTTAAACATAGTTAAAGAATCAGCCACTTGAAAGTCGACCGCCATACCGGTTTCACTCCAACCAGGCCAGTTAATTGTCTGAGCTGCCAACCCTTTTTTCGAAAGATACGATGCGTATGCATCAAGAAATGCATTGGCTGCTGTGTAATCCCCTTGACCGAGCCCGCCGAACAAACTTTGCATCGAGGAGAACAGAATGAAGAAATCAAGTTCCTGATCTCTTGTCAATTCATCGATAATGACAGTGCCAAAGACCTTCGGAGTAAGGACACTATTGAAATTGTCCATGTCTTTGCGGAATAAAAAGCCATCTCCGGCAACGCCGGCACAATGCACGACCCCATTGATCCGGCCATACACCGTCTTTAATTCTTCAACGATAGTATTCATTTGATCAGCATCACATACATCTGTATACCGTAGAATAACGTTGCATCCTTTGCTTTCAAGACGCTGAATGCCGCGGATTAAACTGCATGCTTTTTTGTCTTCATCTTTATCTAACACAGCTTGCCATTCGGAACGTTCCTGCAGCTTTCTCCGGCCTAATAAACAGATATTGCATGGTCCCGAATCTCCCAAAAGCAATGCAGTTTCTAAGCCGAGACCGCCCGTCCCTCCAGTGATCAGATAGATTCCTTCATTCCTGATTTTAACTTCCTTAATATCATCAGGCTGAACATCTATAGTAACTAGCATTTCGGTATAGCGTACATTGTTGCGGTAAGCGACACGGAAGGCTTGCTTATCTATGCGAAGCGCTTCATTTATTACTGTGTCAATACTAGTGAGATAATCGATGTCGATACATTTGTATGTGTATAATGGGCATTCCGCTTGAGTCGCTTTGGCCAGAGCTAAAAATGATGCGTTAGCAGGTTTGATATAGGCTTCTTCGTTGTCAATGGCATGAGCATTTTCAGTCAGTAAGACAAAATTCACATTGTTATTTTTCATGTTCAAAAAGCTTCTTGTCAGGTAGGCCAGGGAGTACAAGCCTTCATTTAATGCTACAGGATACTGTCCAAGGGCAAAATCCGTTTGGTTAAAATTAATAGTACTCAAATGATAGACCGTTGAGATTTTCTCCGGACCAATTGATTCCAGAAGCTTCAAATAATCTTCTTCCGATGAACCTACGGTGTAGTGTGACGAATCAAGCTTTACGAAAGCCTCACCAATGGATACAAAATACAGTTGGTTATCCAATGTCTGGAGTCTACCTGCTAGATTACTTGACAACCCGGATTGATCCGTAAAGATCAGGATACCACCATCGGGAATCAAGCTCTCACTCTTATCCGCCGCTTGCGGAGTCCATCTTAACCCATAAAAAGAATTATTTACATACTCATGGATATTATTGATCTTCTTGAGTGAAGTTTCTTCTATTTCGGCAATAATGTTTCCTTCCATATCCGCAAGCACCACATTAAAGCTCATGATTTCGGAATCATTACCTTTGGGAATTCTTCTGATTCTGCTGTAAAAGTGCCCCGGCAGCTTTTTATAGAACTTCAGGCCCTTATAGGAGAATGGCAAGAAGTGTTCTTCACCTTGATAAAGCAGCATGGTGGCCATATTGACGGCTGTATCCATCAAACCGGGATGGCAGGCATACTCTTCCAAATCCTTTGATAACTTATCTGGAATTTTAACTTCCGTATAGATGGTTAAGCCTTCCTCATCCTTAGTCTGATAGAAATGCTGTACACAGTTCCATCTTTCCCCAAAAGCGTTCATTGCGTTCTCTTCCAGCGTTGTCGTTAACGGAAGCACAGTCACCTCAGGATCAGTCACAATGGCGTTAAATTCAGCTGTTTTTTCGACGGTATCGTTATGAAAATACGCATTGCCTCTTGCATGTTCAATCCAAGTGTCACCATTTGCATTCGCATGTCTAGAAACAACAGAGAAGCTTGCATCGCCCTCTTCCTTAGTAATAACGATATGAGTTTCCAGGTCCTCATCTTCAGCAGAAGCTACCAACGGAGAAAGGAATACAATGTTTTTAATCACAACGTTCTCGTTGTCATAGCACTGCCGGAATGATTCTTTAATAACCTCAATGTACGCTGTGCCGGGAAGTATATTACCGCCCATAATTTTATGGTCCTGCAATACCCAATGCTTCTTAAGATTAAAGTTCATCAGATATATGTTTTGTCTCATGGAGTCGACAAGACATCTCTCAACCAGGGGATGGAGTGCCTGACTGTTCGCTGGAGCATCCTCGCTTACAATTTTTGTGATTTTGACATCGCCCCAGTAATGAGTTCTATCAAATGGATAGGTCGGTAGCGGAATACGACTATAAAGCCCCTGAGCGTATACCTGGGTCCAGTCTACGTTAGCCCCCTTAACATACAAAGCGCATAAATCTAAAAGCATTGAGCAATAGTCTCCGTCCTCTTCACGATCCTTCAACGTATCCGCAATTTTCTGGGCTTGTGATTTGATGTGGCGAAGCTCGCTTTCAGTAATTTCTCCTTCCTGCTTATGCTGGCGTTTGTCGGATACAACGTGATTCTTGTTATAAAAGATCTGTTTGTCTTCAATGGATTTCAATCCGCTTTGACTAAGCAATGCAATCTTTTCCTTCAATTGCTCCAGACTATTAATAACCATAGCCACACGATATCCGTAATCTCCCCGTCCCGTATTGGCTGTAAAACAAAGATTATCAATATTTAACTGTGTTTTATTCTCCAAGTATTTATTGTAGTTCTTGATGATATTAAGCATGGCCGTCTCTGTTTTCGCAGATAGCGTCAGAATATTATTTCTGGATATGCCTGTTTTCGTGTCCTGTCCTGCTTGATATTCCTCAACAACCATATGACAGTTTGTCCCACTGAAACCATAAGAGCTAACACCTGCACGAAGCGGCTGCTCATTATCTTCCCAATGTGTGACTTTATCGACTACAAAAATCGGCGAATCCATAAAATTAATATGCGGATTTGGCTCTTCGAAATGCAGGCTCGGCGGTAACGTATGCTGATTCATTGATAACAATACTTTTAACAGGTTTGCAGGCCCGGAAGCTCCGACCGTATGTCCGATACTTGTCTTGACAGAACCAATGCCGCAGAATTGTTTTCTATCCGTGTATTTTGAAAAAGCATTTGAAAGACTGAGGATTTCAATCGGATCACCCAATTGTGTAGCCGTCCCATGTGCTTCTACATAACTAATAGATTCGGGCGCAACTTTAGCCCGTTTCCACGCATCAATGATCACTTCCTCTTGCGCCAGCGGGTTCGGAGCGGTCAGACCATTAGAAGCACCGTCATTGTTAATCGCACTGCCTTTGATAATACCGTAAATATGGTCACGATCTTTCACCGCTTTTGTGAGCGACTTTAGTACAAATACGACAACACCTTCACCAAACACAGTACCGCTGGACTTTTTGTCAAAGGAACGTACCCGGTTATCATTTGATGAGACAGCCTGCATAACGCCATTAGCCTCTTCTTCTGCCTTTTCCGTTTCACTAACCGATTTAGCACCCTTTGAGCCAATAGAAATCCCACCGGCAAGTGCCATTTCACATTCCTGATTTCGAATTGAATTGCAAGCCTCATGTAATGCAACTAATCCAGAGGAGCAAGCTGTATCAAGTACCATTGCTGGCCCCTTCAGATTGAATATGTAGTTGATCCGGCTGGCAAGAATGCCGCTCCAGATTCCACTCAGTGTCATTTGATCCCATTCAGTAATGTACTTATATTCAGTTGTAGTTGTACTATCCTTGCCGACAAAAACACCTGTTTTGGTATTTTTAATATTCTCCGCCCCATAACCGGCATCTTCAATCGCACTCCATGCGACTTCCATGAAAACCCGCTGTTCTGGATCTATACATTTCGCTTCTCTCGGAGGGATACCGAAGAAGTTTGCATCAAATTTATCCATATCTTCAACAAACAACCCTAAGAAATCTTCCAAATTCTCATGGTCGTCGGTGATTTGGTTCATCCCGACAAATTCCGCATAATGTTTATTTTTAAATACTTTTTCGTAGATCAGCTTGTCTGCCGGCTTGGGGCTCAAACAGGTTCTTCCGTTCAGTAAATTGTCCCAGAATTCTTCTGGATTATTCGCCATGGGAAGTCTGCAAGCTGTACCGATAATAGCAATTTCCTGCGTACTCTCCGTCTCTTTATTCTGCAATTCACTTAATAATTGTACCGCTTCCTGCTGCGATAAAATTTGTTTGCCTAGTTGGTCTAAAATAAACCGTTTTACATTATTCAACTTATTCACTCCTTTGAGATAGTTAATGTCAATTTTTACTCATCAAGCAGTGCCAGTATTTGATCTAGATCCATATCGCCACCGACAAACTGTGCAACCATTTTTTCAAGATTCTTTTCGCTCTGTTCTTCCTCAATTACGAGCTTTTTCGTACTTGCGCTCACCTTGGACTCGATATAATTAGAAATATCCAAAACAGAGGAATAAACAAATATATCGGTAATAGCCGTTACTCCCGGGTAGGCTTTATTCAATTCCTTGTGCAGATAAGCAGCCAACAATGAGTTGCCTCCGGATTCGAAAAACTTGTCATGGAGATCGACTTCATCTACACTCAGCGTTTTAACCCAGGCAGAGATCACATGCTTTTCAATTTCCGTCAGTTTATCCATACTTTTTCCGGTCACGACAACATCATGAAGATCTCGCTCAGTAGTCGTAGTTACCTTTGTGGCAGCTCCACGCTTTTTCTCTATTTTTTCAGAGAACTTTATTTTCTCACCATACCCTTGACTTTCTGATGCTAATACAGAGTAATTGACGTCACCCACCAAAACTCTGGGCAATCCGGTTTGCAGCGCGTAAGCAAAGGCATTGGCCCCTTCTGTATCCTTAACAAAATGAACATACATTCCGTTTGCATTCAGACCATTAGCAACGGCCATACCCGATTCACTCCAACCTGTCCAGTTGATGGTCAGGCTTGGAATTCCTAAATTTCTACGATAATATGTAAAGCTGTCCAGATAGGCATTGGCCGCTATATAATCACTCTGCCCTGCTGCTCCAAACAAAGAAGCGAACGACGAGCACATTACGAAGAAACTCAGCTGATCATCACGGGTCAATTCATGAAGCATCCATGTCCCGTAGACCTTCGGTCGTAAGACTGCCTCGAATGTTTCCCAATCCTTTTTCATAATGAATCCGTCACCCGCTACACCAGCGGTATGGATCACACCATCGATCGCTCCGTACTGATCCCGGATATCCTGCAACGTTTCCCTCAACTGTCCATAATCAGCGATATCCGTCTGTAAAATATTCAAATCTTTCCCATCCGACCAAAGTTTATTTACTTCATCGATCTTGTTCTGCAAGAAGATATCATCATGTACCTTTAACGCCATAAACATCTCACGGGAAAAAGTCCTGTTCAGAAGAATGACGCGAATCGCCGGATTTACACTAAACAAATATCTGCAGATCGCTAGTCCCATGCCGCCTAATCCGCCCGTGATGATGTAAGTTCCCTGATCATTGAGCTGCAGCTTTTTCTCAGCCAGCTGCTCGGAGTAAGCAACCGTATCTAGCTGTTCTACATATCTCTTGTTATCTCTAAAAGCCACCGCGTACATTTTTTCATCATAAAACAATTCATCCAGGAGGGACGCTATCTCCGTATTTCTATCACAATCCACTGTGCGAGTTTTAATGTTAGCGTACTCTTCTCCAATGCTAGCCCCCATCCCGGCCAGTGCACGATAAATTGGATATACTTGATCTTCATCACCCGTTACGATGGTCGCATTTGACGTCATCAAGACTAGGCGGATCTCTTGCCTAACGTCTTGTTTCAGCAGTGCTTTAATCAGGTCAAATGTGCTTTTCAAAATAATCTTTGTTTCATACATAACATCATGAACTGATTGAACATCCTCCATCGAAAGTGACGCCAGTTGTACGATGTACTTGATTCTCTCTTTAGGAAATAGATTCAGCCAGCCTTCAAAATCATTATCTCCAGTAAGCTGGAACGCTACCATGCGGTGACCAAACCGGTGCTGCAGTGCTTCCATCAGCGGACTGAACTTCTGGTCAGGCCGATGCAATACTAAAAGGAGATCCTCATCATCAGGTAACATCAAGGCATTTTCGTGTGTCTTTTCATAAGAAACCCAGCTCGTTGCATGGTACATGTCTAATTGGCTGTTTTCTTTCCTCATAAAAGATTCCGGCTGATGCACTTTCTTAATGCTGTAGTCCTCCAGTTCGGCAATAACCCGCCCATTTTCCGTCAACAGTGTGATATCGAAGGCTGCAAATTCATCCGACTCGTTTCCATAAGTTTTTCTTTTAATGTGACTGTACAGATTTTCCGGAAGCGCCTCATAGAACCTGGCTTTTGAACAAGAGAACGGCAAATACACACTTTGCAGGAGGAAATTCCCTCCATTTATTGCCGGGTCCAACATGGACGGAAATAAAAAGTAATTTTTTATGTCCTGTGTAAGGGATGAATTCAGTTCAAGGTGAAGCAAAACCTCATTGTCATTTAAATAGACGTCCTTTAAGTGGCCCCACTTTTCTCCATCGATCTCAACGATCGACAGCGTGTTTGGTTTTGTCGCCGTATCGGCCTTTTTACAACGGTCAATAATTTCATTTGCCTGCAAAGTGAATCGCACTTGTTCGCATTCTTCACTCACCCTCAGTTCCAGATGAGGCGTCCACTCATGTTCATCATTATTTTTGCTGTAGCATGAGATGCTCAACTCAGAATTCTCCATTTTTACAAGCGTGTGAACAATCCGCACTTCATCTTCCTTACAAACAAATGGGACTAAATAGGATAATTCCTGAATCTCGAAATGATTTTTTCTCAAAAATCGGTTACTGACAAACTGGGCCATCTCAATAAATGCAGTTCCAGGTAAAACATACACGCCGTTGATCTTATGAGATTTCAGTTCCCAACAGCTATCTATACTCATATCAGTGGCATACACCTGCATTTGATGAGTATCGAGAACACATTTATGAACCAAGGGATGAAGCTTCTCCAAGTTTTTATTTTGCAATGGTGGAACTTCTTTTTCAGGGAAGTTAATCCAGTAACGTTTATAATTAAAGGGATATGTAGGAATATTCACTCTATACCGAACCTCATTTTTATAAAACTGCTGCCACTGAATGTCTGCTCCCTGAACATAAAGGTCTAAGATTTTCTGCAGCAGCTGCCCATATAAATTGGCATCCTGCTCCTCATGGACCTGTTCGATTAATAGATTTGCCTGCTCCGTTAATGACTTTTTCAAAGAAGAAGTAATATATCCCTCTATCTGCAGTTCTACATCTGTCACTTTATGTTCGCGGTACAAATAACGCTCATTAGTAAGCTGATGAATATCAAATACTTGGTCTGAAAAATCATCGATTGAATCGAGAATCATCGCAAACCGGCAATTGTAATGCCCACGACCGAGATTAGCCGTATAACAGAAATCATCCAAACTACAATCTGGAAACCGCCGGAGATAGGTCTGATAATCCTTTATCAGACGCATAACCCCCTCTTTGTTCTTCGCAGAGACGGTCAACAATCTTACTGGAGCTGTGCTTTCTTCCATTCTTTGCAACACAGGTGCTTCTTCCAGGACCAGATGACAGTTCGTACCGCTCATTCCAAAAGAGCTGACCCCGCATCTTCTCGAACCGGATTCCGTATCCCAGGGCACCAATGTGTCATTGATGTAAACCGGGGACGATATAAAGTTGATCTTGCGGTTAGGCACCTCAAAATGAAGAGTAGGCAGTAATTGCTTGTGCTTCAGCATCAAGATTGCTTTCACCAAGCCTGCTAGTCCCGAAGCGCAGTCTAAATGACCGGCATTTGATTTCACTGAACCGATTGCACAAAACTGCTTCTTGTCTGTAAAACTTCCGAATGCCCGTTCGATACCATTAATTTCGACTGGATCTCCTAAATTAGTAGCGGTACCGTGCGCTTCAATATAGGTGATCGTTTCCGGATTAATCCCCGCATCCTTCCACGCTGCCTTGATGACTTCTTCTTGTGCAGCCGCATTAGGAGCTGTGATACCGACGGATGCACCATCCTGATTGATGCTGCTGCCCTTAATTACAGCATAGATGTTATCGCGATCCCGTACGGCCTGACGGAGCGATTTAAGGACGATACAGATGACGCCTTCCCCTATACCAGTACCATCTGCGCGGTCATCAAATGTTTTGGTTCTGCCGGAAGAGGATTCGATTCCCATCTTCTTTCCATGCTGATGAGGAGGCAATGTCTTCAAGCGTACAGAACCCGCCAACGCCATCGATACCTCACCATCTCTAATTTGTTGACAAGCCAGATGAACAGCTACTAACGATGAAGAGCAAGATGTATCAACATTAACTGCCGGACCTTTTAAATTCAGAAAATAGCTAATTCGGCTCGCGATAATTGCATCCACATTTCCTGACACCGCCACGCCATACATATAATTATCAGTCTCTTCAACCACCATATTGTATGGATTTTGTGGATTGTTGTACCCCAGAAAAACTCCGGTTTTGCTTCCATTCAGAATCCCTTTACCGTATCCGGAATCCTCCAAAGCAGTCCAGGCAGATTCAAGAAACAGCCGTTGAGCCGGCTCCATTAATTCCGCTTCTGCTGGAGACAACTGAAAAAATCCGGCATCGAACATATCCAGCCGATCTATATAAGAGCATGGGGTCAGTTCTTCAGGCAATTGCCTATTAAACTTTAATTTATAGAACTGGTTAGCGTCCTTCCAGCGTTCTACCGGGAAATCCCGTATCAGATCAAAACCATTACTCAAATAATCCCAAAGTTCCTCGACATTTTTGGCACTTCCGATCTTTGCGTCAATACCGATAATAGCAATGTCATTCCCCCCAACATCGGCGGCTGCAGATACAGGAACATCACTGGAATCGGGAAGAATCGAAAGATGCTTTAAAGCATTCAAATCCATAGAGATTCCCCCTCTTAATTGATCATGCTATAGTCAAAATCTTTGAATAAACCTTGGGTACCCGAATCATTAAACAATTGCTTGAATCTTGCAATTTGTTCGTCTCGCGGAGTTTTCTTAGTGCTAAACATTTTGAGCAGCATTTCAATTGCCAGTTGCATTTCTTCGCTGGTTGCTACTCTGTTTTCTCTTTCAATAAGCTGCTGGATATCATTTATGTGATTATATGGTTCGATAACACCCTTACGATATGTTTCCTCATCCCAGTTGAAATTCCGGGTTGCTGCGGAGATTCCCAAGCTTCTCGACAGAAACGGAATATATTTGTTTTGAATGTATTTTTTTAGAGCCGTTATTTCTGAAGGATTATCATAAGAGAAGGTTGGAAGATCGGACGTAATCCCCTTCATCATGTTTTTCAGAACATTACCGGGCCCAAGCTCAACTGCATACTGTACCGTCAGCATCTTGGCATAGATCATGCAATTGACCCATTGTACAGGCATTACAATCTGAGCAGTCAGATTCTCAACAATGTCTTCTTTTCCCCCATAGGGTTTTGCTGTTACATTGGAAAGGACAGAATATTGGAGATCGTTGAACGTATATTTGGCCAGTTCCTCCTTGAAAAGCTCTGCAGCAGGCTGCATCAACTCGCAGTGGAAGGGTGCACTGACATTTAGTCGGCTCACCTTGATATCCTCTTTCTCCAACATCGTTACCACTTGATCTACTGCATTTCGATTACCGGAGATCACGGTTTGAGTTATCGAATTGAAGTTGGAGATGCTGGCAATCCCCTCCTTTCCCGATACCGATCTGCATATTTCTTCAAGCTTATTGATATCTCGGGTCAATACAGCTACCATTGAGCCGAGCTCGGGGGCAATCGTCTGCTGCATGAATTCCCCTCGTCTTCTCACAATCTTAACCGCATCAGCAAAATTGATAGCACCAGCGCAAGTCAACGCTGAGATTTCCCCCAAGCTGTGACCGGCCATCAGATCAGGTTTAACCCCTTCTTCTTCCATAAAGACCCGGAACATTGCAACACTGGTGGTTAGAATAGCCGGTTGTGCATTGTATGTGAGTGTCAATTCTGACTTTTCACCCTCAAAGCACATTTTTTTCATATCCAAGGATAACGCTTCACTCGCTTGGTCAAAAACATCGGATGCTGTTTTAAAGTTCTCACACAATTTCTTGCCCATTCCAACATACTGCGAACCTTGCCCTGGAAATACAATTGCCTTTTTAGTCATAATTTAGTGACTAGCCCATAAGATGTATGGGCTAGTCTACCCACCCTTCATATTTTTTTTATGCATATTCCAACAGGTAATGGACGATTTGAATCAATCCCCTCAATAACTCTTCTACCTTTTGCTCAGAAACTTTTTTGTTATAAATCTCAGCAGCAAATGTGACAGAATCTTCTCCAATATCAAAGGAAAGGGAGAAATCATAATAGTCCTTGTATAGTTCGTTACCACTGAATCGGTAGAGAAAAATTGGCATCAAACCTTTTTCCGCGCTTTTGATGTGGATCTTCGCTCTATGGAATTTAGTTGCATCCTGATAGTTCTGATGGACAGTCTCCATAAGAACATTCAGGTCTTCTTCAGCTTCTACTTTAAAGGAGGCATAGTCCTTTTGATTGACAGTACATACCGCAAGTTGTTGCCGGCCAGTCGCATCAAACAACAAATAGCTGTAAGAGAACAACAGAAATTCATATAATTTGAATTCATCGGCATCATACATTGCTTTAATACTCTGATACAGGCTGCCGCTATCCGTGACTTTGACCATAGAATCACGAAGCACTTTGTTGGACTGCTTAAAATAAGAATCAGGGAACGAAATCTGCGAGCAGGACATAGTTTCCAAACTGCTCATTTCAATATGTTCGGCAAGCTGTGCAATGGTTGGATTTGCAAATACATCACCAACTTTTACAACCCCAGGGTACTGCTTTTCAATTTGTGAAAGCATGACGGTGATCAGCAAGGAATTTCCACCTAAATCGAAAAAGTTATCATCAATGCCGATTTCGTCGAAATGAAGTATGCTTCTCCAGATATTACTCAGGATGTGCTCACATTCATTATTAGCAGCTACAAATCGATTGGTCTTACGGAATAGATCTAAGTCAGGCATAGGTAAAGCATTTTTATCCAACTTGCCGCTTCTGGTAACTGGAAGACTATCAATCTGCATGATAAAGGCAGGAATCATGTATCCTGGCAGTACACCTTTGAGTGCATTCTTAATCTCGGTCGGATTAACCTGAACATCGGAAATCACATAGGCTTGAATAGTGTTGTCTTCACGCTCATCTTTTCTTGCGATTACCACTGCATCAACGATGTGTTCCAGCTTACGCATCACACTTTCGATTTCAGCCAACTCAATTCGGAACCCTCTGATCTTGACCTGCTCGTCAATTCGTCCAAGATATTCGATGTTTCCATCAGGCAGCCAGCGGGCCAAGTCTCCGCTCCGGTATAGTTTGCCGGCTCCAAATGGATTGGCAATAAATTTCTTGGCTGTTAATTCCGGCATATTCAGATACCCTCGAGCTAAACCATCCCCTGCAAAACACAATTCACCGGGTATCCCGATTCCGCATAAATTCATTCCGTCCATAATATAGGCTTGTACATTAGAGATCGGCCGGCCTATCGGGACCGGATGCGGGATGTCACTTTTCCCGTCATATTCCCAGTGTGTAGCTAGTACTGTGTTTTCTGTTGGTCCATAGGCATTGACATATCTGCAAAGGCTGCCCGCCTTTTGAATAATTGCTGCATTGGATGCCGAACCGCCAGTCGTGAGCACCTTCAAGCCTGTAAGCTGAGTCTGCAAATAGTACTGAGGCGGCAACAAGGCCAACGTGATTCCACTCTGGTTAACAAACTCATTAAATCTTCCGGTGTCCGCAATTAACTCTTTCGTGATTAACGTCAACCTTGCACCAAGCAGGAGTGACAACGTCATTTCCCACACTGCAGCGTCAAAGACATAATTGGAGAATTGCAGAACGTTGTCTTGATCGGTTACTTGATATAGATTCTTCAGATAGATACGCATGGCTGTAATGCCTTGGTGCTGCAGCATGACACCCTTAGGCTGACCAGTAGTTCCCGAGGTATAAATGATATAGGCCAAGTCATCGGGCTTGTTTACTTTATCCAGATCTTCATACATACTTTCCCAAATCGAAGGATCTGCAAGATCGAGAACAGAAAGATCAGTATTTAAATCCGTTTTGTAAAGAAGCACCGCTTTGGGCCGACAATCCTCCAGAATATACTGGATACGCTCTTCTGGAAAAGTAGGATCAATCGGTACATAGGCACCGCCCGCCTTCATAATTCCATAGATCCCGACGATCATCTCGATACTACGCTCGGTCATGATGGCAACCCGGTCATCTGGTCTTATCCCCAGTCGGCGGAGTTTCCATGCCACTTGATTAACTTTCCGGTTTAGTTCCGCATACGTCAGTCGTTCTTCCTGAAAAACGACTGCAATCTCATCAGGTGTTTTCTTAACCTGCTCCTCAAACAGATCTACAACAGTCCGGTCTCGTGCATACTCTACAGCCGTATCATTGAATCC
>NZ_CCDG010000027.1 GCF_000723885.1 Paenibacillus camerounensis
GCAGCGCACCCCCCGCCCCCGCCGGCGGCGAACGCACCCGCCGCCCCCCGCAGCGGCGCACACTCCCTACTCGCAGGCAGCGGCCGCAGCCGCCGCGCCGGCTACACCGCCTGCGGGCAGCAGCCCCGCAGGCACAGCCCCGCCGGACGCGTCCCGTCCGGCGGCCACAGCTGCGGCGCCGCCCGCTAAGGGCGCCGGCTCGGCCACACCGGCAGCGGCGAAGCCGTCCGCTGCCGGGGGACCCTCTGCCGGCGCTGCGAAGCCGGCAGTCACGCCGTCGCCGGCGGCGACGGCCAAGGCAGCAGCGGCTGCACAGCCCGCCGCTGCAGCGGACACAGCGGTCATCTCCATAACGGGAGATGACGGGCACGGGGTGATTCTTGCGCCGGCGGCGTTCGAAATCAAGCAAGGCGAAAGTGTGCTGGATCTGCTGAAGCGGATTACCCGCCAGCAGAAGATCCAGATGGAATTTCAGGGAGCAAAGGGTTTTGCCTATGTCGAAGGAATAGACAATCTATATGAGTTGGATTATGGTGCGGAGAGCGGCTGGATGTACAGGGTGAACGGGGAGTTCCCGGACAAAAGCGCCGGAAGCTACAAGGTGCAGCCCGGGGATACAATAGAGTGGCTCTATACCCTGGACCTTGGCAAGGACATCGGAGCTAAGGCGCCATGAGCAGCGGCTTCCGCGCCATGCATCCTGCGGTAGCGCTGCTCTACTATGCCGGCCTGCTGCTGTTCGCCGCGCTGCTTATGCATCCGCTCTTCCTGATTACCGAGCTTGTGGGCGTCATGCTTCTGCTGCTGCTCCAAGGACAGGGCAAGCAGCTGCTGCGCGGGCTGCCGTTCTATCTGCTGATGGCCGGCTCTGTAGCCTTGCTGAATCCGCTGTTCTCGCACAGGGGGGCGCACATCCTGTTCTACCTGTGGGATCAGCCCGTTACACTGGAGGCTGTGCTGTACGGACTGATTATGATGCTGGTGCTGCTTACAATTTTTATGGTATTCCTTTCTTACAACTACACAGTAACAACAGATAAATTCATGTATGCCTTTGCCGCAGCTGCTCCTAAGACGGCTCTGCTGACTCTGATGGCGATCCGGTTCATCCCCCTGTTCCAGAGAAGGCTGCACGAGATTACAATGATCCAGCGGTTCAGGGGAATTGATGTGTCTAAGGGGAGTCTGCGTAAAAGAATGCGCGATGGTATGACCCTGATGAAGGTGCTGCTGACCTGGTCGCTGGAGGAAGCGCTGCAGACGGGAGATTCTATGAAGGCACGGGGGTACGGTATCCGCAGACGCACTACGTATTCAACCTTCGTGTTGGACCGGCTGGACACAACCGCACTCCTGCTGCTTGTAATCAGCGGGCTAATTCCGCTGATTCTCTGGATGTTGGGCTATGGGACATTTGAAATCTATCCGCGTATGAGGCCTCTTGTGTTCGGCGGAGGAGAAGCACTGATGTATACGAGCTTCTGCCTGTTCGTGCTGATACCGGCGGGCTTGGAAGGAAAGGAGATATGGCTATGGAGATCATCGCGGCGGAAGGCTTATCCTTCCGCTACCCCGGAGCTGAACGGGACACGCTCCATGAGCTCACCTTCACAGTAGAAGAGGGAGAGTTTATAGTGCTTATGGGTCCGTCAGGCGGCGGCAAAACGACGCTCCTGCGCCAGCTGAAGCGCGAGCTTACTCCTGTAGGGACAGGAAGCGGCATAGTCCGTTATGCAGGACTGACGCTGGCCGGGCTGCCGGCTGAACGGGCTGCAGCAGAGATCGGGATGGTGTTTCAGAATCCGGACGCGCAGATTGTCATGGACACCGTCTGGCATGAGCTGGCCTTCGGAATGGAGAATCTCGGCTACCCGCCGCAGGTGATGCGGAGCAGGCTGGCGGAGATGGCCGGACTGTTCGGACTGGAACCTCTGCTGTACAAGCCGGTGCATGAGCTCTCCGGCGGACAGAAGCAGCTGCTTAATCTGGCCTCCGTTCTGCTGCTTCAGCCGAAGCTGCTGCTGCTGGATGAGCCGACCTCGCAGCTCGACCCGGTTGCGGCACGTGAATTCATCCAGACCCTGCACAGGCTGAATGAAGAGATGTCGATGACGATTATTATCAGTGAGCACCGCCTGGAGGAGGTGCTTCCGCTCGCTGACCGGGTACTGCTTATAGAGAACGGGGTGCTGAAGGCAGCCTGTCCTCCCCGCGAGCTTGTCTCCAGAGCGGGTGAGGAACAAGCTCTGGCAGTACAAGCCTATATGCCGACTGCAGCCCGTCTGTATCTGGAACTGCCGGCACAGGAAAACAGCCTGAGCCGTCCGGGGTTCATACCGCTGACAGTCCGTGAGGGCCGCCGCTGGCTGCATGACTACGCGGCGGCAGCCTCGCTGGGTCTCCCTGGAAGCGGAGTAGCCGGCCCTGCATGTATCCCGGCTGCCGCTCTTGTGCCCGGTGATGACTCTGAAATAATGCATCCGCACAAGCCGGATAAGAAGCTTCCCCTGCTGAGCGCGAAGGAGGTTACCTTCCGCTATGAGAAGGAAGGACGGGAGGTGCTCCGCAAGCTTAATCTGACGCTGTATCAGGGCGAGCTGCTGGCCGTCCTTGGCGGTAACGGCGCCGGAAAGTCCACGCTGCTGCATGTACTGAGCCGGATGGTCAAGCCGCAGCGGGGCAAGGTGGTAGCGGCCCCCGGGATAACCGCCGGCTTCCTGGCCCAGAATCCGCTGCTGTATTTCAGCTACGATACCGCAAGGGAGGAGCTGCAGCATATGGCTGCGGCTGCCCGCCTGGCACCGGATGAGGCCGGGAGGGAGATCAGCAGGCTGGCAGAGGTGTTTGAGCTTGGTCAGGTGCTGGAGAACCATCCGCATGACCTCAGCGGCGGTCAGCAGCAGAAGCTGGCCCTGGCCATGGTGATGCTGCTTAAGCCTGCAGTGCTGCTGCTGGACGAGCCGACCAAAGGGCTTGACCCGGCTGCGAAGGTCCGGTTTGCCGGCCTGCTTGCACTGCTGCGGAGCCAGGGGATGAGTATTGCTGTTGTAACTCATGATGTAGAGTTTGCTGCGCGGTATGCCTCCCGCTGTGCACTGCTGTTTGATGGAAGTATTACGGCTGAGGGAAGTCCGGAGGCGTTTTTCAGCAGCAACTATTTCTATACAACTGCAGTCAACCGCATGGTGCGTGATCTGCTGCCGGCGGCTTTGACCATTGAGGATGTGATGACAGCATGGCACGTTTACGCTTCCCGCTGATTATGGCTGTGGCGCTATTTCTGGCAGGACTGGCACTTATGGCCGCGCTGAAGGACCGTCACTATATGCTTCTCAGCCTGGTGCTGCTCGGGGCGGCGCTGCTGCCTGTTTTTCTCCGCCTGGAACGCCGCAGGCTGGAGTCCAGGGAGCTGGTGCTGCTGGCTGTATTGTCGGCAATCGCCGCAGTCAGCCGGATTCCGTTCGCGGCGCTGCCCAGCGTGAAGCCGGTGTCGGCAATTATTATGCTGTCTGCCTACGTATTCGGGGCGGAAGCGGGCTTTATCATCGGAGCAGTGGCTGCGCTTGTGTCTAATATCTATTTCGGACAAGGCCCATGGACGCCATGGCAGATGTTCGCCTGGGGAATGGCCGGTCTCAGCACCGGCTGGCTGCGGAATTCCTGGTGGATGAGGAAGCGTGCCGGAATGCTGCTGTTCGGCTTTCTCTGGGGTTTTCTGTTCGGCTGGATCATGAACATCTGGTACATTATCAGCCTGCCGGACGCTTTTAGCTGGGGCCTGGTGGCTGCCGCTTACGCTTCCAGCTTCTATTTTGATCTGGCCCATGCCGTATCGAATGTCTTCTTTCTGGCTGTGCTGGCCGGAGGCTGGACCAGTGTGCTGGAACGTTTCCGCCGGAAATACGGGCTGCTTAAGGAATAGGCTTGCCTGTATCCGAATGAGCTGCTAAACCAAGCGTATTTCGACATTATTTTCTAATATGCATCATAATTCGACTTTTTTCGCCGATATAGTTTAAATAGCAAGCTTGGGAGAAGGCGGGAATAAGGATAATGAGGAATTTAAAAGTTAAATTTAAAATGACAGTTCTTGTAGCTGTTGCTGTAATCCTGGTGGTCGGAGTCGGTCTGACCGGGGTCCTGTTTACTGATAAACTGGCTGACCGTTCGCAGGAGACCTATAACCAGAGTCTGCTTCCTATCTATCTGGTTACTGAAATACGTGCCAATAACCGGACGATCGAGTCATTTCTCCTGGAGAACCTGCTGACCAAGGCTGCTGACCAGAGCATGAAGCTCGCAGATCAGATTCAGAACCGGATTGAGCAGAACAATGAACTGATGACAGAACTGAAAGCCGTTGAATTCAGCAATGAGGCAGTGAGCAATGGAATCAGTGAATATATGTCGCTCCTTCAGGACTACCGGACACAGCGCGATAATATCCTACAGCTGGCAGGCAAAAATCTGAGCGAAGAGGGCTATCAGGTCTTTGCCGGGAGTGCCTTCAGTGCATTGCGCGAGAGGATGGTCAGTCTGCTGGACGATGCTTCGGCCTCGCTGATTGCCGATGCGAGAACGCATAACGAGCTCACCCTGGGCGATGCCAGAACCTCAAGAACCGTCAGCGTGATCCTGATTACTGCAGCGTGGGTACTGTGCATTGCCATCAGTATCGTTATTTCCCGGCTGATTACGAAGCCGCTGAAGGAGCTTCAAGCTCTTATGAACCTTGCGGAGCAAGGGGACCTGACAGTAACGGCGGCCTATACCTCGAAAGATGAGATCGGCCAGATTAACCGGTCCTTTAACGCTATGCTCGCCAGTCTAAAGCGGATGATGCAGGGCATCTCGGAGAGTACAGAAATGCTGTCGGCTTCTTCTGAGGAGATGAGTGCGAGTGCAGAGCAGACCGCGCTCGCCTCGCAGCTGATTGCAGAGGCCTCCAGTGACATTGCTGCCGGCTTCGAGGCTCAGTCGGACAGCATTAACCGAACCACAGCATCGGTGCAGACGATGGCAGAGGATATTGCCGCAGTGGAGCACAGCAGCAAGGAAATGGGTGAGCTGATGAACGGTGCAGCTGTTTCAACAGAGCATGGTGCCGAGGCCGTGAACAGCATTATTACCCGGATGAGTGAGATCAGCTCCAGTGTTGCCGCCACACAGACCATTGTCGGCAATCTGGGCAGCCTCTCCGGGCAAATTAATACTATTATTACTACAATTAATGAGATTGCCGCCCAGACCAACCTGCTCTCGCTGAATGCATCCATTGAAGCGGCCAAGGCCGGGGAGCACGGGCGCGGCTTCGCAGTTGTAGCCGAAGAAATCCGCAAGCTGGCTGAAGCGACCGGACACAGCTCCCTGCAGATTACAGGGATTATTAAAGATATCCAGCAGCAGACAGGCAGCGCAGTGGAATCAATGACAGCCGGGTCAGAACGGGTTGCGATGGGTGTGGCGCAGAGTGAGGCGGTCTCGCTGGCTTTTGCCGAGATTCAGTCGGCAATCCGGTCAGCTGCTCTGCAGACAGAGCAGATCAGGATTGCAGTTAAGCATGTCTCCGAAGAATCGCAGTCGGTGATGGAGGCGATGGAGCGGGTGAGTGATGCTTCCCGCAAAGGTGCGGAGGATGTTCAGGACACCAGCGCTGCAAGTGAAGAACAGCTGTCAGCAATGGGCGAGATGTCCATGTCTGCCCAATATCTGGCTAAGCTTGCTGAGGACCTGCAGAAGGAGCTTGCAAGGTTCAAGCTATAACGTAAATGGATTATCAGCTTCATATAGACAGCAGACAGCCCCTGAGAACAATCATGTTCCAGGGGCTGTCTGCTGTCATCACCTGACGGAATACTTGCAGTCTTAAGCGGATACCGGAGTCAGCTGCCCTCCGCCGCTCAAAGTAATCGTCGCTCCGGCCAGCCAGCTGTTGGCACTTGCGGATGCATCATAATAAATAGTGTGCCCGTTATCGATGATATTGGACAAAGTGGAGTCGCTGTCGGTTAATGTGCTCAGGTAGGAGTCAGCGGTAACATTCCAGGTGCTGCCGGCGTCGAGCGTCAGTGATACAGCTTTGGCTGTATCTGCGGTATCAATTGCTCCGCTGAGTGAACTGCCGTTCGTGAGAACAACTGTAACCTTACTGATACTGTCGGCAGTAATATCACCGCTCAGAGGCTGGGCATCGGCATTAAGAGTCACTGTAGCGCCGTTAGAGCCTGCAGTGCCCCATTTATCAGCCTTTGCCGCCAGAAGGATTCCTGATGTGCCGGTCAGACCGACGTTCTTCAGATTAATGACTGCATCGGTATTAGTGGCATAGAACAGCGGTCCGGCATACGCGGTAAGCGAGCCGCCCGTTATCGTCAGGGTGCCTGTACCCGCCTCGGCATTACCCGAGAAGCCCTGATATAACATGATTCCGCTCTTTGCGGCTCCGAACAGGTTGGTGTTCTTTAAAGTGATAGTATTGTTGCCTTCAATTACAGCAGCTTCGGAAGCAGAAGCCGTGATCAGCGCATCTGTGACAGAGATTGTGCCCGTGGAGTAGATTCCCGGAGAATCTGTGCCGGTTGTCTTCATAGTGCCGCCGGTGACGTTGACTGTTCCATTGCCCTGGTCAGTAGCAATGCTGGCAGAATGTGTGCCGGCAGTAGTGATATTAGTGTTCGTGGCGTTGATAGTGCCTGCACCGGTGGCATCGAGTCCGCGTGAGGAGTCTTGAGCGGTTGTGATCGTTACACCGGATACATTGACTGTTGAGCCGGCACCGCTGGCAAATACGGCATTTGAACCGTTTGCAGCGGTTGTAATAGAAGAGTCATTCAGGGTGACAATACTGCCGCCTGCAGCGAGAAGCGCGGCGTTCAGACCGTAATCGTTGCTGTCATCCTCAGAGGAGGTGCCTCCTGTTTTAGTCAGGGTAACATTATTCAGGGTCAGATTCCCGTTAGCAGTGACCTTTACTGCGGAGGAGTCAGTCGTGGCGGCAGTGATTGTTTCGCCGGATCTGCTTGCTGTACTGCCCTCCAGCAGATAGGTTGCGCTTCCCGGGCTGGCGGCATCCGCGGGGCCGGCGTTATCCTCAGCGGAGGAGCCTGTCAGATCTTCAGCAGAGGTCAAGCTGACGGTCTTGGTAGTTTTATCGTAGCTGGCTGTCAGTCCCACTGCTTCCGAAATGGCTCTGGCCGGCAGATAGACGGTGCCGTTATAGATAAAGGGCTCCACTGTGGCTCCGGTGGCATCCTTCAGAGCGGCTTCCTGGCCGTTCAGGCTTACAACAATATCATCAAAGGTAACGGCAATCTTTTTCGTAATGGTATCAGCATAAGCTGATACTGACATGGCGAGCGAGGCGGTTACCGCGGCTCCGACAACAAAACCCTTCATTCCGTTTCTTTTACTCATTCTTCTTCATCCTCTGCTATTGGTATGGGTGCTGCAATGTAGATCAGCTTGCTGTGCTGCTGTGAATATCTACATTGTAGAACCGCTAGCTGAGAGGCATCTGAGCCTGCGCTGAAAGTTGGTTGAATCCGGGCTGAAGGTTTGTTGAAAAATACTAGCTGCATACATACCAAAAAAACAGCCTGCTCCGTAGCTAAACGGAAGCAGGCTGTTCTATCATGAAGCGGGATTAAGCTGTAAGGCTTAGGCGTACCAGCCCCATACGAAGATGAAGAGGGTACCGAACAGGGTGATCAGACCTACGAACAAAGCATAGGCAATGTTGAGATAGAGTTCTTTCTTGGTATCTGCCGATTCGCCGATGTGCATGAACACAAACAGCTGCAGGGAAGCCTGGATAAGTGCAGTGATCGTCAGAACCACCACATTGGCTGTGTGGGACAGATCGCCGTAAATGACAATCAGCGCAGCGGCTGAAAGGACCAGTGAGGCCAGATAGCCCATTACATGACGGATCGGAAACAGTTGCTTTATCATATCACATCATTCCTTTCAGGTAGACGAAGCTGAAGATGAAGATCCAGACTACGTCTAAGAAATGCCAGAACAGTGAGAAGATAAAAGTTTTGTTGGCGGTAGCAGGAGTAATCCCGCGGCGCCATAACTGAATCATAATCCCTACTCCCCACAGGAAGCCGAAGCTGACGTGGGCACCGTGGGTTCCGAGCAATACGAACAGACTGGACAGGAAGCCGCTGGTCTGCAGAGTTGCCCCTTCATGAACGTAGGTGAGGAATTCCTCAATTTCAATGCCGATGAAGCCCAGACCCATCAGCAGTGTAATCGCCATGAAGAACATCATGGCTTTTTTGTAGCCGTGGCGCATGGCGTGCACCGCCAGACCGATCGTGAACGAGCTTGTCAGGAGCAGGAAGGTTGATACCAGCAAGGGGCCGATTTCAAAGATCTCAGGTCCGCTCGGTCCGTCGGCAAAACGGTTAACCATAACGAAGTAAACAGTGAACAATGTAGCGAACAGCGGGATTTCAGCTCCGAGGAACACCCAGAAGCCAAAGATCTTATTACTGTTCTCTTCTGTTGAATATTCCAGCGGCTTCGACGCATCTATCTTCATACAGTCTCACCCCGCAGTTTCTTTTCAGTCGCAATAACTTCTTCAGCTGATACGTAGAAGCCGTGATCCTGGTCAAAGGACATCGCTGCCAGCATAACAATGACACCGACACCGGCGACAATAGCCGGAATCCACATGCTGAATACGAGGAAGAAGCCCAGGAAGAAGAAGATTACACCCAGGATAAACGGCTTCCCGGTATTGTTAGGCAAGTGAATCTTGGTAATTTTGTCTTCAAACAGCGGAATGTTCTTCTGTTTGGATTCCCAGAACGGATCCAGGGATTTAACCTTAGGCACAATTGCAAAGTTGTAAGCCGGGATCGGACTTGGTGTAGCCCATTCCAGGGTACGTCCATCCCACGGATCGCTTGTTGTATCTCTCGGCATGTAGCGGGTACTCCAGTAGATGTTGTACACCAGCAGGAGGAAGCCGATAGACAGACCTACCGCTCCGGCGAATGACAGCATATTCAGCGGACCGAAGCCGGTCTCTTCCGAATAGGTGTACATCCGGCGTGTCATCCCCATCAGGCCGAGGAAGAACAGCGGGAAGAAGGTTACGTTAAAGGAAATAATGATCCACCAGAAGGCATGCTTGCCGAGACGTTCGTTCAGACGGAAGCCGAATACTTTCGGGAACCAGTAGTGGAATCCGGCAATAACGGCGAACACTGCGCCCGGAATCAGAACATAGTGGAAATGCGCTACCAGGAACATCGTATTATGGTACTGGTAATCGGCACTGGCCATCGCCAGCATGACGCCGGTAACCCCGCCGATAGTAAAGATCGGGATAAAGGCCAGCGTGTACAGCATCGGTGTAGTAAAGGTAATTCGCCCTTTGCGCAGGGTGAACAGCCAGTTAAATATTTTGACCCCGGTCGGAACAGCAATCGCCATCGTGGTGATGGAGAAGAAGCTGTTGACCATTACGCCCTGACCCATGGTGTAGAAATGGTGAGCCCATACCAGGAAGGACAGGAGCGAGATGATAACCATACTGAATACCATGGAGGTATATCCGTACAGGTTCTTTTTGGAGAAGGTGGCAATGATCTCACTGTATATACCGAAGGCCGGCAGAATGACAATGTATACCTCAGGATGTCCCCATACCCAGAACAGGTTGGCCCAGAGCATATCCATCCCGCCGTTGGCCATCGTAAAGAACTGTGAGCCGAACAGGCGGTCGAACATCATTAGTGCCAGTGCTACGGTAAGCACAGGGAAAGCGAAGACGATAATAACGTTTGTAATCAGTACAGACCAGGTGAACATCGGCATCTTCATCAGGGTCATGCCCGGAGCACGCATTTTGAGGATAGTAACAATGAAGTTAACCCCTGTAATAAGCGTACCGATACCGGAAATCTGCAGAGCCAGAGAATAGTAGTTGTTACCTACGGTCGGGCTGAACTCCAGGCTCGCCAGCGGGAAGTATGCGGACCAGCCTGCATCCGGGGAACCGCCGATGACGAAGGAGATGTTAAGCAGCATCGCTCCGAAAAAGAAGAGCCAGAAGCTGACAGCGTTGAGCCGGGGGAAAGCAACGTCTCTTGCGCCGATCTGCAGCGGAATGATGACGTTCATCAGACCGATAATAAACGGCATGGCCATGAAGAGGATCATGATCAGGCCGTGGGTGGTAAAGACCTCATTATAGTGCTGTGCATCAAGGAATTTCATTTCGGGCGCTGCAGTCTGCAGGCGCATCATCATGGCGTCGACGCCACCGCGGAAGAGCATCAGGAGGGCAGCAAGGATATACATAACCCCGATTTTCTTGTGGTCCACAGTAGTAAGCCATTCACGCCAGAGATAGCCCCACTTCTTAAAGTAGGTCAACCCGACGAGAATCCCGATGGTGGCAAGTGCGATGCTGATCATGGCTCCATAAATCAAGGGTTCGCCGTGAACCTTAAATTTCTCTAAATCCATTAGGGTGGCTCCTTTCAGGTTGTTGCTGTAGCATGTTTCATGCTATATAAGAGCTGTTAGCTCCATGGTTGTCTGTTACTCGTGAGTATGCTATTCGACAGGCGAGCTAGGCAGCGGCTCTTCTACCTCAGGGGCAGGATTGCTGTCGAACTCCGTCTGGCTGGAAGGTGCCGGGGAAGGATGGATTTCCTTGTTATCCTCGTGCTCTTCACCGCCGTTGTGCATATCCATTTCCATACCGTCACCGCTCATATGCTCGCTGTGATCGCCTGGAGGCGGGCTGAAATCCAGATGGGTAGAGGAGTAAGTCTTGCGTCCGAGATGGTCGGCAGCCAGCAGTCCTTTGAATTCATCCTCAGTAAGCGCAGGTGCTGTCTCCTTCACTTCTTTAACCCAGTCCTTATAATCCGCATCGGTCATAACCAGCGTTTCGAATTCCATATGGGCAAAGCCTTTACCGCTGAAATTCGAGTTCTTTCCGATATAAGACCCTACGGTATCACCAGACAGGTTAAGATAGGTGAGCATGTCGCTCATTGCGTATTTCTGTCCGGCAAGCTGCGGTACCCAGAAGCTGGTGATGGTCCCGAAGGAGTACAGTCTGAATTCTACTGCACGGTGTACGGGAATGTTCACGTAGTTAACCGTCTCAATGCCTTCTTCAGGATAGCTGAAATGCCATTTCCAGTTGGAGGAAGAGGCGTAAATGACGAGCGGCTTCTGATCCTGATACTCGTTAGCAACATTCTCGACCGCATGGGTGGACTTTACAGTCACCACAGACAAAAAGGCTACAATGATAATCGGGATAATAATCCAGATCGCTTCAAGAACCTTATTGCCCTCCTCGTGTTCAGGAATGTAGCCTTCATTGCTCTTCTTTGCCCGGTATTTCACCAGGACGAAGATGTATAAGATGTAGACAACTGCCAGGACAAATGCCATCACTACAATAGAGAGGATGATCGTGTCAGAAAGCGTCCGTGCAGCCGGGCCCTTAGGATTCAGTACGGCGAGCGAACTGCATCCCGGCAGAATAAAGAGCAGGCTGAGAAACAAAGCGTATAACGGTCCCTTTTTTTTCATATAGAACTCCTTCCTTCAATAATTCTTTTCATTAGCCGTTCATGCTGCGGGCAAAGATTAACCTGTATATATAGTAAGAATTAGTTACCCAGATTGCAAAATACATATTATGTAAATTAAGCTACATTAAGCCTTAAAAATGGCGATCAAGTTAATAATATGTGATCAATTTGTTACAGGTACAACGAGGTATGACAAAGATCACTGTAGCGACGGGCTTTAAGCTAATTTTAAGGTTGTTCAACATTTGTTCAAACTTGATCAAATGTTGCTAAATTCGTCACAATTATAATGCTCAAAAATAGTGCTGATTAACCGCTTTCTTTGTTGGTGTGACAGTATTCGACGAAAGTTGCGCAGTTATTGGTAAAAGATTTCATTGTGTCATATATCACAGCGTGAAAAAGTGACAATAATTTAGGCTCGCGGTTACAATCTCTCAAATTAAGTTATATCTATGTATGGTAGAGTAAGAGTCAAATATACATAGATTGGAGATCCTGCTGGTGCTTAAAAAAGTAATGCTTGTAGTAATGTCTTTATTCTTATGTTGTGGTATAGTACAGCCTGCTGCACAGGCAGCGGGAGCAGGACCGGTCTTGAAGCTGGGTGTTAATGACAAGCTGACGGAGATCGAAGCAATAGCTGTTAATAATACTTATTACGTTCCGCTCCGGACGCTGGCTGCCGAGCTGAAATGGACACTTACCGGTCTTGCGGACGGTATATCCGTTACAGCCGGGAATAAATCGGTGCGTTTGCTTAGTGCCGGCAAAGGCCTGAAGCTCCCGGACGGCAGCATTATAGCCGTGAGCACCTTCCTGAAGAACGGCAGCCTGATGGTTCCGCTGAAGATAAGCAGCTATCTCGGATATAGCATTACCTTTCAGGGAGATAAATATTTGCTGAGAGTAAGGGATGCATCAGCCGTAATGAGCGATGACGACTTTGTGAAGCAGTATGGAGATAAGCTGAAGCCTCAGACTGTCAGCTTGCCTGCTCCGGCAGGTACAGCAGCTGTCAAAGGGCGTACCCTGTATCTGACTTTTGATGACGGGCCGTCGGCGACAACCGCGCAGCTGCTGGACATTCTGGACAAATATGAAGCGCAGGCAACCTTTTTCATGCTCGGGCCGAACATGAACCGTTATCCGGCACAGGTGAAGCGGATTGTAAAAGCGGATCACGGGCTTGGACTGCATGGCATGACCCACGTTAAGGACAAGTTCTATGCTTCGCCAGCAGCAGCGCTGGCTGAGATGGCGGCTGATAATGCAGTGCTGAAGAAAATCACCGGGGCCGAAACGACGCTGATCCGCCCGCCGTATGGCAGTAAGCCTTACTTCACAAAGAGCTTCCGGGATAAGGTCCTGACCCAAGGCTATCATCTATGGGACTGGAACGTTGATTCAGAAGACTGGAGATACAAGGAAGACAGCGATAAAATTTACAATTCAGTCATGAACCAGGTGCATAAGCTGCAGTCATCCAAGACCAATCCGGTTATTCTGATGCATGACCAGAAGGCGACACTAAAGGTGCTGCCGCGTCTGCTGGAGACCTTCAAGAAGGAAGGCTACAGCTTTGCGGTCATCACGAAGGACCTGAAGCCTCTGAACTTCTGGAACGATGAGCGGTAAGCAGAATGTTCATGGAACCGAGACATGATAAATACAACAAGAGGCCGGCAGACGTAGTCTGTCCGGTTTTTTTTGCTGTGTCTGGGCTGCCTTCCCGTGAACACTTACACGCACTATATTATAGAGCGCAAAGTGAAATAAGTGTACTCGTTACAACTATAGCAACGTGCAAATTCGTTTTTTTTAGGAATAAGTGTATTCCGTGCAATTAAAACCAGCGGAAAGTCTGAGTTTGCCTGAATTACTGCGAAATAGATGTACAGAGTGCAGTTAAAGTCGCCTGGAACGCCAAAATGTCTATTTTAGTTGTATAAAGTGCAGCTATGCTGATGAGTAGCCAGGAGAGAATGCCGCTGCCCAAAGAGAAAAGACTCTGCCGGGAGAGTCACGTAAACGCCGTATAGCTACATTGCAAGAACGGCTAACCCGCCCAGGCGGAGGAGGCCGTTTCTTGGCGTTGACAAATTCGCCCATCTGTATTAATAATAATAGTACAGTTAACACACCTAAGATTACCATATTTGTATCTTAGTAAAGGAGGGCGACTATGTTCGAACTGGATGTCCGCAGCCGCAAGCCAATTTACGAGCAGCTGACTGATAAGGTTAAAGAGATGATTATGCATGGCATTCTGCAGGCGGACGAACAGCTTCCATCGGTAAGGGCATTGTCCTCACAGCTTACAGTCAACCCCAATACGATCCAGAAGGCGTACCGGGAGCTGGAGCGTGAAGGCTTTATTTATTCCCTGCCCGGAAAAGGGAGCTTTGTGGCACCGCTTGCGCAGGAGCGCAGTGAGAGCCAGCGGACAGAGCTGCGTGAACAGCTGCTGCGGCTGATGGCGGAGGCGGTGTACCTCGGTTTTACCGAAAGTGAGATAAGCGCATTGTACAGGCAGATGCTTGAACGGAAGAGTGGGGGGGAGAAGCATGATTGAGATTCGCGGATTAAGCAAAAGTTTTCAGGGTGAAAAGGCTGTCGACAGCCTCTCGCTGACCGTGCAGAAAGGGGCGGTGTATGGCCTGCTCGGTTCAAACGGCGCAGGCAAAACTACGCTATTAAAGACACTTGCCGGGATTTACCGGCCGGAGGAAGGAACCGTTACAATTGGCGGTGAGCCTGTTTTTGAAGCTCCTGATGTAAAACGGAGGATTATTTTCATGCCGGACAGCCCGTATTTTTTCCCGCAGGCGTCGGTGCGGAGTATGGCTGCATTTTACCGGTCAGTCTATCCTTCGTGGAGTGAGAAGCGGTTCGCGGAGCTGGGTGCAGCTTTTAAGCTGGACCGGAGGCGGAAGCTGAGCAGATTCTCCAAGGGTATGCAGCGCCAGGCGGCTCTGTGGCTTGCACTTAGCTGTACGCCGGACGTGCTCATTATGGACGAGCCGATTGACGGGCTTGATCCGGTCATGCGCAGGCAGATCAAGAATCTGCTGTTCCAGGAGGTGGCTGAGCGCGGCCTGACCGTCCTGATCTCCTCGCACAATCTGCGGGAGATTGAAGATCTGTGTGACCATGTCGGCATTATGCACGGCGGACGGATGCTGGTGGAGAAGGAGCTGGATGATCTGAAGGCGGATACGCATAAAATCCAGGTGGCCTTCCGTGACCAGCGTCACTCCGGCGCGCTTGAAGCGAAGCTGCAGATCCTCCATCAGGAGCAGCGGGGCAGTGTCAGCCTGTATATTGTTAAGGGCGACCGTGAGCGGATCGCCCAGGCTTTTCATGTGTATGAACCGTATGTATTTGATCTGCTGCCGCTGACGCTTGAAGAAATCTTTATATATGAAATGGGGGATGCCGGATATGATGCGCAGCCGATTCTTCTTTAACAGCAGTGTCATCCGCCAGAACCTGCGCCAGCACGGCTGGATCGGAATTATTTACTCGCTCGTCCTTTTATTTGGGCTGCCGCTGCAGCTGTTTCTGAATAATGATCCTAATCTGGAGCGCCGTTCATTAGACAATCTGTTCTTCGTCGGCGGAGAGATCCAGATGCTGTTCTCCGTTACGGTGCCGGTTGCGGCAGCCCTGTTCCTGTTCCGTTATCTGCAGGCCAAGGCGCCCTCCGATCTGTGGCACAGCCTGCCGCTGCGCCGGGAACACCTATTGGTGTCCCATACGGTAAGCGGATTGATTCTGGTACTCACACCGGTCTGGCTGACTGCTGCCGTCACCGGAATGGTGAGGACACTTGACAGCAACATGTATATTTACTCCTGGGCAGATGTGGGGAAATGGTGCCTGACAATGACGGTTCTTACACTGTTTCTGTTTGTTTTCAGTGTGTTTGTCGGCATCTGTACCGGCCAATCCGTGCTTCAGGGGGTTGTGATCTATGTCCTTCTGCTTCTGCCCGCCGTGCTGCTCATGCTGGTGAATGAACATTTCAGCATGTACCTGTACGGGTACCCTGCATGGTATGGATTCAGAGGCCGGAATGATGTCTGGTCTCCGCTGCTGCATATGATCTATGTCAAAACCAATCCGTTCACCGCCGGCTACCTGTGGCTCTATTCGGCGCTTTCTGTCCTTTTGTTTGCCCTGTCCTTCCTGCTGTACCGTAAACGCAACGGGGAGAAGGCGGGTCAGGCGATTGCCTTTACGTATTTTAATCCGCTGTTCAAGGCGGGGGTTATGTTCTGTGCAGTGCTGATCTCAGGCACTTATTTTGCGCACCTCCGGCAGCAGCAGCTTGGCTGGATTATCGCCGGGCATCTGATCGGTGCTCTGGTCGGTTATATTGCTGCGGAGATGCTTATCCGTAAAACATGGCTGATTCTGACCCGCAAGGCATCGCTGGAGTTTGCCGGATATACAGCGCTGCTGGGGCTTGTGCTGTACATTCCGGTTTCCGGAATCACCGGTTATGAGAACAAGGTACCGGCTGCGGACAAGGTTGAGGGTGTGTTTGTTTCAGATAACTATTCAACATACGACGCCTACTGGAACAATGCCTATCCCTTTACAGATAAAGTGAATCCCTTCATCGGGGATAAGAACTACGTTGAAGCTGTCCGCAAGCTGCATCAGGCTATGGCAAGCGCTAAGCCTCGTCCGCAGGGAGGGGAATACCGTGAATTTTATCTGACTTACAAGCTGAATAACGGCCGGACATTGAACCGATCCTACCAGGTTCCTGTAGCCGGCTTTGAACCGGAGCTGAGGACGGTGATGGAAAGCCAAGGGTATAAAAATACATTGTATAGACTATTCCAGCTTGATAAAGAGATAGAAGGCTTACGTTTCAGCGATTACAACAAGGCGCTTATTATCTCCGACCCGCAGCAGGTTAACGAGCTTAAAGAAATATTGAAAAGGGAAATTATGAATATGAGCTATGATGACCAGACGGGCGGACAACGTTCTTATTCAAGCATTCAGATTATCGGCAAGCCTGATGCAGACTATCCTTACTTCTCCGATTATGAGTGGAAGCATTCCTTCAGTGAGCTGACGGAGCGGCTTGAGCAAATGGGCTATGCGGACAAAATCCGTATTACTCCGGGAGATGTGAAATCAGCAGAAATCATTCCGAACGAATATTTCAGCCGGCTCACCGGCAATGACCGCTATGATCCTGAGCGCCATCTGCAGCTGGCCCGTACTGAGCACCGTTCAGCTGTAGTTCAAGATGCGGAGGCGATTAAGGATATACTTGACCGGGGACGATTCTATACTAACTCTGAGGGTGGTTATCAGGTGAAGCTGGACTTCAAGGAAGGAAGAATAGATCATGTCATGCTGCGCGAAGAAGATCTCACTCCGGCAATCAGGGCGGTTCTTCCATAGTGTTGAGGTTGACAGAAGCTGGAGCTGTGGCTTATGCTGTTGGAAAATGCTAACATCAGGTGATGATGTGTGGGCAAAATCATAAATCAAACCAAACATTAAAGGAGGTCAGCGGCAGATGAATACTTACAAGAATGCGTTCAGCATCAATAATAGCTTTGAGAATCTTATGCATCCCGAGAATCCCTGCTTGTATTCAGTCTCCCTGTCCTCCCTGGAGCATAATCTGGTTTCAGCAGCAGATTATTTATTGACGGCACCTTTGTTTACCGGGAGCCGCAATACGTAACTAACAGCTAGCTGCATACCGGGATAAGGCCATGGACGACGGAGTCCATGGCTTTTTTGTATTTTTTTGAGCAAAAGGGAGGACGAATACATGACAGAAATTCAACTGGAGATTATACGCCAGCTTCGGGCCATTGAGGCGGAGGAGAATGTGCGGATTCTATATGCCTGCGAATCAGGCAGCCGGGCCTGGGGGTTTCCTTCCAAGGACAGTGATTATGATGTGCGTTTCCTGTATATCCGCAGGCCTGAAGCGTATCTGTCGATTTTTGAACCAAGGGATGTCATAGAACGGCCGATCAGTAATTTGCTGGACATAAACGGCTGGGATCTGAAAAAGGCACTGCTGCTGTTCCGCAAATCCAACCCGCCGCTCTTGGAGTGGCTGCAGTCCGGTATCCGCTATGAAGAAAAGTATTCGGTGGCGGAAAGCCTCCGCCGGATCTCGCCGCTGGGTTTTTCGCCCAAGTCGGGTATCTATCATTATCTGAATATGGCTAAAGGCAACTACCGGACCTATCTGCAGGGCAGCGAGGTCAAAATCAAAAAATACTTTTATGTCCTCCGCCCTTTGCTGGCTTGCTCCTGGATTGAGCAATTTAATGAGGTCCCGCCGCTGGAATTCTCCATGCTCGTAGAGACGCTGATTCCCGGGGGAACACCGCTGCGGGAGGCTGTCAATCAGCTGCTGACCCGCAAAATGTCCGGTGAAGAGCTGAGTATAGAGCCCCGGATTGAGGTTATAAATAACTATCTGGAGCAGTTAATTGCCTATTTTGAAAAATCGGCTTCCCTGTTTGAAGCAGCTTACGGTGTACCTGATGAACAACTGGACGTACTATTTTACAGCGCACTGGCGGAAGTTTGGGGTGAGGAAAGTTCCTGGACTGCAGCATTACAAGAGGTCAGGAGGCCGCCAGGCAACGCTTATGGAGGGAACTAGAGATGCACTTAATTATCAGGGCGAGTGGAGCGGGAGCGGGCATGCTGTCCCATCTGCTGGCCAAAAACCCGAATAACCTGTACGACCGGACTGAAAAGGATGCAAGAGTCCGTATTGTTTTTATATCCTCCTCTGAAGAGGAGACTGAAGCGGTTATTTATGTAACACCTGATCCGGTGGAGCTGGTGAAGGGAGATTCGCAGGCACACAATGACATCACTCAATATATCAATGACCGGGAATTTGTAACCAGCAGCCTGTTCTGCACTTACATCCGGGGGGCGCTGGGTACGGCGCTGAACGGCAAACCGAAGGAGGCTTATGTGCCTTGGGTGAAGGAGCCGCTGCAGCTTGAGCTAAGCTTCGGGCCTGTTGCCTCCAATCTGCCGGACCGGACGGTGGAAGAGCTGTTTACCGCCCTTGGCTATGAGGTTTCGATAGAGCGCGGAGATGCGGAGTATTCTTTTGATTTGAAAACACGAAGCTCGGCCCGGTACATCCGGCTTAATGGGCGGCAGACGCTGCAGACTGCACTTCAGCAGCTGTTCGTGCTGATTCCTGCCCTGGATGACTATAAGCATTATTACATCAGCGATGATGAGGTGGACAAAATCCGGCGCTACGGGGCAGGCTGGCTGGAGCAGCATCCGCAGCGCGGTCTCATTCTCAGGCGCACGCTGCGTTTTGCCGGAGCGATAAGGCAGTATGAAGAGGCCGCGGCAAAAGAACTGCGCAGTGCAGCGGAAATGCCTGCATCCGCATCTGCCGCGGAGGTTCCGGTGCCCGGCGTCTCCAATGGGCCGGCGGAAGAGGAGCTGAAGGAGCCGAGGGTCCGGCTGAATGACCTGCGCTATGCGGCTATTGCCCGTACGGTTGAAGAACTGGCCGCCAAGGCCAGCATTGTGGATTTTGGCTCGGGGGAAGGTAAGCTGTCTGCAAGGCTCAGCACTGTGCCGGGCGTTCGAGAGATCAAGGCGGTGGAGCCTTCGGCTGCATCACAGCTGCGGGCGCTGGACCGCTTCGCCAAGCTGGAAGGCAGGGCGGGGACGGTTATGCCGGAGCCGGTGACCGGCTCGCTGTTTTATTTTGATGAGTCGCTGCGCGGCAAGGATGTTATGATTCTCTGTGAGGTCATTGAGCATATCGAGGAATACCGGCTGGACCGGGTGATGGATAATATTCTCCGGGAATATAGCCCCAAGACGCTGATTGTTACGACTCCGAACAAGGATTACAACGCTGTCTACGGGATGGAAGAGGAGCAAATCCGGCATAACGATCACCGATTTGAGTGGGGCCGCGAAGCCTTCTCTGCCTGGTGCGGACGCTGGGCAAGGAACTACGGTTATACGGCTGAACTGACAGGAATCGGGGAATTGTCCGAAGCGTTCGGATACCCGACGCAGATGGCGGTATTTAAGAAAGGAGAACACCTGTAATGACGGATATTAAGGAAGCACAGCGGACTATCCCGTTCCCGCATGGAGGAATTGTCGTGTTAGTCGGGCCGTCAAACAGCGGTAAAACCACCCTGCTCGGCAGACTGGCAGCTGAAGGGGTGCTGCTTGAGACGGAAATCGTATCCTCCGATGCTTACCGGATCATGGTCGGTGATGTGGAGTTCCTGGACTGGAAGGGGCGGCCCCGGGAAGAGGCAGATATCATCTACCATGATTATCAGCAGCTGTCGAACCTGGCCTTTGAAGCGATGAATACCGTGGTTTCAATGCGCAGCAGGCTGGGCAGGCTGACGGTGGTGGATGCTACCCATCTGCAGCCGGAATACCGACGGAAATATATAGATCTGGCCGCTGCATGTGATGTGCCCTGTGTAGCCTGGGTGCTGGATATACCCGAGCAGACGCTGCTTGCCCGTGATAAGGACCGGGAGCAGCCGCGCGGAAGAGCGCGGGTTAAGAGCCAGTACAGCCAGTTCAAGCGCTCTATGCGCGGGCTCCGTGAAGAGGGCTTCGACTTTGTATATATGCTGAAGGAGCCGGAGGCGGTGCAGTTTGTCCGCAGGGAGAATCCGCTTCTGGCTGACATTGGGGCAGGGATTGATGTCATTGGCGACATCCACGGATGCTATGATGAAATGCTGGAGCTGCTGGGTGAGCTGGGCTACGCTGCGGATGAGTCCGGGCTGTACAGGCATCCGGAAGGCAGGACACTGGTTTCAGTCGGCGATGTGATGAGCCGCGGGCCGAAATCGCTGGATACCATCAGCTTCTGGAAGCGGCATTGTGATGCGGGAATCGCCCGGATGACAGACAGCAACCATGGCTGGAAGATCGCCCGTTACCTTAGCGGACGCAATGTGACCCTTAGTCACGGTGACGAGAAATTTGCAGAGGAGCTGGGCCGGTATGCTCAGAAGAACGGCATCGATGCGGCAGCAGCCTTAAAGGAAGAGCTGAGACAGTTCCTGCTGGCTGCGCCCTCCCACCTGGTCATGTGCCGGGACGGAGTGCGGCGGCTTGTCGTCACCCATGCCGGAATCCGTGATGAGTACATCGGAAGGCAGTCACGGCGGATTCAGGATTTCTGCCGTTACGGAGATACCGATGGTACGGATCGTACAGGCGCGCCGGTGCGCAGGGAGTGGTACACCGGCCACGAATCAGGTGAGCTCATTGTCTGGGGGCATGATCCGCGGCCGTACCCGGAAGTAGTGAACAACACCATTAACATTGATCAGGGAGCGGTATTTGGCGGTTCACTTACGGCTTACCGCTACCCGGAGCAGCAGTTTGTCAGCGTCAAGGCGCAGCGCGATTATGCGCTCGATCCTGATAGTCCTCTGATCCGCTGGGAGCGCGGGCGCTTGTCCCCGCCTAACCTCAGCAGACTGGTCAACGGCTATTCGGTCTTTACGGATGCTTACGGTGAGCTGTCGGTACGCGGTGATTATGTGAAGGCGGCAATCGACAGCGTCTCCCATTTCACGGTGCCGCTTGAGGAGCTGGTATACATACCGCCGACAATGAGCCCAACCCCGGCTGTATCGGCTGATGAAGCTTATCTGGAGCATCCGCAGGAGGCCTTTGATTACTTCCGCTCTCAGGGAGTTACAACAATGGTGGCTGAGAAGAAGCATATGGGCAGCCGGGCAGTCCTGCTTTTGTTCAGAGATGAGCAGGCTGCGGTCTCTTATGTCGGGCGGCCTACGCTGGGGACGATCTATACCCGTACCGGCCGGGCATTTTTTGACAGGGAGACCGAGCTGCAGGTGCTGGCCCGGCTGAACGCCGATCTGGTGCAGGCAGATTATTTTAACAAATATAATACGGAGCTGCTGCTGCTGGACGCCGAGATTATTCCGTGGAACCTCAAGGCACGCGAGCTGATTGCGACTCAGTATGCCCACGTTGCCGAAGCGGCCGAGCTGGACCGTGAGCAGCTGCTGCATAAGCTGCAGCAGGCCGAAGCGGCAGGCCGGGATGTATCCGGCTGGGTGCAGGAGATGGAGGCAAAGCTCCATAATGCCCGGGTGTTCCGTGAGGCGTTTCAGCAGTACTGCTGGGATGTCAGCGGGCTTGACGGTGTCCGGATTGCTCCGTTTCATACGCTGGCGCATAGCGGGCAGAGCTTCTTTGACCATAGCCATGTCTGGCATATGGAGCATGCCGGTCTTCTGGCCGGCATCTCGCCGCTGTTCATGGAGACCGAATACCGGGTTATCTCCAGCCAGGCTGATGAAGCGGATGTCATCAGGTGGTGGGAGGACATCACAGAGGATGGACATGAGGGGATTGTCATCAAGCCGGACCGCTTTATCAGCAGGAACGGGAAGCATATGATACAGCCGGCTATAAAAGTCAGAGGGCGAAAATACCTTCATATTATTTACGGAATTGATTATCTGCAGCCGGACAACCTGAAACGGCTCAAGCAGCGCAAGACAGGCAAGAAGGAGCGCCATGCCCTGATGGAATGCGCGCTCAGCGTGGAGTCGGTTAACCGGTTCATCCGCAGGGAGCCGCTGGACCGGGTGCATGAATGTGTACTCGCTGCCCTTGCACTGGAGTCTGATCCGGTTGATCCCCGGCTGTAGCAGGAAAAGGGGAGTTAGAAGATGTTAGATACTAAAGCTGAGGTTTCCCTCAGTAAATATATGACCAAGCTGCTGCGGCATACGCCGGAGCAATACGGATTAATTCTTGACCCGGAGGACGGCTCCTGCCTGCTGGAAGAGCTGCTGGACGTAATCACATCCGCGCCCAAATGGTCAGGCGTTACAGAGGCGGATATCCGGCAGACGGTCAGGAATTGTGAGAAACAGCGCTTCTCCATTGAAGGGGAGCGGATTAAGGCGCGGTACGGACACAGTCATACCAAGGTTGCTTATCCTCCCGGACAGCCCCCGGCAGCGCTCTATCACGGAACACACCGGAGTGCGCTTTCTGTCATTTTAAGAGAGGGTCTGAAGCCGATGGGACGCCAGTACGTCCATCTGTCAGAGGGTCTGCATTTTGCATCCCTGGCCGGCCGCCGCAGAGGAGAGCTTGTGCTGCTTACAATAGATACGGTTAAGGCAGCGGATTCCGGTGTAACCTTTTATTATGCAGGTAATGAAGTTTGGCTTGCGGAAAAGGTTCCGGCAGATTGTACTACTGAACTGGAGTCTGCGGAAGAATAACTGATTCTGGGAGGGCTGTTCATGGAAGAAGTGCCGGATCACCTGGAGAACGGCCTGCAGATTGTATTCATCGGCTTCAATCCGAGCATCCGCTCCGGGGAGCTGGGGCATCATTATGCGAATCCGCGCAATCATTTCTGGCGGATTCTGCAGCAGTCCGGCCTGACTCCGCATCTGTACGACGCTGCGGAGGACGGAGAGCTGCTGAAGCTGGGCTACGGGTTCACAAACATTGTGGCACGCCCTACGGTGGGCGCGGAGGATATCACCCGTGAGGAATATGCTGCCGGGCGGGAATTGCTGCGCGGCAAGCTGGAGGAGTACCGTCCGCAGATTGCCTGTTTTGTGGGTAAGGGAGTCTATACGGAGTTCAGCCGCAAATCCAAGGCCGATTGGGGCTTTCAAAAGGCGGAGCCTGTGGTTGACGGTGTGCGCGAATTTGTTGCACCGTCCTCAAGCGGACTGGTCCGGATGCCGATGGCCGAGATTGTAGAGATTTACCGCCGTCTATATGATTTCATTCAGGAGAACGGCTGAGCAGGAGCCGGGCTGAAACAGAAACACCTCCCTCGTCTTGTTCGAGGGAGGTGTTTCTGTTGTCTTCAGCGGACAGAGCCCGCTGTTATTTAGGTTTCGATCAGCAGCAGAATGATCGATGACAGCGACAGGCAGACACTGACCAGATAGAGCACGGCAACAACCTGCTTCTGGTTCAGGCCGGCCTTGAGCAGCCGGTAGTGCACCTGGCTGGCATCGGCCTGATAAATCGCTTTGCCCTGAATGAACCGCTTGATCACGACAAAAATATTGTCGAAGATCGGCACGCCAAGCGCCAGGATCGGGATGAACAGGGACAGCATCGTAGCCTGCTTGAACGCCCCGTCAAGTGCGATAACGGCCAGAATGAAGCCCATGAAGGTAGCGCCGGCATCCCCCATGAAGATTTTGGCCGGGGCTTTGTTGAAGCGTAAATAAGCCAGTGTGACACCCACGAGGGAAATCGCCATGATTGCGGAAGCGGATTGCCCTTTCGTAACTGCAACGATGAACAAAGTAACCGCTGAGATCGCTGTAAGCCCGCCGGCCAGTCCGTCCATGCCGTCAGAGAAGTTAATTACTGTAGTAACACCGAAGATCCAGATTATAGTCAGAATGAACTGCAGAATAAACGGCAGGGAGACATAATCCCCCGAGAACGGATTGATAAAGCCGGTAAAAGCATTGCCGGACAGAAATACAAGAATAGCCGCTGCAATCTGCACAATGAATTTGGGCATTGCCGGGAAGTCCTTACCCTTGGTCTTGTACCAGTCATCGATGGTTCCTATAGTAAGCAGAAGCACCCCGCCGATGAAGAGGGCGAGCGTCTCCAGCGAGAAATCACGGGCAAACAGCAGGTATGTAATGAAAAAACCGATAAATATCGCATAGCTGGCTGTCAGGGGAATAGGCTCCCTGTGGATTTTGCGCTCAACATCCTCCCGGGGCCTGTCCACAAAATCAAGCCGGAACGCAAGCCTGCCAAGCGGAGGAATGAGCAGATAAACGATGCAAAACGATACCAGAAATGCCAAAACGTAAAAAATGACAATCACCACCGTTGATTTTTTTGAAAGATAGGCTTAAGATGTTCCACGATAAATTATCTTATGTGCAGGGCTGTCTCGATTATATCGCAGAGGGTGTTACCTTGTCGATTATACATAAAATTTGGAGGTTGCTGATGAAATACGATGTAATTCTGTTTGATGCGGACGATACGCTGTTTGACTATGGAATGGCTGAAGGGCAGGCGTTTCTGAAGGTGTTCACCCACTTCGGGCTGCCGGCGGGGGCGGAGGAATATGCTGCCAGCTATCAGGAGATTAACCGGGCACTGTGGGCAGATCTGGAAGCGGGGAAGGTTACCTCGGCGGCGCTGCGTGTAGAGCGGTTCAACCGGCTGTTTACACAGCATAATCTGCAGTATAATCCGGAGGAGTTCAGCGAGGCATACCTGCGTTTTCTGGGTGAAGGCACATTCCTGATCCAGGGGGCGGCTGAGCTGTGCGGGGCGCTTGAGGGCTGCAGGCTGGCGATTATTACGAACGGGATTAAGGATGTGCAGCTGTCAAGAATCAAGGGCTCGCCGCTGGCGGATACCTTTGAGCAGATCATTATTTCGGAGGAGGCGGGTTATCAGAAGCCTGCGGCCGGAATTTTCGATTATGCCTTTGACAAGCTTGGCCTGTCCGATAAGAGCAGGGTGCTGATCGTCGGTGATTCGCTGACCTCTGATATCCGGGGCGGTATGGATTACGGCATTGATACGTGCTGGTTCAATCCACTGGCAAAGGCTAACAGCACCGCTGCGGGGCCGACCTATGAAATCCGTGAGCTGGCGCAGCTGCTGGATATTGTACGTTAATTAAGCCTGATATCAGGTTGGAGAGCTTCTTCCGGTGGTAAATAGGTTAAGACGCAGCGTTTCTTGCTCTATCATCCTAATAGACGGGAGAGGATTCTAATTATGAAAATGAATAAAAAATGGCTGATAGCGGCAGTTGCCGCAGGAATGGCACTGACCGGGTCAGCCGGTGTATACGCCGGAGCCAAGCTCCAGGAGATTAAAGCCTATTTGAACAACAGCATTGGAGTGGTTGTGGACGGCACGCCATACTGGCTGAGAGACGGCAACGGTAAAACGCTCAGGCCGATTACCTACGAGGGCCTGACGTATCTGCCGATCCGCTCGGTAGCCGATGCGCTGGATGTGCCGATTACGTATGATGCGGTGAATTACAAAGTACGGATCGGCAGCGGTGCGGAAGCGGGAGCTTCTGCAGGCACAGGCAGCGGTACAGGCACAGGTGCCGGTTCAGGCGCTGCGGCGCCTGTAGAGAGCACGGTGCGCCCGGCCAATCTGCCGCAGGACTTTCCGATACCGGGCGATGCTATCATAGCAACGACACTGGACACGGATGCTGACGGCGTCAAGAAGGCAGCCTTCAGCTATTCGACCCAGGAATCGCTGGAGACGATGGGTTTTGTATATAATGAATATGTCAAAATCAAACGGCTGGACAATGCCTCGCAGACGGTGTCGGCGACAACAGTCAAGATTACCGGCCGGCTGGGCGGCACAAGCCCGGTCTCGATTACCGGCAAGCCGTCCACTGCGCGCCCCGGCTTCAATATCTTCACCATCACCTGGTCAGAGAGCTGACCGCCAAGCCAAACAGCTGCGTTCCGGTATGGAACGCAGCTGTTTCGTATGGGCAGGGACTGCTGTATGCAGGCCAGGCCGGGGTTATGATTGCTGCCGCGTATCCAGCGGCTTGAGATGAGCTTCGATCTGCTCCCGTTTTGCTTCCAGAAACGGGGGAAGGGCAAGCGATTCGCCGAGATGCTCCAGCGGCTCGTCGGTGGCAAAGCCCGGTCCGTCCGTAGCCAGCTCGAACAAAATGCCGTTGGGCTCACGGAAATACAGGGAACGGAAGTAGAAACGGTCCACAAAGCCGGAATTGGGCAGCTGCACGCTGCGGATACGCTCAATCCATAGCTTCAGCTCCGTCTCATTGTCTACCCGGAAGGCGACGTGATGCACGCCGCCGCGGCCCAGACGCTCCTGGGGCAGATCGCTGCGCTCCTCCAGATGCACTTCAGCGCCGGAGCCGCCTTCACCGGTCTCGAATACGACAATGTCCGGCTGTCCGGCCACCGGTGAAGGATAGCTGCCTTTGCGGCGGAAGCCGAGCAGATCCTGCAGGACAAGCGTTGTAGGCTCGGCGTCTTCGACAGTCAGGTGAGCCGGTCCAAGGCCGGTGATGCCGTATTCCGCCGGAACCGGACTGGCCGGCCAGGGAGTGCCGCCGGCAACACCCTGGTTATGCTGGTCAGAGACCAGCATGAACCGCTGGCCTTCATGGTCGCGGAAGCCGAGTGTAAGACGGCCGCCGCGTTCAGCGGTTTCGGCGTCATGGTCCACGTTTAAGGCTGTGAACCGTTCCTTCCAGTAATCCAGTGCTTTGTCATTCGATACGCGCAGCGACAGTGCGGAGATGCTGTTATTGCCGTCCCGGTTGCGTCCGGCATTGGGAAGCTCGAAGAAGGTCAGCTCGGTGCCGGGATTGCCGGCTTCGTCACCGTAGAACAAGTGATAGACGGAGATGTCGTCCTGGTTGACTGTTTTTTTGATCAGCCGCAGTCCCAGCACTTCAGTGTAGAATTTATAGTTTTCCGGCGCCCGGGCCGTAATGGCGGATACATGGTGAAGGCCTTTTAATGTTAAACTCATGGTATAACCTCCTCGGGAAATGTGTGGTGAAGCTGTGATGAAATATTGTGGTAAGGTAACGGTAAATTTATGTGTAGTCTATGTGGTGAATTTATTTAAGTAACTATAATTTTAATAGTAAACTAAGAGGATTGCAAGCGGAGTTTGCAAAAAGCCGCGGAGGAATGTGAATGATCGCGAAAAGGAGAGTAAGCCAATGCATACGAAAGACAGTCTCCTCAAACAGCTGAAGGAGCTTAATCTTAATCCCCAAGGAACGCTGCTGGTCCATTCTTCATTAAAGAGTATCGGACCTGTGGAGGGGGGCGCAGATACTGTGCTGAATGTTCTTTCCGAATACATGCAGGACGGGCTGCTTGTCCTCCCTACGCATACCTGGTCTTATATTAATGCAGCCAACCCGCGTTTCACTGTACAGGACTCACCGTCCTGTGTCGGTGTTCTGCCGGAATTGTTCCGGAAGCGTCCAGGCGTCGTACGTTCATGGCATCCTACCCATTCTGTGGCTGCTTTGGGCCGGGACGCTGAAGATTTTACCGCTGGAGATCACCGGTGGGATACTCCGTGTGCCCGCGGATCTGCTTACGGCAAGCTGCTGGACCGGAAGGCGGAAATCATGCTGCTGGGCGTGGATCTGCGGCGTAATACGTTCATTCACGGCATTGAGGAATGGCTGGACATTCCCGGGCGGATGACCGATGAACCGGAGCAGCTGTACACCGTTACACCGGATGGACAAGAAATCGCCGTACCTTCGCGCAGGCACTGCGGGCTGTCATGGTCACAGCATTTCTGGAAGGTGGAGCATGTGCTGGAGCAAGGCGGAGCACTGCGCAAGGGAGAATTTGGAAATTCCCCTGTTATGATCTGCGGTGCAGCGGAGACTACAGCCATCCTTAGCGGAATGCTGGCCGGGAATCCCGGGCTGTTCGGAGATAATGAGCCGCTGGATTGCCTGGCCGTTCCGGATCCGCTGCCTAAGACAAGCCGTGAAATGCCGAAGTATGGAATCGGACGGGGCTAAAGGGGGCGCTACTAGATGAAGGGAATGAGAGGCCGGCAGAACTAGTTATTCTGGCGGTTGACAATGTCTGGGAATACATGGTAAGCTGGCTACAAATTTCGCCGAAGACGGCTTAGGGAGGAACAGGAACAATGCTGACGCTGAACAGGGATGAACGAATGAATCAATACTTCGGACTAGAGTCGGTTATACCTTATGAACGTCAGGCAGTTGACTCCTACACTGAGGATACTCAGGTTTCACGCAGCACTCCCTTGCCTTGGATCAGGCGGCTTTGATTCTGCCGAAGTATCTATGGCGCAATAACCGGGATCTCAGGCTGCGTGCATCGCAGCCTTTCTCTTTTTCCTTAAGTACAGGGCGGAGAGGAAGGCGGCGTTACGCAGCCTTTTTGTTGTTACTAAATGTTGAGTGCCAGGCGAGCCAAACGATGAAAGGAAAGGGAAAAATCCCTTTAATCCGTGGCGCAGCGGCGTCTTAATCCCCTATTCCCTGAAAGGAGAGAGAGTAATGAGTACAGTATTGAGACGGAACGAGCAGAACATAGAGCCGAACATAGAGCAGGAAGCAGTGCGTGGTATACAGTCGGTTACAGGTTGTGATCTGGAACAAGATACGGCTCCGCAATCAGCGCAAGCCCTAATCCCGGCAATAGATCCTAAGCTAACCCTGTACCCGCACTTTTCGCCGCACCCAAACGGCGAGGAGGGAGGGCAGGCTTTATCCATCCGGCAGCAATCCGTCTCATCCCGTCAACTCCCCCTTTCTCCCTCTCACAAGGAGCAGAGGTTTAGGAATAGTCTGCATTAACTGAAACACGGCATAGCCGTGCTGCAGTACCGGGACAACGGATAGAACTGCCGGATTGTGCAAGTTTCGATGCTGCCTGTTTATGTACAGGCGGAAGCAGAGACAGCGCAGACCGGCAGCTTTTTTATATAACAAGCACATAGGAGGAGTAATAATGGAAGTGAATATGAAATCGCACGGCAGCAACCACTATGAGCTGGAGCTCCCGCACGGGCAGCTGCATGTCTTTGCCAATCAGGAGATTTACGAGTCATTTGAAGACAAAGTATTTGAGATGGCTGACAACAATCTGCGGATTCCGCGCAATAAATATATGGGCTATACTCCGGATGCGCATGTCGGCGTGGGAACCTGCATCGGCACGACGGCGGTGTGGAACATGAAGGACGGGATGGTCTCGCCTTCGATTGTCGGTGTGGATATCGGCTGCGGGATGCGTGTGCACACAACGCCGCTGCATAAGCGGGATTTACAGGACAAGGAGGTCCGCCGCAGACTGATCGAAGCCATTGAACAATATGTGCCGACCAATGAGCGCGTCAACAGTAACTACGCCGACATCGATATTATGGAGGTTGTGCGAAACGGCCTTAACGGTCTGCCGGAGAAATATATCCCCTCTCAGCAATGGATCACCCATGTGGAGGAAAGTAACTTCCGTTATGATCATGCCGCGCTGGAGCAGCTGCCGCCCAAAATCCGTAAAAACGCCCATGGCCAGCTCGGGACGCTGGGAAGCGGTAATCATTTTTGTGAGATTCAGTATCTGGAAATCGCTGAGGAGCACAGGGAGCTGGCAGCGCAGTGGGGCCTGTATGACGGCGGTGTTGTGGTGATGATCCACTCCGGCTCGCGTGCCTGGGGGGCGATGGTTGGACGGGAGCACACGAAGACAATTAAGGAAGCGATGCATCTGTGGGGAGTAACCAACCCTGACCCGAATCTGAACTATGCGCCGATCAGCAGCCGTGAAGGCCAGGCGTATCTGAACCTGATGTATTCTGCACTGAATTTTGCCGTAGCGAACCGGCATATGATTGCATACGGGGTGCAGGAGGCCTTCCGCGGCCTGTATGGTCCGCAGTTCGAAATGCCGGTGCTGTATGACCTGATGCATAACTATGCGCTAAAAGAATTCCACCGCGGGCAGCCGATGCTGGTTCACCGTAAAGGGGCAACCCGTGCGCTGCCGCCGGGGCATTTCCTGAACACGCCGGTATACAAGGCGACGGGACACCCGGCGCTCATTCCCGGCTCCATGGGTACCTCTTCGTACATTATGCTCGGCCGCGAGGAGGGCTTGAAGAACTTTTATTCCATCTGCCACGGAGCCGGCCGGGTGCGCTCCAGAAGAGCAACCCGCCTTGCAGTGACTGTGGACGAATTCAGCCAGTCGCTGCGGGTAGGCACGGATGAGGAGATTACTGTTAATCACCGTTCTCTGGACACCATCCTCGATGAATGTCCGCAGGCTTACAAGGATGTTGACCAGATTATCGACAGCATTACGGGAGCCGGCCTGGCCGATGTTGTAGCCAAGTGCAAACCGATGGCCGTAATTAAAGGGATCTAGCCTGCGGGTTGTCCGCATCAGTCTGACCGGCTTGTTCCACTCCAATCTTCCGGGCCGGTCTCTGGCTTGTCCCTATCAATGTATGGTATATTATTCACAAAAAACAAAGTAAGGAGATTGGAAATGGAAAAAACACTCGTCTTTGGACACAAAAATCCGGATACGGATACAATCTGTTCAGCAATTGCCTATGCGGCACTGAAGAAAGAACTGGGCTGGGATGCTGAAGCGGTACGTCTGGGAGAAGTAAGCGGGGAAACTCAGTTTGCGCTGGATCAATTCGGCGTGGCTGCACCCCGTCTCGTAGGAAATATTGCCGGAGAAGCCGCTCAGGTGATTCTGGTTGACCATAACGAACGCCAGCAGAGCGCAGACGGAATTGAGCAGGTCCGTGTAGTTGAGGTAATCGACCACCACCGGATCGCCAACTTCGAAACAGCGCACCCGCTGTACTATCGTGCTGAGCCGGTAGGCTGTACCGCGACTATCCTGAACAAGCTGTACAAAGAAAACGGTGTAGCGATTTCCAAAGAAATCGCCGGCCTGATGCTGTCCGCAATCATTTCCGATTCCCTGCTGTTCAAATCGCCGACCTGCACCGAGCAGGATGTAGCTGCTGCGCGTGAGCTGGCTGAAATCGCCGGCGTAAACGCAGAGGAATACGGCCTGGCTATGCTCAAAGCAGGAGCTGACCTCAGCGACAAGAGCATTGCCCAACTGATCACCCTGGATGCCAAAGAATTCAAAATGGGAGCCTACAAGGTAGAAATCGCCCAAGTCAACGCAGTTGATGTGAACGATGTTCTCTCCAAGCAGGCGGAGCTGGAAGCAGCTCTAACAGCCATTATTGCTGAAAAAGAACTGGACCTGTTCCTGTTCGTGGTAACTGATATTTTGAATAACGACTCCGTTGGTCTGGCACTCGGCCGTGTTGCCGGAGCGGTAGAGCAGGCGTACAATGTGAAGCTGGATGACAACAAAGCGCTGCTTAGAGGCGTTGTATCCCGCAAATCACAGATTGTCCCTGTGCTGACTGAAACGATCGCCAAGCTGTAGTCTTTTTTTAACAAGCTTAACGGTTAATATAGCTGACTATTTATATGTATAAGCAGTAAGCCTCTGTCCGGGAGCAGTGATGAAATCCGGCAGGGGCTTTCTTTTTGCTAAAAAGGGTTCTGCGTTCTATACTTAACCTACAACAATGTGTCAGAAAGGAGCACTGGCATGACAAAAATAAGCAGCAGCGGGGCTGTTCAACATAAATCCTTCGGACTGGTGCTGCAGGCGCTCGTGGTTCTGGCTCGTAAAGGCGATACCTGTTCAAGCTGTGAAATGGCCGAGCTGCTCTCCTCCGAGGCGACGCTGCTGAGAAAGACGATGGCCAAACTGACGCGTGCGCAGATTCTGGTGACCAAAGAAGGCCGGGACGGCGGATACGGGCTAAACCGTGATCCTGAAGAGCTGACGCTTGCCGAAATCTATCAGGCGCTTGAAGCGGGCGAAGTGTGCAGCAAAGCGGGGAACGACCCGATGTGCGGTAATGCGCTTGGGGAGCGGATGATAGACGCCTGCAGCGATATTTTTGCGGAAATGGACCGCAGTATGATGGCTGTGCTGGAAAAATATTCGCTCGCCGATATGGTGCGCAAGTCTGGTTGTTGACAGGATGCTTTTTTGTGAATTATACTGTGCGTAATTAATTACAGTTAACTGTGCTTTTATATACACAGAATACGATTAACCGGATTAGGAAGAGGAGGAGTTAGATAATGACAGCAGAACTGAGAACAGAAGTAGAGTTTAGTAAGGTGATCCGGGAACGGCATTCGGTACGGAAATATGACCCGTCCTGGAAAATTTCCGATGAGGAAATTAAAGAAATTCTCGGGGAAGCCATTCTGGCCCCGTCCTCATCCAACCTGCAGCCTTGGCGCTTTATTGTGATTACGGATCAGGAGCTTAAGCAGCAGCTGTTGCCAATTGCCTATAACCAGCAGCAGGTTGTCGATGCGTCTGTTACAATTGCCGTTATCGGGGATATCGAAGCTTACCGCAATGCGGAGAAAATATATGAGTACGCTGAGGCAGCCGGATACGTTACTGCAGAGATAGGTGCAGCAATGGCTAAGCGCAGCAAAGACGGCTATTCCGCTATGCCGGTTCAGAAGCTCAAGGAAATTGCCCTGGTCGACGGCGGCCTGGTCTCCATGCAGCTGATGCTTGCAGCCAAAGCAAGGGGATATGATACTGTGCCTATGGGCGGTTTTATTCCTGATAAATTACGCGAGCTGTTCAGCATTTCTGAACGTTATGAGCCCGTGATGCTGATCTCCCTCGGCAAGGCGGCGGCAGAAGGGCGCTCTACAGCCAGGCTGCCGCTGGAGGAAGTGACCCGGTGGAATGGGTTTGAAGGATAAGGATATTCAGCAGCAGGAGAGCGGTGAACGGTGGCGCCTGTAAGGCAGGTAACCGCCGGGTACGCGGAGGTCCCTGTGGATCAAGGAAAGGAGCAGAAGGCGTAAGCTGGCTGCTCCTTTTTTTATTGGACCGTTGGAGGCCGGCATTGTTGGAGTTTACTACGCTACTTTCATCTATGGCGCCAAGTCCGCTGCCATCAGCTGCCACGCCACACCTGGCCCGTCAACAGCTCCGGCGGCTGCCGCTATTTTTGGTTTCCCGTAGTTTCTGCTATATTATTGTTAATGCCTGCAGGAAAGAATTGTGCAGTATAACTTGGACTAACCCGAATTCACCAGACAATCAGGAGGGGACGCTTATGATCAAGGTTTATTCTGCGGCATCCGCGCATCAGTTCGATCACGGCTGGCTGAAGGGCAGCCACAGCTTCTCGTTCGGGGATTTCTATGATCCGGATAACACCGCCTTTGGCCCGATGCGGGTCTGTAATGATGACACGATTGCGCCGGGCAGAGGCTTCGGAGCCCATCCGCACAGCGACATGGAGATTGTCTCCATCGTATTGTCCGGCAGGCTGCGCCATGAGGACAATCTGGGCAATGTGGCGGAGACAGAGTTTGGCGGCGTCCAGCGGATGTCGGCAGGAACCGGAGCGATCCATACCGAGCATAACCCTTCGGATACAGAGCCTGTGCGGCTGCTGCAGCTGTGGTTCATGCCGCGTAACCGCGGTACGGCCCCTTCCTATACAACCGGTAGGTTTGATCCGGCTAAGCTTGAGGGCAGGTTGCTGCCCGTAGTGGCGCCGGAGCATGGACCGGAGATTGTAGACATCGCCCAGGATATGACGATCTATCTGGGCCGGGCCGTGTCAGGCCGGGAATTAGCGTTCCGTCAGGAAGCAGGGCGGCGTTGCTTTATTTATCTGATTGAAGGCCGGCTTCAGCTGCCGGATCAGCAGGTCCTGCAGCCGGGGGATTCGGCCCGCATTGAAGAGGTACATGAATTGTTGCTGGCGGCAGAGGAAGATGTTCTGGTCATGGTTATTGATCTGCCGTAATCAGAGCTGTAATAACCCGTTCTGCACCATTATATGTTGAAGGAGGGAGCCGGAAATGCAGCAGCAGGAAAGGGTACTGGTGAAGCACTCGGTAACAGGGCGGATGCTGGTCAGCAGTACTGACGGGCTGACTTATTCTTTTGATCCGGAGGGAGAGCTGACACTGATTAAGATTTACGGTGTATCATCTGCCCAAGGAACGGCCGTGGTGGAACTAAGCTCCGAGCTGAACGTATTCCGCTTCGAGGAGCCGGCGGAGGGGCCGGTAATCAAGCATTGGTATTATGTCGGGGATAATCCCGTCCAATATAACGAGGCTTCGGGATGTCTAAGTATTGTTGTACAGTCGGAAATTGAATACCGGCCGGATGCTTACTGGGAATAGGGGCGTGAATACGCCTCTTTTTTAAATACATGTATTTAGTTAACTTATATTAATGACATTTAACGTGAGTTATATGTGCGTTATCGGCGTTGATTTATAGAATTTCCCAACAAAAGGGACAAATGAACTTGACAATAAAAGTTGTCTGTACTAGCTTTGTTATGAAACGTAACACGCATAATGCGATAAGACAGGAGAAATGGTCATAATGGAATTGTTTGCAGCAATGGAGCGGGACGATTACGAGGAGCTTTTATTTTGCCAGGACAAGGCATCGGGATTAAAGGCAATCATTGCAATTCATGACACAACACTAGGGCCTGCGCTGGGCGGGACAAGAATGTGGACGTATGCGAATGAGGAAGCAGCGGTGATAGATGCGCTCCGGCTTGCCAAAGGAATGACCTACAAGAATGCGGTGGCCGGGCTAAACCTGGGCGGCGGGAAAACAGTCATCATCGGCGACCCGAAAAAGGACAAAAATGAGGCAATGTTCCGCGCCTTCGGACGATACATACAAGGACTTAACGGACGTTACATCACGGCTGAGGATGTTGGGACTACTGAGACAGATATGGATATTATTCATCAGGAGACTGATTACGTAACCGGAATTTCTGCTACCTATGGTTCCTCCGGCAATCCGTCGCCTGCTACGGCCTTTGGGGTATATCAGGGAATGAAGGCGGCAGCCAAAGCGGCCTTCGGCAGTGATTCACTGGCCGGCAGAAAGGTTGCTGTACAGGGTGTAGGCAATGTTTCTTTTACACTGTGCAAGTACCTGCATGAGGAAGGCGCGGAGCTGATCGTAACCGATATTAACAAGGATGCGGTAGCCCGTGCGGTGGAGGCCTATGGGGCCAGAGCTGTTGATCCGGCTGATATTATCAGTGTGGACTGCGATATTTATGCACCTTGTGCGCTTGGAGCAACCATCAATGATGAGTCGTTGCCGCTGCTTAAGGCAAAGGTAGTAGCCGGTGCAGCCAACAACCAGCTTAAGGAGCCCCGCCACGGGGATGCCCTGCATGAGCTGGGGATTGTCTATGCTCCGGATTATGTCATTAATGCCGGTGGCGTCATCAACATTGCTGATGAGCTGAATGGTTATAATAAGGATCGCGCCTTCAAGCAGATCGCCAAGATATACGGCAGCATTACACGCGTCCTGGAGATTTCCCGCACGAACGGAATTCCGGCTTACGTGGCGGCAGACCGCCTGGCGGAAGAGCGGATTGAATTGCTGCGCAGAAGCCGCAGCACCTTCCTGCGTAATCCCCATCATGCCATCAGCAGAAGATAGCTGCAATTAGAAGAAGCCCGTCTCCTGAACTGTTCGGGAGACGGGCTTCTATGCTGTACAAGTAAGTTGCGCCGGCTAAAGGGAGATTATTCCGCTTTGTCAGGCTCCGGGTAAGTAACACCCAGTGTGTCCACTGTAATCTTACTCATTACCGGCGGCGTATCCGGCCGGTCAGAGCTGTTGCGCGGCAGGCTGACGATAGCCTGAACTACATCCATGCCTTCTGTCACCTTACCGAAGGCGGCGTAGCTGCCGTCGAGGCTCGGGTAATCGGCAGCCATGATGAAGAACTGCGAGCCGGCGGAGTTCACATCCTGGCCTCTGGCCATAGAGAGAACGCCTTCGGTATGCTGAAGGTTATTGGTGAAGCCGTTCGCCAGGAATTCGCCGGCAATGCTATAATCCGGACCGCCCATCCCGGAACCTTCCGGATCACCGCCCTGAATCATAAATCCGGGGATAACGCGGTGGAAGATCGTTCCGTCGTAGAAGCCCTTTTGAATCAGCGAGATAAAGTTGTTAACGGTATTCGGGGCAACCTCAGGATACAGCTCGGCCTTAATGATGCCGCCGTTATCCATTTCAATAGTAACAACCGGATGGCTGGCTGTAGCTGAAGGAACACCTTCGGTTGGAGCCTGCGTAGCAGGGCTGGCCTGGTTACCACCGGCATTACCTGCATTATTGGTAGCCGAATTGCCGCAGCCTGCTGCAAAAACCATCAGCAGGGTCATCATCAGCAGCAGGATAACGGGTACTTTTCTTGTGCGCTTCACGTTATAAATCTCTCCTTTTTATCTTGGTTATTCTGGTGAATTCAACCTTCATCATACATGGTTTGTCCCGGCTGATGCAAAGACTTGATGCAGATAGAGTTTGGCAGGGCGGAAAAATAGGTTTAATATGGTAGAGGCTTCAGGGAATAACAGAAGGGACGGTGGTTAGCTTGGCATTTTCATGGAAGCGGAATCTGATTGTGCTCTGGATCGGTGTGTTCTTCTGCAGTACCGCCTATTCGATCTCGATTCCGTTCCTCTCGATTTTTCTTAGTGACCAGCTCGGCGTAACCAGCCATCTGGAGATCTGGTCGGGCGTAAGCTTTGGGATTACCTTTCTGGCCAGTGCGCTGATTTCGCCTTACTGGGGATCGCTGGCCGACAAATACGGGCGCAAGCCGATGCTGATCCGCTCGGGCTTCAGTCTGGCTGCGCTTTATTTAATCAATTATTTTGTGCATGATCCATATGTATTTCTGGTTGTCCGGGTGCTGCAGGGGCTGCTGGCGGGATTCGTTCCGGCGGCGATTGCTATGGTAGCGACCAATACGCCGGAAGAGAAGACCGGCTATGCACTCAGTATCATGTCTACGGCAGGAGCGACCGGCAGCATTATCGGCCCGCTGATCGGCGGCGTGGTCAGCTATTATTCGAGCAACCGCAGCGCCTTTCTGTTCTCGGCGGTGATCGTGCTTGTCTCCGCGCTGATTGCCACCTTTTTCGCCAAGGAAGAGAATTTTAACCGGTCTGCACCGAGGTCGCGCGTCAGTGATGACATCCGTGAGGCGGCCAAGAATAAAGCTTTTATTACACTGCTCTTTTTAGCCGGCATTAGTACATTCTCTGTAATGATTCTGGAGCCGCTGCTGCCGATTTATCTGCTCGATATGGGGATTTCCAGAAATACGGCCTCGCTAAGCTCGGGGATTGTTTTCTCGGCAGTCGGCATAGCGACGGTAATAATGGCACCGCAATGGGGCAGGATCGGCAGCCGTAAGGGCTTCGGATTCATATTGTTCATCGGCCTTATCGGCGGAGGAATCGGCAACATCCTGCAATATTTCGTCTCCGGCTATGTGGAGTTTGCCATTCTGCGGTTTGCCTACGGCCTGTTCTACGCCGGGGTGCTTCCGTCAGTCAATGCCATGATCGTCCAGACCATTGAACCGGGCTTCCGCGGCCGGGCCTTCGGCCTGAATCAGGCAGCCTCACAGCTGGCAACCATGGCCGGTCCGATTATCGGCGGTCTGCTGGGCGCTTTTATCCCGATCCGCTGGGTGTTCGTCGTCAACGGGCTGATCCTGCTTGTGGCTGCACTGCTCGTTAAGGTCCGCAAGCTGGAAGCCAAGGTCAGCGAAGCGCGTTCTCACGGTGGGCCCGCGGATGCGGAAGCGGCAGGCCCTTTATAAGCTCTATATCCGATAACAAAAAAAGGCCAAAAGCACCGGAGGATCATCTCCGGAATTGCTTTTGGCCTTTTACACATTCATTAATCCTCTTCACCGGTGGAGCCGTTCAGCACATCTGTACCTGGCATCGCATCGACAGGAGGGGCTGCCGGGTCTACTGCTGTACCGGGCTGCAGCTCGTCCGCATCGGGAATATCCTCCAGCGGCTGCTCCCCGTCATCCCCATAAGCTTCCTCATCGTCGGCATAATCGATAACGCTGCCGGTTAATCCGGCTGCTCCGGCAGCAAAAACCGCATCGGATTCCAGCAGCTCATCACGCTGCGGGGCAGAAGAGGCAATAACGCCGGCGTTGCGGTCGGCCCTGCGTCCAAGTGCCGGCTCAGGCTCATTGGCCCCGATGTCTGCGGCCAGGATGGAATCACCTTCAAGCGCCGGATCTGAGCCAACGTCTGCTATACCGTCAACAAAATCAACGGGTCTCTCGTGAACGGGCTCGTGGCTGGCAAGCGCTGATTCCAGCGGCTGGCGCTCCGTGTCGAGTGTAACACCGCTGATGCCCTGTTCGGTAATAGTACCCAGCGGACGCAACTCATCCAGCGGAATATCCTGCTCTGGAGTGACGCCGCCCATTTTTTGATAACGCTCATATGCAAAATCGGCTTCAGTTTTATTGAACTCATTACCCATAGCCGTTCAGCTCCTTTAAGCTTTAGTCTGTCCCTCATCGGGCACAGCGTGATTAATGGCTGCTTCCTGGTCCTCCTCCGGCAGTGCACCCGGATATGATCCCTCCTGGAAGAGGCCAAAGTCCTCATCAATATCGCGTTCAGTCACAAGATTATCTGCATCCGGTTCTCTGCCGGCGCCGGATTTCTTCTGTTCACTCATTGCCGGACCTCCTTGCCCTGTTCTATAGTAGTTCTATACCCGATTAAACGGCTGCGAATCTGCGCCTTCTAATATATAGCCTTCTTAATATAATCATTATCCAGCGCGATTAACCGCCGGTGAAATAAAAACGGGGATTTCGCGGGAATTTGCCAATATAGGCAGGGAAAGTGCGAAGGTTGTCGAAAATAAGAATCATACGAACTAATAAAATCCAACTTATGATTTATTGAGGAGTCAAAATGAAGCTGGCATCACCAAAAAGAGTGGCCGTCCTGTTCATGCTTCTGCTCTTGACCATTCTGGTGATTGCAGGATTTGCTGCCGGGCGGAGCAGCGGGCAGGATAGGGTTCTGCTTAACTGGGAACAAAAATGGGCATATCCGGGAGAGGAAACAGCCGCTGCTGCCCCGGAAGAGGAATGGCTGAAGTTATCAGCAGATTCAGACAGGCCGCTGCCGCCCGCCGGTGCGGATGCAGTCTGGCTGCGTTTTGACATACCGGAGACTGAGGAGTATACAGCGCTGCTTATTGATAAAGTATACGGAACCACCCTGAAAGCCTATCGTAATAACGGGCTTATCTATGATTCCAGACAGACAGTTAATTTTAACGGCAGCAAGGTGCTTATTCCTATCTCAGACACTCAGGGCGACGGGCCGCTGTATCTGTGGAGTACCGGCGGAGACAGAGGATTCGGGGTAGGCGGACAGATCAGATTAGGTCATTATGACGGACTGATGAATCTCTATATCCAGCAGGATTTAGTGGATGTGATCCTGGGGACTTCGCTGATGTTTATGGCGGTTGTCCTGCTGGCCTGTTTGTTTTTTGTGAAGATAAAGATGTTCTCCGGCGGGTACTGGCTGGTGGTTGTAATCTTTGCATTCGGGGTTCTGTTTATCACATACTCCCCTTTTCTTGCACTTATTATGGGCAGCCGGGAGCATCTGACCGAATCTGTCTTTGACGTGGCTTTATTTATGCTGCTGCCTGCCTTTACCTTATATTTTGAACAGATTTTTGGACCGGGAAGAGGAGGGCACCTGGTCCGCTTCCGTAATATACAGCTCGGTTTTTCAGTTTTCTGCCTGCTGTTCCTCTTGCTGAACACGCTGCTGTCATACCGGCTGGACAATCTGTATACGTTTTTGACGGTCAATGTCACAGGGATACTGATGATCATACAGCTGCTCTATCTGCTGGGGCTGGCGGTTGTCTATGCCTACAGAGGGAATAAGGATGCTGTGATTTTTTCAAGCGGCTTCGCGCTGTTTGCGGTCATTTCGCTCAGCGAGCTGGTGCTGTATTTCTCGTCCAGCAGCCCGTTTCATCTCTATTGGTGGAAATGGGGCGTGGTTGGATTCATTCTCTCGCTGATCGTCATTCTCGGCCGCGGCTTTACCAGAAATTATGAGCAGGCGCTGAGCTATTCGCGGGAACTGGAGCAGTTCAATAATGCCGCCCAGCGCTCCGAAAAAATGGAGATCATCAGTGAGCTCGCCGCTTCTGTAGCCCACGAAGTACGCAATCCGCTGCAGGTGACGCGCGGGTTCCTGCAGATTCTGGGTGAACGATCCGCCAGCAAAGAGAAGGAATATCTGAATATGGCGATGCAGGAGCTGGACCGGGCCTCCGTGATCATTACTGACTTTCTTACCTTTGCCAAGCCTGGGATGGAAGAGGTTGACGTATTTGAGGTGTCCGGCGAGCTGCGGCATGTTGCAGGTATTCTGGTGCCGCTGGCTAATCTGCAGGGCGGAACCATTGAACTGCATCTGCAGGACGAGCTTTTTGTGCTGGGCAGTCCCGCCAAGTTCAAGCAGGCTTTTATTAATCTGATTAAGAACAGCGTGGAAGCGCTGCAGGAAGACGGTCTGATCAAAGTATCGGCCTGGAAGTCGGGCCAGCATATTATCATCAGTGTGGTGGATAACGGCGAAGGCATGAAGCTGAGCGAGCTGGCCAGGCTGGGGGAGCCCTTCTATTCGAATAAGACCAAGGGAACAGGCCTCGGCCTGATGGTCTCCTTCCGGATCATCGAAGCAATGAACGGGGCGATCCATTTCTATAGTAAAAAGGGCCAGGGGACCGAGGTTGTGGTAAAATTACCAGCTGATCACAATAAATAGAAATGAAATCCGTTTTTTTTGAAGGGATAAGGGCAGTGCTGGGCGAAATACTAGCTGTGATTCCTGCAATACTACTACTTTCTTTTGGGGTGCTTGCATGCGCTTGATTGGTAAAAGTGTACATATAACAGCGATGCTGCTGCTTCTTCTAATGACGTTCGGGTCGCTGTCAGCCTCCGGGGAAGGCCGTTATCCCGCAAATGAAATTACAGAGTGGCAGATGCAGTGGGGCAGCCGGACGGGGGATACAGGACTTGAGCTTCCGGTCGGGAGCCAGGTAGACTGGTTCAGCAGCGGAAAAGCCAAGCCGGCAGGCGATCTTCCGGACGGAATCTCTTCAGCCTGGACCCGGATTGAGCTGCCGGACTCACACTACGCGTCGCCTGCTGTTTACATCGAAAAGCTCTATGCTCTGCACATCAAAGTATTTGTGGAGGACCGGCTTGTTCTGGAGGCCGACCGCAGCTATATCAAGGATAATTATTCCCTGCTCATACCGCTTACAGGCGAAGATAACGGTAAAACGATGTATATCTGGACTTCGACACTGCAGGAGCGGATCGGAGTCAAGGACATTATTGAAGTCGGCGAGCATAGTGAGCTGATCCGCAAATACGTTAAAAACGGACTGATCGACGTCATTCTCGGCGGCTCCTTTATTTTTGTGGCGCTGGTACTGTTCATGTGCGGTTTTTTTCTGGACAGGGAGCATTTTAACATCGCGGCTTCATTATCGGTCGTCATTGCGGCTACCGGGGTGCTGGCGATTACCTATTCGCCCTTCATTTATACTTTTTACAGCTCTTACGGAGCGCTGAGTGTGATCTTTCTCGATCTGGGGCTGCTGTCTCTGCTGCCTGCGCTTACGTTTTTATTTGAGCGGATTTTCGGGAGCGGCCGTTTTTCCATCATCCGGCGGTTCCGCATTTTTCAGACAGCCTATTCCCTGTTCTGCATGATGTTCCTGATTGTTAATACGCTGGCAGACAACCGTTTTGTGGAAGGATACTATTTTGTTTCGACAACTGTAATCGGCTTCATTATGATTGCCCAGTTTATTCTGCTGATTGCCTGTGTAATTCTCTTTTCGCTCAAAAAAAATAAGGATGCGATTATCTTTGCCGTCGGCTTCGGTACCGCCGCCCTGACTGGTGTGGCGGAGCTGGTCTGGTATTATATCAAAAATGGTGATTATGATCTGTTCTACTGGAAATGGGCGCTCGTTGTATTCATTCTCTCGCTGATTGTTATTCTGGGCCGCAGGCTGGCTTTGAACCACCGGCAGGTAGTCCGGTATTCTCAGGAACTGGAGCTGTTTAACAACGAGCTGCAGCGTTCCGAGAAGATGGAGATTATCAGCGAACTTGCCGCATCAGTAGCTCATGAGGTGCGCAATCCGCTGCAGGTGACAAGAGGATTCCTTCAGCTTCTCAGTGAGAAAGCAAGCGGGAGTGAAGAGCAGTACTTATCAATGGCGCTCAGTGAGCTGGACCGTGCGGCCAATATCATCACGGATTTCCTTACCTTTGCCAAGCCGGAATTCGAGCAGGTCTCGATCCTTAATGTCCGGGAGGAATTCAAGCACATCGAGAGTATTATGCTGCCGCTGTGCCATCTGAACGGGGGCAAAATGATTATGGAGGCCGGAGAAGGCCTGTGGGTAAAGGGCAACTCCTCCAAGTTCAAGCAGGCATTCATTAATATTATTAAGAACAGCATTGAATCACTGGGGGATGAGGGTACAATCCATATGATTGCTTATGGTGTCGGCGATTATGTGTATATTCACATTCAGGATGACGGGGAGGGGATGGACAGCGAGGTGCTGAACCGGCTCGGCGAGCCGTACTTCTCCAATAAAACGAAGGGGACGGGCCTTGGCCTGATGGTAACCTTCCGGATTATTGAAGCCATGGCGGGCGAGGTCCGCTTCGAAAGCCAAAAGGGAGCCGGAACCGAATCCGTCACGACTTTGCCGCTGGCAAAGCCTCCGGAAGGTTCAGGCTCCCTGTGAAGTCTGAAACGTGTTGTATGCTTACCAGGAACCGAGGAGGGTGACATCCGTCTTCATAACACCGGAGGACGGACTTGGCGGAATGACCAGGTAGAACTCATTAGAGCCTTCCTCTACCGTTTTGAGCGTAATATGGTCGGGCAGATCAATACCTAGTGCTTCCCTGATGGCTTCCTTCGGATTTACAAGCAGCTTCTGTTTGAAACCTGGATCCTCCCATGCCTTCTGAATCACTTGATTCTTAAGAATTGCCTCTGACACAACAATCACCCTTCCCCGATATGATTAGATTACCCCGTAAGCATATCATAGCATTTTATTTGAATCTATGACTATTTTTGGTTGTTAGCAGAATTTTTCGAAGAATGGCCGGTTTTCATTTGCTTGGATAGCCAATACTGTAATCCTCCGCCCTGCAGCAGCTCTTTTTCCGCTTCGACCGCTGCCGCAAGCTGCCGGAGATTGTCCGCCAGCTTCTGATGAAAGGCGGTCAGCCCGGAAACACGGAAAGCGCCGGCGAGCAGCCGTTCGTGGTTGTCTGCGGCAGAAGCGGCATACGAGATAAGACCGCCGGCTGTATAAATGAAATGGTTGACCTCAACAGGGGTCAGGCGGGCTTCGGGATTGTCAGGGTACAGCTGTCTGCCGGCCAGAGC
>NZ_CCDG010000028.1 GCF_000723885.1 Paenibacillus camerounensis
CCCGTCCGCCGCTAAGCTTATCCCGAAGGATAAGCTCCGCTCGACTTGCATGTATTAGGCACGCCGCCAGCGTTCGTCCTGAGCCAGGATCAAACTCTCCAATTAGGTTTTTCCGGGCGGCTACTTCACCCGAATGACTCCGAGGAAATAACCTTCCGAAAACTATCGAAAAGAGCGATTGCTCATTTTGAAACATCTGACGAGAATTTGCATTCTCTACTTTTGGATCTCACCGAAGTGATCTCCAGATACTCACTCGTTGTTCAGTTTTCAAAGATCAAGCTCGTTGTCGCTTGCGATTATCTCGTCAGCAGCAACTCTTATAATATATCATATTCTTCAACTTAATGCAATACTTTTTTCAAAAGCAATTTGCATTTTAGATTAAAAGAACATTTCCAATCACCATATTTTTCTTGTTGTTTGCGACTGGATTTATAATATAACATGACTTGTCCTATAAAAACAACCCACAATATTTCCCATTTTAAAAATTATTGCATTAGCGCAAAAGAGCCCCCTGCTGCCAGCAGCTCTATATACATCAGAAAAGCGTGCAGGCATCATATAAATCTGCCTGCACGCTTCCTTATCAAGCTATAACTTTAAAACTGGTTAATTCGAAATCCATGGATTTTTACTTTTTTTACTGCTTCCCTGACGGCTGCTCCGGCCAGCTCCCTGTCTGGATGCTGCTTTGGCGGTTTTTCCTTCAGTGTTGCCCGAGACTTTTACCTTAGCCCCCCCGGTTTTGCCGCTGCGGGCTTTAGCCTTCGCTGCTGTATCCTTTAATTCGGCCGCTGCCTGGGGAATCTCCTGCACAGCAGGCTCCGGCTCGAGGATTTCCGGTACCCGGTTATGCGTAGTATTCTCCATACCCGGATAAACCGGATATGCCGGAATACCGGACAGCACAGGATTTGAATAGGCTCCAAGAGGTGCCTCAGAATTAGCACCCGCTCCAGGCAGGGTCTCGCCCATGACCCCATATGGTGAAAATGCGCCCTGCTGTGGCATGTATGGCTGATAACCGTTATACATTGGTTGTTCATAGCCGTATGGCTGAATTACCGCTCCTCCTCCGCAGCCGCAGGACGGCCATGGCAGATTCACCGGCTGTCCGCCGTATTGCGGAACACCGTAAGGTGAGTAATCCATAGCCGGGCTTACAGGGGTAAACGGCGCCGCCTGATATTCCGGGGCCATATTCGGATACCAGGCTCCCTGAGCCTCGGCAGCGGGGTACATATTGCCGGGATAACCGTACGGAGTTATGCATTCATTCGTAAACATTGCCGGTTGAATCATATTTTCTGCCGGATTCATACCCATTAACGGCATAGCCTGCTCATGATATGGATATACCGGAGGGCATTCATAGAAATAAGGATTCTCATTCAGTCCGGGATAGCCAGCTGCAGGATTACAATGGTTTTCCTTTGTCACCGGGGCCAAGGCTGCCGGCTCAACTGCCGATTTCCCCTTTTCTTTTGGCTCATGGACTATAGCTTCCTGGGCAGGGACCGAAATCTGTACAAATAGGCTTTGAGATTCATGAACCATTTGGACCGGTGCAATCTCTGGCGCTTTGTTCACCACCGGAGCTATATTCACCTCGGGGGCTACATTCACTTCAGGGGCTTTATTAACCACTGGCTCAGGAACAATGTCAGTTATCGGGGCTGTTTGCATTTCCTTTGCAGGCTTCTCAATCGGTCCGGTATAGGTTTTTCCGCCAACCTTTGTTTTATCAACAACAGCGGGTGAAACAGCATCTGCCGGAATGGGAACAGCGTTATTCTGAATGGACTGGGGCTGTATGGTAGTCGTATTTGATTTTTTAGGTATATTGACGATCTCCCCGGTCATGAGTGCATTCGGATTTTTGAGCTGCGGATTGGCGTCAATGATTTCCTTAAGCGTAATGCCCCAGGCCTTGGATAATTTCCAGAGGGTATCCCCTTGCTTGACTGTATGCTTATAAAAAAGCTCGCTGCTCTCCGCCACCGGTGCCGGTGCTGCCGGAATTTTAACCTTATCCCCTACATTTAGAGCCTCTGGATTGCTGATTTGCGGATTAGCCTCAATGATCTTTTGCAGCGGTACCCCGTACTTTTGCGATAATGCATAGAGCGTATCGCCTTGCTTAACAATGTGTATTTTCACGCAGCATTAACCTCCTAGAAAATGCGTAATTGTTGGAGCGCGTTGCATGCTTTACAGCCGTCTCATCTTTTATCCGGCTGCAAATTCCGGCTCTCAGAGCATCCTTCCCCACTCCCGGGTAACTGCTCCCTGAGCATCGTTATATGCAGTACTGCTGCCTCCTTCGTTACTACATCTTATGCAGCCCATGGGCGATTGACATCCCCGGAGCAAAAAAAATCCCCCCATGCCGGGCGGGACTGCCCTCTGTCTTATGGACAAAGGCCAATCCCGCCGGGATGGAGGGATTCCGAAATCTGGTTTAGCGTGTGCACGTTGCTCCGGGATCTATTACTCCCAGACCTTATAGCCGTCTTTATCCACGGCATTGCGGAACTCTTCCAGCAGCTGCAGGGTGATCGGGCCGGCATGGCCCTCACCGATAATCCGTCCGTCGATTTCGCGGGCGGCAATAACCTCGGCAGCGGTTCCTGTGAAGAATACCTCATCGGCGATATACACGTCATGCATAGTGAAAGGCTCTTCCTTCAGCGGCAGACCCAGCTTCTCACACAGTTCGATGATCGCAAGACGGGTAATGCCTTCCAGCGCACCAAGGTAGCAAGGCGGTGTATAGACTACTCCTCTTTTAACGATAAAGATATTGTCGCCGGAGCCCTCTGTTACATAGCCCTGGGCGTTCATCATAATTGCTTCGTCAGCTTCCGCCAGGTTGGACTGGATTTTGACGAGGATATTGTTCAGGTAGTTAAGCGACTTGATCTTCGGATTAAGTGCATCCGGAAGGTTGCGGCGCTGGGATACGGAGACGGCACGTAAGCCGTTCAGGTAAGCCTGCTCCGGATAGATCGCGAGCTGCTCCACAATGATGATTACACTTGCCTTAGGACAACGGCGCGGATCAAGCCCAAGGTTGCCGGGGCCGCGGGAAACGATCAGACGGATGTAGCCGTTGCGCATTTCATTCAGGCGGATGGTTTCCGCCATTGCTTCCAGCATTTCATCGTAAGTCAGCGGAATGTCCAGCATAATGGATTTGGCCGAATCATACAGCCTGTCCAGATGCTCTTTGCATTTAAAAATGTTGCCGTTATAAATACGGATGCCTTCGAAAATACCGTCACCGTAAAGAAAACCGTGATCAAATACGGATACCTTTGCATTTTCCTTATTTACGTGTTGTCCATCCAGATAGATCCATTGCTCAGCCATGAACTACTGCACCTCCGCTTTCTCTTCCTCATAGGTGTATGTGGGATACGAGCCCAGAATCCGTACCTGGCAGCCCAAAGCCTTGATCTCTTCAATCGCGGCAGGCAGCAGGACCGATTCGATCGGTTCCAGCACATCAATGTAAAAATAGTAAGTACCCAATTTCTTCTTCGTCGGCCGTGATTCAATACGTGATAAGTTCAGCCGCCGCCAGGCAAACGCAGCCAGCACCTGATGCAGGGCTCCCGGAAAATCCTCCGGCAGAGTCACAAGAATACTTGTTTTGTCCCCGGCACTTTTTTGCGGAAGACTCAGCTTCCGGGGTCCCACCAGAACGAAACGCGTATAGTTGTTATGGTGATCGGTAATCTTGCGCTCGACAATTTCCAGGCCGTGTGTAGCGGCTCCAAGCGCTGTACCGATGGCAGCCCAGCCCCGCCCGGGATTATTCTTCACAATCTCCACAGCTTCCGAGGTGCTTCCTACCGATTCCAGCTCAGCCCACGGTGCATGCTCGCGGATGAATTGCAGACACTGCGCCATTGCAACCGGATGGGAGAGGATTTTGGCAATTCCGGAATAATCCTTTTCACCGCCGGCATTCATGAACTCACCCGGATTTCCGATCAGGTTCTGAATCGAAGGAAAAATCCATTCCGCCTGCATAGGCAGATTCACCTCATTAATAAGCCAGTCAATGTGCAGGCTTACCGAGCCGTCGATCGTATTCTCAATCGGTATGACACTATAATCCGTTGAACCGCCAGCCGTCGCAAGAAATACATCGGAGATCAGCTTGTGATGCTCAATGCTGACCGGCTCGCCGCCAAATAGATGCAGCAGCGCTTCGTGAGATACTGTGCCCTGAGGCAATACTGCTATTGACTTCATAACCGTACTTCTCCTTTTATCATATCCAAAAATGAGCCGTTTTGCATCCCGTTTCTTTCCACCAGCTCTGCCTTAACACCTTCTGTACACGGGGGCAGCCAGCAGGTCTGTGCCGGAATCCCATGCTCAAGCATCGTCTCCTTCAGGAACAGCTCCAGCTCCTGCTTCCGGCTCTCGCCGGCGTCAACCAGACACAGCAGAGTCGGACCTGCTCCGCTCAGCGCAATGCCCAGCGCTCCATGCTGCGGCGCTTCAGCGAGCAGCTTCTCCATCCCGGGTACAAGCGGCGCTCTGTACGGCTGGTGCAGGCGGTCCTGCATGGCCCGGCCGATCAGATCAAGCCTGCCCGCAGCAAAGGCAGCTGTCAGAAGTGAGGTGCGGCTGATATTATACACAGCATCGCTGACTGTAATCTCCGCAGGGAGAACTCCCCTCGCCTTGGTCGTAGCCAGCTCGAATTCCGGAATAACGACCAGCACCTCCATATCCTGAGGCGGCTCAATCCGGATGTAATCGGCATGTGTGCCGTCCCAGACTGCCGTAATGATTCCACCGAACAGGGAGGCGCCCACGTTGTCCGGGTGCTTTTCGAGGGAGCAGGCTATATCAAACAGCTTCGCAGCATCCAATGGTGACCCGATCAGCGTATTGGCCGCAGCCAGCGCACCGACAATGGCCGATGCACTGCTGCCGAGGCCGCGTGTCAGCGGAATATCGGAATACATGGAAATGGACAGCTCGGGAACGGAAACACCTGCCTCGGCAAACACCATCTGGGCCACCTGGTAGAGCAGATTGCTTTTATCACAAGGAAGCCCGTTCATCTGGTCCCCGTAAAAGTGAAACACTGTCTCTTCGGCTTCCTCCATCTCAATCCAGGCGTACAGCGACAAGGCCATCCCCAGCGTATCAAATCCGGGTCCCAGGTTCGCCGTACTGGCCGGTACTTTTACTCTAGACCTTCCATACATACTCATAAGGGTTATGAAATCTCCTTCGTCTTTTTTGCGAGTTTAGCCCTCTACACGGTAATGGCTCTTGATCCGGTGGATAACCGGAAGTGCCTCCAGATGACGCAGTACTTTATTCATACTCGCCCTGCTGGCATTGTGCGTCACAATGATAATTTCCGCGTCAGGATTATGCGGGTTAGCCTGCTGCACCACGGAATCGAGACTGACGTCATACTCCGCAAATACCTGGGTAATCTTGGCCAAAACCCCCGCTTTGTCATCAACATGCAGCAGCAGGAAGTTTTTGTAGAAAATATCCTCGTCACTCTTCAGCTTCTTCTGCTTATAAGGCACAATCTGCTTCAGGCCGTTCACACCGAGCTTCAGGTTCTTGATTACAGCAACCAGGTCAGCCACTATTGAAGTCGCTGTCGGCATCGCACCAGCACCAGCCCCGTAGAACATCGTTTCTCCAACCGCCTGCCCGTAGACATAAACGGCATTAAAGACTCCGTTCACGGAGGCAAGCGGGTGTCCGGTACGGATCATGGTCGGCTGAACGCTGATGCTGAACTCCTCATCCTCGCATTCGGCGATGCCCAGCAGCTTCATGTCATAGCCAAGCCGTTTGGCAAAAGCGATATCCTCCTTGCTCACACCGGAAATACCGCTGACGCTGACATCATTCAGCTCTACATTGGTGCGGAAGCCGAGCGTGCCCAGGATAGCCATTTTGCGCGCTGCATCAAGGCCCTCCACATCGGAGGTGGGGTCCGATTCAGCGTATCCAAGCTCTTGCGCTTCCTTGAGCACATCATGATACGAGGCGCCTTCCTGGCTCATTTTGCTCAGTATGTAATTAGTTGTACCGTTTACGATCCCCATAATCTTCATAATTTTATCTGAGGAAAAGCCTTCAATCAGCGTACGGATAATCGGAATCCCGCCGGCGACACTCGCTTCATAGAATACATCACACTGCTTCTCCTGCGCCTTAGCCAGAATCTCTGAGCCGTGAAGTGCCATCAGGTCCTTGTTGGCGGTGACGATGTGCTTACCCAGCTCCAGCGCCTCCAGAATATATTCCTTCGTGCCGGCGATGCCGCCCATTACCTCAACAATGACATCAATCTCCGGATCACGGATGACCTCCCAAGGATCGGTGGTGATCAGAGCAGCGTCCACTTCGATATCACGCGGCTTATCTGCATTCTTCACAGCAATACGTTCAATTACAATCGGGGAACCTACCTGACTGCTGAGGTCCTCCTGATTTCCTTCTACGATACGGACTACGCCCGCACCGACCGTACCCAGCCCCAAAAGTCCAACTTTAACCGGCTTCATGTGGTTCCTCCTAAAAGTTTTATGAAGCTATACTATCCCTGCCCGATGATTAATGCCCGTCTGACGCCGGAGATGTCTCTCAGACCGTCCAGCATATCACCAAGCTCCTGATTCATATGCGAAATTTCAACGGAGATAACGACATTTGCACGTCCCTGCAGCGGAATACTCTGATTGATTGTCAGCACATTCGCCCCGTGGACAGCCACACAGCCAAGCACCTTGGACAGCATGCCCGACTCATGCTCGAGATCAAGCGAAATAGTGACGATCCGTTCCCGCTCCAGCTGGTGGATCAGATGAATGCCGTCTTTGTACTTATAAAAGGCGCTGCGGCTAAGTCCGACCTGCTCCACACCTTCATGCACCGTCTTGGCGTCTCCCGCTTCCAGCAGCTGCTTGACCTGCATAGTCTTCAGCACTGCGTCAGGCAAAATGTCCTCGCGGACCAAATAATAGCGCTCTTTCACGAACGTCCTCACCCCAAAGACTTTTGTGTTTATATAGTGGACATTATACTTGAAAAGCTCTGAAAAAAGCAACAGATTTTCATACAGGAAAAAGAACGGAGATGCAGCAAAGCCCCGGCACCATGCCGGGGCCTCGTTGACAGCCAGCTTCCGCAGTTAACTGTAAGGTATAGTAGTCCCGCAATAATCACAGGCTTTCGCCTGTCCCGGCAGCACGGTATTCTGTGCACCGCAGCCGGTGCAGCGGATAGACTTCGCCAGCTGTGGCGGGGCTTGCGGCACGCCGGACGTTTTTTCGGCGAACCAGCGGGCAGAACCGGGGGCCGGACCGCCCGCCCCGGCCATACCACCCGCAGCTGCTGACGCACCCCCTTCTTCAAATACCAGGCTGCTGTCAAAAGCACCGCAGTCCTGCAGATACTGCAGATCCCGGCGCACGTCACGTTCATGCTGTCCTGTCTCTATGGACAGGCGGCTGGTCTGGCGGATGCCGCCGCCGGCCAGCTGTATATATTTTGCGGCAAGCTGTGAAAAATCATGCCTGCTGACAGCTGCAACGTAGGCAAACACAGCTGCCGGCAGCAGAAAAAGTACAGCGAAAGCAATCAGAAGGCTAATCAGCATCCCGGTTCCGCCGAAATCATATTGCTGGTCCGACACCAAAAAGATGATAAAGATTATTATTTCAATAAAACCGCCCGCAAAGGCATGAAATAACAGGCTGAAGTTAACGGGCTTGCGGTAATTCTTATAGTGCGAGGTTAGTAACCGTACCAGTGCCAGCAACAGCCCTACCGGCATAAACAGATAGCACGCGGCAATGATGATGTAATCAAAAGTGGTCCGGGCATACTTGGGCAGCTTAAATGAGTTGGCACCGTTACTCCCAAGTGCCTGCCCTCCCATATTACCTGCAGTTATCACGTTATAAGCTTCCTCCTATTTGAGTGCTGCCAGCTCCCTGTTCCGGCGCTGAAGCGTGCCGGTAATGCTCCCGGCCAGTTCAGCAGCCGTTCCTTCCCAGCCGGTGCCCGGTTCCTGAAGCGCAAGCAGCAGCGCAACCTGGTCATGCAGCAAAGAGATTTGCCGGGTCAGCATTTCTTCTGTATCATACAGCTCCGGCCTTGAAAGCGGATCGCTGTATCTGAACTGCTCCTCCAGCCCGCGGATTAGATCAGCAAGCCACTCTGCTCCCGGATGCCTCCAGCTGCCGGCAAGCTCCCGGATTTCCCGCAGCTCCGCCTGATGCTGCCGGTGCGCCCGGACGGTATCAGTAGCCCGGCGCTCCTCTGCCGCAGCTCTCTGTCCGTACAGCGCTACTGCTGCAAGCAAGCCAGCACTTACCAGGAGCAAGGCCAGCTGCACCGTCATATACAGCCGCGGCGGCAGCTGCAGCCCCCAATCGAGCAGTGCAGCCGCTATGAATACAGCTGCTGCATAAGCTGCCGTAATCCAGGCTCCGCTGATAAGCACCGGCGGAGTGTTCCTGTTCTTCCCGGCCGACCTGAGCCAGAATAAGACATAGCCATACAATGCACTCTCCGCAGCCAGGACCGACAGCAATGAGGTGATGAAGCGTCCCCGTGATTCAGGGAAGCCCGGCAGGATAAAGGCAGCGCATGTCAGAACTGCTGATGCAGCATATATCAGGCTAATAAGTCCCCTATAGCTTCGTTTCTTTTGCATCTCTTCCCCTTTCAGCCGTTCTGTCTTCCGCACTCCCCGCAGTACCTTTGTCCCGCTTCGAGCTCATGACCGCAGCCGGCACATTTTAGAGTCATGCTGTTTCCGCAGTTTGTGCAGAATCTGGCTCCGGCGGCAACCCGGCTGCTGCAGCTGCCGCATACAACGGTATCCTCTGCTTCCCCTTCAGGATCAACCGCCCTGAAGCCCTTTCCGCATCCGCCGCAGAACCGTGCGGCCTGCGGGCTTACTGCCCCGCAGGCCGGACAGGCCTTGCCGGAGAGTCCGGTTGCGGCAGCCTTGCCGCCCTCCCCCATCCCCTTAGTCATCTGGTTCAGGATATCGGCTGCCGGTCCGGCCATACCGAAGCCCATCCCCAGGCCGAGGCCGGCATTCATCATGCCGGTCCCCAGATTGCCGGGGTTACCCGCTGCTTCCTCCAGCGTATCAAAGCTCCGTTCCTGCTGATAGGTGTAGCCGATAATATCCATCTGTGCTTTTTTGGCCAAGGCCTCCTTCAAGGTACGGGTTGCCAGATCATCCTCGGGAATGTTGATGGAGTCGATATAAAAATTGTTAAGCTCAATTCCGTTTTCCAGAAAAACCGGAGCCAGCCGGCCCTGAATATGCCGCGAGATCTCTACGACGTATGCGTTAATTTCCAGAACACTGATTTGTTTCCGGATTAGATAGGAAGAGATCAGCTCATTGATGTTGGACATTAGCAGCCCGCGGAAATAGCTCACCAGGGTCTCCTGATCAAACTGCGGGAGCGTACCGACCAGCTTCAGCAGAAATTTACGCGCATCCTCGATCCGCACCCCGAATTGCCCGTAAGAGCGGAGGGAAACCATAATGTTATATTTAGGGTCCTGAAGCTGCAGCGGTGAGCTGGTGCCCCATTTGACGTTCATTGAATTAAGTTTGTTAACGAACCACACTTCCGCTGTAAAGGGGGATTTCCCTCCAAACGGCAAGTTTACAATATGCGACAGAACCGGAATGTTTGCAGTACTGAGAGTATGCCGTCCAGCCGTAAAGGAGTCCAGCGCCTGTCCTCCTTTGAACAGAACCGCCTCTTGAGACTCGTTAACGATCAGCTGCGTCCAGGTGCCGAGCTCCTGATCCGGATGCTTCCAGGCGAACACGCCGGGAGGCCCGTCATATTTCACTACCTCGATAATGGCCATTGATCTTCCTTCTTTCCTGAGGGCAGGTATGTATTGTATATATCGGCAGTTCTTATCCGATAAAAGAGCAATCATCCGCTTATATGGTAAATCATGCATTTCCGTTACCATTGTATACGATCTTTAGACGGTTTGGATGTTCTTTATGACAAAAAAAAAACGCCGGCAGTGTTCTCCGGATGGAGAAGGCACTGCTGGCGTTCTAAAGCTGCCTGCCCGGAGGGCAGACGCATGATTTAGTAGTAGCTGCTGCTCTCTACAAATTCGAATTCAAAATCCCCGATGCGGACAATTGTGCCTTCCACAGCACCGCGTTTACGCAGCTCGGCATCTACGCCCATATGACGGAGCGTACGGGCCAGCTTCAAAATGGCATCATGGGTACTCAGCTGCATGCGCTTGAGCATCTTCTCGATACGGGGGCTGGTGACAACGAAAGCTTCGTTATCACGTGTAATCGTAAAGCTGTCATCAGCTTCAGCTTCCAGCTTGTATACCTTACGTTCCACCGTCTCGGCGACCTCTTCGAGCACCGGAGCCACCGGAATACTGTCCAGAAGATCTGCTGCGCGGTAGAGCAGCTCCTGAATCCCTTGACGGGTAAGAGAGGAAATCGGCATAATCTCAAGGTCAGGACGAAGCTCAGCAATCCGTTCACGGAAGGAAATCAGATTCGCCTCCGATTCCGGCATATCCATCTTGTTCGCCGCTACGACCTGGGGACGGTCAAGCAGGTTGGCATTATACTGCTTCAGCTCATCGTTGATAAGCACCCAATCCTCGAACGGATCGCGTCCTTCGGAGCCGGACATATCCACAACATGGATAATAATCCGCGTACGTTCAACGTGGCGCAGGAACTCATGCCCGAGGCCCACACCCTCACTGGCCCCTTCAATCAGTCCCGGCAGATCAGCCATAACAAAGCTCCGGCCGTCCCCGGCCGCAACTACTCCCAGGTTTGGTGTGATTGTCGTAAAGTGATAAGCACCGATCTTCGGCTGTGCCGCTGAGACAACTGACAGCAGGGTAGATTTGCCCACACTCGGGAAGCCTACCAGACCCACATCTGCCATAACCTTCAGTTCCATCACAATATAACGCTCCTGGCCTTCTTCCCCGTTCTCTGCAAGCTCAGGGGCAGAATTGGCTGCCGTCGCAAACCGGACATTTCCGCGTCCGCCGCGTCCGCCGCGCGCTACAACCACTTGCTGGCCGTGGCGGGTCATGTCGGCAATAATCTCCTGTGTATCATCGTCGATCAGTACAGTTCCCGGAGGGATACGTACTATCATATGCTCGGCATTTGCACCGTGCTGGCTTTTGTTACGGCCTTTAATTCCGCGGTCAGCCTTAAAGTGACGCTGATAACGGAAATCCATCAGGGTGCGCAGGCCTTCATCCACACGGAAGATTACGTCGCCGCCGCGTCCGCCGTCGCCGCCCGCCGGACCGCCTTCCGGCACATACTTCTCCCGGCGGAACGCCACAAGACCATCGCCGCCGTCTCCGCCTTTTACATAAATCTTAGCTTTATCTACGAACATCTAAGTTCACCTTCCTTACATCTCCAGCGGTACACGCAGCTCTACGTAAGCCTCAGCAGGCTTCCACTGCTCCGCTTTCATGATTTTGCCTTGTACTATATTATAAATTTGCCCCTGCAGCAGCTCGGGATTGCCTTGCTCCCCCTTGCTTTGAAATGAGATAAGAATATCTCCCTTATCCTGAGTAAAGCCCAGACGGAGTATCCGCGTCTCCCCTTGGGAAGCCGTTCCGCTGTATTGGTAAGCCCTTACCGTCTGCATAATCACAGAAGTCAATTCGTCGCCCCGGCCGGGTGTCAGCTTGTCCTCCAGCTGCAGCCCCTCTTCCACCTGCACTTCCAGCTCTAGACTGCTGCTGAAGGTGCGGAACGACTGCAGATAGAATACCAGCGACGGAATACCAAGCTTAGCGATCCGGCTGTCCAGCGCAATTCGTTCCTTTATTCTTTCCACACATTGCACGGATTTATCAGGCTTGTTCAGCTGAATGTATCCGTATAGCACTTGCAGATCATTCATCCAGTCATGACGATGATGATTCAGTGTCCGGTTCGCCGCCTGCTGCAGAGTCTTCTCCTGTATACGCAGTTCCTCTTCAAAATGACGCCGGTTGTAAAAAAAGCTGAAAGCAAGCACTGCAGCTACCCACACTCCGAGCAGCAGGCATGTGAAAAGGGTGGTGTGCCAATACAGAAGACCTAAAGGAAGCGTTACGGATAACATGACTGCCCAGACAATACCTTTCCAGGATTTCATTCTTTCTCCCCGTCCCTCAGTTCGCAAAATTCATGCCAAATTTAGTCTATCCTGCCCTTAGGCGCTTTTACCATTTTCCAGTATAACACACGCATCCGGTGCAATCACCAGCATTCAGACCGTTTCAGGGAAACCCCTGATCTGCCGCCTCACTTATCAAAAAAACCCCCGGCACTCATGCCGGAGGCTTCTACATGCAAATGTGGTTAGGAAAGCTTACGCTTCCACTGCCGCTGCTACCGGAGCGACATCAACCGGATACACGCTCACTTTTTTGCGATCGCGACCCCAACGTTCGAACTTCACTACGCCATCAACCAGAGCGAACAGCGTATCATCTTTACCGATGCCTACGTTAGTGCCCGGGTGAATCTTTGTTCCGCGTTGACGAACCAGAATGTTACCGCCGGTAACTGCCTGACCGTCAGCACGTTTCACGCCAAGACGCTTGGAGTGGGAGTCACGTCCGTTCTTTGTGGAACCTACCCCTTTTTTGGATGCGAATAACTGAAGATCCAATTTCAACATGTTGGTCAACCTCCTTCTTTAAATGATGACTTGCTGTATCTTAATATACTTCCCGTATGATTCTGCGATATCACTGAGCATTAGAACCATGGATTCCAGCAGCAGTTGAACTTTCGCGGAGGCTTCAGCATCTTCAACAGAACCCAGGGTTCCGCTTAAAAAGCCGTTCTTCATGGACGTATCCATCGAAATTCCGGTCAGGCTCTCAATTGAGTTCACCGTACCCACCGTAACAGCAGATACTCCGGCACACACAATATCTTCACCGCGTTTGGCATAACCCGCATGCCCTTCCACCTCAAAACCGATAACAGTACCCATGTCTGAAGCCCGTGTAATCCGCACGTTAATCATTAACGCACCTTCTTACGCCTGAATCTTCTCAATAGTTACTTTAGTGTACGGTTGACGATGGCCTTGTTTCTTGTGGTAGTTCTTCTTCGGTTTGTATTTGTAAACTACAACCTTCTGACCCTTACCGTGTTTCTCGACCTTAGCTGTTACAGACGCGCCGCTCAAAAGCGGAGTTCCTGCAGTCAGACCGCCTTCGTTGGAAACAGCCAATACACGGTCAAACGTTACGCTTGCACCGTCTTCAGCTTCCAGCTTCTCGATGAACAGAACATCGCCCTCTTGGACTCTGTATTGTTTACCACCAGTTTCGATAATTGCATACATTGTACTTGCACCTCCTCATGTCTCAGACTCGCCTAGTCTAGGTGGCAGATTCCCGGAGGAACTGCACTTGTGTACCCGATCGGAGCGGTTACAGCATGTGCAAGATTAGGGTAACCAAACACACACTTGAAGATATTATCATACTTATTCACTATAGTCAACGATACAAGCAGAATTCATTTATTCCAGCCAAGCCCCCACCTTGCCTGTCCCGCCGCAGCACTGGCAGATCACAGGAGCAAAGCCTGCCGAGTCATGCCTTGCTTTTTTGCGGGTCATCTCAAGGAGCCCGAGATGCGTCCAGCCCAGAATATGTGTCTTCGTGCGGTCGCTGCTGACTACGCGCTCCAGCCGTTCCTGGACCTGACGGCGGTGCTCATCAAGCTCCATATCAATAAAATCAACTATAATAATGCCGCCCGTATCACGCAGCCGGATCAGCCGGCCAATCTCCTCCGCCGCGAGCAGGTTCGTCTGCGTCACTGTCTCCTCCAGTGTCGATCCGCCTGTGTACTGGGCTGTGTTCACATCTACCACGGTCAGCGCTTCGGTCTCATCCCAGATTAATGTGGCGCCGCCTGCGAGAATGATTTTGCGGCTAAAGCCCTTAAGGAGCTGCTCCTGCACGCCGTAAGCAGCAAAGATCGGCTCCGCGCCGCGGTAAAAGCCTACCGGCTTATGGCCCTCGGGAGCCATATCAGCCAGAAATGCCTCCGCCTCATGCACAGCCCTGGCTGAATCAATCATCAGCTCATCGCGCTGCGGATTAAAAGCATCACGGATGAAGCGCTGAACGATACTGAGATCAGAATGCAGCAAAGCGGGTGAGGATACTTCCTCCGCCCGGCGGACAATCATCTCCCACTGCGCACGCAGGAAGGACAGGTCGCCCTCGACTGCATCGACCTGCTCGTCCTCCGATACCGTCCGCATAATAAGCCCTTCCTCACGGCGCCGCAGCTTCTCTCCGATCGACTTCAGCCGGTTCCGCTCCGATTCACGGCTGATCTTTTTGGATACTCCGACATACTCCGCGAACGGCATGTACACCATCCAGCGTCCAGGCAATGTATAGTGCGTGGTTACCCGCGCCCCCTTGCCGCCGCGCGGCTCTTTACGCACCTGGACGATAATCTCCTGGCCGGGCTCCAGCAGCGTATCAATGGAGGGCTTCACCTCTGGCTGCTTTTCCAAATGGGGGTGAAGCACATCATCTACATATAAAAAGGCATTTTTCTTCTGTCCGATGTCGACAAAAGCAGCCTGCATGCCTGGCAGAACATTCATAACCCGCCCTTTGTAATAACTGCCGACCAGCCCTTGCTGCTGATCGCGTTCAGCCGCATACTCCACAAGCCGCCCGTTCTCCAGAAGAGCCATCCGGGTAATATGCTGCGTGCAGTGAACGATCATTTGTTTCATGGCTTCACCTCTGGTCTAAATCTTCATTTGTCGCCATCCGCTGTGCAGCCTTAAACCTGTTCTACATCCCGAAATAGGAGGAAATCAGGCGCTGCTCCGGTACAACGGCTACCACATTCTTATCCTCATTCATCACATAAATAAAATGATACTGGTTACGTTTAAATAGACGCAATATATCATCCAAAGGTTTCGCGGAAAAGGCAACAATCGGCTGCGCCGCACTGCCGAGCCGTAAATACCGTTCATAGACAGCCTCCCTATTCATCAAAAAAGCGAAAAAGCGGTAAGGCAGATTCCGCTGGTCCGTAGTATTGGAATAGAGCAGAAATGCTCCGATCATAAGCAGATTCAGCCGGAGTCCGGCCCCTGCCGCCAGAGGCAGCAGCGCATATAAGATGACAAGTCCGCTTGCCGCAATGCTCACTCTCCCGCTCCATAAGAGAGTGTAGTAGTAGGGCAGAAGCGTGCTGAGCGCAGCCTGAACGATCTTGCCCCCGTCGAGCGGAAGCACCGGCAAAAAATTAAACAGCGCAATAATAGCATTGGCCTGGATAAAATAAGCAAGAAAAGCGCCGCTGCCGCTCCCCAAATGCTGAAGGGCCAGAGCCATCACAATCATGATTCCGTTCTGCAGCGGTCCGGCAAATGCTATGGCAATCTCCCGGCCGGCGGTCAGCCGTCCATGGTCCTCCATAACCGCTACCCCTCCAAAGGGAAGCAGCTGGACTGACTTGACTGTAACCCCGAGCAGCAGCGCGGCGCAGACATGTCCCAATTCGTGAATAAATACAATAATAAACAATGTCAGCAGCTCCAGGAACTGTCCGGTGATGACTGAGAGCAGCATAACCAGCACGAACAGCGGATGCAGTGACAGCTGGATACCCGATACCCTAATCAAACGATACCACTTCGGCAGGATCCATATAAGTTTTGTCTTTCATCACCGCAAAAAAAAGCAGCGGGGTTGCCCCGTCTTCTGTCTCCTGCATCCAGCCGACACTATCACCGCTCTCCACCCAGTCGTCCGCCGACAAACGGGTTCCGGTGAGATGCCCGTATTCCGCAGTCAGGCTGCCGGTATGGCGGATTACGATGCGGATACCTCCCTGCGCTTCCTTGGAAACGGACAGAACCCGGCCCGTATCTACACTTTTCACCGCCACGCTGCCGCTTGAATCGGCTGAAGGCATAATTTCAACACCGTATAAGGTATCGGCAAAAGAACGGAGGATACTTCCCTCCAGCGGGGCGCTCAGATTGTGTGAGGCACTCACCTTCTGCGCAGGAACCTCCTCCTCACCAAAAATCGGTATAAACGAAGGCGCTCCGTTAAAATGCGTCTCATACCAGACCTGTGCGGCAGAGAAATCCATATCATTACTCAGTGCATCTGTAATAAAAGCCTGTGCCCTGACCGCCCAGGGCTCCCTGGCAAGAAATATCCCCCATACCGCGCCGAACACCAGAACACTTGCTACTGCCCTGCGGACAAAGCCGGCGGTGAACCGCGGCCTGCCGCCTTCCCCACCGTCTTCCTCATCCATCCAGCCTCCGCGGTTCTGCTTCCACAGCTTCTCGGGATCCGGCTCGTTCACAGGTTCTCTGCGCTCCGGCGGCTGGCCCCATTCCTTGAAGCCGGCTGTATCTTCATTCAGCGGATAGAGCGGCAACGGAACAGCTTCCGTCTGCTCATCCAGCAGGCTGCGGATGCGCTCCCTGCGGCGGCCTTTAATTCCTGATCCTTGTTCCATCATAATCCCTCCGGCGGGCTTGTTTTACTGATAGTTTATGTGCTGCCGGAGCCGGTTTAGAACAAGCCCTAAGGAGGGTTGCACGAATACCCCAGCGGAAAAAGGGCCCTCATCGTCCCGCCGGGCACAAAGGGACTGCTATTCTCCCCGCACCACAAAAATCCCGCCGCAGTATGCCCTGCAGGCGGGATTCTTTATCCATGTATGATTGCTGGTTAAGGATCAGCCCATGCCGAAGAATTTCTTGAATTTCTTAAAAGCGCCTGGTTTCCGGTCCAGCTGCATCAGCGGAACGGCATCCCCCAGAATCCGGCGGGCAATATTGCGGTAGGCAATAGCAGCCGCTGAATCAGGATTCATGACCGTAGGCTCACCGTTATTGGCCGCCTTAATGACCAGCTCATCATCCGGTACAATTCCGATCAGATCAATGTTCAGCACCTGCAGGATATCTTCAATATCCAGCATATCTCCGGACTTGACCAATCCCGGACGAATCCGGTTAACGACCAGCTTGGGGGATTCTACGCTGGATTGCTCCAGCAGCCCGATAATCCGGTCTGCGTCTCTTACAGCCGCATGCTCCGGAGTAGTGACGACAATCGCCTTGTCCGCACCGGCAATAGCGTTGCGGAACCCGTGCTCAATTCCGGCCGGACAGTCGATTAGAACGTATTCGTATTCTTTTTTCAGCTCAAGAATGATATCCTTTACCTGCTCCGGAGAAACCGCAGTCTTATCCTTTGTCTGAGCAGCGGGCAGCATATACAGCTCATCAAAACGTTTATCCTTGACCAGCGCCTGATTCAGGCGGCAGCGCCCCTCCGCCACATCAACGAGATCATAAATGATCCGGTTTTCCAGGCCCATCACTACATCCAGATTCCGCAGTCCGATATCCGTATCCACCAGACATACTTTTTTGCCCTGCAGCGCAAGCGCGGTTCCAATATTGGCTGTTGTGGTTGTTTTGCCAACGCCGCCTTTGCCCGAGGTTACGACAATCGCTTCTCCCATGGAGGCTACACCCCTTTAAACACATTTAAACCCTGACGTATCTTGAATATATTATGAATTTTGTCGATTTGCATAGCACCGCTGGACAAATAGGCAAATTCCATGCTGCTCTCCCGTGTCCCCCATTCATCCGGAGGCCGGCTGATTACATCTGCAATCCGCAGCTGGGTAGGGGTTAATAAAGAAGCGGCGATAATCGCCTCCTGATTACCATCCACACCGGCATGGGCTATTCCCCTGAGGGCGCCGAGAACATAAATATCACCTGTGCAGGTAACTGTCCCTCCGGGATTAACATCACCCAGATACAGAAGATTTCCATCATGATGAAGCACTTGGCCTGAACGGACGATCCCGCTAATAATGAAGAGGGCGTCCGGGTCTGTTTCCGCAGCTTCAACAACCGCATCAATGGAACGGATCAGGAGATTCCCTTGCCCTTTTAGGATATCAAGGACGGCCGCTTTATCTTCTTCGGTAACAGAACGGCTGCCTAGCTTGATATCCACGTGCACAATCGGTCCGGTTAGAATATTTTGATGGCTGTGCTCCAGCTTGTAGCGTAGCTCATTTAAGAGATCTTCAAAGGGACACTTGTCGTCTAGCAGGAATACCAGGCCGTCCTTGATGCCCTTAATCCTCACGTGCTTGGATTTTACTGTCATATGCCTGTCCCCCCATCCTCATTCATTCGTTCCGGATCAGGTGAATTCCTGCTTGGCCTGAAAGAAAATGCAAAGCCCGGCTAGGCCGTTTCTTCATCGCGGGTCTCTTTCTTGATCAGCTCCAGCTGGCGCCTTACCGGAATGTACAGAAGCAGCCCGATAGCAAAATGGAACAGCATGGTTGGCAGCATATAATTCAGAAGCGCCCAATTGTACGGCTCCCTGTTCAGGTTGAATACACTGTATATGCTGAACAGGATACTGTCCTCAAGCAGGCTGCCGAGCAAAACCACCGACATCATTAGGGGCAGAGGAGCACGGGGAATCTGGAATATGAGACCAATCAGATAGGCGGACAGCCCCATAGCAAAGGAGTGGGCACCGAGAATTCTTCCGTAGAAAACCACGTCATGCAGTATCCCGAAGGATAAACCCAGAATAAGTGCTGTATGCCGGTGATGATAGATGGTTACAAACAAAATAACGATAAAGACAAGATTAGGGATGATTCTCATCTGCCATACGTCCGGAAGCAGCCAAGGCAGAAGGGTTCCCTGAACAATAAATAAAAGAAATAACAATAGGACAAGAACTGATCTGCGCATCCTCACTATTCAACACGCTCCTCCGTGAACACCACAAACAGGTCCTTCCAGTCCTGGAAATTGGCGCTCGGTTCAATCAGGGCAGTCGATGTATATCCATATGCCCCCTCTTGAACACTCTTAACGATTCCGATGGTCAAGCCGCGGGGGTACCCACCGCCGCTTCCCTTAGAAATGATGGTATCCCCTGCAGCTATCGGATCACCGACCGGAATCTTGTTCATCTCCAGCAGTCCCGTCTGCGGATCATAACTCTCAATCATACCGAAGCTGTCCTGCTCTTTGTTCAGTGCGGTTCCGGCAATCGGCGGCTGGGAGTTGGGATCGTTGATATCCATCATCGTCATCAGCTTCACGGTTGAGGTGAAATTGCTCACCTGGCTGATAACGCCAACCATCCCTTCCGGAGAAATTACTGACATGTTGGGTTTAATGCCGTCCTTTAAACCGAGATCAATAACAACAGAGCTGTTGTTTGGTTCTGTCGCCAGACTGATTACCTGGGCAATATGCAGCTCATAATCGTACAGCTTCTTTTGAGCTTCCTTGAAATCAAGTTCTTTTTTGTAATACTCATTCTCTGCCTTAGTGAAATTATAAATTGCCTTATCCCGTGCATACTGGGCAGCCAGAATTTTGAGCCGCTCGTTCTCCTCCGCAAGATCATGCAGATTGCCGATATCTTGGAAGAAGCCCGCTACATATCCAGCGGGCTTGTAGAACAAATTTTGCACAAATCCGGTCGTATCGCGGAGAAAGTTCTCCGGCCAGGACAAGGATTTCCTTGTCCCCAGGCTGAAGCCCATAACCACGATGAACATCACCAGTGTAATCAGCAGGATGAACAGACGTTTGTTGTTAAACAATTTAAACAGTTTCAACACCCTCTAACAACCGTATTCCACCCGTATCAGGGGTTGATGTACACAAGCAGCAGTAAGCCTTAGCGTTTCGTACGCAGTCCTGTATTGTTGCGGCTCTTGAACAAATGAATGTTCTCCAGTGCCTTGCCTGTACCGATAGCGACGCAGTCCAGCGGATTCTCGGCTACAATAACCGGCATTCCTGTCTCACGTGCCAGCAGCTTGTCCAGATTGCGCAGCAGTGCGCCACCGCCGGTCAGCACAATGCCCCGGTCCATAATGTCGGCTGCCAGCTCCGGCGGACATTTCTCAAGCGTTACTTTTACAGCTTCAACAATCGCATTTACCGTATCCGACAAAGCTTCACAAATCTCATCCGAGGTAATGGTCAGCGTCTTAGGCAGTCCGGTTACCAGGTCGCGGCCGCGGATTTCCATCGTTTCCGCCTTCTCCAGCGGCAGTGCTGAACCGACGTCCATCTTCAGCTGCTCAGAGGTGCGTTCACCGATCATCAGGTTATACTGGCGTTTGATGTACTGGATAATTGACTCATCTGCTTCATCACCGGCTACACGTACAGAACGGCTGGTAACAATACCGCCAAGTGAAATAACCGCAACCTCAGTTGTTCCTCCGCCGATATCGACTACCATGCTGCCTGTAGGCTCCCACACCGGAAGATCCGCACCGATTGCCGCAGCAAAAGGCTCTTCAATAATGTAGGCTTCACGTGCGCCCGCCTGCTTGGTCGCATCCTCAACGGCACGCTGCTCCACTGCAGTAATGCCGGAAGGTACACAGACCATCACGTTCGGGTGACGCTGGAACATGGAGCGCTGCTTCTGCGCCTGGCGGATGAAATATTTGATCATTGTCGCCGTTGTATCAAAGTCAGCAATAACGCCATCTTTCATCGGACGGATGGCACGGATGTTACCAGGCGTGCGGCCGATCATTTTCTTGGCAGATTCGCCCACTGCTTCAATTGTCTTCGTATCTGTATTAATAGCCACCACGGAAGGCTCTCTTACTACAATTCCCTTACCGCGAACATAGACAAGCGTATTCGCTGTCCCCAGGTCAATCCCCAAATCTTTCGTAAAACCACCTAACATGCTTGTATTCTCCTTTTCCTAATGAATCTGCACAATTATATTACATGTACCCTTTTTCTTTCAAACTTACAAACCGGCTGTCGCCGATAATCAGATGATCCAGCACGTCAATTCCGACAATCTCGCCTGCCTGAACCAGCCTGGACGTCAGGGCGATATCCTCGGGACTCGGCGCAGGGTCGCCGCTCGGATGGTTATGCGCACAGATGATAGCCGCGCTGCTGTACTTCATGGCAGCCCGGAATACCTCACGCGGATGAACAATCGAAGCGTTGAGGCTGCCCATCGACAAGGTCTCCTGCGAAATGACATGATTCTTCGTGTTAAGGAACAGGCAGACAAAATGTTCCTTCTGCAGGTAACGCAGCTGCTCAGTCAGAATCTCTGCTGCGTCCTGCGGGCTGCGGATGATGACCGGCTCGGTGAGCCTGGAGTTCGCCATCCGCCTGCCCAGCTCTATGCCGGCTTTCAGTTGCACCGCCTTGGCAGGGCCGATGCCTTTGATATTTGTCAGTTCTTCTATACTGAGGTCCGCAAGCCCGCGGAGTCCGCCTGAATGGCCCAGCAGTTGCTGGGCAATGTGTATGGCTGATTCCCGGCGCGTTCCCGTGCGCAAGAGTATTGCCAGCAGCTCTGCCTGGCTAAGTGATTCCGCCCCATAATGCATCATGCGCTCTCGTGGTCGTTCTTCATGGGGGAGGTCCCGCAGCATAAACGGTTGCGACTCCATCCCTATCCCTCTCTCCTGTACTATCCTTGCCGGCCCAGCACAGATATGCCAAACCGGGGCAGCATGCCGCTTAGCAGCGACAGCGGTAGTCCGACCACATTGAAATAACAGCCCTGGATCTCTTCGACCAATGTGGCACCAAGCCCTTGAATCGCATAGGAGCCGGCTTTGTCAGCAGGCTCTCCAGTCGCTATGTAGGCAGAAATTTCATCTTCGCCAAGCTCCCTCATTGTTACGGAGGTTACCCGGTGGGCTACCTCAGAACGGCCGTCCGGCAGTCCGATGCAGGCAACCCCGGTGTACACCTGATGGGTACGGCCCTGAAGCATGCTCAGCATGGCCCGACTGTCCTGCTCATCCGCCGGCTTGCCGAGCACTTTACCGTCCAGCACAACAATCGTGTCGCTGCCGACAACAACCGCATTCCGTCCTCCCGCAGCAGGCAGTACAGCCTGCGCTTTACGCAGGGCCAGGGTATGCACAATCATCTCAGGTGTATAATCTGCGGGAGTACTCTCATCCGCATCACTGACCAGCACCTCAAAGGGCAGACCAAGATTGGATAACAGCTCCCGGCGGCGGGGCGAGCCTGACGCCAGGATAATGATTCGCGGGTTATCATGCTCCACTGTATAAAACGTCCCTTCCAAAATCAGCAGCTGAAGGCTACAGCCTGCGGTACAGCCACACGGCTGTAATCATGCCGGCAAGACTGAGCAGATTCAATTTCAAATGAATAGTGATGTCGTAGGTTATGATGTCCAAATCGGCTTGCGGCGACCACTTGAGTATAGTCGAGGCTGTAAGCAAAGACAGGGCTTTAACAGGCTCCAGCAGCTTAGCAATCCATGCCCCGGCAAGCCAGCCCAGAATAAGAAATAACAGCAGTGTTCCTACATTTTTCTTCTTCATCCACGTCTTCCCTCGCCATTTTTTGACACCCTAATTATTATACGGTGAAACGGGGCTCAATACAAACTCAAAATCCGCAGCGGAAATGATTACCACTGGACGTGCTTCTGACGGGTATTAAGAGCACGTGTTACAAGCCCGCAGATTGTCTTAAAGAGACGGT
>NZ_CCDG010000029.1 GCF_000723885.1 Paenibacillus camerounensis
ACGGGATCGCGGGGCGGGTGCCCAACAAGAGCAAGGCGTCCCGCCCAGCGCTGCCCTACGGGATCGCGGGGCGGGTGCCCCAACAAGAGCAAGGGCAAAAGCAAGCGGTGCGAGACGCGGCTAGCGTGCTTGAGGTAAAGCGGGCCGCTTGCGGCGGTAAGCGGGGATTACAACCAAATTAACAACCATACCACCTCTATCCCGGATCTAGACAACTTTCCGGGTGTCCAGAGGGCCAGGGCCCTCGGGGTCCCCCTTGGCTAAGGGGGATTTAGGGGGATCGAAAAGCTTTTAAAGCTTGGGTTTCAGATTACATCATTGAAAGGATTGACCCTCAAATGCAAAAAGTAGACGTCAAGGAAAAGGCGCGGGCGAGAGATGTCCGTATCCTGAAGAAATGGAGCGACGAGGATACGTTCCGCAAATCAATGGAGAACCGGGCGGGCCGTCCGAACTATGTGTTCTATGAAGGACCGCCGACAGCGAACGGGGTGCCGCACATCGGGCACGTGCTGGGCCGTGTAATCAAGGACTTTATCGGCCGTTACCAGACGATGAAGGGCTTCCGCGTCGTGCGTAAAGCCGGCTGGGATACCCACGGCCTGCCGGTTGAGCTCGGCGTACAGAAGAAGCTGGGCATCTCCGGCAAGCAGGAGATCGAGGAGTACGGCATCGAGAAATTCATCAAGGAATGTAAGGACAGTGTCTTCGGCTATGAGAAGCAGTGGCGTGAATTCACGGAAGCGATCGGGTACTGGACGGATCTGGATAATCCGTATGTAACGCTGGATAACACGTACATCGAGAGCGTATGGAACATCCTGGCGACTGTGCATGACAAAGGCCTGATGTACCGCGGACACCGCGTCAGCCCGTATTGCCCCAGCTGTCAGACGACACTGAGCTCCCATGAGGTGGCGCAGGGTTACAAGACCGTTAAGGATCTGAGTGCTACAGCCAAGTTCAAGCTCGAAGGCAGCGGAGACTATGTACTGGCCTGGACGACTACCCCTTGGACGCTTCCGGCGCATATGGCGCTCGCTATGAACCCGGAAATGGAATATGTGCGTGCCCAGCAGGAAGACGGCGTGTACATCCTGGCGAAGAACCTGGTAGAAGAAGTGCTTAAGGGTGAATACACGATTCTGTCCACTCATACAGGTGCTGACTTTATCGGCCAGAGCTATGCTCCGCCGTTCAGTTATATCCAGGCTGAGAAGCACAATGTGATTGTAGGCGCGTCTTTTGTTACGGATTCCAGCGGTACAGGGATCGTACACATGGCTCCGGCACATGGTGAGGATGACTACAAGAGCTGCCGCGAGAACGGCATCAGCTTCGTGAACGTAGTGGATACTTCCGGTAAGTATACTGCGGTAGTAAGCGATTTTGCCGGACGGTTCGTGAAGGATGTCGATCTGGATATCATCAAGGTGCTGTCCGAAAAAGGACTGCTCTACAACAAAGAGAAATACGAGCACAGCTACCCGTTCTGCTGGCGCTGCGATACTCCGCTGCTCTATTATGCAACAGACAGCTGGTTCATCCAGACAACAGCAATCAAGGATCAGCTGATCGCCAACAATAATACAGTGGACTGGTACCCGGACCATGTGCGTGAAGGCCGCTTCGGCAAGTTCCTGGAGGAGCTGGTGGACTGGAACATCAGCCGTAACCGCTACTGGGGAACTCCGCTGAACGTCTGGGTCTGCCAGGATACAGGCAAGGAATTTGCACCGCACAGCATCGCTGAGCTGCGTTCGATGGCGATCGGCGAGGTGCCGGAGGACATCGAGCTGCATAAGCCGTATGTGGATAACATCCAGCTGCGCAGCCCGTTCAGTGAAGGCGGCGTGATGGTGCGTACACCGGAAGTAATCGACGTATGGTTCGACAGCGGTTCGATGCCGTTTGCACAGAGCCACTATCCGTTCGAAAATAACGAGACCTTTGAAGACCAGTATCCGGCGGATATGATCTGTGAAGGGATTGACCAGACCCGCGGCTGGTTCTACAGCCTGCTGGCAGTATCGACGCTGTTCAAGGGCAAGGCGCCTTACAAGGCGGTTATCGCCCACGGCCACATCTTTGATGAGAACGGCCAAAAAATGTCCAAATCCAAAGGCAACGTAATCGACCCGTGGGAGATCATGAACGAATACGGCACCGACGCATTCCGCTGGGCGATCCTGTCCGACAGTGCGCCTTGGAATAACAAACGCTTTTCGCGCGGTTTGGTCGGTGAGACCAAATCGAAGGTAGTGGATACGCTCGTTAATACGCACGCGTTCCTGACGCTGTATGCTGGCATCGACGGCTATGATCCTGCTGAGCATCCGTTCAAGGTGTCAGAGCACAAGCTGGACCGCTGGATTCTGTCCCGTCTGAACAGCCTGATCCTGCTGGTGGATAAAGGCCTGGCTGTTAACGATTTCGTTAACACCTCCAAAGCAGTTGAGAACTTTGTTGATGAGCTGAGCAACTGGTATATCCGCCGTTCCCGTGACCGTTTCTGGGGCAGCGGGCTTGGCGAAGAGAAGCTGGATGCTTACCGCACCCTGACTCACGTTCTGCTCAAGACAGCTACGCTGATGGCTCCGTTCACACCGATGCTGTCCGAGGATATCTTCACTAATCTGGGCGGCGGCGAAAGCGTGCATCTGGCCGATTATCCAAAAGCGGATGACAGCCTGATCGACCTTGAGCTGGAACGCGATATGGAAAGCGCGAGAGGCATTGTCGAGCTGGCCCGCAACGTGCGTAACGAGACCGGCATCAAGAACCGCCAGCCGCTGTCCGAGCTGATCGTGTCACTGGACCGTGACTTCGATATTGCCGACTATGAAGAGATCATCAAGGATGAGATCAATGTAAAATCAATTATCCTGGAGAACAGCGACAGCGGCTTTGTAGACTTTACCCTGAAGCTGAATCTCAAAGTAGCCGGTAAAAAATACGGCAAAAACGTCGGCTTCATCCAAGGCTTCCTGAAAGGCATGGACAGCGAGGCTACCCGCAAAGCGGTTACTGATGGTGTTGTAGCTGTTGTGTCACCGGAAGGCGAGGAGCTGCAGATTACAGCTGAAGAGCTGCTGGTAGAGAAGCAGGCCAAGTCCGGCTTTGCCGCAGCTTCCGGCTACGGGCTGACCGTGGCGCTGAACACTGAAATCACCCCTGAGCTGGAGCAGGAGGGCTGGGTGCGTGAGATCATCCGTGCGGTGCAGGATTACCGCAAACGCCTGGATCTGGCGATTGAGAAGCGCATCGACCTGACCCTGAAGCTGGATGAGGAGCTGAAAGCGGCAGTCATTGCTTTTGAGCATGTGCTGCGTGACAACGTTCTGGTTGCTGAGCTTGCATATGACGGTGACCACAGCTATGAAGCCGTGGATGTCAGCGGCAAATCAATCGGTATCTTTATCAAAGACTAAGCCCCCGGCGGCAGTTGCATTACCTGTCCCGAATTGGCATATACTAGCGGCATAAGAAGAAACGTCCAGATGTCCCCGACTTCAGGGGCATGTACTTTCTTGGGTATGCGCGCATGAGCAGTCCGTGTCCCTGGAGAGTTTTTTTCCGGGGAGCGGGCTTTTTATGTAAATATAAGAATATATATTTTATGCTATCCATAATCCTTATATTTCTCGCAGAAACGGTTACCGCCTTCTCTGAAGGACGGCATAGCCGTTTCTACTTGTCAGGTAATGCAGTTATGCTGGGTGAAGGGGCTGATAAGGTTGACGGACAGGCATGAGGAGAGCGGGCAGTCTGTACAGGGCGGAAGAATTACAGTTAAGACATCCGGGAATAGCGACGGGACTTTTGGGCAGAAACCGCAGAAAGCGGGTCTAAAGCTGGAAGAGGCTGGATTAGGGCAGGAACAGCCGATTAGCCAGGAGGAAAAGCTGAATGCCGTCTACCGGCTGACAACCGGACTGGCCCAGCAGATGGAAAAGGCGCGGATTGCCGAATATACAGAGCTTCTGCATAGCCCTTTCCGGCTGATCTGGCTGAACATTCTGTCAGGAGCGGCACGCGGGGTTGGAATTGCGCTCGGCTTTACCTTTTTTGCGGCAACGATTATTTATATTCTGCAGGTGCTGGGGGCGCTTAATTTGCCGATCATCGGGGATTACATCGCTGACATTGTGCGGATCGTGCAGCATCAATTGGAGCTGAAGACGTTTTAGCATGTCGCTTTTTATATAGAAAAAAGGAGCAGCCGCAGCTACTCCCTTGATTTTTTTCCATTCGGGTCAAGAGAATAATCGCCTTCTTCGGTATCCATGTAATGACGGTAGCTGTTGCCTTTGATGATGGTAAGATGATTGCCGGCAATGTCGGTCGCGACGAAATTCTCCCAAGGCTCCACGAAGCCCTCGGTTTCGTCCGCCTCAATCTCCATATCATTATAGGAACGGATTTCATTGTCTTCCGCCATGGCCGGTGAGTTCGAGCTGCCCCAGCTTTCAACAATCTGCCAGGCGTCTTCGCCGTCGAACCCGTTCTGGTCCTCACGTTCATCCAGGCTTGTCCGCCCGAATGGCGGGGACAGGAACTCTTCCTCCGCCGGCCGTGTAAAAGGGGCATGCTGGCCGGGATTATGCTCCTTGCAGTACCGGGTTGAGGGAACAACGGACAACCGTTCAAACGGAATATCCCCGCCGCAGACGGTACAGCTGCCATAGCTGCCTTTATCCATTGCCTGCAGAGCAGCAGCGATATCATCCAGCTCATGTTCATCACGTTCTACGAGCGAGATATCCATCGAGCGGTTATACAGCTCTGTAGCCGCATCACCGGGATGATTGTCTATGGTGGAGAGCTCGCCGGTGCTGTCGCGCAGGGATTCCTGCAGTCCGTAGTGCTCATTGTTATGGAGGCGGTGGCGGATGTCCTCCTGCTGCTGAAGCAGCGCTGTGTGCAGCTGTGCAAGCTGCTGTGATGTCAGGTGACTCATAGGAGTGTGCTCCTCTCGGTTGCTTTTATCGAAACCCTTCCTTCAAGTATAGCTTGACCGGAGAGGCGTACTTTTACCGCTGGAAAATGTTTTTGGACTGCAGCAGTTTGCTTAAGCCTTCAATAGACGGGTTCTTGAGGCCTGTGCTACAATATACAAGTCTTTATTCAGTATTCGTACCGCTGCCGCGGGAAAAATAAGAACGGAGTGACAACTTCTGTGGTGTACTTTCTGATTGCGCTAATTGTGTTTTTGATTGACCAGGGTACCAAATATGTGATTGCTACCCGGCTGGAGCTCGGAGAGCAGATTCCGGTTATTAATGATTTCTTCATTATTACCTCCCACCGCAATCGTGGAGCCGCTTTCGGCATTCTTCAGGGACAGCAGTGGTTCTTCATTTTGATTACGACTGTCGTTGTGATCGGCATCATCTGGTACCTGAACAAAGCCCGGAAGACCCGCAAGCTGCTGCCTACAGCACTGGCGCTGGTACTCGGCGGAGCAGTAGGGAACTTTTTGGACCGCCTGCTGAACGGCGAGGTTGTAGACTTCCTGATGTTCAATTTCGGCAGCTATACCTTCCCGATCTTTAATGTGGCTGACTCCTGCATTGTCATCGGGGTAGCGCTGATTATTCTGGATACGCTGCGTGATGTGAAGGGCGGAGAGGAAATTACCGAAGTGAAAGAGTCAAAGGAAGTAAGAGAAGGGAATGAATGATTTGAATAAGGACTTTGGCGAATTGGCGGCTGAAGGAGCCTCTGAAGAGGACAAGGACGTCACCGCATGGACGGTTGCAGCAGAAAACGCCAAGGAACGGATTGATAAATATATCACCGAAGCCTGGGAAGAGGAGATTTCCCGCTCGCAGGTACAGCTACTGATTTCAAACGGGCATGTTACGGTAAACGGCGCTCCTGTAAAAGCAAATTATAAGCTGTCGGCAGGCGATGTTGTTGCTGTATCTGTACCGGAACCCGAAGTAACAGATCTTGTGCCGGAGGATATCCCGCTTGATGTGGTCTATGAGGACAGCGATGTTATCGTGATCAACAAGCCGCGCGGCATGGTTGTGCATCCGGCCGTCGGCCATCCGTCAGGCACACTGGTCAATGCGCTCATGCATCACTGCAAGGATCTGTCCGGCATTAACGGCGAGATCCGGCCGGGGATTGTGCACCGCATCGACAAGGACACTTCCGGACTGATCATGTCCGCCAAAAATGACGCCAGCCACGCCTCGCTCGCAGCCCAGCTGAAGGAGCATAGCGTAACCCGGCGTTATATCGCTGTTGTCCACGGAAACGTATCGCATGACAAGGGAACGGTAGACGCGCCAATCGGCCGCGATCCGCATGACCGTAAGCTGTATACCGTAACCGAGAAGAACAGCAAGAGGTCTGTGACCCATTTTACCGTGCTGGAGCGCTTGGGAGATTGCACCCTGCTTGAGCTGCAGCTGGAGACAGGCCGTACGCACCAGATCCGTGTACATATGAAGTTCATCGGCCATCCGCTCGTCGGAGATCCGGTATACGGGCGCAGCAAGGGCATCACCATGGACGGACAGGCACTGCATGCCGCCATACTCGGCTTCGTGCATCCGTCCACCGGGGAATATATGGAGTACAGCCGGCCGATCCCTGCAGATATGGAAGATTTGCTGCTGCAGCTGCGGAGCAGATAAGTACAAATGAAGTGATGATAAATCCATGGTTATGCAGGCGCTTTTGCTTCATATTTAGACTATAGGATGTAGAATCGTCCTGCATAAGTGCCAAGGATCTAAATAATGCCAGGAGATGAGAATAAGAATATGAGTATTGAACAATATCAGAACACTTTTATTCAGACTAATTTTGCTGACCGCATCGGCGGCGCTAATTACGGTAAGGATACCAATATTTATAAATTTGAAAAAATCAAACGCGCCAAAGCATCGGCGAAGCAGGATTTTCCTGATATCGAGCTGATCGACATGGGCGTAGGCGAGCCGGACGAAATGGCTGACGAAGGCATTGTTGCCAAGCTGGCTATCGAAGCTGCCAAGGAAGAAAACCGCGGGTACTCCGATAACGGGATTCCTGAATTCAAAGCAGCAGCGGCTGCTTATCTGAAGGAAGTATTCCAGGTAGAAGGCATTGACCCTGTGAACGAGGTCGTTCACTCCATCGGTTCGAAGCCTGCTCTGGCGATGCTGCCGTCCGCCTTCATCAATCCGGGCGATATTACGATCATGACGATTCCGGGTTATCCTGTACTGGGCACACACACCAAGTATCTGGGCGGACAAGTCTACACTGTGGAGCTTAAGAAGGAGAATCATTTCCTGCCTGACCTGAACTCCATTCCTGAGGATATCGCCCGCAAGGCGAAGCTGCTCTACCTGAACTATCCGAACAACCCTACAGGTGCAAGTGCTACTCCTGAGTTCTTCGCAGACGTTGTGGCTTGGGCCAAAAAATATGATGTTGTAGTCATCCACGATGCTCCATACGCGGCATTAACTTATGACGGTGTGAAGCCGCTGAGCTTCCTCTCCGTTCCTGGTGCCAAGGATGTCGGCGTAGAGCTGCACTCCCTGTCCAAGTCCTATAACATGACCGGCTGGAGAATCGGCTTTGTAGCCGGTAACCCGCTGATCGTAAAAGCATTCAGCGACGTTAAGGACAATAATGACTCCGGCCAGTTCATTGCCATTCAGAAGGCTGCCGCTTACGGTCTGGAGCATCCTGAAATTACCGAAGCGATTGCTGCCAAGTACTCCCGCCGCCACAACATGCTGGTGGATGCGCTGAACAGCCTGGGCTTCAAAGCCGAGAAACCGAAGGGATCGTTCTTCCTGTATGTAGCCGCACCTAAGGGTGTCAAAGGCGGACGCCGCTTCGAATCCGGTGAGGATTTCTCCCAGTTCCTGATCCGCGAAAAGCTGATCTCCACTGTGCCATGGGATGATGCCGGCCCGTTCGTCCGTTTCTCCGTAACCTTTGTAGCCAAAGGCGAGGAAGAAGAAAAACGCGTAATCTCCGAAATTCAAAGACGTCTCTCCGACGTTGAATTCGAATTCTAATAATAAAGCCGCTGCGGTCTTAATTGACTGCGGCGGCTTTTTTTGGCAGATGTGGGGTAAGAGTTGATAGTAATATAAGCGTGCCGGAAGAGTGTTGAGCCAAGGGATTACAGCAAGTCTGGTTATTTTGCCGGCGGGCGGTACGCTTTTTTATGAAAAGCATTAATGTACTTGAACAGGGACTCCCCGTTATCCGTTACTGCAACTCCTGCCGCGAGCGGCTTCAGCATTGCCTGATAAGGCTCCGGCACCCAGATGTACTGATGCACGTAAGGAGTAAGCACGAAGCCGTTCTTTTCCCAGAAATGAATCCGTTCTGTATGCTCCTCTGACGTTCCGGATTCCGCCTCGATAATAACGCCCTGCACGCCAAGCTCCTTCTGTGCCCATTCCACAACCGAGTCCAGCATCAGCGTTCCGGCCCCCTGTCCGCGCAGCTCCCGGCTGACCGCAAGGTAATCAATGATGAGCCGCCGGCCTTCTTGTCCGTCGATAATACCTGTAACAGCCATAGCGGCTGCGTGTCCATTTATGGTTCCGGCGTGCAGATAACCGATTCCCAGGTTCAGCATACTGCGCAGGATTTTTTCCGGCTTGGCCCCGCTGGGAAAAGCTTCACGGTAAACCGGCTCAACGGACCTCCACAGCTCATCGTTCCACTCAGCAATTGTTATTAGCTCCATATTCATCCTCAAGTCGCCTCCATTATGATCATAACAGACCGGCAGGGGCATAGTAAAAACAGGAGGAGCAGAAGAGAGAAAGGCTGTTCAGACAGAATATTATTTTACCGGCGGATCAGTAATATGACATATAGCTGTCTAATTCTATGAGATAGAATGACAGTATTAGCCCAAATAAAGAGGTGTACATATGGAAAAGAAGGATTTTAAAAGAGCGGACAAAGCGTTATATCAGCCTAAGACAGAACCCGGGGTTGTTGATGTGCCGGAGATGATTTTTATCCAGGTGGACGGGCAGGGTGACCCGAATGAGCCGGAGGGTGAATACCAGAGAGCAGTGGAGACACTGTACGCGCTGTCTTATGCGATCAAAATGGCCCCAAAAAGCGGTCCTGCACCTGAGGGGTACTTCGAGTACGTCGTGCCTCCGCTGGAGGGCCTGTGGTGGCAGGAGGGCATTCACGGGGTGGATTACACCAGAAAAGACAAGTTCTCCTGGACCGCGATGGTCCGCCAGCCGGAGTTCGTTGATTCGCAGGTGTATGCTGCTGCAGTGGAGAGCGTTACCCGTAAGAAACCGCAGATTGATGTGTCCGCTGCTCGGCTCGTAACATTTACGGAAGGACTGTGTGTCCAGTGCATGCATATCGGCAGCTATGATGACGAACCGGCGACTGTTGATAAAATGAACCGGTACATAGCAGAGCAGGGCCTGCTATGTGATTTGTCAGACATCCGGAAGCATCATGAGATTTATCTGTCCGATCCGCGTAAATCGGATATAGCGAAGCTGAAGACAATCGTGCGTCATCCGGTACGGAAGGGTAATGATTAGCAAGATATAGAGCTCAACTGATAACGGCACCGGGGCTGGGGCATGTACAAGAGTGTACCTGTGGAATGTAAAACGGAGGAACGGTGTATATCAATCACTCAGATCCCAAGCCGTCCGGGAATGACGAAGAAAAGCTGTACTCGCCTGGCGGCTGCTTCTCTTCCTGTTATGCAGCAGCGCCATGCGGAAGCTTATGCCGACGAGCCGGTGCTGTCCCAGCAGCAGTGGTTGAGGCCGCGGTCCGCTGCAGCGGATTAGCTTAAGCAGCATCCCGGCTCCAATCCGCTACACCGGCTACGCTGTTGTGTCTACAGCATCCCCCTGATCGACGTTGCTCTAACTCTTAGCCCTTTAAAATAAGCTGGCGTTTTTTGCCGCTGATGCCTTTGCTTTTGCCCTTGCTTTTGCCCTTGCTTTTGCCCTTGCTTTTGCCCTTGCTTTTGCCCTTGCTTTTGCCCTTGCTTTTGCCCTTGCTTTTGCCCTTGCTTTTGTCCTTGCTTTTGCCCTTGCTTTTGCTTTTGCCTTTTCTTTTGCCTTTTCTTTTGCTTTTGCTTTTGCCTTTGCCTTTGCTTTTGAACTTGGTTTTTGATTGTTAGCTATTAGTTTTTAGCTGTTTGCCTTTGCCATTTATAAATCGGACTTAAAAATATTAGATCACAAATAGGTGCGCCTCTTAAGTAACGTGGGGTTCGGCCAGCAGCAAGTTAGATTTTTCGCTACTTAAAAATTAGTTTGATTTTCGCCACTTAATTCCAGCATGTCCTTGTGTTTAGGAACTTTAACTGGAAAAAGGTCACCTAATTTTACCTGAACGGCCTCCAAAGAGTAGAAATAGCCTATATAGATTGCCTTTTTCCAATTAATACTCCTGACAGTGGATTTACAGGACAAATAGCTGGCGAATTTCCACTTATTTAAGTTTTACACCTTGCCTGGGTAGGCGACAACAGTCTAGTCTTCTTATAAGGCATCTTATTAGGTGCCTTGTAAAGATTTTTTGCTGGTGACACTGGGCGTGCAGCCCGGCAGTCATCCCTTTGCTGCTCCTCCTCCCCCGAACTGGGAAAGTCTTCTGTTCAGGTGGAAGCGCGGAGGGGATTTTGGAACTGTAGGAGCGTTAGCGCCCGCCTTTGTCTCCAGATTTAATCCGCAGCGCGGAACAAATAAATTCAAATAAATCTGGAGACAACAGCGGCCGGAAGTCCAAAAACCCCGCAGCAGCGCCCGGCACCCAAACCAGTACATGCCCTATGGTTCACGCCTTATGGTACACGCCCTATGGTACACGCCCCATGGTTTACGCCCCATGGTTTACGCCCCATGGTTTACGCCCTATGGTTTACGTACTATGGTTTACGCCCTACGTTAATCACTGCATTTACACGCAACCCGTTCGCCCCCGCCTCCAAGAAAACTTTCCCAGTTTGACACCCGTCCAAACTTCTGTCATAATTCCCTTAGTTGAATATGCGCCTTTAATTCAGTCCCGTGAGGCTGGCAAGGTAACGTGAATCGAGGTTCGCGACAAATGGATGGGATCCGTATGAGTACGGATGGCCTCTTTATGCGCGCGGACACGCCATCTTTTTTAATCTGCGGATTTCACTCCTTGCCTGCTTTGGGCAAGGAGTTTTTTGATTTCCGGGGGCTTGAACGGGCGTACAAGCGAAAGGATGGCTGGATAAATGGCTACCGAGAAAAACGTAATTATGGATGAAACGGCAATCCGCCGGGCGCTGTCGCGCATTGCGCACGAGATTTTGGAGAAAAACAAAGGTATTGAGAATTGTCTGCTGGTCGGTATCCGCACCCGCGGGGTGTATCTGGCCAAACGGATTGCAGAGCGGATCAAAGAGATCGAGGGCGTGGAGATTGGCTGGGGCGAGCTTGACATTACCCATTACCGGGATGACCGCGAAGGCGGAGATAACCGGGAGGCAATGGATCAGGCAGCGGCCGAGAGCATGCTGAACCTGCCGGCAGGCAGCGGGGGCGTCCGTGACAAGAAAGTGATTTTGTTCGACGATGTGCTGTACACGGGACGGACGATCCGCGCAGCGATGGACGCCCTGATGGACTGCGGACGGCCGCGGATGATCCAGCTGGCAGTACTGGCCGACCGCGGACACCGCGAGCTGCCGATCCGGCCGGATTATATCGGCAAGAACGTGCCGACCTCCAGGCATGAGCAGATTGAAGTGGCGCTGACGGAATACGACGGCAAAGACGAGGTTTATATTATTTCCAACCGGGAGGAACGATAACGATGATGACAGCAACCAAGGTGAAGGAACGCAGTCTGCTGGGGATTAAAGAGCTGGACCGGACAGAGCTTTTGCAGCTTTTGAACAGAACGGCATATTGGGATAATCAGGCTGAGAAGCTGACACCGGTGCTGAGATCACAGTTTGTGGCTAACATGTTTTTTGAGAACAGCACACGGACCCGTTTTTCCTTCGAAATGGCTGAGAAACGCCTTGGGGTGCAAGTACTGAATTTTACGGCGGCAGCTTCCAGTGTAGAAAAAGGCGAGTCGATCTACGATACAGTGCGCACACTGGAATCGATGGGGATCGACGCCGGAGTTGTGCGTTTGAAGCCTGCAGGAGTGCTGCAGCAGCTGGCGGAGAAGGTAACCATCCCGCTGATCAATGCCGGAGACGGAAATAACGAGCATCCGACCCAGGCGCTGCTGGACATGTATACGATGACCCAAAATTTTGGCGAGCTGAAGGGCCTGAAAGTATCGATTATCGGGGACATTATGCATAGCCGGGTGGCACGCTCGAACCTCTGGGGACTGACGAAGATGGGAGCAAGTGTGCAGTTCTGCGCCCCGGACAGCATGAAGGCGCCTGAACTGGCCCAGTATGCACCCTACGTCAGTATAGAGGAAGCACTGAAGGCGGACGTGGTTATGATGCTGAGAGTGCAGCTGGAGCGCCATGCAACAGGTATTCTGCAGTCAGCCGATGAATACCGCAAGCAGTACGGGCTCACTGAAGAGCGTGCAGCCAAGCTGGACAAGAACACGATCATTATGCATCCGGCGCCGGTCAACCGCAATGTGGAGATTGACGATGCGGTAGTCGAGAGCAGCCAGTCACGGATTTTCCCGCAGATGGCAAACGGAGTACCGGTAAGAATGGCAGTCATGGAGCGTGCACTTCAATAGAAGAGACAGGCTCAAAAAAACCTGACATAATCGGATTAATAAATATACACAAAGATGAATTTTTATTATATAATACAAACAGAGCTTGGAGCTGCGGCTTGCAGGCAAAAGGAGAATCATCATCGTGATCATTAGAAACGCCAGCGTATTGAACAAAGACGGCGAACTGGAAATCAAGCACATCGTAGTTCAGGACGGAATCATTACAGCGGTTGAAAGTGAGCTTCCGGCGGAAGAATCCGGCGAGGTTGTAGATGCGGAAGGCAAACTGCTGGTACCGGGCCTGATTGACATGCATGTGCATCTGCGCGAGCCTGGCTTTGAGCATAAGGAAACGATTGAAACCGGCGCACGTTCGGCAGCCAAGGGCGGATTCACCACCATCGCCTGCATGCCGAACACCCGCCCGGTGACTGACACTCCCGAAATTGTTGAGCTTGTAAAAGAAAAAGCGCGTGAAGCCGGACTCGTCAAAGTGCTGCCTTATGCGGCAATCACCAAAAATGAGCTTGGCCGCGAGCTGACGGACTTTGCCGCCCTGAAGGAAGCCGGAGCGATCGGCTTTACAGACGACGGGGTTGGCGTACAGACGGCTCAAATGATGAAGGATGCCATGAGATTGGCTGCAAGCCTCGATATGCCGGTTATTGCGCACTGTGAGGATGATTCGCTGGTTGAAGGCTGTGCAGTTAATGAAGGAACTTTTGCGACCAAGCATGGCCTGAAGGGGATTCCGAACGAGTCGGAAGCCATTCACGTAGGGCGCGACATTCTGCTTGCTGAAGCTACCGGTGTTCACTACCATGTCTGCCATGTCAGCACAGAGCAGTCGGTACGGCTGATCCGCCAGGCGAAGCAAATCGGCATTAAAGTAACTGCTGAGGTATGCCCGCATCATCTGCTGCTCTCCGAAGAAGACATTCCTGGAATGGACGCCAACTGGAAAATGAATCCGCCGCTGCGCTCCCGCCGAGATGTGGAAGCCTGCATCGAGGGGCTGCTGGACGGTACGATCGACATCATCGTAACGGACCATGCGCCGCACAGCGAAGAAGAAAAAGCCAAGGGCATGCAGCTTGCACCGTTTGGCATCGTCGGCTTCGAGACAGCCTTCCCGCTGCTGTATACCGCTTTTGTAGCGACAGGCAAATGGGACCTGAGCATGCTGGTACAGCGGATGACCGCTGATCCGGCCCGCGTATTCCGGCTTAACACAGGCAGCCTTGCCGTTGGGGCACCGGCTGATCTGACACTGATTGACCTGAATGAAGAGCAGGTGGTAGACCCGGCCGCTTTTGCCACTAAAGGACGTAACACTCCGTTTACCGGATGGAAGCTGAAAGGCTGGCCGGTAGCAACCTGGGTAGACGGCAAGGCCGTCTGGAAGCAAAACAACTAACAAGCCTGACTGAGTCAGGATAAAGACAATAGAATCAGACTACAGATACAAGAAGGAGTGGAAGGAAATGCAGGCAAGATTGCTGCTTCAGGACGGAACGCTGTTTACAGGTACCGCATTTGGCGCTGAGGGCGAAATGACAGGCGAGGTTGTTTTTAACACAGGGATTACAGGTTATCAGGAGGTACTGTCGGACCCTTCGTACTGCGGACAGATCGTAACGATGACTTATCCGCTGATCGGGAACTACGGCATTACGCGTGATGATTTTGAATCCGTGCGTCCTTTTGTACACGGCTTTGTTGTGCGCCGCCATGAAGAAGTGCCGAGCAACTGGCGTGCTGAATACAGTGTGGACGACCTGCTGAAGGAATATGGCATTCCCGGGATCAGTGAAATTGACACCCGGATGCTGACCCGCATTATCCGCCACTACGGAACGATGAAAGCCATCCTGACCACATCGAACAAGCGTGTGGAAGAGCTGATGGAAATGATGGGCGACACAACCATTGAAGAACTGCGCAACCAGGTTGCCCGTACTTCGACTACAACAAGCTACAGCAGCCCTGGAACAAAGGAACGGATCGTGCTGGTTGACTACGGCGCGAAGACCGGTATCCTGCGCGAGCTGAATAACCGCGGCTGTGACGTAGTGGTCGTGCCTCATGATGTAACTGCGGACGAAATCCGCCGACTGAACCCTGATGGCATCCAGCTGTCCAACGGCCCTGGGGACCCTAAGGATGTGCCTTATGCTGTCAACACCATCTCTGAGCTGCTCGGAGAATATCCGATCTTTGGCATCTGCCTGGGTCACCAATTGTTCGCACTGGCCTGCGGCGCAGACACCGAGAAGCTGAAATTCGGCCACCGCGGCGGTAACCACCCGGTTAAGGAGCTGGAAAGCGGACGCTGCTTCATCACTTCGCAGAACCACGGCTACACTGTTAATGAAGAATCTGTGCAGAGCACCGAGCTTGAAGTGACGCACATCAACAATAATGATAAAACGATTGAAGGTCTGAAGCATTCCCGTTACCCTGCCTTTTCGGTGCAATACCATCCGGAAGCAGCGCCGGGACCGCATGACAGCAGCTATCTGTTCGACCGTTTCCTGCAGATGATTGCTGACCACAAAGCGAAGACGCCTGCCGGCTCGCGCCAGGCACAGCTTGCTGCCAATGCCAGAATCACGGCACCTAAACAGACGCCGAAGCTTGAAGCCGTGAAAGGAGCTCTATAATTATGCCTAAGAACGATAAACTCAAAAAAATCCTCGTGATCGGCTCCGGTCCAATCGTCATCGGCCAGGCCGCCGAGTTCGACTATGCCGGCACACAGGCCTGCCAGGCCCTGAAAGAAGAAGGCGTGGAGGTTGTGCTGATTAACAGCAACCCGGCCACCATTATGACTGATACCAACATGGCTGATAAGGTCTATATTGAGCCAATCACCCTTGAGTTCGTGACAGGTATTATCCGCCAGGAGCGTCCGGACGGACTGCTGCCGACACTGGGCGGCCAGACCGGCTTGAACATGGCGGTTGAGCTGGCGCGTGCAGGCGTACTGGAAGCAGAGAACGTGAAGCTGCTGGGTACTCAGCTGCATTCGATCGAGAAGGCAGAGGACCGCGATCTGTTCCGCGAATTGATGCGTGAGCTGGATCAGCCGGTACCGGAAAGTATTATTATTACAACCGTAGATGAAGCAATGAGCTTCGCCGAGGAGATCGGCTTCCCGCTGATCGTACGTCCTGCTTATACACTGGGTGGAACAGGCGGCGGAATCTGTGATACTGCGGAAGAGCTGCGTGAGACAGTAAAAGCGGGTATCCGCTACAGCCCGATCGGCCAGTGTCTGGTCGAGAAGAGCATCGCCGGCATGAAGGAAGTCGAATACGAAGTTATGCGTGACGCGAACGACAACTGTATCGTGGTCTGCAACATGGAGAACTTTGACCCTGTAGGTGTACATACTGGCGACAGTATCGTTGTAGCACCGAGCCAGACGCTCTCCGACCGTGAATACCAGATGCTGCGCAGCGCTTCACTTAAGATCATCCGTGCGCTGAATATCGAAGGCGGCTGTAACGTGCAGTTCGCGCTTGATCCGCAGAGCTATCAATATTATGTAATTGAAGTAAATCCGCGTGTCAGCCGCTCTTCGGCGCTTGCCTCCAAGGCAACCGGCTATCCAATCGCTAAGATGGCAGCCAAAATCGCCCTCGGCTATACGCTCGACGAAATCGTTAACCCGGTTACCGGACAGACATATGCCTGCTTCGAGCCGACACTGGATTATATCGTCAGCAAAATCCCGCGCTGGCCGTTCGACAAGTTCACCTCGGCGAACCGCAAGCTGGGTACACAGATGAAAGCGACCGGCGAAGTAATGGCGATCGGCCGTACCTTTGAAGAGTCGATCCACAAGGCAGTCCGTTCCCTGGAGATCGGAGTTCACCGCTTCCGTCTGCCGGGCGCCGAGCTGCTGGAAGACAGTGTGCTGCGTAACCGTCTGGCTAAAGCGGACGACGAGCGCCTGTTCCTGATCGCTGAAGCTTACCGCCGCGGCTATCAGCTGCAGGAGATTCAGGATATTACGAATGTAGACTGGTGGTTCCTGTCCAAGATTGAAGGACTGGTGCAATTCGAGGATGTGCTGCGCAGTGAAGAGACACTGAGTGCTGAAACGCTGTATCAAGCGAAGCGCAAAGGCTTCACTGACCGGGCCATCGCCGAGATCCGTGCCGAAGGGCGTCCGGGCGGTGCTCAGACGAAGGAAGCGGATGTACGCAGCCTGCGTCTTGCCCAAGGGCTGACACCGGTATTCAAGATGGTAGATACGTGCGCCGCTGAATTCGAAGCATCGACACCGTACTACTACTCGACTTATGAAACAGAAAACGAAGTTATTCATTCCGACAAGCAGAAGGTTGTAGTACTCGGCTCCGGCCCGATCCGTATCGGCCAGGGGATTGAGTTCGACTACTCTACTGTTCACGCGGTATGGGCGATCCAGAACGCCGGCTATGAGGCCGTTATTATTAATAACAACCCGGAGACAGTGTCTACGGATTTCAATACTTCGGACCGGCTTTATTTTGAACCGCTGTTCTTCGAAGATGTAATGAACGTCATTGCCCAGGAGAATCCGATCGGGGTTATCGTGCAGTTCGGCGGCCAGACGGCCATCAACCTTGCTGCGCCGCTGGCGGCTGCCGGTGTGAACATCCTCGGAACCAGCCTGTCGAGCATCGATGAAGCTGAAGACCGCAAGCGGTTCGAAGCGCTGCTGGCCCGTCTGGATATCGCACAGCCGAAAGGCAAGACCGTAACCGATGCAAGCCAGGCGGTAGAAACAGCCCAGTCCCTCGGCTATCCGGTGCTGGTGCGTCCTTCTTATGTACTGGGCGGACGTGCGATGGAGATCGTGTATAACGACAATGAACTGATGACCTACATGGTTGAAGCGGTCAAAATCAATCCGGAGCATCCGGTGCTGATTGACCGTTACATGCTCGGCAAAGAGGTTGAGGTTGACGCGATCTGCGACGGTGAAACGGTTGTTATTCCGGGCATCATGGAGCATGTGGAGCGCGCAGGCGTCCACTCCGGTGACTCCATCGCCGTATATCCTCCGCAGTACCTGGATGAAGGCCTGAAGGAGAAGATCACCGACATCACGATCAAAATTGCCAAAGAGCTGAAGACGATCGGTCTGGTTAACATCCAGTTCGTTATCTACCAGAACGAAGTGTATGTCATCGAAGTGAATCCGCGCTCCTCGCGTACGGTTCCGTTCCTGAGCAAGGTAACCGGTATTCCAATGGCGAATCTGGCGACCAAAATTATTCTCGGCGGCAAGCTGAAGGAAGAGGGCTACACAGAAGGCCTCTGGCCGGAGAGCGACTACGTTTCGGTTAAAGTGCCGGTGTTCTCTTTTGCCAAGCTGCGCAGAGTTGAGCCTACCCTCGGACCTGAGATGAAATCGACCGGTGAGGTTATGGGCCGCGACAAGCTGTATGCCAAGGCGCTGTATAAAGGTCTGATCGGTGCAGGCATGAAAATTCCGGCAACCGGCGCGATCATCGTTACAGTAGCGGATAAAGACAAAGCTGAAGCGGTTGAGCTGATGAAGGGCTTCCATGCTATGGGCTACAAAATCATCGCTACAGGCGGCACAGCGCAGGCGCTGGAGCAGTCCGGCCTGAACGTGATGAACGTCAATAAGCTGGATGAAGGCGAGCCTACGATCCTCGACCTGATCCGCAGCGGTCAAGCGAACTTCGTGTTTAACACCCTGACCAAGGGTAAAACACCTGAGCGTGACGGCTTCCGCATCCGCCGCGAAGCGGTTGAGAACGGCGTGGTATGTATGACCTCGCTCGACACCGTAGCAGCGCTGCTGAAAATGCTGCAGACGATTAACTTCTCGTCACAGTCGATGCCCGCTTTTGTCGGACAATAAGATATGAATACCAGGAACCGCCTGCGGGCGGTTCCATACAGGGAACGGTTTGCGTTAGCGCAGACCGTTCAACTGTGCCCGGGCAAGCAGATGATGAATGAAGGAGAGGGAGAACCACCTATGGAACAGCAAATCCCAGAGCAGACAGAGCATGAGACGATTGGCCAGATTGCCAGACGGGATGAAATGGCCGGCAGACTGATGATTCCGCTTGACTATCCGGATGCAGAATCGGCGCGGGTGCTTATAGATAAGCTGGAAGGCATTCCGTGCTACCTGAAGGTCGGCATGCAGCTGTTCTATGCAGCAGGGCCGGATTTTATCAGCGAGCTTAAGGAACGCGGTTACTCTGTCTTTTTGGATGTCAAAATGCACGATATCCCAAACACCGTCCGTGGCGGTGCTGAGAGCATCACCAGGCTCGGTGTAGATATGTTCAACGTGCATGCCTCCGGCGGCAAGACGATGATGGCCGCAGCGCTTGAGGGAGCCGCCAAGGCGGTCAGCCTGAATCCTTCGCTGCATATTCCGCTGATCATTGCGGTGACACAGCTTACAAGTACAAGCCAGGAAGTTATGAACGAAGAGATCGGCATTGCCGGGAACGTAGAAGATACTGTAGTGCGTTATGCCAAGCTTACTGCTGAAGCCGGTTTGCATGGCGTAGTTGCTTCTCCGCAGGAGTCCGCAGCGATCGCAGCAGCCTGCGGTCCGAAATTCGTCACGGTAACACCGGGCATCCGTCCGGCAGGCTCCTCCCTGGATGACCAGTCCCGGGTAATGACACCTGGACAAGCTATCCGTCAGGGCAGCCACTTCCTGGTGATTGGCCGGCCGATTACCGCAGCCGCCGATCCGCGCGCAGCCGCACTATCTATTATTGAGGAGATGACACAAGCATGAGTACACTGTCTAATACAAGTAAGCAAGTTGCAGCCTATCTGCTGGAGATCGGGGCCGTTGCCCTGCGCCCGCAGGACCCGTTCACCTGGACCTCCGGCATCAAATCGCCGATCTATTGTGATAACCGTCTTACGATGTCCTTCCCGGAAGTGCGTAACTACATTGCAGGCGGCTTCGCAGAGCTGATTACAGCCAGCTATCCTGAAGCACAGGTTATTGCAGGCACAGCTACCGCGGGTATCCCGCATGCAGCCTGGGTATCCGACAAGCTGAATATGCCGATGGCTTACATCCGTGACAAGGCTAAGGGCCACGGCAAGCAGAACCAGATCGAAGGCAGCATCACTCCCGGCCAGAAGGTCATTGTAATCGAGGACCTGATCTCCACCGGCGGCAGCTCGATCAAAGCAGCGCAGGCTGTGGAAGAGGCAGGCGGAGAGGTACTGGCTGTTCTCGCAATCTTCAGCTATGAGCTGGACCGTGCTACTGAGGCGTTCGCAGCAGCCGGTGTGCCGCTGCAGAGCCTGTCTAACTACACGACCCTGATTGATGTAGCCCTGAGCAAGGGGAAGATCGCAGAGAGCGATGTAGCGCTGCTGCAATCTTGGCGCAAAGATCCGGCGTCGTTCGGAGTGTAAGCTAATATATAATGTTTTAACTGCGGGACTTGCGGCTTTCCGGTTATGAGAGCAGCAGGTCCCGCATATTTATCTGTCATGATGGGGTATGCTATTAATGCAGCGCTGAATACCCGACTTCAAAGGAGACATCCATCATGAACTGGATCTATTTTGCCAAGCTGTTCAGGACGAGATTTCAGGCGGGCTGTCTGGCCAAAAGGCTGGAGCAGGACGGCTGGATCTACGGCTACCATGACCCGCAGTTTGTAGAAATTTACCGTTCGCGGAAGGGCCGTTACGGGGTTCGTTTTTTACCCTAAGCAATTAACAAATTCATCCTTGACTTTATGGCCTTATTTAATGTATATTAACTATTGTCGCTGTTTGAATAAGTTTACTGACGCGGGGTGGAGCAGCCCGGTAGCTCGTCGGGCTCATAACCCGAAGGCCGCAGGTTCAAATCCTGCCCCCGCAACCAATTATTCTTTTACAGCCCTTGTACATTCGGATACATTAGATCCGGGCCCTTAGCTCAGTTGGTCAGAGCGGTCGGCTCATAACCGATTGGTCACAGGTTCGAGTCCTGTAGGGCCCACTTCACTAAACCCCATGCCTAGCAAGGGGTTTTTGCTTTGTTTAGAGTTGTTTGTGGTCTTAATCCCTCATGTATAGTAATATTTTGTAAATAAGGAGGCGTTGGATGAAGGAGATCTTGAAGAGGCTAAGCTTATGGTTACCGTTGTTATCCCTGCTAATCTGTCTTCACAATCTATCAGGGGCCGACGATAAAAACCTGCTGCTGTTTCTGACAAATCCGTTGCTCCTATGGTTTAATCCGCAGCTGACTGATTTACATTATTCAATGAAAAACGAGACTACGTTCCAGTTTGTTTTGTACGGGATACACTTTTTCTCGTGGCTCTTATTTGGTCTTACAGCAGATTTGTTGTACTCCCGATATAAATCCAGAAGCAATGGATAATTCAGAATAAAGGTGGTGACGGTTTGTACGTTTGGTTGTATCTTATTCTTCCGCTGTCCTGTGTGCTGTTTCTTTATAACTGTTTTGCCTTATTCAAAAAGATCCATCAGGGCAAGAACCTGTCCATCCGTAACATTATATTTGCTTCAATAGCGCTCTACCTGATGATTTTTATTCCTGCTTTGTTAATTGCAGCGGAGGCGGGCAGAGCATACTAAAGAAAAAATTAGAGTTTCAAATCTTGTTTCGGGCATAGTCCTCCAATACTTTGCGATTCTTGTGATCAAATCACCATTTTTTTCACGTGCTGTAGCATTATCAGGTATATGGAAGCCCCACAGCGCCGAAACCGTCGATTGCTCCATCCTCAAGTGTAAGCCGCTCATCATGAAAAACTGCGGTCAGCAGATTTTCGGCACCTACAAAAAATACAGGGTACTTAGTAGTCTTAAAAAAGCTTTTATATTCTGCGCCTGCGGCCTCCTCAAAATGCTCATGCATGATAAGTAACCCGTCAAATGCCCCGGGACCGGCTGAAGCTATGTTTTCCAGGTTATCTGTAATAAAAGTAACATTTCGGATGGTATCTACTAAAAAAAGCCCGCCGGGGGCTCAAAACTTTTCAGGATTCTCAATTTTCATCGAGGCAATTTCGCCGCATCTTTTACAGAACGTGTAGATCACTCCCGAGCCTAAGGAAAAGGCCTTGTTAATCGGCATCACCCTGGCATAACCATTATTTAGCTTACCTTTGACGAATTCCGTTCTTCCGCATGCTTTACAGGCTGGCTGTGCTTGGTTCATCTTATCCACCCCACAGTACGTATTTCTAATTGTATACGCTGAGTTTAGTAATTAAGTTTCATGAAGGTGTGAAGCTGGAGAATGATATTATTCTAATGAAATTTAGAGAGGGGCGACAACAGGATGAAAATGCATACAGACCCCCGGGGGGAAGCGTACAGGCAGGTAATCGACTTAGGGATACAGAATACTGAATGGTTTGTGCTGGGGGAGAAATTTTCGACTGAACCCGGGGTGGATACATCAGCAAGAGAGCGATACGCACCAGTCTTAAATAACTTGAAGCCTTACCTTGTGAAGACCATTGTCATTCAGGACAAGGATACGGAAGAAATGATGAAAGAACTTGGTACGCTCAGAAATACATACCACAGTCACGCCTTCTACGGATCAGGTACGTACTATTTCTACCGTTGCTGTGAAGAGAGCGGGAATGTTCTGAAGCAAGCAGCCAACCGGTTGGCGGACTGGATGTATCCCATGCTGCCGGAAGACTTGTGTTTTCTCAAAAAAGAAGGCGGGGATTATCTCTACTCAGTCGTGCATGAACGCATCTATGGCATGGAAGTGACGGAGGAGGAGGCAGCAGGGCTGATGAGTCGCATTACAGGGCTCTTCATGGAGCTTGCGGCGCACAGTGAGCTGGACTGTCTGCTGGAGGATGCCATCAGGCATAGAACGGATAAGCTGTACATCAGCGGACACAGGCTGACGGAGCTGCCTGAGCGGATAAGGGAGCTTGGCGGGCTGCGGGAGCTGGAGATTTTTGAGCAGGATCTGTACCGTCTGCCGGACGGGCTGTTTGAACTGGAAAAGCTGGAGCGTCTAATCATCATGACAGCTGATCTGCAAGAGATTCCGGCATCCATAAGCAGGCTGAAAAACCTGAAGGAGCTAACCATTCAATGTGCCAGCTCAGACCGTCCGGTGCCAGGTTACCGACCTGTACCTAAAGAACAGATTAGCCTAAACCGTATTCCGCCGGAGATCGGAGAGCTGGAGCAGCTGGAGCGGCTCACCATACATTACACCGCGATCCGCGGGCTGCCGTCCGAAATGGCGAAGCTGAAGAAGCTGCAGGTCCTGGATCTTGGGATGTGCATGATTCCTGAGAAGCCGGACTTTGTGCAGGAGATGCAGCAGCTGAAGTATATCAATCTGTCGCAGAACTCTTTATGGTGAGGAAGACATTCTACTAAAGAATTGAGGTATTGTATGCTGAAAAAGGTCTGGAGTAACAATCCGCGTTGGTTTACCGTTTTATGGGCAGTTACAATTACTGCGTACATATGCTTAATGCTGTTCCGTGGAACGGAACAAATCATGACTGGCCTTATGGCTATGTTGTTTACCATAGCCGGGCTTCGCGACTGGAACAGGCTGCGTAAGCTTGCGGTGTTCTCTTACAGTCTGGCCGCCGTTTTTCTGGTAATTTGTTTAATTAATCTATAGCACCTGATCAATAAAACCGTAACACAGCAAAGCAGCCCGCCAATAAGGCAGGGCTGCTGTATATTATCCGGCTTCGCCCGTTGCCGCGGGTTCTCGCCATCCTTATGGAGTCATGCTGTCCCACAGTGCCTGGAACGCACCTGATTCTAATTCAAAGAATACCGGTGCGTTGCCGTAGCGTACAAGCCCCTGTCCGAAGAGTACCAGTTGAACCTGAACCTTGTCTTCCAGCTCCAGATAGACAATTTTGCGGTCTTCACTCTCGTAGATGCCTTGCTCTATCAGCGGCTCAGCGGCTAACGGTTTGGCAGCCTCAAGTGCGCTCAGGAAGCCGTCAAGGACCTCGCCGCCTGCAAGCGGTGCATACTGCTGCTGTCCGTTGTTCCAGCTGTCGAAGCTTTCCCACCGGGCAGAGGCAATCCGGCCCTCGAGATTCAGCTCACCGAGCAGGTCGGCGCCGCTGTTAACGGTAATGCCGTTGGTATGCTCATACAGATCAGCGAATGCCTGGCCGTCAATTTCCATGTAGGACATAATCAGGAAGCCGGAACCGTAGCCCTTTACAGTATAGATATCAGCCACGCCGATGTTGGAGGACAGTTCAGTGTAGCCATCCTTGCCGGTCCATTCGTCAATACCGCCTGTAGTTGTTCCGAGCTTATCGCCGCGCAGGGCAGTGAGATCGGCAGCTTCCATCCGCGTTAGGGTTTGTGTATACACATTCCCTTCATATACAACCAGAGGAATCATGCTTGCCTGAACCTGGGCGTTCGGATCCGGGAGCTCTACCTTAGGAATGGTAATGCCCGTTCCCGGGTCTACCTGGGCAACCTGCGCAGGTGCCGCAGGGCCATTGATCTGCTGCCAGATATTCGGCCCGGCGATACCGATGCCGGCAGCGATTACGAGGCTTGCCGCGATGTACATCGTTTTGCGCGGACGTTTCCGTTCCTGCTGCTGCTGTTCCATTTTACTGATCAATCTGTTTTTTGTATTTTCACTTGGTTTCATAGTATCCACCGCTTTCTTATATTGTTGGCGAAACTGATCTTCATTCACTCTGATTCCGCTCCTTCCAGCTCCAGTTTTAACTGCTGCCGTCCCCGCTGAAGCCGCATTTTCACAGCGGAGTCGCTGATCTGCAGAATTCTGCTGATTTCCTGTACCGAATAATCCTCGTAGTAGTAGAGATGGATCACTGTTTTGACCTTCGCAGGCAGTGCCATTACAAGCTGCAGCAGCGCCAGATCCATAGGAGTGTCTGCTGCCAGCGCTTCAGCGCCGTCCAGCTTAACCTCACGTTTGCGCCAGCCTCTGCCCAGCATCGTTTTGCAGGTGTTGGTAAGCACACGGATCAGCCATGCTTTTTGATGCTCGGAGTCGCTGAATTCAGGCGCTTTTTCCATGAGCTTGATGAACGTATCCTGAACGGCCTCTTCAGCATCCTGGCGGCGGCCCAGATGGACCATCGCTATCCGGAACAACATCTCTGAATAGGCTTCGTAACTCTTTATCACATGATTTCCCGGCCGGGTCATGGATCGCTGCATGATGCAATGACCTCCTTTATACCTATAACACCATTAAGAACGGGATTTGGTCACATTTTGTTTCCGGAAATTTTAAATATCACGCGGCAATATCACTTCATTCTGATTAAGCCAAGTGGATACGGGGTAAAATCCGGTAAGTCCTGCATACCTTAATCTGGAAAAGGAATGCATACAATCAAATAATGAAGGGGCGAGAATATGCTTAACCGAAAAAACTTAGCGGGAGCAGGTCTGTTATTGGCTGCCATTACCCTGAGTGCCTGCAGCAGCAATGATACCAACAATACAGCTGGAGAGCCGGCGCAGCCGTCTGCATCGGTCGCGCCGGCGGCTACTGAACAGGCTTCTGCCCAGCCGGCTGCGGGAGCTGCCTCAGAAAGAGTGCCCGCTAATTTGCCTGAGGACTTCCCGCTCCCGGATGATGCGGTGATCAGCGTGTCACACTCGGAAGACAATGAGGGGAAGAAAGCGGCGCTGCTTATTTTCAGGACTAATGAAGGGATGGAGTCTGTGACCAAGCGGTACAAGGATTATTTCGCTGACAGGCTGGGAAGTAATGCTGTACAGACAATAGATGAGAAGAATCTGATTATCCAGGGCAACTCACCGGACAATACGCAAATCTGGTCTATAATCGGAGGCGAGCTGTCGTCTGAGCCCGGTGTGGTTGAGCTTAATATTACCTGGTCAGAGCTTTGAGATTCGGAGTGTGGAAATATAGAACCAGCCTGATGCAGGCTGGTTTTTTTGCGGAACCGCGGCAATGCTCACATGAACACTAACCCCGGGGATAATCTTTCGGCCATCTGCTGCTATTCATCCTTCTTCTTTTGTAGTAAACTGATAACCCTGGAATTAATTACATAATGTTCAAGGAGGCTGGATGTATGCAGGAGCAGCTGTCACGTGCCAACAAAGCAGCATGGGAAACGAAGGCTTATCAGGCTTGGGTGCAGCATCACGGAACACCGGAGGCGCTTGCCGAAGTATTGAAGCAGGACCCGCGGCATCCTCTGCGTTACTGGTTAAAGTACATAGGAGATCCATCCGGCAAAAAAGTGCTTAACCTGCTCGGCTCCCACGGCCGCAAAGCAATTCCTTTAGCGCTGCTTGGTGCAGAGGTGACGGTAGTGGATATTTCGGCGGAGAATCGCAGGTATGCTAATGAGGTAGCGGCAGCGGCCGGTGTGGAGCTGAGCTATATTTGCTCGGATGTGCTGCACATTCCGGATGAGGATTCGCTGGGACAATTCGATTATGTGCTGATGGAATTTGGGGTTTTGCATTATTTTACCGATTTGTTGCCTTTATTCTCACTCGTACACCGGCGGTTGGGTGCAGGCGGCCGGCTGCTGCTGACGGATTTTCATCCGTTTGCCAGGGCGTGGAAGCCGACAGAGACGCTCCGGCAGCCGACAGGCGATTATTTTGACAACACAATCCGGGAAGGGGAGGTTGCCTTTGCCAGGCTGCTGCCCGAAGCAGAGCGTCCGGAGCTGAATAAAGTGCTGACCAAGGCCTGGACGGTGGAGGGCATACTGGCTGCTGTGGCTGCTAACAGGCTGTATATCCGGACATTTGAAGAGATTCCCAGTGCCGCAGACCCGAGCTTTCCCGAGTTCTATACACTGGTTGCCGACAAAGTAGAAGCGCAGCTCACCCCGCTAAAGCCCTGATTCCAGTCATTAGACAACCTGACTCCAGCATATGGCTACATAAAACACAATTAGGGTGGTGAGCCAGTGCTGCGTAACCGGGAGTTCAGAGTCTATGTTATTACCAAAGGGGATATCCTGCGGTTTATAGCAATAGAGATCGTACTTGGAACGATGACCTACTCGATTGCGATGAAGCTGTTTCATAATGTGATATTGGCAAGTGCGGGCGGCTGGGCCGGGACGGAGGGCATTAAGCGGCTGGTTATGCTGAAGGGCATACTGGTCAAATAAAAGGAATACCACAGCAGGCCATCCTATAGGGATGGTCTTTATGGAGCAGATAGAAGTATTCCTGAAGCAGAATGTGGGCCGTTAAAAAGAATGCTTGTCTCTCTTGCAATAAATAGGAGAATACCATTGTTCATCCGTACAAGCTGATCAGTCCTTCCTCACATATCCTGAAAGTAGAATAGAAGAAAGGATGTGTGAGCTTATCATGGCAATCATTATTGATGTGGGAAGCAGTACAGCTACAACTGGAAGCCAGACGGTATCCATTCCGATTCTTGCCCCGGGAGCCAATCTTATCTTGGCTGAGTTCGGCTTGTCGACGGTCGATTCCGGTACGGTGCTCCTCAATGCAAATATCGGATTTCAGACTACCGTGGGTGCTCCGAGTGTAGTATTTACCCTGTATCGTGACGGACAGCCCATTTTTAATGTGGGAGCAAGCGGACTTTCTCTGCTGGCAATTCAGCCTATAGCGATGTCATTTCTGGACAGAAGCGTACCGGCAGGTTATCATGCGTACTCTTTAGGGGTGGCTAACAACAGTTTGAACATTCTGCTGAATGCGGCTAGTGTGACCGGGCCGGTAACGTATTCGGGTGTATCCATAGGCTAATAATAAACAGCGCGTGTATTTACATTCCGGCAGATGCTTGTTATGATCAGAGGTATCAAAAGAGCTTACCCAAAGCGATTAAAGGATGCATTACTCCTTTAGTCGCTTTTTTGTTTGTGGGCTTTGTAATGTAACTGGAGGCGTATGTTATGAAAAAAAGAATTTATGAGCTGTTCATGCTGCTTGTTGGGGCGTTTTTGTTTGCGCTCGCAGTCAACGTATTTATTATCCCTAATGATTTTGGCGAGGGAGGGGTGACCGGAGTATCGATTATTCTTTTTTATCTGCTGCAATGGTCACCTGCTCTTGTGGGCTTCACACTCAATGGAATCCTGCTGATTATCGGTTACAGGCTGCTGGATAAGAAGACGATTGTTTATACCGTCATTACTGTAGCTTTTAATTCGCTGTTCCTGTATCTGACTGAGAGCTGGAGTATTAATTCCAGTGAGCCGGTAATTAATGCTATCTTTGCCGGTCTGCTCGCCGGCGGCGGAATCGGATTAATCATCCGGGTTGGCGGTACAACTGCAGGAACGACGATTCTGGCCCGGCTGGCCAATAAGTACTGGGACTGGAATATCAGCTACGCGCTGCTGTTCTTTGATCTGATTGTTGCCGGACTGTCTGTTTTTGTTATCGGAATCGAGAAGGTGATGTTCACTTTCGTCATCCTCTTTATTGGAACGAAGGCGATGGAGTTCATTATTGAAGGGGTGAATCCCAAAAAAGCAGTTACCATCATTTCGGCAGAGCATGAGCGTATTGCAGCCAAGGTAACTGAGCTAATGGACCGCGGCGTAACGGTGCTGCGGGGTTACGGATACTACACTGGCGAGGATAAAAATGTGCTTTATATTGCCATCAGCAAACAGGAAGTATCCATGCTCAAAAAAATTGTGCGGGCGGAAGACAAAAATGCCTTTGTTACGATCCATGATGTGCGCGATGTGTTCGGTGAAGGCTTCATTGATATTTCCAAATAAAAAATCCGGGCCAAAAGACATTGCCGTTTCACCCAGTCAGCAGCGGGCAAATCACATATGCTATGGTGTACTCAATCATGAAGGAGGAATTGGAAATGGGTTGTTATGGTGAAAATGTAGGTCCAGTTGGCGGAGCGAACTGCGGATACGGCAGTCCTTTTACTTCTACTGCTGCAATTCTGGTATTGTTCATTCTGCTGGTTATCATCACTAAGGCTTTCTGGGTATAATTGTACGGATAGAATGTGGCCCTGCCGACTCCGGCTGGGCTTTTTTTGTGGCAGATTGACGGGACAAACAGGGAATTTACAACAAAATTAAAGAATTTTTAGGATTAGCGGTTCGGCGGCAGCCTTCTATGGGTAACTCCCTGTTTGTAGGTCTGAGATGAATCCGGACAAGAAAGGAGGGCGACACTGTGTTTTTTGACCAAGCGCCCTATGACATTAAGCTGGACTGGGGCCAAAGAGGGGCGAGGGCTGCAGCGGAGCGCGGTGACATCGTTATTATCGTCGATGTACTGAGCTTCTCGTCCACTGTTGTAACGGCGGTCCAGCACAAGGCTAATATTTATCCGTATCCGCCGCCGGCCAATGAACAGGCCAAAGCCTACGCCAAGGAGCTGGGTGCAGAGCTAATCCGCGGACGTGCGGAAGCTGTAAGAACAGGGGGCCATTCGTTGTCTCCGCTGACCTTCAGCTCTGCTGATTATGAACGCGACTTTGTCCTGTGCTCCATGAACGGTGCAGCCTGCACATGGATTGCAGCACAGGCGCCTGCGCTGCTGGTCGGCTGTCTGCTGAATGCATCAGCTGTCGCCGAAACGGCCAACCGGCTTAGGCTTGAGCTGGGGGCCGCGATTACGGTAGTTCCCTGCGGTGAGAAATGGCCTGATGTGGTCGGCTCCGAGAATAATCTTCGTCCCGGTATTGAGGATTACCTGGGTGCCGGACTCATCCTCTCCAAGCTGACAGGGAATAAATCAGCGGAAGCGGAGGTCTGCATCGGTGCTCTGCGGTCTTCGGGGCAGCGAATCCGGGAGCTGATCTGGGAGTGTACCAGCGCCCGCGAGCTGCGTGGCCGCGGATTCGAAGCAGATGTAACCTATTGCTGTCAGGTGGATATCAGCTATGCTGTTCCGGTAATGCAGCATAACCGGTTCATTAATATACTTCCCGGCTTAACAGCAGAATTAAACGGACAAGCTGCGGCTCCCAAAAAAAATTGAAATTTCAGCCGGGCTTCAGCAGAATTTCATAATGCATTAAGCTAAGGCAGGTATAGTAATGACATACCCCCCTTATTCATAGATTTGGACCCTGCCGGACGCCGGCGGGGTCATTTTTTGTCCAATAAAGGAGTCATACCTCAGGCTCCTGCAGCAGAATGGAAAAGGTTTCGGTCTCGTGGTCCACTTCAATGGCCGCGATGCCGACAAAATCGGGAATTTCAGGATGCACCGCATCTACGCTGTATTCCGGATGAGATAATAATAAGCGGATAACTTGAATAGCTTCCATATTGCTCCCCCTCAAAGGACTTATAAAGGTATTGTCCCCGCGGAAGTTAACGAATATGTCTCTGGATGAATTTTCTCTCCTCGCTCCGCTCCATCACGGCTATTAGCTGACCCTGAAAGATCCGCCTCTGAATCTGATCGATCCGCTGCACGGCCAGCTCCTCAGGCACCTGGAACGTAGTGGCGATATGATATACGGCATCTTCCCGCAGTTCAGGCAAGGGTCTGGCGGAGATCATGGAGTAGGGCATTGCAGCGTAGAGAATAAAGCGTTCGGATTCATCCTGCTGCGCCTGAGTGAAATGGCCGGGCATCAGAATACGGCTGCCGGCATGGCGGAGCAGATGACAGAGCTCATGAAGAAATTCAAGGCGCTGCAGCTCGGGCGGCAGCCGGTTGTCCAGGAACATGGTATACATGCCCGCTGAGGCCTCTACACTTTTGCTGCGCACATCCAGATAATGAATCCAGATATTGAGGCGTTCGGCTATGTAAGCAATGGAAATATCGGACGGGCGTTTTACCTGCAGACGCTGATATAAATCCTCGGTCCAGCTCTCAAGAGCAGTCATCTGGTAATAGGATTGCATATTATCACCTCTAGATAAGATCGTATGTTCGTATTTATGGGTAAAAGAAAAGCCCGAAGGGCTGAGGAGAACCGGCATCACACCAGAACCTGTGTTCTTATGTATCTAAGAATAAAACAATTAAACCTGAATATCAAGTGTTTTTCCAAGATTCGGATGCGGGCTCTGCTGAAGCATCTGGGCGATATTCTGCGCCTGAATTTCAGCTGTATTCTTGGCAATGCTCATAACCTGCAGGCCTACAGCCTGCTTAAGAGATGTCTGGCCCATCACAACAGATAATGCGGCTATGTCCACTATGCACCTCCTGAAGGATTTATATAACTGAGAATGTATCCGGATATGATCTTCTTCCTCATTCCCGGTTTATCTGCATTCCTACAATATATCGACACCATGGAGCCGTATTATTAATGCAGGCGAACATATATGTTTGCCGATTGGCCCAAACTGCCGGGATAGCTGCCACATATTCTGTGCTGTGAGTATCAATAATTCAGAGGAGGAATTACAAATGGGTGCAGATTACGGTTGCGGATGCGGAAACAATGTTGGAGGAGTGAATGTGGGTCCTCCGGTTATGCCGGTTGTAAGCCCGTGGATGACATCGACCAATTCAATTCTGGTTCTGTTCATTCTGCTGGTTATTATTACAAAAGCCTGTCTATTCTAACATTGCTTCATTAAACAGCAGCTCCGCCGGTATAAGCCCCGGCGGAGCTGCTGCCTCTTCTGCTTATTTGAACATGAACTCCACCCGTGTTCCGTCGGCGTAGCCTTCGAGCTGGTTGCCTACCCAGCTGCCGGCCCCGCGGTTATCACCGGGTGTTATGTACGCAATGTCTGCCCCGGCACCGCCCTCGGCACACATCGCCATCGGCCACTCATCACGGTCATAGCCTTTTTTGGTGGGGACCCCTTTGAGGGATTCCTTACGGTTCTCTTCCGCATCCTCCCGGCTGATCGTGCAGATGGCGGATTCGCCGTTTCTGATCGCCTCCTGGATATGTCCGGCCGTTTCAGGATAGCGGTCTGAAGGAAAGACAAGCTGTACTACTTCACCGCTGCCGGTTGGCGTTGTGGGGACAGGCGGGCTGGTCTCTTCGAATAAGTAGGCTGCCAGGGCAAGCAGGATGATGATGATAAGACTGGGGAATAATTTCTTTTTTTTCACAGGCTCCTCCTGATTATGTTGTATTCTTGATGCTTCGGCCTAATCAGTATAGCTTATAATTAGCAGATTTTAGTATACTGGATAAAGAAAAAGTCCGGAATGACCAGGAGGAACAGAAGATGAAATCTGAAATTTCGATTGAAGACGAGACACTGGTTGCTGCTGCACAGGAGATTATCAAGAAGCGCTACGAGTGGGAACGGCATCATGTCAGTGCGGCACTGCGCACAGGGAGAAGCCAGCCTGTCCAGGGTGACGGTATGTGCGGAGGCGATGGTCATTGGAAAAGCCATTTCGGAAGGCTATAAGGAATTTGACACCATTGTTGCAGTAAGACACCCGGACCCGGACAGTGAGGACTATGAGATTAAGGTCGTATCCCCCTGCGGGATGTGCCGGGAGCTGATTGCTGATTACGCCAAGGATTGCAAGGTCATTATCCCTGATAATGAGGGTCTGGCCAAAACGGATATACTGGATTTGCTGCCTATGCGTTATGTTAGATAACCGGGATAATGAATTCAGATTGCAATACATAAGGTCACAAGAGTACAGCAGGCCATGATCAGAAGATTTGTTTGAAATTTAAATAATGTATTTGCTATCCCGCCATCCGCCGCTTCCCCGTACCGGTTGTCCCCATACAATGGTACAAAAAAGGGATGGTGGAACAAATGGAACAGCGTATACTCCGGGATATGCTCGATTGGGCATCGCGGCTGGTTAACGATGCTGCCTGGCAGACCGGCTTCCGCGCCCTGCTGAGGACTCCTGCGGACGATAAGCTGGCGCTTCCGGCGCTTAATCTGCTGAACAGGCTGTATACCCTTCAGGGTAGAGGAATTATCAGCGGGATACATGACTATCTGGAGAGTGCCGATGAATTCAGCAACAAGCTTAAAAATACAAGCGGCCAGTATGCCGGGCTTCACGGCTATGAGCTGGGGGCGATCGGCAGCCAGACGGAGTCGCTTATAGCCAATCAGCGGCAGTGGGTAACGGACAGCGCCATCCGCTGGCATAAAGCCGGCGGGATTGTCACAATGAGTTATCACGCCAGTCTGCCGGGGACTGCTCCGGCCTGGTCTAACGTCTCCATGAATCTGAGCGAGGCTGATTTTGCCAAATACATTACACCAGGCACCCCCCAGTATACAGCACTGCTGGCGGATCTCGACAAGACGGCTATTTCGCTCAAAAAGCTGAATGACGCTGGTGTCCCTGTACTGTGGAGACCGTATCATGAGATGAACGGAGGCTGGTTCTGGTGGGGGCAGAAGAGCCGCTTCACTGAGCTGTGGAACCTCATGTTCGATCGCTACACCGTGTACCACGGGCTGCATAACCTGCTCTGGGTGTGGAGTCCGAATGCGCAGAACCAGTGGAGCCAGGAGCCGGCCAGGTACTATCCCGGAGCCGGCAGGGTCGATGTGCTGGCGCTGGATATTTATGACGGTGATTTCAAGGACAGCCATCATGACGGGCTATGGGATCTGGGGCGCGGCAAGCTGATCGCCATCGGTGAGAACGCGAAGCTGCCTTCTGCAGCGGTACTGGCCAAATCACAAAATAAATGGTCTTACCAGCTTACCTGGGCGAAGCTGCTGTATGAGCAGAACACAGAGCCGGTGATTAAGGCTTTTATGAATGACAGCTTTGTGATTACAAGGGATGAGTATAAAGTCTTGGCTGCCGAAGGGGAGCAGAATCATCCTCCGGGAATCAGGGGCGAATATTTCAACAATATGGCACTGAGCGGAGCTCCGTCACTGGTCCGGACAGATTCCACGATTGACTTTACGTGGAGACAGGGCAGCCCTGATCCGTTAATTAATGCTGATCTATTCTCGGTACGCTGGAGCGGCAGGCTTAAGGCTGAATTCAGCGAGACCTATAATTTCTACACTTATTCGGACGACGGCATCCGGGTGTGGGTTGACGGGGTACTGGTAATCGACAGCTGGGTTAAGCAGAGCGGTACGGAGCGCAAGGGCAGTATACCGCTGATTCAAGGCAAGCTGCATGAGCTGAAGGTAGAGTATTATGAGAACCAGGGGGACGCCAAGGCGATTCTAATGTGGGAGAGCCACAGCCGGCCTAGAGAGGTTATACCATCCGGAGCATACGTGCTGGCTTAGCCGGGGATATGTGCAGGAGATCTCCAGATTTTTGGGGATCTTTTTGCAATGAAGGCGCTTAAAATTTGAAATATGGGTGTTTCGAGCTTTTTTTACATTAATTTCATTTGCGCTTTACAAAACCCGCCATTATTCTGTTAAGTGGAGGGATTTGAACAGATGAAAAAAACCTTATACACAATTGTACTACTGATGGTAATGATCCTCAGCGCCTGCAGCAATAACAGCTCTGCGCCAGCCTCAGAAGAGGAGGTGCAGGAGACCGTACTGAACTTCTATAATGAGATGTCGAAGTTTGACGAAATGGGCAGGTCCTCGCTTGAGAATTTCAATACGACCCTCACTTCGTATTCTACGGGAGCAGCTACAGATAAAGAGCTTGAGCAAGCCCTTGATTCGTTCCAGGATACCGCATCCGATATTGCCGACCGGGTTAATGATGTGAAAATATCCAAGAGCCTGCCGGAAGACGTCGAGACTTTGCTGAGAGATGCAGTGATTGCTTTCCAGAGCGCTTATTCCATTAAAGAGAAGGCTTCGCAGAGTGCGGCTTCCCCTGAGGTGACTGCTGACGAATTCAATGCTATGAACCAGCAGGCGGATGTGGCGATGCTGTACGGTATCTCCAAGGTGAACCAGGCAAGGGTAGCTGTAGGGCTGCTGGAAGAAGACAGCGCGGCTGAGACGGAGCTGGGGAGCGTTCCCGGAACTGTAGTCAGTACAGAAGCAGATGAGATCGGCGGGAATGCGGCCAATACTCCTGTAAATAGCGCAACCGAATCCGGCAATTCCGCAGACTGAGATTAGCTTTGCTTAAGATCATTATTTGAGGCGCTGTACAGCCTGGCTGTGCGCGCCTTTTGCCTGTGGTCCGGCTGCTGTTATTTTTTTCTTCTTGCTTACGGGAGAGTCTGCTAATATAATACGGATGCAAACATATGTTCGTGTGATTGGGATGTCGATGTGCGACTATAACTTGAGGAGGAGCGGCTATGGGCAAACAGCTGGAGGAAGGACCGGAGGAAGGCGGCCGGATAATGCTGAAGGATCAGGTACAGGAACCCTGCAGGGATGAGCGTGATATGCCGGGTACAGGCATACAGGCTGCACAGCATAAGCTGAAGGAAATCGAGCAGACGCTGGCTGTGTCACTAAGGAATCATAAGCGGGTAACTGTGGTGCTGCACGGTCCGGCTGAGGGTAGACAGATCAGCGGATTTGTCACCTCCATTCATACCCACTCGCGTGAAATTAAGCTGCAGTGGGCAGAGGAATGGAAATGGATTCAGGTGGATGATATTGCAGAGGCCTATATTCTTTAAGCAGCAGCGCACCAATACGGCCGTAATCAGCGCAGCAGGTTAATTAGTTGCCGGTTCTTCCGTCTTCTCATAGGCAATCAGTGTGACTGCGCCCTTGCCTGTGATCCGGGCGAGGTCTGCCTCGGCCTGCCGGATGATCTCAACTGCGTCCTCTTGGCCGCTCAGGGCGGCTACCTTATAAAGATCACTGTGAATTTCCATGGATACATACCACCTTTCGCTCAAGTCAGTTCGTGTTATCTAATGTGGCCTATTTTGCAGAAAAGCATCCAAGCATCTCACCTTTACTAGGATGGTTCTGATGCAGATACAGCGAAGCTTAGGGCCAAGGAGCGGGAAGAACGGATTGTCTCCGGGCTTTTCGGAGGCAATTGCTATATTGATTGTGGGCGGGATCATCATCCTGCTGATTATGGGATGGCTGACGTAGCTGTTTAGCATATAAGTGGAGAGGACCCTGGTATCCGGGGTCTTTTGTCTTCTAATGAGGCTTACGGGCGTTACGCATACTCTTGTTAGGCAAAGCGTACAAGCAAAGCAGGTGGAGCGGGCATCTACTGTATTAGGGGGTGAGGAAAATGCTGACATTAGATCAGGTGAAGAGTAAGTCGGCAGGCTGGCTGGGAAATCTTCATCCGGTTATACTGGCCGGAGCCAGTGCTCTGATCCAGCGCAGCTATGCCAAGGGCATCCCGATTGTCATCACCCAGGGCATGCGGACGATTGCCGAGCAAAATGCACTCTATGCGCAAGGCCGCACGAAGCCGGGAAATATCGTAACGAACGCAAGGGGAGGCACCAGTTATCACAATTATGGTCTGGCGATTGATTTTGCCCTGCTGCTGCCGGACGGCAAAAATGTCTCCTGGGACATCACCCGGGACGGTAATAAAGATACAATCGCTGACTGGCAGCAGGTGGCGCAGGAGGCCAAGAGGCTCGGTTTTGCCTGGGGCGGGGACTGGACTTCCTTCAAGGATTATTCCCATCTGGAGATGACCTTCGGGCTGACTACCGAGCAGCTGCGGGCAGGCCGGCAGCCGACAGTACAGCAGGTAAAGGATGCGCTGGCTGTCATTAACGGTACGGCTCCCGGAGCGGACCAGGCGGTCGTGGTCACACTGAATGGTGTCCAGATTACCAGCGGTATGCTGGAGAACGGCACAACCTATGCGCCGGTGCGTGCGGTTGCTGAAGCGCTTGGTGCAAGTGTCACTTATGATGCCGCTAGCAGGACAGTGAAGCTGGTCAGGGAATAAGAACCACCTGTATAGATGATGTGCCTCATGGGGAAATTATCAGCGAAAGACAATTATCCTCAAAGGGGGCACATCACTTGAATAAGCTGGTCACGAGCCTTGCCTGCGGTACATTGTTATCCATGAGTCTTATGGGATCCGGTTATGCAGCCAACGCTGCTGGCACCGGTGGAGGAATGGGAGCGTCCATCCCGGACACCGGCAGAACCGGAATGCAGACTGAACGTATCCGTGAAACCAACGGTACCACAGGCACTCATATGCTGAATGGAACGGGTAACCGGATGATGAACCAGACCGGCAACACGATGCGCGGAACAGAGAGCCGGATGAATCATAACGGCAATACAATGATGAATGAACTTGAGCGAAGTGGCGATAAAATGATGAATAACGCCACTGGTACCATGCGTAAAGGCGGTAACATGGTGAACAACGCGGTCCGGGGCAATGACAACAGCTCCGTCTCCCCGCTGTCCACCAGCACCGAAACCGGCAGATACCGCGCCACCAGCACAACCACCAGCGCCACTGACAATAACAGAGGCTCCAACTGGGGCTGGCTCGGTCTGGTCGGCCTGCTGGGTCTGGCGGGGATGCGCAGCCGCAGCGGAGAGCGGGAACGCCACTAGCAGGTAACCTGCTGCTGAGGCAGCTGGGGGCTGGCGGATGGAGTGTTCTGGGCGACCGCAGGTTGCGGAAGCTGCGAAAGCTATAAAGGCTGCCAAAGCAAAAGCTGCAAAAGCTACGAAAGCTGCAAATGCTACGCCCTTCGGGCGGCTATGAGAGTGGGTCAGGGGCAGTGATGCCCCTGATTTTTGGTTTATTAGTGGTTAGTGTGAGCGTCTCTGAGCGCTGTGTGCGAGGATCAAAGGCAAAAATGCCTTTGAATTAACTCGTATGGTGCAGATGGCTGGAATCAAAGGCAAAAATGCCTTTGAATTAGCTCGTATGGTGCAGATGGCTGGAATCAAAGGCAAAAATGCCTTTGAATTAGCTCGTATGGCGCAGATGGCGGGAATCAAAGGCAAAAATGCCTTTGGATTGGCTCGTATGGCGCAGATGTCGGAAATCAAAGGCAAAAATGCCTTTGAATTAGCTCGTATGGTGCAGATGGGGGGAATCAAAGGCAAAAATGCCTTTGGATTGGCTCGTATGGCGCAGATGGCGGAAATCAAAGGCAAAAATGCCTTTGGATTGACTCGTATGGTGCAGATGGCGGAAATCAAAGGCAAAAATGCCTTTGGATTGGCTCGTATGGCGCAGATGGCGGGAATCAAAGGCAAAAATGCCTTTGGATTGACTCTTATGGTGCAGATGGCGGGAATCAAAAGCAAAAATGCCTTTGGATTGACTCGTATGGCGCAGATGACGGGAATCA
>NZ_CCDG010000030.1 GCF_000723885.1 Paenibacillus camerounensis
GTAACCTCTTCATGCGGAATCAGATCCTTATCCGGCGTATTGTAGTAGCGCAACCGCCGCTCCCGGACTGCTGGCGGTACACCACACTGACACAAATATGTCACACATAAGGCATGTGGGGGCAGTCCGTGAGGCTGAGCCCTGAGTTCATCCACTGGTGCTCCCGCTGGTGCTCCCGGCGGTACAGTCATGCTATAACTGCACTCTGTACATCTAAAAGCGGCTTGTTGAGCTGTTTCAGACATATAAATGTAATCCGTGCAGCTATTTTCTCCATTTCCCGCCGTTTTGCGGGAATGGAGCCTTTTTAGTTGTATGAACTACACTTAAACCACTTCAATGGGCAAATCCGGCTGTTTTAGCTGCACGAAGTACAACTATCTGCCCTCCACTCGGCGCATTGGATTACTCCCACGTACACCGCCCCCCTCCGGCGCATTGGATTACTCCCACATATACCACGACCCCGCCTGCGTATTGGATTACTTGCACATACATATAGCGACGCCGTCACACTAAATTTGTACCTTCGCGGATCATTAGTGTGATTTCCGGCTGACATGGGGAAGAGAGCAGCCGTCCAGCATATCGCCTAAGTAGGCACAGCAAATAGCCCTTCGCACTGTGCGGAAAAATCCGCAGGACACGATGAGCTATTCTGTGCTTCCAGCACCTTTATGCAGCCGGTAAAAGCGCGCCGTATTCGCGCTCAGCAGCGCTTCTGCCTGAGCAGGCGGATAGCCGTGCAGCGCGCCCCATGCTGCAGCAACATCGCGGATCATGGCCGGGTTCGTGAGCCGTCCGGCAAAAGGTCCTTCGAACGGCCAAGGCCCGTCCGTCTCCGCCATAACCAGCTCAGGCGGGTAACGCCTGGCCAGAGCCTGAATCTCCGGCTCGTAGACGATATCCGGAGTGAAGGAGATATAATATCCGCGCTCAATCATCCGGAGGACAGCTTCCTCTGGCCCTTTGAACCAGTGAAAGTGGGCATTCCGGATGCCGTGCTTGTCCAGCAGCTCACAGGCGGTCAGCGCATCCTCGTAGACGGCATGCAGCACCACCGGCTTGCCGAGCCGTGCAGCCAGGCCAAGCATAGTGTCCAGCAGCCGTATATACGGCTCCATCACAAAAGGCCCGCCGCGCTCCAGCGCTTCTGCCCGGCTATAGTAGGGCAGGCCGATTTCACCTATGGCCGCCATGTCTGCGCTGTGTTCCTCGATAAAGCTAAGCAGCATAGCCAGCTCTGCTTCCGCAGGCAGCGGCTGCTCGGGATGATAGCCGTAGGCCGGCTTAATCAATCCGGGAGCTTTGCGCACCAGCTCCTTAGTGCGGATGCAGGAGGCCAGGTTCATCGAGACGGCAATCAAGCCGTGGACGCCTTCTGTAGCAAGTGCAGGCAGCATGTGCTCAAGCGCGTCAGCGTCATATTGCTCAAGATGAATATGGGCATCAATCATTGGCAGTCAGCTTCTTCACCGTTGCCGGATATTCATCGAATGCAATGAAGGTGACAGATTCCGGCTCCAGGGCTTTACCTGAAGCAGCCGGTTTATACACCAGCTTCAGAGTTCCGATGCTCTCCAGGAATCCGGTCGTCACATTCACTTCAGCCGTCAGCCGGTTATTCTCAACCATGTAGTAAGTAACAGTGCCGATTCCTGCTTTTCCGCCGATATTCGGGTCGTCGCTGCGGTCCGGCAGGCGCAGGGTCACCTGTGAAGGAGAGGCACCGGCAAGCTTCAGCGAAACGAGCATATCCTTGCCGTCTGCAGTGATGCTGGAGGATACAAGCTGAGTTCCAGCCTTCCAGGCTTCAGGTACAGAGAGCTCCTGCCAGGTCTTCGGGTTAATTACATGGATCTCCTGCTCGACAATTCCTGTTCCTGTACCTAATGTCAGAATAACGATGGCTTCGGGTTGTCCGTCCTTATTGATGTCATTGTAATACAGCTCTGGCGGGTGGCTTAAATCCCGGTAGGTCTGCCAGCCGTATTTATGCTTTTGTCCGTTTATCTCAAGTATATAGCCTTTATAGGCTGTCTTGTCTTTAAGGGCGGCGTAGATTTTGACTTCCGGATGGTCTTCTGCAGCAGCAAGCGCTTCGGTAGGGACCCGCACGGTTGTGCTCACGCTGCCCGATATAATGGATACCGAGTTCTGCTTCTGATCCAGCCGGAAGTCAGCTCCGGATATGAGATTCAAGGCAGATGCCGGAATATACATACGTCCGTTCCGCAGTATAGCCTTGCCTTCAAGCGCAGTTGAGCTGCCATAGTAGAGCACCAGCTGGCTGCCCGGTTTAACCATTGTACTGGTGCTTTCGGTGGTAATTGTTAACAGCTTTTGCTTGTTGTCCCACTGGAGTGCTGCAGGGTAGAACTCGGTGAGCACCCGGACCGGTATATACGCGATGTCCTGGTCGAGAAACGGATGTAAAGGGGTGAGCGCAGCTTCCCCGTCAACAATCAATTTAAGCGGTGCAGCGGCAAACGTTTTATCTATATCAAGAGCCGACGGGCATACGGCAATTAACATTGCGGCAGCTACGCTGGCGATCCATCTTTTCATGAGTAAATCCTCCATTTATATAGGCTTTGCATTAATCTAGCAGAAGTAGCTTCTATTAGTATAAAGCAAATTCAACGTGTGAAGGTCACTTTCTGTTAACATTGATAAGACAAGCTTGTTACGCTTTGACGGCGGCAGCACGGAATGGAACATATGATCGGAAAAATAACAAAAACAAAGCCCCGCAGATGGATGCCAGAGCGTTGTCCATGTCTGCGGGGCATTGCAGCTTACACAATATTCATTTATACGGAGCGCTTCATTCCCGGAGCAGCAGCTGCAGGCCGGAATGCGGCGGATTTGTCTTTTTTATGGAACAGGCTGCGCAGGTAGCCCAGTACCCAGCGGTCAAGACCGATTGCACCGGCATTTGCGGCGGATACGATGATAATGACCTCCATCAGCAGCAGCTGGACATTCGTACTCACAGTACCCGAGAGCAGGTAGGCGGTATTCATAACCAGACCCATCAGGGCAGCAAAGGTGGTGAAGGTACCGAGGATCAGTCCAAGACCGACCAGGAATTCACCTGCCGGAATCAGAAGGTTGAAAAAATTAACATTCGGCAGAGCGGCATGCTGGAGGAAGCTGCCCCACCAGGCTTGTACGGAGGCGTCTTCTCCGACACTTTTGGCAATGGCGCCTTTCAGGAAGCCCCCGGCATCGAAGCCCCCGGTCAGCTTATGCCAGCCGGCCTCAAGCCATTGATAACCTACATATATACGAACGACAGTCAGCAGCAGCATAGCAATTTTATTAGTACGGAACCAGGTGTTAAACATGATATCCACTCCTTAAAGTTTTGTTAGGAATACTACCGGGATTAAGCTTCTGGCAAAACTGCTTCGGAAGCATAAGCCAAGTTTTGTTAGGAATACTACCGGGATTAAGCTTCTGGCAAAACTGCTTCGGAAGCATAGGCCAAGTTTTGTTAGGAATACTACCGGGATTTATTTTTACCGGTACAGTAGGTTTCTTTTCTCTTTGTCGTATCGGATGATCATCTTCGATGCCCTTATATTAAGTGATTTTTTTCACAAGAGGTGTGATATAAATCACAATTATCGAAATAATTTTTATATCAAACTAAAATTTGAATATTTTTAAAACAAAACATAAAAAGACTTGCGTTCGTCTCACCAAATGATGTAATCAGGAGACCCTTGACACATCATTTGGTTAAAATTAACATGGAAGCATGGACGAAAATAAAATATTGGCGGTCATCGGCCGCATTCACCGGAGTGGCAACAGGTTTATCGAACGGGAGCTCAAACAACATAATATACACGGTATTGCCCCGTCACACGGGGATATTCTGTATCAGCTGTTCATCCGTGAGGATATTACGATGAATCAGTTATCCTGCTTAATTGATAAGGATAAGTCTACCATCACAGCTCTGGTAGACAAGCTGGTACGGCTGGAATACGTAAAGCGGGAGCAGGATCAGACCGACGGGAGAATCTTCCGCCTGTCACTCACAACCAGGGGCAGAGAGCTGAAGCCGGTATTTGAGGCGGTGTCGTCAGCACTCCTGGCTGCTGTGTATGAAGGCTTTGCACCGGAGGAGAAGCAGCTGCTGGTAGGTTTACTGGATAGAATTAAGCTGTAGAACAGCGATGCGGCAAAACAGGTCCAAATAAAACGAACGAAGGTTGCGGAACCCATACCTGAAGCAGCTCGGAATTATGATTAAACCAAGGTTTTGATTAAGAGACAAGGCCAGCTGGCGTAGAGTCAGCAGGCCTTGTTCTTTGTTATTCTGCTGACTGGTTAGAAAGTCCTACATACAAGTGATATACGGAATTTCGGATATATATACAGTGATGCATTGAGCTTGCCATCCTATATTTTGACATATACCTCTAAAATATGTACGGGAGGTAGTTCAGATGGACAAGCTCAAGATCCTGCGCAAGCAAATAGAGTACGAAAGAACTATGCTTAATCAGATGGAACAGGCCTATGGGCTGCTTCATCCGCGCGTAATCAGACAGTCTATGAAGCTGGATGAATTAATAAATACATACATAAGAATGGTTTCCGGCGGAAAATAGCATTCAGCTGTTCCGTGTCCGTTAACCAGCATTACGGCTGCTATTGGTTTATCCCCTCGAAAGCAGCGGCCGTTATCGTTTTGATATAAGCCTCGTCCAGTACATCCCCAGTAATCAGCAGCCTGTAAAAAATAGGACCATACAGCAGATCGATGCAGCAGGCGATATCCAGCCCGGCCTTTAACTCTCCCCGTATCATTCCGCGTTCCAGCAGCTGGTGCGCCTCCTGCCGGCGCGGGGCGAAGAAACGGGCCCGGTAAGCCTCGGCAAGCCCGGCATCGAATTGCCCTTCGCCAATCAGCTCGGTGATCACCTTGCCCTCCCGGCTGCGCAGGAAGACAGCCAGGTTGGCCGCATGAATCACAATATCCTCTTTAACAGAGCCGGTATCCGGCACGGGTAACCGCGCCGAAGCAGCAGAGAGATAGCCGTCCATAACAACAGCTGCTTTGTTAGGCCACCATTTATAGATGGTGGCTTTGCTGACTTTGGCCCGTTCAGCGATTTTATCCACCGTTACCGCACCAAAGCCTGTTTCGAGCAGCAGCTCATAGGAGGCGGCCAGAATCGCAGCCTCTGCTTCGTTATTGCGCGGGCGTCCTCTTTTTTTATCCATATCTTCATCCCTCCGGTTTATAATCCGCTCAAATACAGCTTGTGGTATAAATCTAAACTATACGTTCATTATACAAAATATCCGCTGGGTATAGCCAATCTGGAGCAGAAATTACAGGCTTGGAGGGAGCATCAGATGATCACTGAAACTGCCCATTTACAAAACTGAACGTTCAGTATATTATATAATCATAATTATTAAACTAAACGTTCAGTATTTAAAATGAAAGGTGGAGTTAATATGAATCAGACAACTCAAATGAACGGGGTGACCGGGGCAGGTAAGGCTGCGGAGAGCGCAGCAATGCCCGGCTGGATCACCTTTTTGCTGGCAGCCTCGTGCGGACTGATCGTCGCCAATCTGTATTATGCCCAGACGCTGATCGGACCGATTGCCGCAGCAACACACCTGTCATCCGGGGCGGCGGGACTTATAGTAACCCTTACTCAGCTCGGTTATGTTCTCGGCCTTTTGTTCGTAGTTCCGCTCAGTGATATTATCGAAAACCGCCGGCTGACCGTAATTTCACTTATCGTCGTTGTTGCGGCGCTGGTTGCGGCTACACTTGCTCCAAGTGCGGTGCTGTTCCTGAGCGCTTCGCTGTTCATCGGGCTCGGCTCGGTTGCGGCTCAGATTCTTGTGCCGTATGCTTCCTTCCTTGCTGCTGAGGAGCACCGCGGACGGGTAGTAGGCAATGTAATGAGCGGGCTGCTGCTGGGTATTATGTTCGCCCGTCCGCTGGCCAGCTTTGTCTCCGGGCTCTGGGGCTGGCACGCAATCTATGCCATTTCAGCCGTTATCATTGCTCTGCTTACGCTTCTGCTGTCCAGAGTGCTGCCGCAGCGCCAGCCGGTTCCGGCAATGAACTACAGCGGGCTGATCCGCTCCTTGGGAACACTGCTGATGAATACACCTGTGCTGCGCCGCCGGGCCATCTATCAGGCCAGCCTGTTCGGAACGTTCAGCCTGTTCTGGACGACGATTTCTTTGCGGCTGGCCGATACGTACCACCTGTCCCAGCAGGGGATTGCCTTGTTTGCCCTGGCCGGTGTGGCAGGAGCTGTCGCTTCACCGGTTGCCGGAAGACTGGCTGACAAGGGCTGGACCCGTCCGCTGACCGGACTCGCTTTTCTGCTTGCCGCCGGTGCCTTCCTGATCGCTTACCTGTTCCGCAGTGGTTCTGCGGTGTCGCTCGGACTGCTCGTTGCCGCTGCTATCCTGCTGGATATGGGCGTGTCTGGTAATCTGGTGCTGGGCCAGCGGGCGATATACTCCCTTGGCAATGAAGCAAGAGGACGGCTTAATGGACTGTTTATGGCGATCTTCTTCATTGGCGGAGCGATTGGCTCGTCACTGGGAGGCTGGGCCTATGCTTACGGGGGCTGGGAATTGACCTCGCTGATCGGTATTGCCGTACCGGCTCTGGCTTTCGTATATTACCTGACCGAGAAGAAGCAGGCGTAAGACGATTGATTTACAAGCATTGCACCGTTACGTAGAGCTGCTCATCAGGCCGATTTTGCCGGCCCGGCGGGCGGCTTTTTGCTGCACCGGAAACAATGCAACATAATCGGCATACAAAGGGTCCGGCAGTAAGGGATACTGGAGATGAAGGGTTGATCCGGATGGAATTTTTACAGGGCTTGTAATGAAATCCCATTCTCCGCGTATTAGCTGGGGTAGATCACTTGGCCCGGTGAAATTGCGTAAGAAAGGAGAGCTTGAGAGAGATGCAAGAGCGCGCATTGCTGCAATCGTTATGGTACCGGAAAATGAAGGAAGACCCCGCTGCTACACCCGTTAGTATGGATACGGACAGGGTGTTCACTTCCATATTTGAAGACTATTATTCGAGGATATTCAACTATACCGCTTACCGCGTCAGCTGCCGTTATACGGCGGAGGACCTGACCAGCCAGGTTTTTGAAAAAACATGGTCCAAGCTGCACAGCTACGCCCCGGACAAAGCGCCCTTTGAGGTGTGGCTGTTCGCCATCGCCAGAAATGTCGTGAACGATCATTACCGCAGCCGGAAGAGAAATCTGTTTTTTCCGCTGGAGGCGGTCCGGGAGCTGGTATCGGGCAAAAAAACGCCGGACGAGCAGCTGCTGGAAGGGGAGCGCAACAACCGGCTGAGCATGGCACTGGATACTTTATCAGCCAAAGAACGGAATATTGTTGCGCTGAAATTCGGTGCAGACCTGAAAAATACAGAGATCGCCAGCCTCACCGGCATGTCCGAGAGTAACGTCGGCGTGATCCTGTACCGCAGTATGAAAAAGCTGAAAGCTGAAATAGGGAGCGTGGAGCAGCTATGAAAAAAGAGTATGTGCAGGAGTTCGCAAAGGCTGTTGATGACGGTCTGCATTTGAAATCTGCTCCTGACTGGAGCGGACCGCAGGAATCACTTGAGCTGCTTGAGCTGGGCCGGGCACTGGCCGGACAGGATTACAGTAAGGCTCATAAGGCGGCAGTGCTTGCCAAAGTACAGAGCCGTACCCGTCTTACACAGGAGGCAAAACCTATGAAAAATAAAACAGGGTGGAAACGCCCGGCAATGGTAATGGCATCTCTTCTGGTGGCCGGTGCGCTGAGCATCAGCTTCGTCAAGCCGTCATACGCCCAGGAGCTTCTAGGCAGAGTGCTGCAGAGCATTAACCTCGGCAACATTATTGCCCATGAGATGGATACCACGCAGATTCCCGATTTTCCAGAGGAATGGGAGGGCAAGCTGTTCGACAAGGACGGTAATGTAATCACTTCTGATTCACTCAAAGTTGATAAAATTTATAATGCAGCCGGAGAGCAGATCGTTAATTTTGACGGGGATAAGCTGATTACCAAAAGTGAACAGGAGCAGCGTGATAAGGAAGCAGCTGAGCGTATTGTGGCCGTGAAGAGCCGGGCGGAGCTGGACCAATATGCGATGTTCAAGGTTAAGCTGCCGGAGTATCTGCCGGAGGGATTTGCCTTTGACCGGGGAGAATTCTACAAGTCGGAGGAAGGCGTTAACGGCAAGTATCTCGATCTGTTCTTTAGCAGTGAACAAGTAGGGCAGGATCTCAAGATGCACTTCCGTTATTCCGACAAGGAAACGGCCTATGAAATTTCCTTCAGCGGTAAAGTGGAGCCGGTAAAGATTAACGGTGTTGACGCCGTAATGATGGATGACCGGAATCTGGACTGGGAAGCCGGTGGCGTATTGTATGGTATTGTATCCCACGGTCTGGAGCGGGACAAGGTGCTGAAGATCGCCGAATCGCTCCGTTAACCGGAGGCTGTCCGGTATTGGCCGGACATATTAGAGAGAAGCCCGCCCTGTTGCGGGCTCTTTCTGCTGCCTTGGGTCAGGCCAGATCTCAGGATTTAATATAGTGCAGGCAGCGCCGGAGTAAACGTCTGGTATATATAAATGAAGCATACAGCAGCAGAGCCAGTACGAGCCCTAACGGAAAACTGAGGATACGCGGCAGATCATACCCGGGATAGAGGGTGAGCGATACGCCCTTCCAGCCGAACAACCCTAGAAAAGCAGCGAGTACAGATAGGATGGAACAGACTGCGCTGCCGGCCGTCCATACACCCAGTATTGGAAGCATAAACAGGCTGACAAAGATTTTGCCGGCAAGGGATACAGCATTTTTGCGGAAAACAGTAACGTTATTCATTCTGTGGTTCCTCCTTTATTGTTGAGCTTAATGACCGTGTTCACCGTGGAAGCCTTGTCGATATGCAGACTTTCCGAATAACGTACTTCCTGAATGCGGCAGCCCGGTCCGATGGTAATCCTGCTGCCGCAGACCCTTTCAGCTGTCGTATGCTCAAGCTGAATTGAATCCCCCTCCAGCAAGCGGCAGTTCAATCTGTGAAAAGGTTTTGTAATAAAGGAGAAGTTCGGCAAAATGCTGCTTACAGTCAAGGTGCCCTCAGTTTTAAGCTGATTGATTCTGCTGCCAGCGCTCAGGCGGATGATAACGGACTCTGAGGCGGTCAGCCGGTCCAACTGTACGGCCCCTTTTGCCAGAAAGGTTACTGCGGTAATGTCTTCCGCCGCCGACAGGTATCCGCTGCACCGGACATGCTCTGCCTCCAGACTGTGTACCCTCAGGCTTCCGAAGCTGTCGACCTGTGCCGCCAGACAATGCCCGGCAATCCGGCATTCTCCCGACACCTTAAGCCGGCCTGCAGTTACTGTTCCTGACGTATTGAACTGGCCAAACACATCAACTGAAGAGGCAGCCAAATCTTCATGCCGGGTATGGGCACCTCTTACCTTAAAGGGAGGCATATCTGCTGTCACCGGTTTGGCGGATGGACTAAGCATATAGTGATCACCTTCAATCTAAATTTATTATACTAGTTAAAATATATACTTATTAAAATATATAGTCAATAAAACAAAATTCGTTTTTGCCCACAAAAAAACACCGCCTCATTAGCAGAGGCAGTGCAGGGCGGAGTAGGTTAGCCGGTGATTTCATTCATCAGGCTGTTGATTTGATGCAGAGTATCTGTAAACTTGTGCAGCTCGGCAATCTCAAATCTGTCGAACAGCTGCAGAATCCGCCGGGTTCCTTCCCCGGTAATTTCGATGTTGACCACTCTGCGGTCCTCATTCGTGCGGACCCGCTGAATCAGGCCGGCCTCTTCCAGCTTGTCACACATGGAGGAAGCGGCGCCCGGTGTAACAACGAATCTTTCTGCGATTTCCGTTATCTTCAGGCTTCCGGCAAGCTGCAGCTGAAACAGCAGCATGAGCTGATTCTGGCTCAGGCTTTCATTCTTATTGATGCGTTCAATGAACACCTGTGATTTCTGCTGAACGGCAGCCATTGTATCCATAAGGCCAAGGATAGCCTGTGATTTTTGTTGATCCGTGCTCATCGGCAGACACGCTCCATAACTATTTTAGTTATTAAAATATATAGAGATTATAACTTTATTGTCAAGCAGCACATATGTAACATGGAAATATTTTTTCCTATGCTATAATGAGCAAAAATGATGTTGCGGAGGCTGAAAAGCTTTGATTAATCAAAATGAAATGAGTCATGGGCAGTTGCTGGAATCTTTGAAAATATCTTTGCCGCTAGTGCAGCGTTTGTTTCCTATTGATGTCATGTTCGCTCTGGCGGATGTAGAGAAGTTCGTCTACTATCTTCCGGGAGTGGAGCTGGATGTTCGCATTGGGGAGGGCATGCCCGTCCCGCCAAGCGGAGGAATACGAGCAGCGCTGGAGACAGGTGAGACGGTAAGTGCTAATATTCCCAAAGAAATCTACGGCCTGCCCTTCAAATCAACCTCTATGCCGATCCGGGACGGGGAGGGGCGAGTTACCGGTGTGTTTACCATTGGCATCAGCCTCAGCAACCAGGAAACGTTAAGCGATGCCGCCAATTTGCTGACGGTCACTTCCGAAGAGATCAGCTTGACCTCGGAAGAAATTGCGGGCACCGCTTCTGATCTGGCCAACATAGTAAGTGATCTGAAGGGGCTCGGCCAGACCGTGGTCGAAGAGCTGCACAAGACCGATGAGATTCTGGATTTCATCAAAAAAGTGGCTGACCACTCCAACCTGCTCGGCCTTAACGCAGCCATTGAAGCGGCACATGCCGCCGAGCACGGCCGGGGTTTCGGCATAGTAGCGCAGGAAATCCGGAAAATGTCCGTTTCCAGTGCATCATCAGTCAAAGAGATTACCGGCATCCTGGATAGAATCAAGAAGAACATTCATCAGCTGGATGCAACGCTGCTGGAATGTCTGGCACAGAGTGAGCGTCAGGCTGCGGCAACCGAAGAAATTACGGCCTCCATGCAGCAGCTGGCTGCCTCCGCAGCAGAGATTGAGAAGATAGCCCGGTTGATATAAGGAGATGCTATGAAAAAAATATTAAGTCTTCTAATTGTATGTATGGTAATCTTTCTCCCGCTCATCCATATCCCCGCCGCAACTGCGGAGGCTGTGAACCCGGATACTGGAACGGAGCAATCCTTAGAGATGCTGGACCCGATTACTTTCCCCGTTGCTTCCCACAGCTACGATTATTTAGGAACAGCGAATGGACTTCTGTACTTCAGAGCGCCAATCACGGGGAATAATCCGCGTAATGCCAAGGGGCAGCTGCTTCAGCAGTATATCGTAACCATTAATGCGAAGACGAATAAAGTTCAGTGGAAACTTCCGGTCTATGGAGGGTTTAAACTGGGCAACCATGCCTTTTTTGACGAAGCAGGAAATCTCTACAGTGTAATTGGAGCAGGACTGAAACAATTCTCTAACGAAACGTTCGTGTATTCGGTAAGCCCCAAGGGGACGATACAATGGCAGACCTTATATCCCGAAAGAATAAGTATACATAATATGGTGAATAACAAATTAATTGTGTACGGCGAATCTATGATCTCGGCAGTGAACCTGAAGGGCACCATAGCCTGGACTAAAAGCTTCACAAGCAAGGGAATGCAGCCAGCCAATTTTATGAGAGGAATTGCCGCGAATGAAGTATTGACGCTCAAATACAATACCAAGGGCCAATCGGTATCCTTTGACGTCCACGACTGGAATCTTAAGAAAAAATCCAGCTTTCCGTTAAATGCAACCAGCACAGTAGAACAAGCACTCAAGCTTAACAATGAAACCTATGTTCTCAACATAAAGATATCTCAGAGTACGTCGCAACTGGTCGCTGTAGGCGCAAACGGGAAAGAAAAATGGACCAAGAAGATTGATCCGACAACGGCCAAAGTCTACATCGCGGACGGCAAGCTTCTGTTCGCCAATAATTCAGGGTTCTATGTACTGAGCGGCAGCGGTGAGCAGCTGTTGCATATTCCCCTTTCGCCTATACCTGTTAATGGAATAACCTACAGATTGCGGATCGATGACAAGTACATCTCTATTTCGCCCGATAACGGCATGAATCTAAAAACGGCGCTGACCGTGCTGGACCGCAAAAGCTACAAAACGCTGTATTCATTCGCATGTCCGTTCGATGGCGGAGAACAGCCTGACGTTCTTTTCGATGACTTTATCCTGGTAAACGGCAAATTTTACTTGATCTATAGCAATCTTTACCAGCTCATTCCTCTAAAATAGAATCAGACCCGGCCGGCGGCCACCCGTGAATATCCTTCCGGCTTGTCATGCCCGTCTGCATATTGCGGACAAATCCCTCATAGACATGTACTAATCAATGCTTTTCAAAACAGGTTAAGGGGATGATGTCATGCGCCGGATAACATGGGTACTCGCGATCATTATGAGCGTGGCCCTGGTGCTCGCGGGTTGCGGGAAGAAGGATGCCGCTTCCGTGGTGAAGGATTTGAATGCTGTGTCTGACAAGCTGGAAAGTAAGCAGGGGGCCTATCAGGGTTCGGGTACGATGACCCTCTATACCGGCGAGCAGCCGCAGGAGTATAAGGTGGAGGTGTGGTATAAGAACCCTTCCTATTACCGGATCAGCCTCTCCAATGTGCAAAAGGATGTAACGCAGATTGTACTGCGCAACGATGAGGGAGTATTCGTGCTCACTCCAAGCCTCGGCAAAAGCTTCCGCTTCCAGAGCGACTGGCCGGACAATCAGGGTCAGGTGTATCTGTACCAGACGCTGCTCCGCGGCATTACGGCCGACAACAACCGCCAGCTGACGGAAGAGGGCGATAACTACGTATTTGAGGTGGCGGCGAATTACCAGAGCAGCGCACTCGTCCGGCAGAAGATCTGGCTGGCCAAAAGCACCTATGAGCCTAAGCAGGTTCAGGTCTCCGATTCCGAAGCCAAGGTTGTAGTGGATGTGAAGTTCGACAGCTTCAAGTTCGACCCTGAATTCACCAAGGATTCTTTTGATATGCAAAGGAATATGGCGGCCGGAACGCCTTCCGAAAGCACAATAGCCGAGGTTGACGAGAACGGCAATATGGTAACCGCGCCGGCCGGAGAAGAAAACGCAGAGCAGGCAGCAGCCGAGCCTGGTGATTTCGGGGTCATTGAGCCGGAATACATACCGGCAGGCGTAACCTATAAGGATTATCATAAAATCGAAGGCAATAAGGATCATGCGGTGCTCATCCGTTATGAAGGGGACTACCAGTACACGATTATGGAAGCCCGTCCTCTTGACCGCGCCGTATCGCTGGCTCCGGCCACGCTGGTCGATCTGGGATTCACTGCCGGGGCGCTTACCGGTGATGAGCAGCAGACGCTGACGTGGATGAATGACGGAGTGGAGTTCCGGATTACGAGTGCGAATCTGCCGCTTGACGAAATGATGCAGATTGCCGCTTCTATGCAGTCACAATCGGGTAAGTAATATTCAGTAGGCGGATACAGTGCATTGTGGGAGCCAATCCTCTACAAGCCGTATCCGCTTTTTGTACTATAAAGATGACGATGACGGGACCTCCGAACGATTAGTAAAAGGATAGCTTTGCTCCACATTGACAGCCCCCTTCGCAAAGCATTACCATTGGCAGTAAGACTACAAACGCTGCAAAGTTCTAAAGCGTTGTTTTACTACAATGTAAGAAGGTGACCTTGAAGTGCAAGCAAGCTATCGACCTACAGTTGCCGAGATAAATCTGGATGATCTGCGTGCCAATTATGAAGCTTTCCGGGCGGCGCTGCCGGCGGAAACCAAATTCATGGGATGCGTCAAAGGAAATGCGTACGGCCACGGGGCAGTGGAAGTGACGCGGGAGCTTGAACGGCTTGGAGCGGATTATGTCAGTGTAGCTTTTCTGGATGAAGCATTGGAGCTGCGTCAGGCGGGAATACTACTTCCTATCCTGGTGCTGGGCTACACCTCACCGGAAGGCATAGCCGTTGCCTGGGAGAACAACGTAACCGTAACACTATTCACGCCGGAGGTGCTGGAGGCGGTAAGACAGCTTCCTGCCGATCCGGAGCACCGGCTGAAGGTACACATCAAGATTGACAGCGGAATGGGAAGGCTCGGGCTTTTGCCGGCAGACGCCCCCTGCTTCATTGAAGAAGTGCACCGGACAGCGCAGGCGGAGCTGGAGGGCATGTTTACCCATTTTGCCAAGGCAGACGAAGAAGACAAAAGCTATACACTGATGCAGCACCGGCGGTTCATGAGCGTAGCGGAAGCGCTTCGGGACAAGGATATACAGATCCCGATCATACATACGGGCAATAGCGCTACGGCCATTGATACACCTTTCCTATCCAGTAACATGGTGCGTGTAGGCATAAGCTTGTACGGGTTTTACCCCTCATCAGAGGTAAGCCGTGAGCGCGTGGCTTTACACCCGGTAATGACGCTGAAGACACAGGCGGTATATATCAAGACATTGCCGCCCGGCTACGGCATCAGCTACGGCACCCGCTATTTCACGGACAGCGAAGAGGTAATTGCGACGCTGCCCGTCGGATACGCAGACGGATATTCCCGCATGCTGACAGGCAAGGCGGAGGTGCTAATACGCGGACGCCGCGCTCCGGTCGTCGGAACAATCTGCATGGACCAGTGTATGGTAACGCTCAAATCTTTCGCTGGAGAAGCGGAACAAATCCAAGCTGGCGAAGAGGTTGTACTCATCGGCCGCCAGGGCAACGCCTACATTACGGCGGATGAACTGGCACTCCATTTAGGCACGATTCACTACGAAGTAATCTGTATGCTGGCTCACCGTGTACCCCGCGTATACATACGTGAAGGTGCTGCTCCAAACCTGGTGAACCCTCTGCTGAAGCCTTGATTAAGTGACAGAATATCGTATACAGGAAAAGAATACAAAGGATAATCGTAAGAACTGGTGTGACATATAGTCTATACGTCCCGCCAATTCTAGTTTATAATGGGATGCAGCATACTTGATATACTATCTGCATATATTCCTTGTATAAAATTCCTTGTATATTGTAACACTGGAACACAAGGGCAGAAGGCTTGTGGGGGTGGAAGAGAAGTTGGCCAATTTGCAGAACACCAAAAGAATTATGATCAGTTTGCCCGATCATCTTTTGCAGGAAGTGGATGGGATCGCCCAATTGGAGAACTCTAACCGGAGTGAATTGATCAGGCAGGCCATGAAGCTGTATCTGACGGAACGCAGAAAGCGTACAATCCGGGAATCGATGCAGCGGGGATACATGGAGATGGCAAAGATCAATTTGACAATGGCAAGCGAGGCATTTCTCGCGGAGGAAGATGCAGACAGTACTCTTGGCCGCTTAGTAAGCGGGGTGTAGATATTGATCGTTAAACGCGGCGACGTTTTTTTTGCCGACCTTTCGCCGGTTGTAGGCTCTGAACAAGGCGGAGTAAGGCCGGTACTGGTCATACAGAACGATATTGGCAACCGGTTCAGCCCGACGGTTATTGTAGCAGCTATCACTGCCCAGATCCAGAAGGCCAAACTGCCGACGCATGTAGAGATTGATGCGGCTGCCCACGGCTTTGACCGGGATTCCGTCATTCTGCTGGAGCAGGTTCGGACGATTGACAAACAACGCTTAACCGATAAGATCACCCATCTGGACGATGATACAATGAAAAAGGTGGATGATTCGCTGCAAATCAGTCTGGGCCTGATTGATTTTTAGGCCGGGACAGGAGCTAATATTTCCGTAAATGGAGAAGACGTATTGCTTAGGCAGTGCGTCTTTTTGATATACGCGGCCGGCAAGCCCGGTAATAATCTTTGTAGTAATCATGAAGCACGTGCTATAATTAGACCGGTTGGTCGGTTTAGAAGGGGGGTTACCGGTATAAAAGGACGCTCTGATGGAGAAGAAACGAAGAGACGGATTGTGCAGCAGGCTGCCTGGCTGTTTGTACAGAAGGGGTATGCGGCGGTAAAGGTAAATGAGGTCTGCATGGCAGCAAAAGTGAGCAAAGGCAGCCTGTATCATCATTTTCCAAGTAAGGATGAGCTGTTTCTGTCCATTGTTGAGGAGGATACAGAGAAGTGGCTCGCGGAATGGGAGTTAATCCGGGCCAGAATCAGCGGAATTGAAGAGCGCTTCTATGCGCTTGGAGAGCATTATGCCAATGATTTTCAGAATCCGCTAATCTGCGGACTTGAGGAATATGCAAGATCCCGGACCCATACGGAGGAGATTCATCAGCGGCTCTCGCAACTGTACGATTCCGGGGCAACAGCCTGCCGTAATTTGCTTCAGGAGAGTATGGATTCAGGCTATCTGGCCAGCGGCAACCTGGATCATTACGTGGTGATTGTCTGCGGCATGCTGGAGGGAATCGGCAGAGTTAGAGAGATTACGGCTCCTTCGGAAGGAACAGCGGAAGTAATGAAGTATTACCGGGATGGCGTGCGTCTGCTGCTGCAGGGGATGCGGGCCTGAATAAATGAACTCATTAAAGCTTCAAGGCAATTATGCCGGAACCGCGGACAATGTACCTAAGGAGCTTATCAGACTATTAATTAGACCGGCTGGTCGGTCTTAATACATCTGCATATGTTGTCTGGAACGGTCTATTTACATGATTAAATGAATGATCCATGCAGGATAAGCAGAAATTAGAAGAAAGCTGCCTGTATGACGATTTAATACCAACTTAAAGTGTAATAACGGAGGGAAACACAATGTCTTTGCTGTTAAGAAACCGCGGTGCCATGCTGATGCTGATGATCAGTATCTTTTTAACGTTTACGGGGATCGGGCTGGTAGTGCCGATTCTGCCGACATATATGAATGAGCTGAATATCGGCGGAAGTGTTGTCGGGATGCTGGTCGCTGCCTTTTCACTGACCCAGCTGATTGTGTCGCCGCTTGCCGGCAGATTGTCTGACCGGATGGGCCGCAAAAGAATTATCGTGCTCGGGCTGGTGGTCTTTTCCCTGTCTGAGGTCGTGTTCGGTGTGGCTGAGCTGCCGTGGATGCTATTCGTAGCCCGGATGCTGGGCGGGATCGGAGCGGCGATGATTATGCCTGCGGTTATGGCATACGTGGCCGATACCACTTCAATGGATGAGCGGGCTAAGGGTATGGGGATGATTAATGCGGCGATCACAACCGGGTTCATTATCGGACCGGGGATCGGCGGCTATCTGGCGGAGTTCGGTATCCGTGTTCCGTTCTTTGCGGCGGCAATTGCGGCGGCTTTTGTAGCTATTATCACGTTTATTTTATTGCCGGAATCGCGTGTAGCAGCGGCTGTTCATGATAAGGCGGCTGCTCAGCAAAAGAGTGAAAGTCTGGTCTCCCAGCTGGTGCGCTCGTACCGGGAGCCTTATTTTGTCGGACTGGTGATTGTATTTGTTATGTCGTTCGGTCTTGCCAATTATGAGACGGTGTTCGGTCTGTTCGTCGATCATAAATTTGCCTTCACTCCAAAGGATATCGCCTTTGTGCTGACCTTCGGCTCGATTGCCGGGGCAGTGGTGCAACTGACTGCTTTTAGCTGGATTCTGAACCGTTTTGGCGAGAATAGAGTTATTTCCGTCAGTCTGCTCGCTTCAGGCGTCTTCATCCTGCTCACGCTGTTCGTCCATGGCTACTTCATGATTATGGCCGTGACGTTCGTTGTCTTTCTGGCAATGGATATTCTGCGTCCCGCTGTCGGTACCCAATTGTCCAAGATGGCCGGAGAGACCCAGCAGGGCTTCGTCATGGGGATGAACTCTGCATACACCAGCCTTGGCAATATTGCCGGACCGATTGTCGCTGGTGTCCTGTTCGATCTGGACATTAATTTCCCGTATGCGGCAGCTGCGCTGGTGCTGGTTCTCTGCTTCCTGCTGTCCCTAAGCTCAGCCAAACGGATGGCGCGGCGCAGTGTGCAGGTTAAGTAAGCTTTTGGCGTGCAGTGTGGTGATGCAGTATCCCGTTAACTTTGGCGCAGCGGCAATCTGTGATACTATTTTAGGGTAGGCAATGATGATATCAGCACGTGTGCGGAAAGAGGGATACTATTGGCAGCAGAGAATACGAATACCGGCAATCTGCAGGACGATGCAGCACTCCGGCAGGAACAGGAACTGATCCTTGCGGCTATCGCGAAGGAGCTTAGCATCAGCCTGAAGCAGGTACGGACTACTGTAGGACTTCTGGACGAAGGGAACACCATTCCGTTCATCGCGCGGTACCGTAAGGAAATGACAGGTGAGCTGGATGAGAATGTACTTCGCGACATTGAAGAACGGCTGGCTTATCTGCGTAACTTAGGTGACCGCAAGAAGGATGTCATCCGCAGCATCGAGGAGCAGGGCAAGCTGACGCCTGAGCTGCAGGCGCAGATCATGAAGGCGGTTAAGCTGCAGGAAGTGGAGGACTTGTACCGTCCTTACAAGCAGAAGCGCAAGACCAGAGCAAGCGTGGCAAAGGAAAGAGGGCTGGAGCCGCTGGCAGACTGGGTGCTGGAGCAGCGCCGCCAGGGCCAGCCGCTTGATGAAGCCGCTAAATATATAGATGCAGACAAGGGTGTGGACAACGCCGAGTCTGCGCTGCAGGGCGCCATGGATATCATCGCCGAGAATATCGCTGATGATCCGGTCATCCGGGCCTGGGTCCGCCAGTATACGGCAAGCCAGGGCATTCTAATCTCGGAAGCGAAGGATGCGGAGCAGGAAAGTGTCTACGAGAACTACTACAGCTACCGTGAGCCGGTACATAAAATGCCGCCTCACCGCATTCTCGCGATTAACCGCGGGGAGCGGGAGAGTGTGCTGAAGGTCGGGATCGAGATCGTTCCCGATAAGATTCACGGCTTTATCAGCCGTAAGCTGATCAAGGGGCCGTCCCCGGTCAAGGAGCTGCTGGAGACTGTGACCGAGGATGCCTACAAGCGGCTGATCGCGCCGTCTGTCGAGCGTGAGGTGCGCGGGGAAATGACAGAGAAGGGCGAGACGCAGGCGATCTCGATTTTCTCGGGAAATCTGCGCAGCCTGCTGCTGCAGCCGCCGGTCCGGGGCCGGAGCGTGCTCGGCGTTGACCCGGCTTACCGCACCGGCTGCAAGCTGGCTGTCGTCGACGACACCGGCAAGCTGCTGGAGGTGGCGGTGACCTATCCGACGCCGCCGAACAATAAGAAGAAGGAGGCGGCGGCGAAGTTCAAGGAGCTGATTGCCAAATACGGCATCAAGCTGATTGTCATCGGCAACGGCACCGGCTCGCGGGAGACGGAGCAGTTCACCGCCGAGGTGATTGCCGAGGTCGGTGATCCGGAGCTGGCGTACCTGATCGTTAACGAGGCAGGAGCCAGCGTCTATTCCGCCTCCAAGCTGGCTGCGGAGGAGTTCCCGGATCTGGATGTGGCCGAGCGCAGCGCCGCATCGATTGCCCGCCGCGTGCAGGACCCGCTCGCGGAGCTGGTCAAGATCGACCCGAAGGCGATCGGGGTCGGGCAGTACCAGCATGATGTCTCGCAGAAGCATCTGGAGGAGAGCCTTAAGGCCGTCGTGGAATCGGCCGTTAACCATGTCGGCGTGGATGTGAACACAGCTTCGCCGTCCCTGCTCTCTTATGTGGCGGGCGTCAACTCGACCATCGCCAAGAATATCGTGAAGTTCCGCGAGGAGAACGGCAAGTTCACCACGCGTAAGCAGCTGCAGAAGGTGCCGCGTCTTGGCGCCAAGTCCTTCGAGCAGTGCATCGGGTTCCTGCGTATTCCCGAAGGGGACAATACGCTGGACCGCACGCCGATCCACCCGGAATCGTATCCGGTGGTGGACCGGCTGTTCCGCGAGCTCGGGCTGGACGTGGCGAAGCTCGGCAGCCGTGAGGTTGCGGCTGAGCTCGAAGCGCAGGATGCTGCTGAGCTCGCCGTGAGGCTGGATGTCGGCGTGCCTACGCTGCGCGACATCCTGGAGAGCCTGCAGCGTCCGGGCCGCGACCCGCGCGAGGAGCTGCCGCTGCCGATCTTCCGCACGGATGTGCTGAAGATCGAGGACCTGGTTCCCGGCATGGAAATGCAGGGAACCGTCCGCAACGTCATCGACTTCGGCGCCTTCGTCGATATCGGCATTAAGAACGACGGGCTGGTCCATATCTCCCAGCTCAGCGGTAGCTTCGTCAAGCACCCGATGGACGTCGTCTCCGTTGGCGACAACGTCACCGTCTGGGTGCTCGGCGTCGACCTGAAGAAAGGCCGCGTCAGCCTGACTATGCGCCAGCCGCGTGAGGCTGCGGGCAGCGTGAAGTAGAGCGGATAAGAGTTCATTCTGCAGAGGTTAATGAGAAAGCTGGGCTGCCCCGTTGTTGGGGAGGGCTCAGCTTTTTTGCGGTGAGCGTCATTAGTTGGATTTTCGCCGTCTAATCGTACCCAACCGGTACATACAGGAGGATTAGTTGGATAATCGCCACCTAATCCGGGGGGATTTGCCATACTGAGGTGATTTCGGTAATATTAGATGGACTTTTTCCAGCTAATACCTCCAAAATTTGATTTTATAAGGATTAAGTTGGCGATTTTCCACATAAATGGTTTGAGCTTAAGAGCCGGCGTGTAGTCCGGCCCGTAATCTGGCCCGTAATCTGGCGCGTAATCTGGCGCGTAATCTGGCCCGTAATCTGGCCCGTAATCTGGCGCGTAGTCCGGCCCGTAGTCTGGCGCGTAGTCTGGCGTGTAGTCCGGCCCGTAGTCCGACCGGTAGTCTGGCGCGTAGTCTGGCCGGTAGTCCGGCGTGAGTCCGGCCCGTAGTCCGGCCCGTAGTCCGGTCCGCAGCGCAGGCGAACCCCCGGGATGCTGGTGGTATCTATCTATGATACAGAGCCTTTAGAGGGCTGCGTCTATATCGTTTTTTACAGTTTGCTTAAGCGGCTAACCTATTGGTCAACTGCACAATGGATTTCGTCCGTTCATCAATATTTTTTCTCCCGCTCAGCCATTATACTGAAAGCGTGTTCAACATGAGTTGTAGGGGGATAACGATGGAAGGATTAACAATTGGCTGGTATGGGGCATTGGCGGGACTGGCGTTAGCCATTATTCTGATACTGAGAAAGCTCAATCCTGTTTATGCTTTGTTCCTAGGTGCTATTGCCGGGGCGCTGATCGGCGGTGCCAACCTGGAGCAGACTGTAAGCGTTCTTGTAAGCGGTACACAGAGTGTGATGGGGACGGTGCTGCGCGTGCTTGCGGCTGGCGTGCTGGCCGGAGTAATGATGGAATCGGGCGCGGCTGAGACGATAGCCCAGGCCATTGTCCGCAAGTTCGGAGGCAGCAAAGCCATCCTGGCACTGGCGCTGGCAACGATGATTATTACCGCGGTAGGTGTGTTTATTCCGGTGGCGGTGCTCATTGTAGCGCCGATCGCGTTGTCCGTAGGCAACAAGATGGGAATCTCCAAAACAGCGCTGCTGCTGGCACTGTCGGGTGGAGGCAAAGCGGGGAATATTATTTCTCCCAATCCGAATACGATTGCCGCAGCCCGCGGCTTTGATCTCGATCTCAGTCATGTGATGCTGGCCGGACTGATCCCGGCGGTATGCGGTCTGATTGTAACGGTAATTGTGGCTTCATTCCTGAAGAAAAAAGGAAATATGGTTACAGATGAGGAAGCGCTGAACGGTAACATAGATACTTCCAAGTATCCGCCGCTTGGCAAGGCCATTGTCGCACCGCTGGTTGCAGTCATTCTGCTGATGATTAATCCGCTCGGCTCGCTGTCCAGGATTGAGGCATTGGCCAATTTCAAGGTGGATGCGCTGTACATCCTGCCGATTGCCGGGATTGTCGGTATGCTGGCTATGGGCCAGAGCAAGAAAATTCTGCAATACACCTCTTCCGGGCTTAATAAAATGACGGCAACGGTACTGATTCTGATCGGCGCCGGCGGTATTGCCGGTCTGATCTCGGCATCCGATCTGTCCACCCAGGTGGTACAGCTGATTCAAACGGCCGGTATTTCCGGCACATTCCTGGCACCGATCTCCGGTATTCTGATGGCGGCAGCTACGGCTTCCACTTCAACCGGCGTTATTCTGGCAACCGGCTCCTTCGGGCAGGCTATTCTGGATATGGGGACCGCACCGCTGGCGGCGGCTGTCATGGTGCACACCGGAGCGACGGTTATTGACTCACTGCCACAGGGCAACTACTTCCACGTGACTGCAGACAGTATGAAAATGAGCATCAAGCAGCGTATGGGCGTAGTGCCTTACGAGGCAATTGTCGGCGGAACGATGGCGGTTGTGGCTACGGTTATCTACGGATTTTTGTTCTAAATTAAACATGGGGTGAGGAAATGAGAGAGAAAACCTTTGTACTGGCACCGGATTCGTTCAAAGAGAGCATGAGCGCAAAAGAGGTCTGTATCGCAATGGAAAAAGGGCTGCGGAAGGTTTATCCCGGAGCTGAATATATACATGTCCCGATGGCCGACGGCGGAGAGGGCACGGTTCAGTCCCTGGTAGATGCCTCGGGCGGACAGATGTATACAAAAGAAGTTACAGGTCCGCTGGGCCAGCCGGTTACGGCGCAATTCGGCATTATGGGCGACGGCATTACGGCAGCGATCGAGATGGCTTCGGCCAGCGGCATCCAGCTTGTAGCCAAAGCAGACCGTAACCCGCTGATTACGACAACGTATGGTACCGGTGAGCTGATCCGGGAATGTCTGGACCGCGGTATCCGCAGCATTATTATCGGCATCGGCGGCAGCGCGACAAATGACGGGGGCACCGGGATGGCAGAAGCGCTTGGCGCAACATTCCTGGATGCTGACGGCAGGGTGCTGCCGCGCGGCGGCGGCAGTCTGATCCGTCTGGCAAGTATTGATGTATCGGGGCTGGATGAACGTCTGCAGCAGGTGCAGCTGATCGTCGCCTGTGATGTGACCAACCCGCTGTGCGGCGAACGGGGCGCATCCGTTGTATTCGGCCCGCAAAAAGGCGCAACGCCTGAGCTGGTTCAGCAGCTCGATGCCAATCTGGCCCATTATGCAGATATCGTCAAGCAGCAGCTTGGCAAGGACGTCCGCGATCTGCCGGGTGCCGGAGCCGCCGGAGGGCTTGGTGCAGGGCTGATGATCTTTACCCGGGCAACACTCCAGCGCGGGATTGAGATTGTAATCGAATATACCGGCCTGAAAGAGAAGCTGCAGCATGCCGATCTGGTATTCACCGGCGAAGGCGGCATCGACTTTCAGACCAAATTCGGCAAAACCCCTTATGGCGTAGCTGCCACTGCCAAAGCCGGCGGCAAAAAAGTCATCGCCCTGGCCGGTTACATTGGTGAAGGCATTGACACGCTGTATGCAGAGGGAATTGATGCGATCTTCGGCATCGTCCCCGGCGCTTCCGGGCTGGAGAAGCTGCTGAAGGACGGCCCGGCGAATGTCGAACGGACCTGTGAGAATATCGCGAGAGTACTGAAGCTGGCTGAGTAAGATGCAATAGAAACAGAGACTGGAACATAGAAACAACCCCGTTAGAGGCCCGCTCCTGAGCATGTTATTGTGCAGGAGCGGGCTTTTTTTGTGCTTAGACTATGGATTAATTTACAGACTGGCAGAGCAGCATCGCCAGGGGTTGGTTAATTATAATCAGGGGGTCTTACTTATATAATGCGAGCAGGCCATAAGTAAGCTCCAGCAGCTGGAGCAGATTGCGCGGGTCTTTGCCGGTTAGGCTCTCGATCCGTTTCAGCCGGTATTGCAGAGTGTTGCGGTGGATGTTTAATGCCTCGGAGGTCTGGGAGACACTGCAGTTATGGTTAATGAAGCTGCGCAGTGTCTCCAGCAGATCGGCTGTATCCTCCAGCTTAGCTACAGTGCCGGCACTTGCGGTGAGATTGGCGTGGCTCAGCTTCACCAGAAATTCATGCTCGGCGTAATGGATTGCCTGCCTGCCGGGTTTAAGTGCCAGCAGAATGCCCATGGCTGCTTTGGCCTGGCGGTAGCTCTCCGCGATGTTGGCTTCCAGCTTACCCGCTGCGGCTAAGGCCCGGGGCTGTCCTTCCAGCAGCTGGCGGATAAGCGGGGCGTTGTCCTCCTGATTCTGAACCAGGATCAGCCAGCTGTCCTCCTCAATCAGGAAGGAAGGATATTTAAGCAGCAGTTTCGACTGTGTTTCCAGCGGAACAACATTTTTAAGCAGCAGTACTGTTGTTTTGAGTAGAAGATCCAGCTGATACGCAGATGCTTCCTTGCGCAGCTTCTGGGTGTAGGCTCCCTGGTGGGACAGCAGCAGCTCCAAAAAAGCCTTTTTGCGGCTTGCCTCATTGGCGAGATCCTCAAGCGTGTTCCTTTGTTCGATCAGGAGAGAGACCGTAGTCCGGACGATGCTGCAGAACGGGCGGACCTCATCCGGATTGCCGGATATGCCGATTACACCGACACGGCTGCCGGCGATCACGATGGGCTCGTTGGTGCCTTTTTTCTCATAACGGCCGTCCTGCCAGACCTCGACCATAGTTCCGGTAGCCAGAGCTTTCACCGCTCCTTGATGAACCGTACCGACCCGTTCCGGGGTTCCGCTGCCGATGATGATGCCCTCGTGGTCCATAATGTTGATATTATAGGGGATGTCCATCATCATTTTGTCTACAATTTCCTGCGCCTGCTTCTCTGAGAGCTGCAACAACCGGTTAATCCTCCTCTGCCAGACCGGACAAGATACCCTTGAGCGGCATGAATGATGTTCTTTGTGCACTTGAACAAAATTATAACGGTTTCATTAGCTTCATTAAAGATGGAAATGTGTATTTTTAGAGAAGCCTGCGGGCAAAGCTGATAAGGTATATTTAGGCGTGACGAAGCCGTTGATTCAGCAACAAAAGCTGCCACCGGACCGTCTAATCTATATCAGCAACCAAATTAAGGAGGGGTTCAATGCATACTGTAAAAAAGACTGGTAAGCTGGCCATAGCCGCGGCGGCGTTCGTGCTTCTTGCTGCCTGCACCAATACGCCGGCAGCGGAGCCGGAGGCCACAGCAGCGCCGGTACAGACAGAACAGCCTGCCGCAGGAACTCCGGCACCAAGCCAGGCACCGGAACCGTCAGCTGCGTCATCTGCAGCATCCCCGTCCGCAGTACCTGATGAAGGAACACCGCCGACTGCACTCGAAGCAGCCTCGACGGTGATGAGAGCCTTGGAGAACGGTAACATGGACACACTGGCGGCCTGGGTATCAAGGGATCAGGGGGTTCGTTTTTCACCGTATGGTTATGTGGACACTGAGAACGACCTTGTGTTCAGGCAAGAGGACATCAGCGGTTTGATGAAGGACTCCGAACAACGTACATGGGGAAGCTTCCAGGGAAGCGGAGAGCCGATAAAGCTGACTTTTGCCGAATATTTCAAACGGTTTGTATATGATGCCGATTTCGCACAGGATGCGCAGATTTCGCTGAACACGGCAGAGGATAAAGGCACGATGATCAATAACATTACTGAAGTATATCCCGCCGACAAATATGACTATGTAGATTACCACATCAGCAGCATAGATCCGCAGTATCAGGGTATGGACTGGCGCAGTCTGCGGCTGGTGTTTGAGAAGATAGGGGAGGACCGGATTCTGGTGGGGATTGTGCACGATGAGTGGACGCCTTAAACGGAGTATGTTTGTAAAAGAAGACGCAATCCCGTCATGGTATGGGAGCTGCGTTTTCTTTTTATTTTGGGCGCCATTTCCAATTTTTCGAAACGTTTAATGCTGTTAAATCGTAGTAAATAAAAAAGTGCGATTGATTTGAATCGTATTCTCCGGGGTGAACACTAATGAAAAATCTTCATAAAAAGAAATATTTTATACTTCTGCCGCCGTTCCTCATTTTAACTATCCTCCTGGCTGCCACGCTGCCTTACGAAAAAAGATATTATACCTTCCTCGCTTTACTTGCTTTTTGGGTTACTTATTACACATGGGTTTATATAGAGAAGAAAAAACAACAGAAGGACTAGCATAGGATAAGTTACAACATAAAAATAGGCCGTACTTACCTTTTAGGTAAATACGGCCTTATTGTCAGTACAGTCTTATTTCGGGTTGATTGCAGAACTTGCTGGACCAGCCGCACTGCTATCCGATGCCTGCACTGTTGCCGTATAGCCTTCCGGCAGGTAGGTCACAGCAGAGGCGCTGGAGATGACCTGCGGGTACATGCTGTTCGGGTCAGGCTTGGTTACGCTGAAGTAGATTACAGCCGTGTTATCCTTGCCGAATTCAATCCGGTCGATGGCCAGGCCGTAGCCCGGATTCGGCAGGTTGTTAACGGTGACGGTAGCTTTGCTGATGCCGTCGGCCGCTTTTTCCAGCTTCACTTCTGAATCGTATTCGTAGGCTGGAACTTCAGCGCTGTCCTCGTCCGGAGTGATGACTTCCTTGGCGAACTTGGCTGCATCGTAGATCCATACTGCCGCTTCAGTGCGGGTTACCGCTTCGGTCGGACGGAATGCGCCGTTAGTGCCAAGGCTGACGATCCGGGTGTTAACGAGAATCTGCAGGCTGTTCATCTGCTCGTTAGACATTTTGTCGCCGTCAGAGACCATAGCATACATCATGGTTACCGGGAAATCCCCTTTGCTCTGCAGCGCCTGGGTCAGCAGATGGGCGAACTGGGCACGGGTGATCGATCCGTTAGGATCTACAGTCTTGTCCAGAGCCAGCCCGTTCTGCTTCGCTGCTACGAATGCGGATGCATACCATGCATTGTCTTTTACCTTGTCGAAATAGTCGCTTGCCTTCCCGGACTCCGTAGGGGACAGCTTCAGGCCGCTGACGATAAACTGCACGCCCTGGGCAAAAGTTACTTTTGCTTTTGGTGCAAACAAATCACTGGTTACTCCGTTAACAATGCCTTCACTGTGCAGTGCGTTGATCTTTGCTTCGTTGGCATCACCCTTCATATCAGAAAAGGCAAACGCCGATGTTCCCATAGATACTGTTGCTGCCAGAATACCGCACGCTATTGTCAGTTTTTTAGCGCGGGCCTGGAATGATAATTTCTTCATGTGCCTCACCTCTTATACTCATAGATGGGGGAAAGCGGCAAAAGGTTGCAGACTCGTGCAAAATAAATGAAATTTGAATGGTTAACCTCACAGCTGCGGCTCTGCGCCATCCCCAAAATCTCCGTCCCCGTTATATGAACCGGCTCGTCTGAGGACAGGAACCACACCGGAAACGAAGCCTTCTCCGGCTTGCCGGGAGTCTGCTCCACGGATGGCTGCCTCCGGGAATTCAACCGTAAGCTTCACTTTCTACAGACATTGTGCTAATAGGTATTATCGCCAAAATTTCGTATCATTAGCATAAGATCATGCTGCCGCCGTGTTCCTTCAGTTTTTAATTGCTTCATGACAATAGCCCTCCGGGATGAACCAACCGCAGCAGGGCTCAAGGATTGATCCAAGCTGCAGTTTCGCAGTACACTTAAGGGATGAGAACGTTATTATCACTTTAAAAACTCAGGACTGGAGACAATAGATGGATCAGCAGCAACGCGTACAGCGGATGAATGTCGGGATTTTTGCCCATGTCGATGCCGGGAAGACGACGACTACGGAGCATATTTTATATGAAAGCGGGCGTATCCGGGCGCTGGGCAGTGTGGACAGCGGAACAGCTGTGACCGATTCGATGGAGGTGGAGCGGCAGCGGGGCATATCGGTGCGGGCGGCGCTGGCTTCTTTTAGCTGGCGGGGTGTGCAGGTTAACCTGGTCGATACGCCGGGCCATGTCGATTTCCTGTCGGAGGTAGAGCGGAGCCTGCGGGTGATGGACTGTGCAGTGCTGATCCTGTCGGCGGTTGAAGGCGTACAGGCCCAGAGCGAGATGATCTGGAATGCGCTGCGCAAGCTGGGGATTCCTACGCTGATTTTTGTTAATAAAATGGACCGGACCGGCGCGGACCCGGAAGCCGTACTGGCACAGGCGCGGACCTATCTGTCGGGTGACATCATTCCGGTGCAGCGGCCGCTTGGCAGGGAGCAGGAATACAGCGGAGCGGCGGATTTGTGGTCTGGTGAGTCGGACGCGGCTGCGCGGACAGAGCTGCTGGAGACGCTGGCGGAACGGGATGAGTCACTGCTTGAACTGTATATGGCGGGCGGGGAGCCGAATCTTCTGTATTGGAAAAAATACATGCAAACCGCCGCTGCCGCCGGGCGTCTGTTCCCGCTCGTGTACGGAGTTGCAGCTAAGGGTATCGGCATTACGGAGCTGCTGGATGCGATGACAGATTATTTCCCCCGGGCGGGCGGATCTGCGGAGCAGCCGGTGTCCGGCATCGTCTACAATATCCAGCGGGACAAAAGTATGGGCCGGATGGCCTTCGTCCGCCTCTATGAGGGCACGATCCGCAACCGTGATACGGTAACGAACCACTCCCAGGCGACAGAGGCTAAGGTGACGCAGATCCGCAAGGTGGAAGGCGGCCGTACCGAGGATATCGGTGCGCTTGAAGCCGGCGACATCGCGGTAGTCTACGGCTTGTCCGGCGTGCGGATCGGCGATGTGCTGGGCCGGCCGGATGCGGTCCCGCAGGAGGCGAAGCTGGCTGTGCCGCTGTTGACCGTGCGGGTATTCTGGGATGCAGACATGGACGACCATAAGGTAATCAGCGCGCTGCAGGAGCTGGCGGATGAAGATCCGCAGCTTGGCGCGGAGTGGCTGCCGGAGGAACGCGAGCTGCATATTAAGGTGATGGGGCCGATCCAGCTGGAGGTGCTGGACAGCGTGCTGGAGAGCCGTTACGGCCTGAAGGTCACCTTCGGCCAGCCGTCGGTGATCTACAAGGAGACGCCGCGCACTGCGGGCGAAGGTTATGTTGCTTACCTGATGCCGAAGCCGTGCTGGGCAATTCTGCGGTTTAAGATTGAGCCGGGGCCGCCGGGCAGCGGTCTTGTGTATGAATCGGTTGTGCGCAGCTCCGATCTGCTCCCGCAGTATCAGAACGAGACGGCACGCCGCGTGCCGGAGGCGCTGCAGCAGGGACTCTACGGCTGGGAGGTTACCGACCTGAAGGTAACGCTGGTGGAGGGGAACCATCATGTGTGGCATACCCATCCGCTGGATTTTGCTGTGGCTACGCCGATGGGCCTCATGGACGGGCTGAACCGGACAGGCATCCGGCTGCTGGAGCCAATCCTGGCGGTGCGCATCGTCGTGCCGGAGGAGAACGCGGGCCGGGTGATGAACGACCTCGTGCAGATGCGCGGCAGCTTCGAGCCGCCGGTGCTGCAGGGCGAGCGGATGATCATCGAGGGCCGGCTGCCGCTGGCCACGTCACTGGATTATCCGGTGACGCTCAGCTCCTACACGAAGGGGCGCAGCACCTTCGCATCCGCTTTTGCCGGCTACGAGCCGTGCCCGCCGGACGTCACCGCCCGGCGCACACGCCGGGGTGTGAACCCGCTGGACCAGGCGAAGTATATTTTGAGTGTGCGGAAGGCGCTGCAGGGCTGATTAAAGTTTGCTTGATGGCAGGCTAGTGCAGCGGACTGATTGGGTTGTATGGCGGTGAAGCTGACTGGCGGGTATGCCGCACAGGCGGTTGGCAGTCCTGGGGGGCAAAAAAGGCTGATGAAGCAGGCTGTGATGTAAAGCAGATGCGTAGAAGGTAGCTTATAAAGCTGGCGTGTAAAGGTAGCATGTAAAGGTAGCATGTAAAGGTAGCGTATAAAGCTAGTGTTTAAAGGTAGAGTGTAAAACTGGTGTGCAAAGGTTTTGTGCAAATTAGGTATGTAAGGACCGTCGATTAAAGCTGGAGTGTAAAACTGGAGTGTAAAACTGGAGTGTAAAACTGGAGTGTAAAACTGGTGTGCAAGGCTGACCCTAAAACTGGCTAACCAGAGCTATGAATCCAGTCTGACGCCTCCGGCTGCCGGATAAGTGTAATCTGTGCAGCTAAAACCCCGGAGAGTAGCTTATTTCTGGAGTTAACTGCACTTTGTGCAACTAAAACCAGCCCAAAGCCGGATTTTGCCCGAATATCGGTAGTTTAATTGTACGGAATGCAGCTATTCCGAAAATCAGCTCCAATATCCCAACTATAGCTGTACAGAGTGCAGTTATTCGTAATCCATAAAAGAAAAAGGGTAAAGTTCGCCTCTTTCAGGCACCCTATAAATTGAAGCGGGGAATAACACGGTGAGAAGCGGGACGTCAGCCTTCTATATATATAGTAGAAAAAAATGGACGCAAGCACTCCAGGCGTTATTTTGACTGTGGTTACGTTGCTGAGGTGTCGACTGTATTCGCTAACATTCGTCAACGCATTGCCCGTTTACCTTGACACAGTTTACATGCCGTGACATAATGTTTCCAGACTAAATGACTATGATAAGTTGGACATCATCAGACAGAATGATTGTTCCGTTACTAAACGAGGGGGAAGTTATCATGATGAAAAAGAAAGTATTGCCGGGTGTTCTGACCCTGCTGCTGGGTGCTGTTATCGCAGGCTGCGGAAATAACAATGAAGCCAACTCCGGAGCGCAAAACAATGCGGGAGCAGACGTGAAAACGATCGTTGCAGCAACGAGCGGAGTCAGCAATCCGTTCAGTTATGAGAAGGACGGCCAAATGACAGGTTACGATGTTGAAGTGATGAAGGCTGTTTTTGAAGGTCTTCCGGAATATAAATTGGATGTTCAGGCAATTGAATTCGAAGGTATTCTGACTGGCCTGGATAACGGGCGTTTCCAGCTTGGTGCGAACAACTTCAGCTCTAACGCAGAAAGACGCAGCAAATACGATTTCTCCCTGCCGATCATCGAGAATGCCAATGTATTCGTTGTGCGCAAGGATGACGAGACGCTGAAGTCCGTTGAAGATCTGAAAGGCTATAAGGCTGTAACTGAAGTAGGTAATTCCGGTGCAACACTGCTTGAGAACTATAATGAAGAGCACGCGGATGCCAAAGCAGAAATTCTGTACACTGACGAGAACTTTGTGAAGCAGTTTGAAGGAATTGAAGCAGGTAAATACGATGTGCGCATTATTTCCCGCGTATCCGCTGAGAAGGCGATTAAAGAGCATGGCTTTACCAACCTGAAGGTCGTAGCCTTTTCCACCGAGAATAGCGATCCGGGCTCTTATATCCTCTTCTCGAAATCCGCAGACAGTACACTGCTCGATGCAGTCAACAATAGAATCAAAGAAATGTATAACGACGGCTCGTTGCTGAAAATCAGCGAAGAACAGCTGGGCGGCGACTATCTGCCTAAAAAAGAGCTGATGGAGTAGCAGCAGAAAGGGGATCGTATGAAATTTCTAGTCTCGGGAGATGCGTTGTTTTCCAGCAGCAATTTATATAAGACGATGGACCCGGAGCTGCTTGCTCTTTTGCAGGGGGCTGACGAGGCCTTTACCAATGCAGAGTTTGTAACGCCAAGACGGAATACAGCTCCGGCTGCGGGCCGCGGTTATCAGACAAGCGTGCGCCCGAAGGCGCTGGATGAATTCAAGCATTTGAATATCCGTTATGTCAGCTTTGCGAATAATCACACGGGTGATTACGGTGTTGAAGGCATGGTGGATACCATTGAAGAAGCGGAAGCGCGCGGGCTATTCCCTCTGGGGGTTGGCATGAGTCTACACGAAGCCCGTAAGCCGGTCTTTATCGATACACCAGACGGACGGATTGCCATTATCACTATAGATGTGACGAGAAGTGAGGTTTTTGCAGCCTCTAATCCGGGTAACGGGGTTCCGGCCCGTCCGGGTGTTAACCCGCTCCGCTGGTCGCGTACGTATGTTGTGAACGATCAGGATTTTGCAGCATTAAAAGAAATCAGTGAACGGATCGGCATTGCTCCCAGCATGGAGGAAGGCAAGCGGATCGAGACCTATAAGAGCAAATCGGAGAATCACTATGAGTTCGGCTCCCTGTTTGAAGGCTATTTAACCTTTGAAAAGGGAGAGCATTCCCGCGTAAAAACGGCAGCGCATGAGCAGGATCAGCAGGAAATCTTCCGTACGATTAAGGATGCGCGGGAACGCGCTGATTACGTATTCGTCAGTCTGCACACGCATGAAGGGGAGAATGAGAACTGGTACTCCGATTATCCGGCAGCGTTCATTGAAACCTTCGCACGGGGTGCGGTGGACGCAGGGGCAAGCTGTGTCTTCGGGCATGGATGTCACTTCACCAGAGGCGTTGAGCTGTACAAGGGCCAGCCTATTTTCTATAACCTGGGCAGTCTGTTTATGGAGTTTGAGGCGGGGGAGTCGATTGTATCTCCAGAGATGTTCACCGCCTACGGATATGCGGAGAATGAAGCTCCGTCTACCCTGCACAAGAATAGAACCAAGGACAGTGAAGGGAACTGGCAGGGCTTTTACAGCGACCGCAAATTCTCGGAGAACTTCCTCGTTATGTTCGATCTGAGCGTGGAAGGCAACCGGTTTGATTACCACCTGATTCCGATTGATCTTAGACTGACCCATCCGACGGTGACCAAGCGCGGTCTGCCGGTACTTGCTTCCGAAGAAGCGGCAACCTCACTGGTTGAACGGCTAAATGCGGTAAGTAAAGAACGGTATCATACGGAAATTACTTATGAGGGCCAGCGTCTGACCGTCAAAAAATGTTAGGAACGGCGTCATGTTAATTCATCGTGGAAGGAAGTAAATCTGCATGGGAGAGATTTTTGATATAAACGCGGTGTTCACATCCATACCTCGTCTGTTAGAGGTCCTTCCTGTGAGTCTGCAAATCACTGTCATATCAATGATAGTCGGCCTTGTGTTTGCGTTGCTGTTTGCGGTTATCCGGATGAAAAAAATCCCTGTGCTAAGCCAGCTGGTTACTGTCTTTATCTCCTTTATCCGGGGAACACCCATCATTGTACAGCTGTACCTCACATATAACGGGATACCGCTGCTGCTGAAATTCATTAACCAGGAATACGGGACAGATTACAATATCAATGCCGTGCCGGCTATGCTGTTTGTTCTGGTTACCTTCGCATTCAATGAAGCGGCTTACAATTCGGAGACCATCCGCGCTGCGCTGCAATCGGTGAATAAAGGACAGATCGAGGCGGCAGAATCCCTGGGGATGACCTATCTTCAGGTGCTGAAAAGAGTCATTATGCCCCAGGCGCTTGTTGTGGCTATTCCGCCGCTCGGTAATGCCTTAATCGGACTGCTGAAGGGGACTTCCCTGGCCTTTGTTGCCGGTGTGATTGAAATGACTGCTAAGGGGAAAATTATCTCAGGCAGCAACTTCCGCTTCTTCGAGGTCTATCTCGCACTCGCCATTATTTATTGGGTCATGACCATCATCATTGAACAGCTGCTCAGATATATGGAGAGAAGATTCTCTATTCCGGACTCCGCACAAGCTGTGAACCGCGGCGGCTGGTTTTCCTGGGGAAGGAGAGGAATCTGATGATCAAGGTAAGTAACTTATCCAAGTCCTTTCACGGCAATCTGATTCTGGACGATCTGTCGGTTGAGATTGAAAAAGGCGATGTCGTTGCCCTGATCGGTTCCTCCGGTGCGGGTAAATCGACCTTCCTGCGTGCCTTGAACTGTCTGGAGCAGGCGGATAAGGGTGTGCTGGATCTGGAAGGCTTCAAGGTCGATTTCAGCACCATTACGAACAAGCAGCGGCTGGAGCTGCGGAAGCAGACGGCCATGGTCTTCCAGCATTTCAATCTGTTCCAGCACCGGACAGCACTGGATAATGTCAAGGAAGGCCTGAAGATTGTCAAAAAAATGAATGACCGCGAAGCCGCACAAATCGCCCTGGAGCAATTAGAGCAAGTGGGGCTGTCGGACCGCGCTCATTATTACCCGAAGCATCTGTCCGGCGGCCAGCAGCAGCGTGTGGGCATTGCCCGTGCACTGGCGATGAAGCCGAAGCTGCTGCTCCTGGACGAGCCAACCTCAGCGCTTGATCCTGAGCTCGTTGGCGAGGTGCTTCAGACCATCAAAAAGACCGCAGCCACCGGCCAGACGATGATTCTCGTTTCGCATGAAATGAGCTTCGTATATGAAGTGGCGAGTAAGGTACTCTTTTTGGACAAAGGTAAGATAGTGGAGGAAGGCACTCCGGATCAGGTGTTCAATCATCCCACATCCGAGCGGGCCAAGGAATTCCTGCACAACTACTTCCGCAATAAAACCGGCAATCAGTAAGATTAGCCTAAATAGCAGAAGCCCCGGAGAACGCGCGAGTCGGCGTGTCTCCGGGGTTTTTTATTGTAAAGGAAAAGATACGAATAATAATTAAACTGGTAAATATTATAAATGTAGGTTTAGTCTGCTGAAGAAGCATGTACGAATTGATACTTTTGTGTTTGCAGAAATGTAATTAGGATTATAAAGTAGGAAGGGACATATCCATTTTTGTTGGCCGGAATTTTCTTGAGTCGCGCTGAATTTAGTAAATCCTTTAGAGATGAGGAGATTGCACATGATTATACTTGGAACCATCGTTGCGATTGTAACCGCTATCATTATATCTTCCTTCCTTGGTCCATACGGGCTGTTCACGATGTTTGCCGTAGGTTTTGGTTTTCTGTTCAGCATTCATGCACGCCTGAGGGAGGTGCAGAGCGACCTTAAGCAGATTAAGCAGCACCTGGGGATTGTGGAGGCAAAAGAAGCAGTAGTGAGTAATGAAGAGATTGAGGCGGAGCTGGAGCGGGAGATGGCGGTGCGAATGGGAAGCTCCCATGGATTTCCCGGATCATTCGCACCTCAGATTTTGTCGAAATCGAATGATAATGATTGATAGTTAAAAAAGTCAATAATGTATCAATATTTGTGTGATATGATTTTAAAAGGAAAGCAGTTAATTAATGCTTATGAAGCATTGATTGTAAGGCTTTTCGCTGTCGCACTCTGTATGGAGTGCGTGGATTGAAATTTCGCCGGGTCCATCATGACGGCATAAACTTTCTGTCGCAGTCTGTATGAGTGGATTGAAATAACACCAAGTGCGACCCGGTTAAATGCGTGGTCGGGTCGCACTCTGTATGGAGTGCGTGGATTGAATCCTTACGCATTATATAGCTTTGCAAATTAATCAATGTCGCACTTCATATGGAATACATGATCGAAACATTGAAACAAAGCCTGAGCTATGCCAAAATAAAACATAAAACCGCTCTTACTTATCTGAAAGATTGTAATTAGGTGTGTATAAAGGGAGTGAATGCTATGCAACAGCAGAGTACAACCACTGTGGCTGCCGGGAGAGGGCAGCTTATTGTTGTTTTGCTTTCAGAGGGGCAGTATGAATTAGACTGGCAAGAGGGGCAATCGCAAGCAGAGGCTGAATCGGCTGAGCAAGCCCTTCAAGATGAGCTGTATAAGCTGTTTCGTAAGGATTCGGACGAATTCCTGCTAGAGTTGGCCCTGAAACGGCAGAATGAGGGGCTGTCGGAGTCACTACGATTCATGCAGCGGATTGGAATCCATTTTTTAAAAGGAATGGCCCAGCATCCTGATCTGGAAGGGGAGCGTGATACGGCTGTCCTTCCGCTGGAGAATAAGAATGTAAAGGAATGGCTGTCAGGCGCCCCTTATCTGATCGGATCGCAATGGCTGGATGCTAGCTTTATAGAGGGGCTCTGGCAAGGCTTGCATCGGGCATATTCAGCTAATGTGAAACGGCATAGCGGCAGTATGGCCCAGTGGTTCGCGGATAGCGGTGCCGCATATCAACCGGCGGGCAGAGTCTACTTCCACCTTGTAGAGAGCAAGGAAGGAAGTGAATATCCCTTTTCATTCTTATCTACGTATGCTTCAGAGAAGCAGGAAGCGGGCAAAACAAGACATTTACCACTCAAACAAGCGCTGGTAGATTACGGAGAGAACAGTGGGAAGCTGCTGGAACTGCTCTCAACGGTGCACCGTGCAGCAGAACAAAGCGGGCTGATTAGCGAGCTTGTGGAGTCGGGCGATATTTTTTATCCAATTGGGCTGACTTCTGAAGAAGCATATGATTTCCTGCGTGAGATAGTGCTATATGAGGAAGCGGGCGTGCTCTGCCGGATTCCCAAATGGTGGCGCAGCAAGTCTAATTCACTTAAATTAAATGTTAGCGTTGGAGATAAGCAGCCTTCCCGTTTAAGTGCCGACGCATTGCTCAGTTTCCAGGCCAATCTGTGGTTAGGGGATGAAGCGATATCTGCGGAAGAACTGCGGCAATTACTTGCTGAGCAGGAAGGACTGGCCCTCATCAAGGGCAAATGGGTTGAGGTCAATCATAAACGCCTGCAGCAGGCACTGGATGCTTATGAGCGGGCAGAAGAAACTGCTGGGGGTTCAGGGCTGAGCATCGTTGAGGCGATGAAGCTGCATATGAATGCGGAACGCCTGTTGCATGTGGAAGCAGATATGGTCGAGGTTGAGGTCACGAACGGGCAATGGCTGGAATCGGTTATGGACCGGTTGCAGGAGCCTGATCGCATTGAGCCTCTCGGCGGAGCCGGTGAGGATTTCCAGGCAAGCTTGCGCGAGTATCAGGAGCGGGGCGTAAGCTGGCTGCATATGATGAAGACGCTGGGTCTGGGAGCTTGTCTGGCAGACGATATGGGTCTAGGCAAAACCATACAGATTATTGCCTTGCTTAATTATATCCGAAGTGTAAGGCAAGAACGGGCCTTGCTCGTTGTTCCTGCTTCGCTGGTCGGCAACTGGATGAGAGAGATTGGCAAGTTTGCGCCTTCTTTAAGCTACTACGTATGCCATTCGTCCGAGAACAAAGATATACAGCAAGCAGCTGCGCTGGGCGACGGGATTCAGCTTGTCATTACGACCTATGGAATGCTTGCCAAGTATGAGTGGCTGAATACACATGGATGGGACATGCTCATTATAGATGAAGCCCAAGCTATCAAAAATCCCGGCACCAAGCAGACGAAGCTGGTAAAGGGAATCAATGCCTCCTACCGGATAGCGATGACAGGCACTCCTATAGAGAACAGGCTCAGCGATCTCTGGTCGTTGTTTGATTTTCTCAATAAGGGGCTGCTTGGTACGGCAAAGGAATTCGGTACATTCACGCGAGGACTGCGTGATTCCAGTGATGGCTATGGAAGATTGCGGCAGACGGTGAGTCCGTTTATTCTGCGTCGGCTGAAGACGGATCGCAGTATTATTACCGATCTGCCTGACAAAATCGAGATGAAGACGTATGCTTCATTAACCAAAAAACAGATCGTACTATACAAGAAACTGGTTAAGGAATTACAGGAGAAGCTGGAGGATGCGGATGAGGGGATTCAGCGCAAAGGTCTGGTGCTTGCTGCATTAATGAAGTTCAAACAAATCTGCAACCACCCCGATCAATATTTGGGCCAGCAGGTGTATGCGGAGCCGGATAGCGGAAAGTTTGCACGGCTGCGCGAAATCTGTGAGACAATCTACGAAAAGCGGGAACGAGTCCTTATTTTCACACAATTCAGGGAAGTGACGGAAGCGTTGCAGGCTTTTCTGGAGCCGATCTTTCAGCACAAAGGGCTTGTCTTGCATGGGGGAACTCCTGTCGGGAAACGGCAAGAGCTGGTGGACGCTTTTCAGGGTAAGGAATATGTGCCATTCATGGTACTCTCGATCAAAGCGGGCGGAGTCGGGCTGAATTTGACGGCGGCTAACCATGTGGTGCATTTCGACAGATGGTGGAATCCGGCGGTGGAGAATCAGGCGACAGACCGGGCGTTTCGGATTGGCCAGCAGCGAAATGTGATTGTCCATAAGTTCATTACGCAAGGAACCATTGAGGAGAAAATCGATCAGATCATCGAGGATAAGGTTCGTCTATCCCAGGAAATTGTGCCGGATATTCAGGACAATTGGATAACGGAAATGGATAATGACCAGTTACTGAATTTGATGAAGCTAATAGAGTAAGCTGTGGGAGTGGATGATTATGGGGTTCTATAGTGAATTTCCTGAATACGTACCTGTTGCAGAGAAGAAACGCAGAGCCGCAGCGGCAGCAGCAATATTGCAAAAGAAAAACCCTAAAGTATGGCCGGTTGTCATCACGGGACGCAGCATTACAACGACCTGGTGGGGCAAGGCATGGTGTACGAATCTGGAGAGCTATGCGGATTACAGCAATCGGATTGATCGAGGGCGCAGCTATGTAAGACATGGTTCGGTGATTGACCTGCAGATCGCTGGCGGCAAGGTAGAGGCGCTTGTTCAGGGGGGCTCAAGGAAGCCATATAAGGTTGAGGTAACAATAAGTTCATTGTCCAGTCCCACATGGCAGCAGATTGTTGAAGGTTGCGCTGGCCAAATAAGCTCGCTCCAAGAACTCGCAGGCGGGGAATTCCCTGCGGGGCTGTCTGAGTTGTTCACGACCAAGGGCAAGGGTCTGTTTCCATCCCCCAAAGAGATTCGCTTCAGCTGCAGCTGTCCGGATTATGCGGTAATGTGCAAGCATGTAGCAGCTGTGCTGTATGGGATAGGCGCCCGATTCGATCAGGATTCTGCGCTGCTCTTCGAGCTACGTAATGTGAAGATGGATGAGCTGATTTCGGCATCACTTGCCAAGCAATCTCAGGATCTGATGGGTAAGAGCGGCCGGCGTGGCCGGAGAGTTCTGGAAGATGGGGATCTGGGAAGCACGTTCGGGATTGAGCTGGATACCATTGAACTGGATGCGGAGAGTGAGGTAACCAAGCCGCGCAGGGGAAGGCCGCCGAAGAACAAAGCTGATTCAAGTAAGACCGAATTAGATAAGGAGTAAAAGATACTGTCACCCCAAAAAGTCGCATACGTTTGTGAATTGTTCTATATATTAGAGCGCGTGGATGGAAGTATGATTTAGTAGTGCGAATGCCAAGCTCCCATGAAATCCCCGGTTCCTTCGCACCTCAGAATTTGTCGAAACCCTAAGGGTTAGACAGTGTTGATAAAAAGTCAACGGTTGATCGATACTTTTTGCAATACTCTTTCTGTAAAAATGTATTGAATTGATGTGGGAACGGCATGAATTATGCTGTTTTCCGCTGTCGCACTCCGTGTGGAGTGCGTGGATTGAAATTCTTTACGACAGCTTAAATGCACGGGTAACAGCGGTCGCACTCCGTGTGGAGTGCGTGGATTGAAATAAAGAATCGGATGATTGGACTGAATCGTCACTAGTCGCACTCCGTGTGGAGTGCGTGGATTGAAATGTTCTTTGGCCATTTCATTGCCCTTTTCAACCCACGGTCGCACTCCGTGTGGAGTGCGTGGATTGAAATTCAGACCGGACGGGAGCGCCTGAACTGCGGGAGCTGGTCGCACTCCGTGTGGAGTGCGTGGATTGAAATTAAGTAGGCTGGTACGATAGCCGAACCACTGAAAGTCGCACTCCGTATGGAGTACGTGGATTGAAATATGTAGATTGTATAGCCGAGGAGATGCCCCAAGGTCGCACTCTACTCTCCGTATGGAGAATGGATTGCGACGTGTTTGATTTGAAATATTGTATGTTGGTTTTTCTCATCTATATTCATTCGTGAACATAGATTGAAGTAGCAGATGGAGACAGGCCATGGTAGCTGTCAGTCCCCCATAGCATACACATTGTAATCCCCCCACCCAAAATGTTACACTGACCTCAACTGCCAGTACGCCCCTAACGGGGATATTGGAATTTGATCTCTCATCCGCACAGGAGGTAAATCATGCAAAACAAAATAAGCGAAGTACTGCTAGAGAACTGGGACTATGCCATGGACACCGAGGACTGGGCGCCGCCGCTAAGTGATGCCTTGGAGGGTGTTAATGCCGAGCAGGCAGTCTGGAAGCCGGGCGAAGCGGGCAACTCAATCTGGGAGACGGTGAATCATCTGACTTACTACAAGGAGCGTCTGCTGCGCAAGCTTAAGGGGCTGGAGCAGCTTCCGGATTTGGAGAACAATGATGCCACCTTTACCGTGACAGAGAGCGGGGAAGAAGCCTGGGTACAGGCCGTTACTAAGCTGAAGTCGGTCCATGCCTCTCTTCGGGAGATCATTGAAGCATTGGAAGAAGGCGCATATGACTGGGGCGGCTCCGGACATGCTCCGGGCGAAGAGGTGATGAGCCTGATTCTGCATGATTTTTACCATACTGGTCAAATTGTGCTGATCCGCAAGCTGCAGGGCTCCTGGCCGTCGAACCGCAGTTTTAATTAAGGCTGGCTTGCTTAGAATTACGAATCCATTGCACATCAATTCTCTAGCCGCAGCTCCTGCCGTCTGTGTATAATCCGGACGCAGGAAGATGCGGCTATTTGTTTCAACCTGAAAAATCCGGGGTTAATGGATGTCATAACAGTTCAAATTTGAAGGGAGAGGTTGATGATGGATCCGAATTACAAGGATAGAAGTGTTGAGGTTGAACGCACGGAGGTACGCAAGCACTCGGACTCCAGCGTTGTCGCATCCACCTTTATTAAATACGCAGCCTACATTATTATTATCTTCGGAATCTTATTTTTCCTGGTGCGGTACGTCTTCCCGATGTTTTAATTAGAGGGTGAGCGGACATTCGCTAGATTAACGTCTAACCCCAAAAAGCCGCGCCTACCTGAAGGTAGACACGGCTTTTGCTTGTGCACATTGTTTCATTCGATTATAAATCCCGCTGGACAAATTCCCGGGAATCACCGGAGTTACGGTAGAAGAACCAGCATTCGTTGAGCATTTTGATCTGGCGCCGGTCTTTCTTGAAATAAGCCTTCATCAGCTGATTGCAGAGCCACTGCGGCAAATGTACCCCTCCTTACGAGCATGCATCCTATGTACAGATAGCATATGGATAAAGGGGCCCAATGGTGCGGCAGCGGGTAACAATTTGCTTGATCCGTCTTTTACAAAAAAATCCTAATGCACGCCTTCTTCTTCCTCTTCATACCACTGCTCAAGCTGCGCCTGCAGGGCGCGGATTTCGGTCAGCAGCGAGATAAGCGGATATTCCTTCTCCTGAATGGAAGCAAAAGCGTTCTCCAGCCGGTTGATATACCCCAGTCCAGACTCCAGCACATACCCTTCGCGCAAAAGCTCAAGCGCATCGCACTCCGCAACCGCAAGCGGCAGATCCGGCACATTATCGGCGGTCAGCTTGTCGATCTCCTTATTCAGGCGCAGATTAAGCGCACTCAGCTGGTACGCATATTCCTCTGGCATTTCTACAAATTGCAGTTCCTGATGCTGCTGCAAGATTACATACCGCATTTTTGGCATAACTTATTCTCCCTCCGTACTTGTCTTCCTTCTTGACAGTGTAGCCTATGGGCAAGTTACAATTCAAGAGGTGATGTTATTTTTGCACTGTTAAAAAAGGGGGCGGACGCTATGACCGGTACAAGCATCAGTATGAGTAACGAGGAGCTGCAGCAGTGGATTGAGCGGATATCGCTCAACAGCTTCGGCGTGCCGTTCCGGCACAAGGCCAGCTTTAACAGCAGACTGACGACGACGGGCGGACGGTATTTTACCAAAAGTCATAATATAGAGATCAATCCGCAGCAGCTTGCCGTTAACGGGCATGAGGAGACGGAGAAAATTATCAAGCATGAGCTCTGTCACTATCATCTGCATCTGGCTAAGCGCGGCTATATGCACCGGGATGCCGATTTTAAAAGCCTGCTGGCCCAAGTCGGCGGGAGCCGCTACTGTCAGACGCTTCCCGGGGCCAAGGCGCGTAAACCGCAGCCTTACCGGTACAAGCTGGTGTGTACAGCCTGTGATATGGAATATCCGCGCAAACGGCGGGCCGATCCGGCACGCTACCGGTGCGGCAAATGTTCCGGCAAGCTGAAGCTAATAACACTGGAAGCGGAGAAATAATCCGCTACTTAATGATAAGACCCAGCAGTCCGGCAAAAGAAGCCGCCTGATCCGCAGCAATAATGCAGCCCGGCAAGTCTTCGATATCCACCTGCAGACCGGTGAATTCGCAGCTGCTCAGGTCGGTATCCTTCAGCTTGACTCCGGCCATGACGGCCTGGTCCATTGTGCATTCTTCAAATGCGACTTTCTGAAAGTCAGCCTGATAATAATCAGCGGTGTTCAGCGAGCACTGCCCGAAGGCGGTAAGCTTGAGCTTGCCGAACCGGAAGCTGGCGAAATCGCATAGCGAATCAGTCACAGAGACATTCTGAAAGCGGGCCCGGGTGAAATCGGTTCCGATCATTTTACATTGTCTGAATTCGGTACGGTGGATAAAGGCCTCGCTGAAATCTACATTAGAGAAGTCGCAGTTTTCAAACACGACATCCGTTAGCTCAATGGCGCGGAGTGAGGATTCGCTGATAATAACATTTTTGAATAATACCTTGTCAAAAGAGACCTTCTCGGCCTCCTGGTACTCCAGCTGAACATCGCTGATCTGGCAGCGGCTGTATTCCTCCTTGGTCTGCAGGGCATCAATCGGCTGCTGCGGCAGGAGGGCGGGGTCTGGGAGCTTCGGGGGTTCGATTTTATCGGTTTTGTCCGCTTTATCACTTTTGTTCTTCATATAAGCCTCCAGGTAACAAACGTTTTATAAATGAAGATTACCTTCATCTGGTAATTATTATGCGGTAAACGCTCTCCTGAATGCAAACAAACATTCTGTGCGAAATGTCAGATTAGTGATGAAGGACGGCCATATTGCTTTTTCCCGAAAATAAATTACTTCTATAATATAGCGGCAGTCTGGAACGGGCTGAACATTGCTTTTTCCAGGCGGCTGCTTTATCTGTTTGATAACAAGTATTGACCGCTCAACCAGTCAGATCTCCGTAAGAATACACCTGTGCCGGGTACAAACACACCTCGTTTTGTAAACGCTATCAACCTAAGATGGAAGGGAAGTCCATTTTTGCTTAGAGGGGGGCGCATTTATGAAACGGTTCAGGTCACTGGTGACGGGGCTGCTGGTGCTGCTGCTTATGCTGCCGGATCTGTCTGCTTTTGGCGCGGGCAGGAGTCCGGCGGGGGCAGCGGGGGTTGGGGGTACAGGAGCGGGGCGGATTGCAGCAGGA
>NZ_CCDG010000031.1 GCF_000723885.1 Paenibacillus camerounensis
GTTACCGTACCAGCGGAGGATAATGTACCGGCAGTGATCGTAGCGCCCAGCACGCTGGTAATCGTCCCATCCAAGAGGTTCGTTACCGTACCAGCGGAGGATAATGTACCGGCAGTGATGGTAGCGCCCAGCACGCTGGTAATCGTCCCATCCAAGAGGTTCGTTACGGTACCAGCTGGAATCGGTAGTCAGCGGCAGGTCATTTAAGGTGGACGGGTCCCGGCCGAAAATGAGCGTGCGCAGATTATCCGGGTTAGATTGAAACGAACTGTAATTTGGCACAAGGTTCACCCTTTCTTAATTGAATAGAAAAATACAGAGCCTGCTCGGGCAAAAGACCCAAACCGTCGTCTGGGTCTCGAACACAATAAGTCTCTGCGCAATGCGGTTTACGGCACAGCAAAGCCTGTACGGCTGCAAATAAGCCATTCGAATGGTGTGATATTAATATATGGCATCGTCAGGGGAATGCTTGGGCAACAGAAGCAATAAATACGCAGATTTCCAAACAACCTGCGGCTGCCGGCGGCATAAAATGAAAGTATGCTAGAAAGAGAGGAGAGGCGGAAGAATGCCGAATGATGCTGTTTTTAACCAGAGCGGCCAGCCGTTATTTACGGAACAGGTCAATACCTATATTGCTCCGGCGATCGATTCTTCTCCGGAATCCGATGCGGCCATATCCGGCCTGCTGTTCGCCATTCCTTTTACTTCCACAGTAACAACAGCTGCACCGCTGGTGATTCAGCTGTTTAATCCCGTGGGCAGCGGGCGCACGGCTTATATATCACGCGTAACGGCAAGCTCGGCTACGGCTGCGGTAACGCTGTCTCTGCTGCGCAATGCAACAGTAACGGGCGCAACCGGGACACCGGTTAATTTTAATTTTGGCAGCAGTGTAACAAGTGTGATGACGGCCCGTACCTCAACCGCTGCGCCGACCGGAACACCGGCCACTTTGGCCTCGCTGCTGCTGGCAGCAGGTCCGGTCCTTGTCGATTTCAACGGACGGATTGTCGTCCCGCCCGGCAGCTCCCTGACGGTCTCCATCACTATTGCCTCGGGAAGCACAGCTGCAACCGGCTCCATCAACTGGTGGGAATATTAAAGATGGAAGGGGGGTTTACCAGTGCCTAATCACTATGTATTCAACGACAATGATCAGCCGCTGTTTGTGGAAATGACCAATACCTTCCGGTCACCGGATATTACGGCTCCTCCTGAGCTGGGTGCAGCAGAAAGCGCGGTCCTGTACTCAGCCAATGCTTCCGCCAGCGCTACCGTTGTCCTCAGCCTGATCTCAGCTGTTATCTCTGTGCGGATTAACAATCCGGCTGGCAGCGGCAGAACAGTGTTTATCTCCCGTATTACCGGCAGCATCGGAGGGTCCTCCCTGCTGTCCGCCATGTCCGGGGCATTTACAATCATAAGAGGAGGGACGTTAAGCTCTCCGGCAGCTCTGCCGGCGGTTAACAATAATCTGGCCAGTTCAGCGGTCAGCAGCCAGACTGTACAGTCCGCCACGTCGGCAGTCAGCGGAGGAACGGTGCTGAACAGCTATCAGCTGGCGCCGGGCAGCTTCAGCCAATCCTTTACCGGCAGCATCGTATTGCCTCCCGGCAGCTCCCTGTGTGCCAACGTAACCTCCTCCAGCTCTGCGATCGGCTTGGTTATTACATCTGCACTGAGCCTGACATGGTGGGAGCGCTGATCCGATGCCCAGCGTGAATGTATATCTTTTAGCCTTGACGATAAAAGCGTTGAGGCTTATTTTGCATGTATTGGATAAAATATAGTTAAGGGTGGTATATACTGTATATTTGCTTAAGAAAAGAGGTCAGATATGGACAGCTGTTTATTCATTCACGGATTTACCGGCGGCGAACACGAGATATCCCCGTTGTCACAATATATGGAGCAGCATCACTACCGTTCCCGGACCTTTACGCTTGCAGGCCATGGCGGGGGCAGGCGGGAGCTCCGGCAGTCGGATCGGTTCGGCTGGGTGCAGAGTGCCGAGCATGAGCTGAACAAGCTGCTGGAGGAGCAGGAGGCGGTGCATCTGATCGGATTTTCTACCGGCGCACTGATTGCATCCCGCTTATCTGTGCAGTACCGGCAGGCTGTCAAGTCGCTTACCCTGCTGTCAGCACCCGTCTTTCCGCTCAATCCGCTGGAGATTGTAAGAACACTGGGCAGTCCGGCCATGCTCAGAAATTACTTCAGCAAATTCGGCTCTACACCGCCCAAAGCCACCCGGCAATTCCGGCGCCTTGTCCGTGAGAGCTTTGACATTTATCCGCAGATTACAGCTCCAACCCTGATTGTTCAGGGAACAAGGGACCACCTCGTAAAGACCAAAAGCGCAGGATTTCTGGAGCGGACAATTCCATCCGGGCAAAAGCAGGTGCTGATGGTAGAAAAAAGCGGTCATATGCTCTGCCATTGCGATGACCATGCACGGGTAATGAAGGAGGTTCTGCATTTCATCAGACAGGCAGAAACTTTATGAGCCTGCGGCTAAAGAGAATTGACAACGTATACAGCAGATGGTAATTTCAAATTAGAGAAACCGGTTTCCCTGATTTAATTACTTATAATGAGCCGCGTACAGCAACGGAATTACATCCGCTTGGGAACCGGGACGATTTTACCTAATGAGGAGACTGTAAAATATGCCGACACGCTGGTTCTTCCATCATACTGCCGATGACCCGTTTGCCTTTCCCGCCGGACAAGGGGCGCTGAAGCTGCGCTTGTTCGTACCTGCCGGCCTGCAGCTGTCCTGCACCGTTATCCATTCCGACCGTTATGATTCACCCGGAAGAGAGCAGCCGCTCGCGATGGAGCGGATTGGTTCAGCAGGAGCTTACGAGATTCATGAAGCGGTAATTCTGACCCCAACCGGAAGATGCCGTTATGTTTTCTATGCGTCCAATCCGGAGGGGGATTATGCATGGTACGGAGAGAGAGGAACGGCCGGGAACCGCGAGCAGGCAGGGGCTTTTCAATATGCCTATGTGCACCGGCCTGAAGCACTGGAGGTGCCGGAATGGAGCAGCGGAGCCATTGTATACCAGATTTTTCCGAGCAGCTATAATCAGGGAACCCTGCAGGGAATTACGGACAGAATACCGTACCTTCATGAGCTGGGTGTAACAGCCGTCTATATGACGCCGATCTTTGAATCCCCGTCCGGGCATAAGTACAATACTTCCGATTATTACAAGATTGACCCCGGTTTTGGAACCGCTGAGGACTTAAAAAAGCTGGTGGATGAAGCTCACAGGCACGGTATCCGCGTTCTTTTGGATGCGGTATTCAATCATTCAGGGGATACATTTTTTGCGTTCAGGGATGTGCTGGAGCAAGGGGAGGAGTCACCGTATAAGGACTGGTTTTTCATCCGCTCCTATCCGGTCAGCCAGCACCCTGAACCGGGCTATGAAACCTTTGCCAAAGCAGAAGTACATATGCCTAAGCTGAATATGAATAATCCAGAGACTGCAGACTATATGCTTGCCGTTGCCAGGCACTGGGTGCGTGAGGCGGGAATTGACGGCTGGCGGCTGGATGTGGCAAATGAGGTGAACCCCGGGTTCTGGACCCGTCTGCGCCGCGAGCTGAAGGCGGAGTTTCCCGAGCTGCTGCTGATCGGTGAAATTATGCATGCTTCAGGTCAGTGGCTGAGGGGCGACCAATTCGATGGCGGAATGAATTATGTACTGCGGGAGGCGGTGCTGGAGTTCTTTGCGCTGCAGTCGGCAGGACCGGCCCGTTTTATGGAACAGCTGCTGCATATAGAGGCGCTGTACAACGATCAAGCCAATTCGGCTATGTTCCAGCTGCTGGGCAGTCATGATACCGAACGTTTTTTGACTGCCTGCAAGGAGAACGGGCGCGGCTGGGACAGGCAGGGAACAGCGCTGGCCCGGATGAAGCTGGCTGTATTGTTCCAGATGACTTATATCGGCATCCCGATGATCTACTATGGCGATGAGGTTGGCATGGAGGGAGCCACAGATCCGCATTGCCGCAAGCCGATGGTGTGGCAGGCTGAGGATCAGAACATAGAGCTGTATGAGTGGTACAGAAAGCTGATAGCCTTGAGAAAACAGTATATCATTCTGCAAAAGGGCGCATTCCGTCCCTGGTTTACCGATGAACCGCGCAGTGTTATGGGGTATATGCGCCGCTGGGAACAGGATAAGATCGCTGTGCTGATTAACAATTCACCCAATACCTATCAGCTTGAGCTGAGCAGTGTCCGCACAGATAAAAAGGTGCTGACCGAGCTGCTCAGCGGACTGACCATCCGCAATAGCGGCAAAATACTGGTAGAGCTGGAGCCGTTCGGCTGTATGCTGTTGTACTGACGGCTATTTGCTTTTCTTGTTCTTCCGGGCGCGGTACTCCTGATTCTCCCACTGCTTCAGCAGCGGATACGGGTCAAAGGCCCATTCCGTAATCCCGCGGTCACGGTAGATACCGTAGTGCAGATGCGGCGGGAACTTGCCCTGGGTTCCAGGACTTCCGTAGCCGGAGCTGCCGACCCAGCCGACGATTTGACCCGGGGTTACAATATCCCCGCGGGCTACGGATTTATCGTACCCTGATAAATGGGCGTAATAATGGTAACGGTTCTCGATGTCACGGATGCCGATCCGCCAGCCGCCGTAGCGGTTCCAGCCCTTGGTCTCGACAATCCCGAAGCAGGTGCTGCGTACAGGCATGCCGTGGGGTGCAAAAAGATCGGTTCCTTCATGAATACGCGCGCCTCCCCAGCTCCGGCCCGTCCCCCAGGTGCTGCGGTAGGCATAGGAGTTGCCGATGGGCAGCGGAAAAGCGCTGCCGGACAGGTCAAGCCGTCCGAAATGCTCATATAGCTTGGCGAACTGGCCAACACGCTGCGCAGCGCGGCCATTATGGTAATATTCCCAGACGCCGATGCTGAAATCACTGGCAGAGTTCCCGTATCTAAGCAGATGTCTGGCCATGCTGTAGAGCAGATCGGCATCGTTGGCCGGATCGGCCTTGCCGTCCCCGGAGCCGTCATAGCCGATTCCGCCGAAGAAGGAGATTGATTCCGGAGAAGTGTCTCCCTGATCCGGGTTAAGCGGACCGGCCCATAGCGGGGCCGGAATGCTGATGCCGGTAATTCGCGGGGAGTCCGGGGCTTCGCTAGCGGACTTTTTTTTGGCGATGGTCCGCTCATATTGATCAATGGCGGCGAAGCGGAACCAGGGAATCCCGGTTGCTGCGCTCATCTGTTCATATAATTCCTTCCGCGCAGCAAGCAGGTCCGTTTTATCCACGGCAGAGTAGCCGGCGGACATCACTGCCGGGGCAGAGGCAGCTGCCTGGCCCGCACTGCACAGCATGAGGGCTGCGGTGAGGCACAGTACGGTTTTTCGGGTCGCTTTTCTTTTGCGCTGGGCCAGCATGATAACTACCTCCTATAAAAACCGGCTTAAAAAACTGCCGGATGCTTTTTATTATAGATTGAGGCAAACGGCTTCATTTTATCCGCATCTGTCTAAAGGTACCAGTAAGCCGGGGCGAATGCTGTGCAGACAAATTTCACAAAAACAGGCAATCCCCCATTGCACATGCTATAATATGAGGCAACGGCTACGTTGAAACTTTTACAGTTGAAAGGCAGGCGACACGCGCTTGATCGTTATAGGTGGAAAAGGCTACGAGCTGATGCTCGATCATAAAGACGGCTGGAACCCGGAGGCATTCCGCGGGCGGTACAGCGAGGTGCTGGAGCGTTATGATTTTATTATTGGTGACTGGGGATACAGCCAGCTGCGGCTGAAGGGCTTTTTCCGGGATAACCATCCCAAGGTGAACCGTGATACGGCGATTTCCGGCATGGTTGATTATATTAATGAATACTGCAACTTCGGCTGCGCGTATTTTGTGCTGCATAAATTGAAAGAAACGCCTAAAGAAGGGGAATACAAGGACATTCTGATCAAAGAGGTTTCTGAACCGGCAGCGGCTGATGAAACGAAGCCGGAGCAGACGGAAGCTGCGGCACCTGTCAGAGTACACCGTGAAGCTCCCAACAGATCTGAAGGCCGCAACAAGGACGGGGGCCCGAACAAGGAAAGGCCTGTCCGTGAGCATCAGAGCCGGAATCACCGGAACAAGGATGCTCAAGGCAAGAAGCATCACAAGGAATCCCCGAACAGACAGCACAACCAGAAACAGAACCAGAACCAGAATCAGAACCAGAATCAGAACCAGAATCAGAACCAGAATAACAATAACAACCAGCAGCCAAATAATCCTGCGAATTAATCTGACTGGAAATGAACAGTCAGACCAAAGAGCATCCCGGCAACCATTTATGATGGCTGCCGGGATGCTCTTTTTGTATAACTGATATTATTTTACAGATAATTTCAGCTGATTGGCTGCAGCATTGTAGCTCCAGGTAAGTGCAGGGAATTTCTTCGCGAATGCACTGACATCAATCAGAGTCTCATCATTTTTGGATACGGCTTCTTTGGAGGCCAATGTGAACCCGAAGGCTTTGCCGGCACCGTTCGTAAATACCGCCTTCTTATTCTTGGAGTCCCAAGTAATATCACATTCTACCAGTGCAGCCAGTATTCGGGCCGATGCATATACTTTGTTATCCTGCTTCAGCAGGCCGATATTTCCGGCAAAGGCATGGCCGTTGACGTCCAGGATATGGTTGTCGCCCGCCAGCGTGATCGTAGTCAACCCGGCAATCCGCAGTGCGGCTACCAGCTGTGCCGTTTTGCCTTGAACCTCGATATCCGGAGCAAGCCCGACATGGTTGAAGTCTTCTTTGTTCGGAGTCAGGTACTTCATTGTAGTCAGCTTCAGCATATCTCCGTTCGATACGGGAAGCAGGCTCTGGATCCGGGCTTTTCCGTAAGAGCGGGTGCCGACAATGGTAGCCAGCTTGTTGTCACGCAAAGCACCGGTCAGCGCTTCGGAAGCACTGGCTGTATACTCATTAGTAAGAATGACGACCGGAACCCCGATCTTGCTGCCGTTTGTAATGGTTTCAGGCACCAGCCGGCCGTCCTGACCGGCAGTATACATCATAATGCCGGAATCCATAAACATGGAAGCGATATTGTACGCAGAATCCATATAGCCGCCGGTATTGTCACGCAGGTCAAGAACCAGTGATTTCATGCCTGCTGCACGCATATTTCCGAGGACCTTGGCGAATTCTTCATCAGCAGTCTGGCTGAATCCTGTAATCGCGATATAGGCTGTATTACTGCCGATGATTTGGCCGGTCACGGATGCAGTGGAAATGGCATTGCGCGTTACAGCGATGGTTTTGCTGGCTCCGTTCCGGCTGATCAGCAGCGTAACCTTCGTTCCGGCGGCTCCGGCAAGCTCCTCGCCTGAGGTATCGCTAATCGCAACCCCGTTGATTTTGAGAATGGTATCACCGCGCTTCAGTCCTGCCTGTTCAGCTGGTGAGCCTGGCATAACCTCTTCGATATACAGCTCTTTGGAGGTATAGATATACATCAGCCTGATGCCGATGCCGACATATTCCAGATCTACCTGATGCTCGAATTCAGCCGCTTCCTCCTGATCAAAATAGACGCTGTAAGGGTCATCCAGTGTGTTAACCATCCCGTCAATGGCCCCGCGGATCAGTGCGTCCCGGTCAACCCCTTCAACATTATAGCTTTCCAGATACTTCATGATTTCGTTGATCAGATCGGTATTGGAGGTGGCTTGAGCAGTATCCGCTGCCAGAGCTGCCGGTGAGAACATAAGGGATAAAGCCAGACAGCCGCTTACAACAGCAGAGATCAATTTTGCCGGTTTCATATAAATAGATACACCCTTTAAATGGATTTGTAGTTGCAATGAAACAACTAATAATTACGGGAGTTATTCAGGTTAGTCAAGATAGTAGAAATCATCGATCATCCAAGTGCCTGTTTGTGTCTGATAGAAGATGAACAGCATCGGCTGCTCTACATTTTCCCCGGTTTCAGCATCCTTGACGGTCGTTTCCGCATAGACAGCTGCCTCACCGTTGGCATAATAGAAGACATTGGACTGATTCAGGGCATAGCTCAGGTCGTACTCGCTGAAGAATTCCTGCAGGGATGTCCGGCTTTCCGCATCATAATCTTCACCGTAGGAGTACATCTGGGCGAGTGTTGCATCAACGTTCTTAGCAGTCATGGCCAGGAAGTATTTAGAAAGATTATCCTTAATAATGTCAGCCTGTCCCTGAGGAGCCCCTGCACTCTTCATGCCCTGCTCTTTAGTCAGCAGCACGGTTCTGTCCTCATTGGTAATTTCGGAAATTTTCCATGTACCGTTTACGCGCACAAGACTGTACAGATACTCGCTCCGCTCGTCTGGAAGATAATATCCGCCGGTCCGGATTTCTTTTTCAACAGTGTAGGCAGTTGCTTCGTTACCCTGAATGCTGAGAACCTTTAGCTCTTCAATGGTTGTCTTGATATCATAGTTCTGGAAAAAATTATTGAGCGAGCTGATCTGGTCACTGAAGCTGTCTGCATCATCAATAAGAGAGTAGTAGCTGATGGTCTTCTCCTCATTGTAATACTGGACAGCCTGCCTGATCAGTGCCGTGATGGCCTGCTCATCAGTTGCTGCTGTGGATGCTGCAGTGGTGATCTTCACGCTTCTGCCGGAAGCGTCCCAGACCGCTGTACCTCCGGTAGCTTCAGCTACAAAACGCAGCGGAATGTAAGTTGTCCCGTTGCTGGATACAGGGGCAACCGTGAGCTTTTTGACCGTACCGTTGACTGTAGCGAGCTTGCTGCCGATCTTCAGGGAAATGGTAAGGCTGGAGCTGGTGCCGGTCACTGTCCCGGTTGAAGCATCCCAGAGCACCTGCATGCCAAGCTTCTCAAATACCACCCGGAAAGGAACAAGCACGGAGTTGTTATCCAGATAAGGCGTACCGGCGGGGAAGGTGAGATTAGTGCCGTTTACATAGACAGAAATAGGCTTTTCAGCCGCAAAAGCAGGGACCGAAAGAGCGAGCGCCAGCAGGCTGGTCCCGATAATAGCTGTACATTTTTTCAACAAAATTTCTCCCCTTTATGAGTTAACAAACTCTATGTAAAATAGGTTCATTATACCATCCAATTTTTCTCTCTGTCTATCAGTTCATGTCAGTAATAATAGAAAAGTTTGTAAAAATTCCTGCACATAAAAAAACCGGGACTGCTGTTGTTTCCCGGTTGAACTGCATCTTGCTGGAAATCAGATGCTCTAGATGAGAAAAGCTTCACGGACGCGGTTCCAGAAAGGGAAGGGCCGGTATCTGGCGAAGCTGATTTTTTTGTCTGACACCTGGCAGCGGACCGAGATCAGATCATCCACGGGGATGTTGATATGGTCGACTGTCAGCAGAAGGCGCTGCTCCTTGCGTGAATAAATATCGCAGTGATGGTGCTTGGGCAGCAGAAGCGGCGAGCCCATCGTGCGGAACACCCTGTTGTTGATGGAGGCTATCTCGGCGATCTGCATCGCATCAATTGTAGGGTGCATCATGGCGCCGCCAAGACTTTTGTTATATGCGGTGCTGCCTGACGGGGTAGAGACACACAATCCGTCGCCGCGGAACATTTCAAAGTTGTTGTCATTGATATCCACCTGGATAACGACTGTCCCGTCAACGCCTTTGAGGGTAAATTCATTCAGCGCAATATGGGAGGTGCTTCCGGATTTCTTATGGATCTCCAGCTCAAGCAGCGGATAGCGCACAATACGCGACTTGTGGGGGGGCAGATCCGTAGTCCCGCACATGTGGTCAATCAGAGAAGGCAGCTCCTCTGCCTGCCAGTCGGCATAAAAGCCCAGATGCCCGGTGTGAACACCGACAAAGGCAAGATTGGGAATCTGGTCAATGAAGGTATGAAAAGCATGCAGCATGGTTCCGTCCCCGCCAATCGAAATGACAATTTCCGGGGATTCCGCATCCAGTACCAGGCCCCGCTCCGCCGCCAGCTTGTGAAATTGCTCCGCAAGTTTGATGGACAATTCGTCTCCGCGGTCCAGAACATAATATCTCAAGATGTACAGGCTCCTTTGTATGTTTCAGTCATACAACGATCATAATCAATCTTGAACTGGAACACAATATAAGGGCCTGCAAAGAATCACAGCCGGCAGCGCATAAAGGGCAAAAGCTAAGCACAGCCCGGAGGCTCAAGACTGCCGCAGCCGCCGGGTAAGCTGCTTGAGCAGCCAGATCAGGAGCGACAGCAGGAGTGCCGCTCCCAGCAGTAAACCCAGCAGGGCCAGGCTGGCTGCAAAGGCTGAGCCCGTTGATGCGGTGAATCCGGACGCTGCAGGCAGCGCGCTGAAGCCTGCAGACAAGCCTGAGCCGGCAACAGGCTTCCAGAGCAGCAGCAGCAGGATTGCCGACAGCAGGCCGTGTACCAGCCTGGCTGCCATGAAAGGCAGATAACGCAGGCCGGTTCCGTTCAGGATACTGGCCACCTGGGCATGCACGGACAGCCCTCCCCAGGAGAGGATAAAGGCCGCCGCTGCAGCCTTGAACTGCAGGGGAATGGCTGCTGCTGCTTCTCCAGCCGAACGGGCGCCGATGGTTACCTCAAAGAAGCCGCTGGCCAGTGCTGCTGACAGCTGCTGCGGAAAGCCGGCCAGAGACAGCACACTGCCAAGTACGCTGAACAATGCCGTCATAATGCCTGCACGGGTGAGCAGCTCCATCAGCACGTTGAAGAATACAACCAGCCCGCCCACGACGATAATAAGCTGCAGGGAGGACTGGATTGCGCTTTTGAGCAGCTCTCCGAAGCTCCGCCCGTCCCTGCGGCGGGCTTCGGCCATGGAGCTGAGCGCCAGGCGGATCCGGCCTTCAGGCTGTGAAGGCGCAGCCTGGGATAATACTGCTTCCGGCGCCTGCGGGTCAGTATACTTGTCCCCTCTTCCGTGAAAGGACATCAGCAGGCCTACGATCAGGCCTCCGCCATAATGCGCGAGTGCCAGCACCAGCCCAAGGGAGGCATCGTGAAAAAAGCCGACGGACACAGCACCCAGCAGAAAAATCGGGTCTGAGGAGGTTGTAAATGCAACGAGGCGCTCCCCCTCTGCCCGGCTGACCAGCTGCTGCTCGCGCAGCTTGGCGGTGAGCTTGGCGCCGACAGGATACCCGGACACATAGCCCATTGCCGCCACAAAGCCGCCGCTGCCGGGTATATTGAACAGCGGACGCATCAGAGGGTCAAGCAGCGCACCGAACAGATGAACCACACCGAAGCCCAGCAGCAATTCAGAAATAACAAAGAAGGGAAACAAGGAGGGAAAGAGCACGTCCCACCAGATCGCCAGCCCGCGCAGGGCTGCAGCAAGTGTGCTGGCCGGGTACACCAGCATCAGTACCATGCAGCAGGCCAGAAGAAGGCCCAGCAGCGGACTGCCAAGCTTTTTCAGAGTCATCAGCAACGCCTCCCGGTCTATGTTTAGATGTATGCCGGAAGCAGGACAAACAGCACAAAAAAAACAGGAAAGCGGTTGCATAAATCTGTGTTTTTCAGGCTCCGTTATGGTATTATAAAAAAGAATACACGCACAGCTTTATAATATTTATAATCAGGGATGGAGTGATGGTGATGAGTGTAGTTGCCGGGGTTCTGGTTTGTGCTTTTGTGTATGTAATCCGGGTCTCGCTCGTCCCTCCAGGTGATGAGGAGTTCAGGACCTACTAAATAATTTACAGGGCGCTAAACTTAGTTTAGCGCTCTTTTTTTGTTATAATAGAAAGGCCGTACATTAATAAGGAAGAAAGCTGGTAACCTCCATGAATCCAAACCAAAGCCTGTATGACAATCTGGGGGGCGCTGAGGGGCTTCACCGGCTGGTGGAAGTGTTCTATTCCAAGGTGCAGCTTCATCCGCAGCTGAGCCCGTTGTTCCCTGAAGATATTACTCCTGTTCTGGAGAAGCAGTATCAATTTCTCAGCCAGTTTTTTGGCGGTCCCGCCCTTTTTTCACAGGAGCACGGGCATCCGATGATGCGGGCCAGGCATATGCACATCCCGATTACGCCGGAGCGTGCGGAGGAATGGCTGGACTGCATGAAACAAGCATTGGAAGAGACGGGGGTCGCTGAGCCGCTCCGGTCCGTTGTACTGAGCAGGCTGTCCGGTCCTGCGCACCATTTTGTCAATATGCCCCAGGAATAAAGAGCCGATGATGGTGAAAGGATGAGGGCATTTGTCAGATTTGATCCCTTTGTATTCGATAAAGGTTATTTGCATTAATTGTGAACATGAGTTTTCCACATCACGGGTTCGTCCCAGCCTGAAACGGGCTATACGCCGTGACGCAGATTTCTGCTCCTACTACAAAAATGAGAATCCGGATTATTATGTGGTCCGCGTCTGCCCGAACTGCGGTTTTGCCTCTACTGAGAATTCGGCTGACAAGCTGGCCGACTGGCAGCGTAAGGTATTTAACGAGCAGGTTGGAAGCCGGTGGAAGTCCCGTGATTTCGGCGGCAAACGCAGCTGGGACACCGCTCTGGAAACGTACAAGCTTGCGCTGATCTGTGCGCAGTGCATTAAGGATAAGCCTCGGATTATCGCCAGCAATCTGCACCATATTGCCTGGCTGTACCGTTACAAGGGTGAGACAGAGCAGGAGCAGCGGTTCCTGCGCTATTCACTGGATGAATATGTCCGGGTATTTGAAAGTGACGGGATCGGCGGCAGCGATGCCCGCCTGATGTTTCTGATCGGCGAGCTGCACCGCCGGCTGGGAGAATATGCGAATGCGGTCAGGTGGTTCTCCCGGCTGATTAATGATCAGAGGATTATGGATGCCGCAATGATCCGGGCAGCCCGCGAGCAGTGGACACTGCTGCGTGAGCAGATGCGCGGTGAAGATACAGATCCGGACGGTGTGCCCTCCGATTATAGTCTGTAGCGCTTGTTAGCAGCCGAGTATTCAACAAAAAAAGCGCAGACAAGGGGAACCCCCTTATATGCGCTTTATATGTCTGCTCAGCGGACAGCACGGTCAAACAGCAGATAATCGGCGTCATTATCGGTAACTGTCGGACTTGTGCTGCAGCAGGGAAATACCAGCAGCCTTTTTTTGCCGTCACGGATGAGCTGCAGTTCCTTCGGCTTCAGCGGTAACAGGACGTTCTCTTTGGAGCAGAACGGACAACTCTGTACATACAGGTCACCGTAGATGATGTCATAAGGCCAGGTATGGCTGAACGGAATCATTGGTTTTCCTTCTCAGGCGGAGCTTCTGTTCCGGCGTCTGTACTCTGCTTCTTGGACAGCTCGGCAATTTTCTGCAGCAAAATATGTTGAGGCATATGCATCAGGTGTTCCAGCGGAACGCCTAGCTGTTTGGATAGGGTAATGGCCGTTTCCGGCGAAATCTGCAGCGGCTTCATGTTGCAGCCCTCCTTATGGATTGTGGTCATTTAATGTGCGGGAGCATTGCTGCAAGCGCACTTTTCGTATTCACTGTACCATGGCATACAGCCAAATAACAAGAAAACTAAATATGAGCAAAGGAATGGTGGACAGCTATGAAACAACCTATCTCATTGACCTGGAATTTAGATTCGATTTTCCCCGGAGGGTCCTCCTCCTCAGCGTTCGGGGAGTTTCTGAATAAGCTTGAAGAGGATATTGCCGTCCTGCGGGAAAAGGTTAACAGTGCTGCTTTTCCGGTGAGCGCATACGATACAGCTGCACTTGATGATGTAATCGGGCTGCTGCAGAGCTGCTTAAGCCGCCTGACACAGGCTTCGGAGTTTGCCGGATGTCTTGGTGCACAGAATCAGCAGGACAAAGGAGCTGTACGCCTCTCAGCCAAAGTAACCGGACTGCGTGCCGGATTTGAAGGCGTCAGCTCACAGTTTGACAACTTACTGCGCCAGACCTCAGATGAAGTATGGGCACAGTGGATGTCCCGTCCTGAAATCGCACCGCTCTCCTTTGTCCTGAGTGAACGCCGGGACCAGGCACGCGAGAAGATGAGCCCTGAGCTGGAAAGCCTTGCCCTGGAGCTGGCTGTTGACGGATACCACGGCTGGAGTGAGCATTACGAGACTATTGTAGGCAAAGTGGAGATTCCTTTTGAAGATGAAGAAGGAGTCAAGCTGCTGTCTGTCGGTCAAGCCTTCAACAAGCTGAGCGATGATGATGCAGGTGTCCGTGAAACCATGTTCCGCAAGTGGGAAGAAGCCTGGACAGCGGCGGAGGATTACAGCGCAGATACCCTTAATCATCTGGCGGGGTTCCGTCTTAAGCTGTACAAGGGACGGGGCTGGGACGATGTGCTTAAGGAGCCGCTGGCCATCAACCGCATGTCGCAGGCAACCCTGGATATGATGTGGAAGGTCATTACAGAAAGTAAGCCGGCGCTTGTCTCTTACCTGCAGCGCAAAGCCAAGGTTCTCGGCAAGGATTCACTGTCCTGGGTTGATGTCGAAGCTCCGGTCGGCAAATCCTCCGGCAAAATTCCTTACGAAACCGCAGCAAAAGACATTGTGACGCAATTCCGCAAATTCAGTCCTAAGCTGGCGGATTTTGCCGAGCAGGCTTTCGACAATGACTGGATTGAGGTCGAAGACCGTCCGGCCAAGCGTCCGGGCGGATTCTGCGTATCGTTTCCGGAGAGCAAGGAGTCGCGTATCTTTATGACCTATAGCGGGACGCCTGTGAATGTATCGACACTGGCACATGAGCTGGGTCATGCCTATCACTCCTTCCTGCTCGATGACCAGCCTTTCTTCAACCAGAACTATGCTATGAACGTAGCCGAGACAGCCTCGACCTTTGCTGAGGTTATCGTTGCCGATGCCCAGGTAAAAGCGTCCGCCGATGCCGATGAGAAGCTGGCGCTGCTTGAAGCGAAAATTCAGAACAGCGTAGCCTTCTTTATGAATATCCATGCCCGTTTCCTGTTCGAGACCCGCTTCTATGAGAAGCGCAAGGACGGTCTCGTCAATGCTGATGAGTTATCGGCGCTGATGGAGGAAGCGCAGAAAGAGGCTTTCTGCGGCGTGCTGTCGGAATATCACCCGCATTTCTGGGCTTCCAAGCTGCACTTCTATATTTCTGATGTTCCGTTTTATAACTTCCCGTACACTGTAGGCTATATGTTTAGTACAGGTCTGTACCGGCTGGCCCTGCAGGAAGGACCGTCCTTTGCAGATAAATATGACAGCCTGCTGCGTGATACCGGCATCATGACGCTGGAAGAGCTGGTGATGAGACATCTTGGAGTCGATCTCACAAAGCCTGATTTCTGGCAGGGCGCAGTAGAGCTGATTGCCCAGGACATTAACGAATTCCTGCAGATGACTGAGCAATACGCTTAAATGTTTGTCAAAAATAGGACAAATCATATTATTGCAGGATAAAATGAATATCTAAGTTACGTGTGAATGCGCAAAAGCCCCTGTTAAGGGGCTTTTTTTAAATTGAATTATTGTCGAATGGGGTCGTATTTGATGAAAATTTACAAAATTAATGCTGTGAACTGCGCATACATAGGGATATTCACCCAATTATGTTGAATAATGTTGAAGCGCCGAAAACTGTGTCCTATAATGTGCCTAAAGCCTTATATAAGGCCTGGTAGGTAGGTAACAGTTTTAAGGACGTTATTTCGTAATTAACAAATCAACGGAGCCGGGATTTAAGTTTATGCAGTGTGTTTTGTCGAATCATATCGGAAAGGTCGATGAAGCAAGTTTTGCCGAAGAATATTCAAAGAAGCTATGCTAACAAAACTAAGCATATGCTTACGAAGCAAGTTTTGCGGAGAATATTCAAAGAAGCTATGCTAACAAAACTTTTAGGAGGAACAATATGCTACGCACGGAACAGCTATCGCTGGCAAGGCAGGTGGATTTAGTGTTTAAGGAGCTGCAGGAGGAATTGTCCGGGTTAAGCTCCGGTACGGTATTTATACAGATCAGAAATAATGTTATCGGCAAGTTCGGTATCCGCCATAATCCCTTGTCCGGACGCAGCGGTGCCTTTAGTGAAGCGGAAGAGGAGGGGTTGACTTCTGCACAGCAGTCTTCATTCCGGCTTATGGCACTGGAGAGCCTGAAGTATAAGCGCCGCTGGACGCATGGTGAGATCAGCTATGAATTCGCCGTCCGTAAAGGGATGGTAATGGTTGATGCCATTCTGGAGTCTAACTACAACATGGCGAACCTGATGATCCGTGCTCCGCGCGGGCCGCATTCCGGCGACCTCTCAGACCAGTATTTCGGCTGAACCATACATAACTCTGATATAAGTAAAAAGCCCGCCCGCGCTTCGGCATGAAGCGCAGGCAGGCTGTAAAGCTAGTCCGTCAAGAAATGAATCCTGCCGGTTAAATCGGCTGAAAAGATGATGTTACGAACGACCGGACAGTTGTTGCTCTGCCAGTTGTACCAGACGTTTGGTGATGTAACCTCCCAAAGAACCGGTTTCGCGGGAAGTGTAGTTACCGTAGTAACCATCTTGAGGAATCGTTACACCAAGCTCTTGTGCTGCTTCATATTTCAACTGCTGCAGCGCTGCATTCGCTTGTGGAACGACCAGGTTATTAGAACGGCTTCCACGACCTTGTTGACCTGCTTGACCCATGTTTGTCACCTCCTTCGTCCGTTGTGAAGATAGTATGGGCGCGAGGAGGAGAATTCATGCACGGATTCAGAAGTTTTTAAGGCTGGGAATTATATGAAATTTAGAGCTTGGGATAGATGATTTCAAGTGTGCTCGGCAGAGACAGGCTATCACCGGGATTAAGTGCGATGATTCCTGTAAAGTCTGCATCCCGGTTAAGGTTGGGGGCATCTGGCAGCCAGGTATACGGCTCAGCGCACAGGTACTGGTCAGTCAGCCCCTTGGTGTAAATGACCCAGTGGCGGAAACGGCTCCTGTCTGCTGTATAACGGATGCCATATCCGTCTTCACGCATCAGCAGGGCTTCGGAAGGCTGATAGCCGCCGGTTCTTAGCACGGTGTCCAGATCCTTGCCTGCAAGGCCCATTCCATGATGCAGGGAGTCCAGCTCACCCAGAGGGAGCAGATTCCCGCTGGTTAGCAGCTCGTCATTCAATTCATAGATGGCTTCAGCGGGCAGGGTCAGCTTCCAGCGCTGGGGTTCACCGTCAATCATGAACCAGGTGTGGTAGCCGATCCCGAAGGGAATCGTTGTATCTCCCAGATGGGTTACCTTCAGTGTCTGCTGCAGCCTGGCGTCCTGGAGCCTGAACGTCATCTCCATGCGCAGCGGTACAGGGAACTGGGCCATCCAGCCGGGATCATCTGCAGTATTGAATTCTGTTGTAACGGCACACCCGTCCTCATCTTCTTCGATGTCACTGACGCACCAGGACTGGGTCCTGTGCAGGCCGTGGATATGGTGATTTCCTGCTGAGTTCTGCTCGAACTGATAGCTGGCGCCTCCGAAGCTGAATTGCCCCTTGCGTATGCGTCCGGGTGGGACTAACAGCGGGATGCCGAAATGGTACGGCTTCTGCATGTAATAAGCCAAGTCGCTTTCATCAGGCGTGCGCAGGATTTGCCGCTCTTCCTTGCGGTCCCATAAGGAAATAACGTTATTCCCCAGCCGCGGCAAAAGCGTGACTTCCAGTTCACGGCTATGCAGAATATAGGTATCATAACCGCCCCACTGCCCTTTGGTCACCTGTTTCATAAGAGATATGCTCCTTTAACTTAACTTGATGGCATAGAACATGGATAGCTTTATCATAACAGATTTATTCAGCAGTGGATAAGTCATTTGACAACTTCACGGTCTCGCTCTATGATGAATGCATTAAGAAATGATTACAATGTGATGACAGGGACAAGTAAGCAGAAAGTGCGCCTTCAGAAAGCCGGTGGTTGATGCGAACCGGCAGGACACTCCTGACTGAATGGACCCTTGAGCGCCGTGCTTGAACAGGCTGCAGGCCCCAGTAGACCGGACGGCTCTTCCCCGTTAACGGAAGCTAAGGCTTGTTTGGTGCATTGTTCCCGCGGAACATCACAAACGGCGAATAAGGGTGGCACCACGGTCTCACGTCCCTTGCGGATGTGGGGCCTTTTTGCGTTCTGTTCACATTGAAGAACATTCAGGAGGTAGAGAATCATGGCTAAAAAAGTATTGTCGGGCATTCAGCCCAGCGGCTCACTGACACTTGGCAACTATATCGGCGCGATCAAAAATTTCGTGAAGCTGCAGCAGGAGCATGAATGCTTCTTCATGGTGGTGGATCTGCATGCCATTACAGTTGCCCAGGACCCTGCAGCGCTGCGCGAGAATTCGGAATCCGTAGCAGCCCTTTATCTGGCAGCAGGCATTGATCCGAAGATATCCAATGTTTATATGCAATCACATGTGCCGCAGCACGCAGAGCTGGGCTGGATTGTAACCACACTTACTGCAATGGGTGAGCTCGAGCGGATGACGCAGTTCAAGGACAAATCTTCCGGTAAAGATTCAGTCGGCGCCGGCCTGTTCGTATACCCGTCGCTGATGGCGGCTGATATCCTGGTCTACAATGCTGATCTTGTACCGGTTGGAGAAGACCAGAAGCAGCATCTGGAGCTGACCCGTGACCTCGCGGGACGGTTCAATCACCGGTTCGGCGATTTCTTTACCGTTCCTGAGCCTTACATCCCTGAAGTCGGCGCGCGGATCATGTCACTTGATGATGCAAGTAAAAAAATGAGCAAAAGCAATCCTAATGCAGGCAGCTACATCGCACTGCTGGACCCGCCGGATGTTATCCGCAAAAAAATAAGCCGCGCGACCACCGATTCGGGGCGTGAGGTAGTGTATGATCCGGCGAATAAGCCGGAAATCAGCAATCTGATGAGTATCTATGCGGAGTGCTCCGGCATGAGCCTGCAGCAGATTGCGGACCAGTATGAGGGACAAATGTACGGGGGCTTCAAAAAAAATCTGGGTGAGGTGCTGGTGGCTACACTGGAGCCGCTGCAGCAGCGGTATCAGGAAATCCGCAGCTCGGGCACGCTGGGCGATATTCTGGCCGAAGGTGCAGAGCGCGCCCGGAATGTAGCCTCTCAGACATTAGCCGGTGTGAAGGAGCGGATGGGCTTCCTGCCTTACCGTTAAGAAGAACGCTGTGCCCGGGCCTCTGCTCTGCGTCTGAGTCTGGCTTTCAGGATAAACCCCCAGCCGATATTAAGGATGCACAGCAGGCCCAGCAGCAGTGCCAGCCAGAGGTTATAGCTGATACTGACTGAAGCGGCTGTCAGAATCAGTATTGAAGATATTGAGAACCACAAAGACAGACCTTTACCCATACAATCCAGCCTTCCTTTCTATAGAGCAAATAAGTTTATCCTGCGGGGCTTACGGCCTGCGGGATTTTTTTGCATGCAGAAGCAGGGAATATCTGCAAAAACGAAGAATTGCTACTGAAAACGCTTTATGGAGATTGTGCCCTATGCTGCCGCAGGCGTCAAGTGGGGGATATTTGGAGCTGAAGCCAAACAGGCAGAGCGGCTGCTCTCCGGTTGCGGGAGAATGCCGTCCTGCCTGCTTGTGTAAATAAAGTGTGCGGTTAAAGCTTCATGGAGCCGGGGTCAATGGCAAACCGCTCATCCAGCTTTTCGCTGCTGAGCCAGCCTACATAAGTGTTAAGCACATGATATTCATTGTCCATAGCCAGTACGGCTACGAAAGGGAATTGCTTGCGGTGTAAATAACGCACATCCCCCCAGCGTACAATATAACCGGAGGGAAGTTCCTCAACCTCGGCCACAGCATAGGAGGTAAAGTACAGGAAGGCCTGGACGTCCGGATGTGTCTTGGATTGCTCTACTGCCGGGTGGGTGGAGCATACAGCATGCTTGAACCATTCCAGCCGGCTTCCGCCCAGCACACCGACATTGTAGCTGCCGTCTGTCTTGGCTTTAACCACATTCCAGCGCGTTGGCGAGATTGATGGGATGACAATATAGCGGTCACCGGGATCATGGTGTACGTCCTTGTTCTTAATATTGTGTGTAATCCTGGCATGCACCACCGTCCGCCAGACGTAATAAGCGGCAACGCAGATATACAGGGTGGTGAACAGCGGAGCAGGAGGCACGATACCGCTGATCCAGAGAATGATCGCAGCCGCGTGGCTTCCGAAGATAAACGGATCAAAGATATGGATGATATTCCAGGCGATCCATTTCTCGGTGAACGGGCGGGCGGCTTGGGTCCCGTAGGTATTGAACAGGTCCGAGAATACATGGACGGCAACGCCGATAAAGCTCCAGAGCGCGATATGACTTAGTGCCTGCAGATCCGTAAAGCCGAATAACGGGCCGATTACGATCGTAATTAGTGCCGGCCATAACAGCAGGAAGGGCAAGGAATGCGTAACTCCCCGGTGATTACGGATGTACACGGCGTTATTTTTAAGGCGCAGCGCGGTGTCGGCATCCGGAGCTTGAGAAGCCAGTACAGTGGCGATCATGACGGCTCCGGCCAGGGAAGGCTGTGAGGCCACGACAGGGTCAACGAAGGAAAGTCCTGCGAGTCCCAGGCCCATTACAAAATGTGTTGCTGTATCCATTGGTCAGATCTCCTTTGTACGGAAGTTCTCTATTAATAACTACCCAATTTCAGGCTGACTTATTTAGGGGGCGGGGAAATAAATAAAGTCACGTAATTGTCGAAATGATGAACATCTTGGTCAATGATTGTCAAAGTCTTTTGCGGTTTGATATGATAAAGTTAACAGCGAAACGAGTATTTTTCTCAATTGAGAATGTATTTAGAAGTCAATGCTCCGACCGAACGCTTAGAAGTCCCTTATGAAGGAGGAACACCAGACGTGGACAATCAATTGAGATATCAGGCTTCTTCCGATTCCGCGGCAGCTAAGGCCAAAGCACCCCGGGAGGGTGCAGGCTGGCGCGATTTCATTACAGTAACAAAGCCGGGCATTATCCGCTCCAACCTGATCGCTGCCTTTGCCGGATATTGGGTGGCATCCGGATGGGATGTGCAGTACGGCAGATTAATTCTGACACTGCTGGGAACGATGCTGGTTATGGCTTCTGCCTGCGTGTTCAACAATTACTTTGACCGTGACCTCGATATGAAAATGGAGCGGACACGCGAACGCGGTCTGCCGACCGGCAGGCTGAAGCCGGGTGTTGTGCTGATGTATGCTATCGGGCTCGGCATTGCCGGTCTGGCTGTACTGTTCGCATTTTGCGGCGTGCTTGCCGGGGTATTCGGTATTGTCGGTGTGTTCGTGTATGTTGTAGTCTACACCCTTTGGCTGAAAAGAACATCAACCTGGAGTACCTCAGTGGGCGCGATCTCCGGCGCTATGCCTCCGGTTATCGGTTATGTTGCCGTTACCGGTACAGTTGATCTGGGTGCCTGGCTGCTGTTCGCGATGCTGTTCCTGTGGCAGCCGCCCCATTTCTGGGCCCTCGGCATCCGCCGCAAAGAGGAATACAGGGCTGCGGGCTTTCCGCTGCTGCCGGTAGTCAAGGGAGTACGGCGGACTAAGTTCCAGATGATTCCTTACGTCGCACTGCTGCTGCCGGTACCTATACTGATGTATGCATACGACTATGCAGGGATTTTTTATCTCGTTATCTCGCTCGGTCTGTCTGTAGCCTGGCTCTACCTGACTATAATCGGCTTCAAGGCAAAAGATGATGATGCCTGGGCCAAGAAAAACTTCTTTTTCTCCATTAATTACCTCACTGTCAGTCTGATCGCGCTTGTACTGAATACGATCCACGGATAAGAGGGGAGAGGGGCCTGTGCAAACCTTGAAGCGCTACAAATGGACCTGGCTGCTGCTGTTGACCGCTCTTTGTATGGCTGCTTATCTGGCAGTCCATTCACTGGGGCTGGGCAAGAGCAGGCTGCCGGTTATCGGGGAGGTACAGGACTTCTCGCTGGAGAATGTGGACGGTAAGCAGATTACACTGGCAGATACGCAAGGGAAGGCGCGGCTGGTGTATTTCTTTTTCACCGAATGTCCAGATGTGTGTCCGATTACTACGTATATGCTGTCTGAAACACAGGATTTGCTGGTCAAGGACGGCAGCTTTGGCAAGGATACAGCATTTGTCTCAATTTCCTTCGATCCTGAAAAAGATACACGCGAGGCAATCAGGACGTTCGCAGACAATTTTCATGCGGATTATGACGGCTGGTACTTTCTGCGGGGCGATCAGGAACAGATACGTAAGCTTGCAGCAGATTCCTTCAAGGTGCTTATCTACGGGGATAACAAGGATAACTTTGCCCATGCCAATCTGATCGGTTTGGTGGACCGGGATAATCAGCTCCGCGGACTGTATGATGCCGGTGATACGGAGAATATAACGCCCGAGTTCCTAGCCGGTGCACTGAAAAGACTGGCCCGGGAGTAATAACCGGGATAATTAGAAACGTCTTGTCCGCTCCCCTGCTTAAGGAGACCCGGACAAGACGTTTTTTTTGCATGCCGTCAAAGGAAAGGAAGCGGCTGGGGATAGATGATGTATTCCTCAAGTCCGGCCTTTTCGAGCTGGGTAATGCTGTATTCATCAGGAGTCCCTTCGACACCGGCATAACCTCTGCGGGTATAGATATGAATGGCATCCGGAAAAGCATCGCGCAGAATGCCGCGGATTTTTTTGCCGGAGCTGTCGTTATCCATATAAAGGTACACTTCCCCGTTCCCGATTTTACGCCTCAGGGTATCAAGCTTCAGGGTGTTAAGCGTACCGAAAGTGCACTGGATATCGATCTCGGAGCTGAGCAGGCGGCGCAGACGGCTACGGTCGTTTTTGCCTTCCACGATGATGGTAATGGACATAAGCAGTCACCTCTGAATCTAAATTTCTGAAGGGGCGTTAAGCTTAAGCGGATTAATGATTAATACAGGTACCTACCGCTTATTTTACCTAAGCTTCGTCATTTTTAACAGCCGGATACGCGATAAGCGCAATCATTCCCCGGGAAATGTCGTAAAAAGAAAATTGCCCGGCAGCGGCCGGGCGGCGTTATGGCTGATTATAGCGGTAAAGGTGTGCGGACTTTGGCGTGATTTGTTACAGGCACCAGGAGGGTATATCAGGCTGCTGGATTATTTAAGCCTTTATGGTAAAGGGAAGGCCTGCTGATTCCTTTGGGCGGAAGCAGCAGGATAGCCGTCATGAGCAAGACGAAGGCTATGAAGTATGGCGAGACATATCCGCGAAGCTGTCCGGCGGCAACCGGTCCGGCAAAGGCGCCAAGCGACATGGCAATGGACTGCAGCGAGAAGGTGCGGCCTAAACGGCCGCCGCTGCCCAGACTGATGAACAGTGAAGCCATCGCCGGGAACAGCACACCCTTTGCTGCTCCCAGCATGAACAGGACAACACCTGCCGGAATGGTTGTGAAAGCGGCCAGGGTGAAGAAGCAGAGCGCCATAGCGAGCAGTGCGGCAGCGATGCGGGCTGCCGGAGAAGTGCGGTTAAGGAACATCAGGCTGAGTGTAGCCAGTGCCCCAAGGCTCATGAGCGAGAGCAGCACACCGGTTGAGACGATGCCGTCCTGTCCCTGTGACAGAGGCAGCTCGAAGAACAGGACACCCTGCGCGCAAGAGACGAAGAAGGGCAGCAGATAGTAGCGCCGGCTGGTGACGGCTTCAGCAGCGGGAACAGACGGTTTCGGTGAAGCCGGCTGAGACGGCGGCTGTACAGCCAGGGCACGGGCAGGTGCTTTCTTCGGCACGCTGATCAGAGCCATGAGGCCGGTGGCAATCAGCAGCCAGCCCAGAGTGGTGAAGGTGCCGGAATAACCGGCCTTATGCACGATATAAGCCCCGGCTGCCGGGGACACCACTGAGGCCAGCGTATGGATGATGCCGTGCCCGGACATATATTTGCCCTGTGTGGCTGAATCGCTGGACAGTGAGGCCAGCAGTGTCATGCAGGCGGGGGAGAGAAAAGCCAGCGCAAATCCGCTGGCTGCCCGCAGCACAAGCAGATGCCAGGGGAGCTGGGCGTAAGCCTGCAGAAGCAGCAGAATACCTGCTGCCACCAGGCTGAAGACGATGTAACGGCGGCTGCCGTTTTTGTCAACGAGTACGCCGGCCAGCAGATTGCCGGGAAGATGGGTCAGTGAATACATGCCCATCATCCAGCCTATGAAGGCAGGGCCTGCGCCAAGCGACATGGCAAACGGGGTCAGGATCGGATACTGTGCATGCAGATCAAAAAAGGCCAGGAACAGAAACAGATAGAGCCACAGTGCAGTTTTCACGGTATACACCTCCGGAAGGACCGGTCATGACCCGGAAGACGGGCCAGCCGGTTTCTTTTTGACTATCGGCATAAGGACAGCTTCAGCCAGCAGATTACAAACAGGCCTACTTGTACTGTACGTGCGCCCCGGAGGGCTTATACCATTTTATTCGTCTAACCTGCATGCACTCAGGCAATCATGAATTATATGGGGCATTCATGTATAATAATGAATATGAATATTGCGATAGGGGTGTTGTGAAATTGATGGATCCGGCAGTTTGGTCACAATTTATCAGAGAGAATTGGCTTGTTATTGTTATAGCGCTCGTCATCCTGTTTGCGGTTATTAATCTGGTCAAAACGGTGCTGAAGTGGGCCATCGCAATCGTTATTATCGCCGGTCTGTTCATTTACAGCGGGGTTACTATGGATCAGATCGGTGATGCAGTGAATAAGGTGGCAGACAGTACGGTAAGCACTCTGAAGAGCGAAGCCCAGGAGGTTATGCTGAGCGAAGCCAAGGAAGCAAAATACACCTCAAACGGAGACGGTACCTTCACGATTACGACGCCGAATCTTGAGGTTAAGGGGACAGCGGGAGAAGATAAGGTGGAAGTGACCTTCCGCGGTGTCAGCCTCGGCAAGTGGAGTATCACCGATACGACCAAAACATTTATAGACGAAGCCCGGAAGAACGGGAATTAGCATGCATACCGTTGAGGCGCTATAAATGCAGAAAGGGGAATGGACATGCTGGACAGCTGGATAGCAAGCTTAAGTGAAGCCAACCTGATTTCGATCCTGCTGCTGCTGGTCGTGCTCTTTTCCCTCCTGCAGGGCTACAGCCGCGGATTCAGCCGTGCGGCAGGAGGATTGTTTGGTCTCCTGGGAACCGGGCTGCTGACTGTAGCGGCACTGATTATCGCTATTCCTGCGGCGTTGTATTTTTCACCGGTCGCTGAAGGCTGGGCAGCATCGGTGGTGCTGCCGGACAGTCCGCTCAGCGGGTGGCAGCAGCTGTATTACACGGCTGTATCGGTGCTTGAGGGCTCACCCCTGGTGCGGTTTTTCCTGCTGCTGCTGTTAAGCTACAGTCTGATCCGCCCGCTGCTTGGGCTGCTGTTCATGTTCCTGCCCTTCCGCCTTACGGGACGCAAGGAGCGTCCGCATGGCCGGAGAATGAACCAGACCAGCCGGCTGGGCGGTGCGGTTATCGGGCTGGCTGTCGGGCTGGTCCGCGGACTGGTGCTGGTCTTCGCCTTGTATATAGGAGTCGGGCTTAATCCGGACAGCGGGTTCAGCCGCTATGTCGAATCCTCTCCTATATATAGCCAGAGTGCGGCAGCCGTGTTTGAACCGATTGCCGGCGAGAATGTGCGCAGCAGGCTGCCTGTCCTCACGAAAGCGGTAGCCGCCGAGATGAACGATATTCTGCGCCGCAAATATGAGGTGATTGATCATGACATTTCACCTGATATTGAGCAGGCGGCAGCAGATATTGCGGGACAAGCTGCTGATTCTGAGGCAAAGGCCAGGCAGCTGTATGACTGGATTGGTTCCCGGATTACCTATGATTACAGCAAGGCGGATAATTATGAGCAGAATGGAATCTGGAAGGAGCAGACGCCGCAGGATACATTCGATACCCGGCTCGGAGTCTGCATTGATTATGCCCGGCTGTATGCGGTTATGGGCCGCTCCCAGGGACTTCAGGTCCGCGTTGTTACCGGACGGGGCTATGACGGGCAGGGGGGCTACGGCCCGCATGCCTGGAATGAGGTCTTTATCCCGGAACGGCAGGCCTGGATTCCGCTTGATTCCACCTGGGCCTCCAGCGGGAACTGGTTCAATACGGAGGATTTTGCCGAAACCCATCTTAAACAGGATGTAATGTGACAAAGAGGAAGTCAGACCCGTTATATGGTACAATTCGGGTGGAGTACGTGCATGATATGCCCGAAATGTTTATTTAAGCTGTAAAGGAGTGAAAAACTGTGAGTTTTTTCCGTAAGCAGGCCTCTCCGCCAGACAAAGATACTACCAAGAGCTCGCTTGGCCTGCGGATTAACGTGTTTTTTTTCAGCACGTTTGCTATTTTCTGCGTCATTATTATCCGTCTTGCCGTTGTACAGTTTGTTGAAGGGCCTACGCTTACCGAGGTGGAGACCAGCCGTGATACCAAAAATGTCCCGCTTGCAGCAATCCGCGGTGTGATCCGTGCGGCAGGAGGCGAGGAGCTTGCTTATTCAACTTCCGTACAGTCGCTTTACATTACATTAACCAAGGAATATACAGCTAAAGCCACGGACAAAATTACCGGCGAAACGGCGCTGACCCCGGATGCCAAGGCAAAGGGCGAGGCACTGGCAGCGAAGCTGGTTGAGGACTTTAATAAATACGGTGATCCTGCTGCTGCCAAGCTGACAGAACAGGATGTCATCGACTCACTGGATTTGTATTTCAAGAAATATTCGGGCTTCATGGCCCGCCGGATCAAGGCAGGGCTGACTTCGGAGGAAGTGGCTTATTTCATGGAGCACAAAAGTGAATATCCCGGCCTTGCAATTGTCGAGGAGAGCAGCCGGCACTATGATAAGGATACGGTAGCCGTGCAGACGATCGGTTATATCAAGCCGTTCAAATCCTCTAACAGTCTGGATATCTACAAAAATATTCAGGCGGCAATGAAAAAAATAGATGCTGACCCCGGCCTGAGCTATAAAGATGATGAATTTGTCGGATTTGACGGGCTTGAGCTGCAATACCAGCGAGAGCTGCGCGGTAAAAACGGCTATCAGGTAATCTCCGTGAATCCGCAGAACATGGCAGAGAAGGTCGAAGAGGTTGTGCCTCCTGTCAAAGGCAATGATGTATGGACGACCATTAACAAATCCATTCAGATGAAAACCGAACAGGCGATTACGGATCAGATCAGCTGGCTCCATACCCACGCCGTGCAGGGCAAGACCCACACCGATGCGCTGACAGGCTATGCGGTAGCCATGGAAGTCGATACCGGAAATATCGTGGCGATGGCAAGCATGCCGGACTATGATACCAATGTGTGGACGGCCGACAAGATGGATACGAAGGTATGGAACGAGATAATGGGTAACTATCAGAACGGGACCATTACGCCGTATTCCTCGGGCATGTCAGGCCATGAGTTCGGTTCTACCGTACTGCTCGGCTCGACCATTAAGCCGCTAAGTGTACTCATCGGGCTGAATGAAGGCTTTTTTACAACTTCAACCATCTATCAGGACAGAGGGATTGCCTACTTCGGTAAAAATGATAATGCTTCTGTACGTAACGCCTCCGGTCATGTATACGGATCGATGGACCCGGCCAAAGCGATTGAGAAATCCTCCAACGCCTTCATGGTTGATATGATCGGCAAGAAGCTATGGGAGAAATACCAGAATAAGGGGATTGATGTCTGGGATCAATATATGAAGGAATTCGGATTAGGCGTCTCTACCCAGAGCGGATTGCCGAGAGAGTTCCTCGGACAGATCAACTATACCGATACCAAGGCCGCGGGAAGCGCGCAGGCCGCTCTTGTCTATGCCTCCTTCGGCCAGCAGGGGCGTTACACCGTGCTTCAGCTTGCCCAGTATGCTTCTACTCTGGCAAATGAAGGCGTACGGATTAAGCCTCAGCTGGTAAGCAAGATTACCGATTCCAAAGGCAATGTCGTTAAGCAATTTGAGCGCGAGGTGCTGGATGAAGTCACTACCTTCGACAAGGCACACTGGAGGGAAGTAATTAAGGGCATGAAGAGTGAGGTTTCTGCATTCTCTGACTTCTCTTATGATTTTGCCCGCAAGACGGGGACCTCACAGCAGACGGACAGAACGAATACGAATCGTGATAACGGGGTGTTTATTGCTTTTGCCCCGCGTGATAAACCTAAGCTGGCTGTTGCCGTAGTTATTCCGGAGGGCGGATTCGGTTCGAACAGTGCTGCCCCGGTAGCCCGTAAGATTTTTGATGCGTATGACTGGGAGTACGGCCTGGACGGAGTACCGAAAAAATCACTGAAATCTGCGGATAGTGAGGCAAATGCAACTGACGGCACAAATGCCGCTGATTCAACAAACTAAGCAATATTAATTAGCCCCTCATCAAGAGGGGCATACAAGAAATGGAGGGGTGGCAATGACTGCCAAATACCGCCTGCTTGCACTGGATATGGATGGAACCCTGCTGAATGATGAACAACTGATTACCCCGAAGACAGTAGAATGGATTCAAAAAGCGGTTGATGCCGGCGTGCATGTCTGCCTGTCCACAGGACGGGCGTTCCGGAGTGCTATGCCATACGCTGAGCAGCTTGGACTTAAGACGCCGATGATTACTGTGAACGGCAGTGAACTCTGGCGCGAGCCGTATGAGCTGTACCGCCGTTCGCTGATGGACCCGGCGCTGATTCAGCAGCTGTACGAAATTGCTGAGGAATACGGGATCTGGTTCTGGGCTTATTCCACAGAGCAGGTCTACAACCGTAATAACTGGGACGGGGACATTATGAACAGGGAGTGGCTGAAATTCGGTTACTCCACAGAGGATGACGAGATCCGCCATAAGCTGCTGATGCAGCTTCAGGATCTGGGGGGACTGGAAATTACCAATTCCACACCGACTAACCTCGAAATTAACCCGCTTGGCGTGAACAAGGCTTACGGAATCGGCGAGGTCTGCAAGCTGCTGGGTATTGAGATGTCCCAGGTGGTGGCCGTAGGCGACAGCCTGAACGATCTGGCGGCAATTCAGGCCGCCGGTCTGGGTGTGGCCATGGGCAATGCCCAGGAGACGGTGCAGCAGGAAGCGGATGCTGTCGTTGCCTCAAATAACGAGGACGGCATCGCCGAAGTAATTGAGAAATATATATTAGGTGTAACTGCAGAATAGCTGCAGTGTGTACACTTATATTGAGTCAAAGCTGGCTCCCGCGGCGAATAACTGTATTCTGGAGACAATTTCATAAT
>NZ_CCDG010000032.1 GCF_000723885.1 Paenibacillus camerounensis
CGCTGTATCCTGCCGTGCCCGAGGGCACGGCAGGATACAGCGGGTGCTAAATGCAACGCTTATGAAGATGTGCGAGCACTTGGAGCCTGCTATTCATTAAGCAGCTGTCTGCAGCCTTGCAATTCAGCCTGTGATCTTTTTGACCCGTCCGACCTGCCCGTCAGCCAGCCGCACCTTAATACCGTGCGGGTGACGCGGTGAGTTGGTCAGAATATCTTTTACCGTACCGTGTGTGAGCTTGCCTGTAGCCTGATCCTGCTTCAGCACAATATCCACCTCAAGTCCGGGACGGATGTCCGCTCTAACCTGTCCGTTCATCATAAGCCTCCTTTCGTAAGTTGCCGTGAAGCCAGGCTGTGAATTGGGGCTCAACTGACTAGTTGGATTTTCGGCAACTAATCCCAACGTTTTCCGATATTTTTGCTCATTAGTTAGAAAAATGTCACCTATTTCAGACCATTAATCCTATTATGGGCCAAAATAGCAGAATTAGATGTCCTTTTTCTAACTATTTTTCTCTAGCCAAGCTTTAACCTGACAATAGGTGCCGGTTTTCCACTTAATATATTCAGCGACAACCTGGATAATAGCTCTGCATAATTACATCAGCGCAGTCCGCGATGAAGCCGGACTTGCCGCCAAGGATATGGAGGAGACCGCTATGGCCTTCGGAATCAACAGAGAAGAACTGAACCAGTGGAAAGCGGCGGTCCAGCGGGGGGAGATCGCTTTTCTCACCCATTACTGGATCGATCCCCGGTTTCCCGGTATTACCACCGTAACCAAGGTAGGCTGCAGCGACCTTCCCCGCCTCCGCCGCTGGTGCGAGCAGAACGGCCTTCCCGCGCAATATATCCATAACCGCCGCCCCTTCCCCCACTTCGATCTGCTCGGACCGAAGCAGCCGGAAATTCTCCGGCGGGAGGGGATGTGGGAGCAGCTGGAACGTTTCCGCATGCTGTAAGCCTCTATAACAGCTAACCGTTATATGCAGCAAGTCCGGTCGCTCAGCCCTTCTTATTTCGTAGATCCTTCATAATCTGCCGGCCGGTCGGCGTCTGGGCCAGTCCGCCCCCGGCAGTCTCACGGTGCTTCTCCGGCATGGCTGAGCCGACCTCAAGCATCACTTTGATTACCTCGTCAGAAGGAATTACGCTGCGTACGCCTGCCAGCGCCATATCCGCTGCAGCCAGTGCAGTGACAGCCCCGAAGCCGTTACGCACAATGCAGGGAATCTCGACAAGCCCGCCTACCGGATCACAGATCAGGCCAAGCGTATTTTTGAGCGCCAGTCCTACGGCATGAACCGCCTGGGCCGGTGTTCCGCCGCGCAGCTCCGTCAGTGCTCCTGCAGCCATGCCGATCGCTGAACCAACCTCAGCCTGGCAGCCGCCCTCCGCACCGGACACGAAGGAGTTATTAGCAATCACATAGCCGATTGCCCCTGCCGCGAACAGCCCTGAAACCATATAATCATCGTCCCAGCCGAAACGCTCCTGGCAGCTGAGAAAGACTCCCGGGATAATCCCGCAGGAGCCTGCCGTAGGTGTAGCAATAATCCGTCCCATGGAGGCATTCACTTCCGATACCGCCAGTGCATAGGCCATTGCCTGCCCGGCCGGTCCGCCCAGTAACGGCTCAGCCGCTGTGTTATACGCGCCCACCCGCTGGGCATCGAGACCCGTCAGACCGCTGCGCGAGGTCGTATCCTGAGTCATTCCGCGTTGTACCGCTTCTTTCATGACCCCGTAATACTCCTTCATCGTAGCAAATTCCTGGCTCTGCGGACGCCCCGATTCCTCGCTCTGCTCCTCCAGCATCAGCGCGCCGATGCCAAGTCCCCGTTCCTCACATAATACAGCCAGCTGGCTCAGTGTTTGAAAATTCATGTTGTGCTTTCCTTCCCTTTCTGTTCTTGCTTGACTCCGTTCAAGTCCACCACTTTGACCGATGTGACGGCTGCGAGGGCCTGCAGCTCCTGCAGCAGTTCCCCCGTCGCCGGCTCATCCAGCTCCAGCACGGTGAGTGCTGCACCGCTGCGGTTTTTGCGGTCAAGCGACATATGACCGATGTTAAACTGTCCTCTGCGCATGACGTCCGTAACACTGGCCAGCACGCCGAGATAATCCATATGATTGATCAGCACGGTTGGATACATCCCCGTCAGCTTGACTCCGAAGCCGTCGATATCCACAATTTCAATATTTCCGCCGCCGATTGAAATCCCTGTCAGCGTCAGCTCCGTACCGCTGTCCCGGCCGACAAGACGGAGCCTGACTGTGTTCGGATGGGGGAACAGGCCTGTTCCCTGCCGGAAGGAAATGTCCATCCCCGCTTCAGCGGCCAGTTCGACCGAATCCGGCAGCCTGTGGTCATCCGTGGCAAAATCCAGCAATCCGCCGGCAATAGCCCGGTCCGTCCCGTGCCCCTGATAAGTGGCGGCAAATGAGCCGAAGAAAATAACCTCCGCCTCACGCGGCATCTCGCCCAGCACCTGACGGGCAGCACGGCCAATCCGCGCGGCACCGGCTGTATGGGAGCTCGAAGGTCCGACCATCGCCGGGCCGATTATTGAGAATACATCCTTAAAGCGCATTGCTCTGATCACCCGCTATCAAATTTAGCTATATTAATTGCCTATACATTATACTGCACGAATGCCGAACCTACACTATTACATTCATTGTTATCTAATGGCTGCCTCTTCAACAGAAAGCAACAGATTATGTATTTTGCGAAAAAAGCACAATGCCGTCCCGTTCCTCCCAGCCGGTTCCCGACCAGAAGCTGCGTCCCAGTCCATTCCCTTCAATTACCATTAGATGGCATTTCAATATACCGTCAGCACGAAGTGCTGAAAGCGCACGCGACACCATTTCACGGCCGGCTCCCTTCCCGCGGCATGCTGTACTTACAGCAACATGATACATATATCCTCTGCGGCCGTCATGGCCGCACAACACGGTACCGGCCAGCGTGCCGTCTTCCGCCTCGCATACCTGGCTTATTCCCGGATTCCGCCCGAGAAATTGTAAGATTCCTTCCCTGGAATCGGCGCTGCTAAGCCCCATACCAGCCGTATTTCCCCACAGCCTGCCGGCTGCATCATAATCCTCTGCTATCATTGCCCGGTAACGCATGCTCTTTTTCCGCCCTTCTATGGATTAATTTAGCTACAGCAACAGCATAACCGCCGGCCGGCCCCCCGGCTCATGCCGCGGAAGCGCACCCTTTTCTGGGCGGATGCATAGAAATATACAAAACAGACAGCAGGCAAGGAGGAACACCTGGCGATGAATCCCACATACCCCTTCTACGGGGAACAGACGGTATGCCGCATTCAAAAAATAGCCTTCCCCCCTCAGCATCAAGACCGCCAGCCCGGACTGGAAAGCCTGATGAACCCCCTTCCGATCAGCGAAGACAGGGAAATCTGCGGCAGCGGCAGACTGGGGGGCAGGGTTGCCCTGATCAGCGGCGGAGACAGCGGGATCGGCAGGGCGGCGGCTATCGCCTTTGCCAAGGAAGGCGCAGATGTGGCCATTGCTTATCTCTATGAAGCTTCAGATGCCGCAGACACTGCCCGGCGGATAGAACAGCTCGGCCGGCGCTGCCTGCGGATCGAGACGGATCTGCGTTACAGGAAAAACAGCTTCCAGGCGGTGGAGCAGACTGTACAGACCTTCGGCAGACTCGATATTCTGGTCAACAATCTTGCAGTGCAGTATCCGCAGCGCAGCCTGCTGGATATTACGGAGGAGCAGCTGTACCAGACCTTTCAGACTAACATTTTCCCGTACTTTTTCATGAGCCAGGCTGCACTTCCTCACCTGAAAAAAGGCTCCTCCATCATCAATACCGCCTCCATTACCGCTTACCAGGGCAATAAGGAGCTGATTGATTATTCCTCAACCAAGGGTGCTGTCGTCTCCTTCACCCGCTCTCTTGCCCTGTCACTTGCCGATACCGGAATCCGTGTCAACAGTGTCGCTCCAGGTCCGGTGTGGACCCCGCTTATTCCTTCCAGCTACTCCGCAGCCGAAGTCAGCTTGTTCGGGACGGATACCCCGCTCGGGCGGGCTGCACAGCCCTATGAGCTCGCAGGCGCTTATGTCTATCTGGCCAGCCCGGACTCCGCCTACGTCACAGGCACCTGCATCCATGTTAATGGAGGAGATATGGTCACAAGCTGATCCCCAAACCCGAAAGGACGTTTTCAGATGAACAAAATCAAAGAGTATGATCTGCCCTCCGTGAGGCTGAAGGCAGGCTTGTACGCCCTGTCCAAGCTGTCTGCCGCCGGCCTGACCTTTATGCTTGTGTCGCTTGTGCTGCTTGGACTGCCGCATCATAACGGAGTGCCGGAAGGCTGGCCGGTTTCAGTGCCATATGCCGTGTATGCTTACGGTCTGCCTGCTGCGCTGATTGCAGATGCCCTGCTGTCCATGTTCCGTTCTTCCAGACTTGGACCGTCGCTTGTATTATATGCAGCCGCCGGATTTGGCGCCGGCCTGTGGCTGGCCTCCGAGCAGGGAGGAGATACGCAGACCTGCGGCCTCTACGGAATCGGCATCCTGCTGCTGTTCAGGCTGGCCCAGCTGGCCGGCGAGCGGTACCCGCTGCTGCTGCCTGTGTTCGCCCTGTTCGTTCCGCTGCTGTGTCTTGTTTTGTTATAGGCACATTATATTAGGCTGAACCCCTGGCTGCCAGTACCGGAGATAAGCCGGCTGAGCGTAATATGAACAGGTATGGCCGGGGGTTGCAGGCACGAATTATGGTCTGTTTGCACATGAGTTACAGCGCAGCTACTATAGCGCCTCAATAATATCTCCGGCGACCAGTGCCGAAGGATGATTCCGTGCGACGGCCGCCCGCTCACCGGCCAGACCGTGCAGATACACCCCGAAGGCAGCCGCCTGAACGGCATTCAGACTCTGGGCGAGCAGACCGGCTATTATTCCTGTCAGCACATCGCCCGCTCCGCCCGTGCCCATCCCGGGATGGCCTGTGGCGTTAACATAGATCTCCCCTTGAGGTGAAGCAATTACAGTGTGTGAACCCTTAAGGACAAGGATTACACCGTGCTTTACAGCATAATTCCGGGCAAGACCGATCCGGTCACGCTGGACCTCCGCCGTGGATACGCCCGCGAGCCGGGCCATTTCCCCCGGATGAGGGGTCAGAATAACCGGCCGCTCCGGCCCGGTCCAACCTGTATAATCACATTCAGCCAGGATGTTAAGGGCATCCGCATCCAGCACCAGCGGGCTTTGGACTCCCTCCCACAGCATGCGTAGCCACTCCTTGTCTCCTGTAAACCGGCCTGTTCCGGGGCCTGCGGCGACCACATCACGTTTACTGCTGAGCCGCAGTACCTCGGCAGCCGTTCCCGCATTCCAGGTGCCGTCCTCCCCGCCGCCGGCGGCAGCCAGCATGATCTCCGGGGCAGCACCGATTACATACGGCATCAGTGCCGCGGGCAGCGCCCAGGTCACCAGACCGCAGCCTGCCCGCAGCGCGGCCCGTGCCGCGAGCAGGCCGGCGCCGCTCATGGACAAGCTCCCTGCCGCGAGCAGGACATGGCCGTAGGTGCCCTTGTGCCCTTCGGGCGAGCGGCGGCGCGACATGTCAACACGAAGACGTGTCTGCAGCACTTCCGGGGTCAGCAGGCTGGCCTGTACCCCGGCCTCACGGGCCAGAGCGGCAGGGATGCCGATGGCGCGGACCACGACCCTCCCGGCTGCCTCCGCGCCGGGATACTGCACCAGCCCGCGCTTGAGCAGCGCGAGGCAGACCGTCACCGCTGCATGAATGCACGGCTCATGCAGTTCCCCCGTGTCCGCGTCCAGCCCGCTGGGGATGTCCGCGGACACCACCGGCTTGCCGCTGGCGTTCGCCGCGGCAATCAGGGCCGCATAGGCACCGCGCGGCGCTCCCGCGCTTCCGGTGCCGAGCAGTGCATCGACGATGCCGGTGCACCCGGCAAAGTCGATGGCATCCCGGCCGTGCACAGCGGCCGGAATCCCCAGCGCCGCAGCAGCACTCCGCTGCACGGCGGCTTCACCGGCCAGCGTCTCCGGCGCGGCCGCGTAGACCAGCGTGACGGCGATGCCCGCCTCACGCAGGTGCCGGGCGGCGGCGAGGCCGTCGCCGCCATTGTTGCCTTTGCCGGCGAGGATCAGCCAATGCTCGGCGGCGGCAGTGTCTAAGGTCAGCGCGCGGTCGCCGCTGACCCGGAAATCACGCGGCGGCTGCGCACCGCCGCTCCCGCGTACAATATCACTCTCCATGCTCTGCCCGTACCCGTCCGCTCTGCCTCCGTACCATCCGGGCCTGCAGCTGTACTGCCTGCTCCGGCAGAAGGCAATTACCTCCTCAGCAATTGCCCGCCCGGCATTCTCCATGAGCGCAATAGCCGGGATACCAAGCTTCTCGATCGTCATGCGGTCCAGCCGCCGCATCTCTTCTGCAGTGACCAAATCCATAATAGGACTCCAGCTCCTTTTCAGCTTCAAATAGTGAAATTCTCTCCGCCTCTTTTACTCTTATTTAGTTTTCTATACAGGTTGAACTAGTGATTGGTCTGCTTTAGGATTAACCGTGACTCCAGAGAATATTTGAACTTCCGGGCGCTGCCCATCTGCAGGTTTCTTCAATTGTACCGCTGTTCGCGGTTGAAATCCGCAGACAGCTGATGCTTCTCTAGCAAGCTTTTCGGTGAAGAGCTTTCAGGCAGTCGCTGCCGCTCCTTCAGTTCCAAAATTCCACTCCGCCACTTTTCCCTTTGTTAAATGTTTAGTTCCATCTATATAGTTCAATTTATATAGTCCAGTGTTTAGTGGTAAGTGGAAATTCTCCAACTATTCTTCATATAAGCCCTCTCTCAAGAACATTAGTTGGAAAAAACACCCTTAATCATCCCAAATTAGCTCCATAAGGGGGATTTGGCCCGAATCAGTTCGCCTTTTTCCACCTAATCTCTAGAATAATTAAAATATAAAGGTGTTAAATGGAGAAAATCCAACTAAATAAGCTGAACTTAAGCATGATGGACTGCTGAATGATAAAACCCTTGTAAATTCAGGAGCTTTCTCATTCAGCGGGGTACATTCTTCAGTTCGTTTCTATAACTTTGCCTGGAAACACAGCAATCACCCGCAAAACAAGCATCCACCGCCATCCGGCAACAGCCGCTCCTTACGAAGGTATTCCCGCCCTGTTTACCCGGCACCGGCAGCACTCCCGGCCAGTCACTGTATTAGTCCATAAGCCCAGTCCGGAGGATGCCGCATCTACGGCCGGACCGAACCACGCAGACATACAAAAAAAGGCAAGACTTACAGCATCATATGCAATAAGTCTTACCCCTCTCCGCCTGGAAATAATCCCCCGCCGGCCCGGGGCAGAACTGCAACTGCTGCTGCAGCCCTGCAACGCTTCTATGTCCGTTAATAAGCTACAGTAAACCGTTCCCGGCTGAAGTTGCCTTCCTCCAGCTCGTCAACGACCGCTACCGCCAGATCCTCTACACTTATGCTGCTCTCCCCGTTCTCGTCCGTAATCAGCCGGTCGAGGCCGATCCGGAACATGCCGGTCCGGCGGCCGGCAATGACGGCGGCCGGAGGGCTGATATAGGTATAATCCAGCGCTGAGCTTCTGTAAACCTCATACGCGTGCGCGTGGGCTGCCGCCAGCGGGCGGAGCTCCTCCGGAAAGTCCGCCGTATCCATCAGCCACTCACCGGATTCTGTCTTCAGGCTGCCGGCACCGCCTACAATAATCAGGCGCTCTACACCCGCCTGCCGGAGACCTTCAATCAGTGAATCCGCTGCTCTGAGCAGATCATCCTCCCGGCCCGGGTCCGGCCCGTAAGCGCTGATAATCTCCCCGTGACCGGCTACCGCTGCGGCAACGGATGCCGCATCGAGTACGTCCACCTGAACTACCTTCAGGCGTTCATGCTCAAGCATAACAGTCTCCGTGCTGCGGACGGCTACGGTTACTTCATGCTTTCTTTTTAACGCCTCCTGTACAATTGCTTTTCCTATCGTTCCTGATGCTCCGATTACCACTACATCCATCTGATTCCCCCACCTTCCGCCAGCCTGCCTGTTATTTACTGTTAAGAATCCTATAACTGCGGCAGCTGCCTGTTGCCTATATCTTTTATCGCTTTTTTTCTTGCTTTTCATTCCACTTACCGCCGCAAAAACATCCCTTGTGATTCCGGCATAACCGGAACAAATCCGAACTGCGCATAGAGCCCGGCCGCCTCACCGTCAGCAATCAGGCTGACATAGGAGGGCTGGGGCACGGTATCCAGAAATCCCCTGATTTCCCGCACGATAACCTTACCTAATCCCCGGCCCTGATAAGAGGGCTTAACCGCAATGTCGGTCACCTGAAAGAAACAGCCTCCGTCCCCGATCACCCGCCCCATTCCGACAAGCTGTTCCCCGTCATATACAGTAACAGCAAAGCAGGACCGCGGAAGCCCGGCCTCCGCCCCCGCAATGCTCATCGGACTCAGTCCGGCCTCTGCCCGCAGCGCCAGATACTGCTCTGCCTGAGGCAGCTCATGGCGAAGCTCCGGTTTTGAGTTATGATTCATGCTAACCTTACCTCCTCTCATCCTCTGCCCGGAGCCTGCTGTCAGGCTCCTTTTTACTCTAACCAATATATACGACAGCAGGAACAGCAATCAAGGGAGCGGGCGGATAAGCCCGTAAGGCATTTTGAAACGAATCGCAGATTGCGACGTATGCTATAAAAGAATTCCGCCACAGACATCACAGCCTATTCTCAGTCCGCGAAGAAGGGTAACTACTAGTAACAGAACCAGGCACCATAATAACTTTTAAAAAGGATCGGTGAACCGTTATGTCATCACTGGGAAAGCTGTTTAAATGGGGAACATTTGCGTATGAGGCCTTTTTGGCCATTCCGTTTATCGGAGGCACCTTTGTTGTCGCCAATGCCTGGCTGCCGCTCGGTGTTGCCTTCCTGCTCCATGCAGCTGCTGTCGTTATTCTGCTGAAGGAACGCGGCCCGTACATCGGGAACGTAATCGGGATTGTCACTTCGGTAGTCGCCCTCATTCCGTTTGTAGGCTGGATCATGCACGCCGTAACTGCCATTGTCCTGCTGTTTGAAGGTATCTCGGCTAACCGCCAGAGACCGCGTTATTAATTAAATCTGTCCCTCACAAAAACAGAGCAGCGTATCCCCCTCAAATGGAAGGAGACGCTGCTCTGTTCTGTTCTGTTCTGTTCTCAAGCTCAAATGTATATAGGATGAGTACTGACCTGCTTCTTCTATCCCCGTCCCGCCGAACGGGCATCGGTGCGCCGGTTTCCGGTTTCCCCACTGTAACGCGGATTTGCTGAGCTGTTCTCGAAACGCTTGCGCTCCGTACGCTCCATCTGAACAATCTGCCCTTCGTGCACTACGATATGCAGTGAGCCGAATTCCATATTGTCCAGCAGTTCTGATATTCGTGATAGCCATAACTCATCCACCTTCAGTGGCTTAGCCATTTTCCAGCCTCCCTTTCCCCGGACAGGGGGTTATCTCCGCCTAAATCCCGTCATTTCCAACTTGTATACTGAGCTTTAACTTAGCACGGAACCAAAACTGCTGTCAATGAGCATTTTTGCGCAGCAGCCAGCTTTTAATGACCATTGTGACCAAAGCCAATATGAGCAGCAGCGAAGCAACCGCGAACGAAGCGGAGAACTGATATTCGTTATACAGAATCTCAACATGCAGCGGCAGTGTGTTCGTCTCTCCGCGGATACGCCCGGATACTACGGAGACTGCTCCGAATTCACCCATAGCCCGCGCGTTGCAGAGAATGATGCCGTAGAGCAGACCCCATTTAATATTAGGCAGCGTAACGCGGAAAAAGACCTGCCAGCCCTTTGCCCCCAGCGTAATCGCCGCTTCCTCCTCCTGCGTGCCCTGGTCCTCCATCAGCGGAATCAGCTCACGCGCCACAAACGGGAAGGTTACAAAAAGGGTCGCCAGCACGATGCCGGGCAGTGCAAAGACAATCTTGATGTCATTATCGCTCAGCCAGGAGCCAAACCAGCCGCTGGAGCCGAACACAAGGACAAAGATCAGCCCGCCGATGACCGGCGATACGGCAAACGGCAGGTCGATCAGCGTAATCAGAAAGCCTTTACCGCGGAAACGGAATTTGGTCACTGCCCAGGCGGCTACTACGCCAAAAATGGTGTTCAGCGGAACGGTAATGGCTGCTACCAGCAACGTCAGCCTCAGTGCTGAAGCCGCATCGGGATCGGAGAGCGCAGCCCAGTAGACGTCCCAGCCCCGCTTCAGCGCCTCTGTCAGCACAACGATCAGCGGCAGGGCAATCAGCCAGAGCATTACCAGCATGGCAGCTCCAATTAATACCCACCTGACTGCAGAGGATTCATTTGTTGCGGAGGAAGCAGTACTGCTTCTCGGCTTCGTGTTATGCATGGGCACAGTTCCTGCCATGTTTATCCCTCCCTTTTCTCTAACGTGAAGTTTTGCGGGCCCAGCGTTGAAGCAGGTTAATGACCAGCAGCATCAGGAAGGAAATCAGCAGCAGCAGCAGTGCCACCGCCGTCGCTCCGGCATAGTCGAACTGCTCCAGCTTGGACATGATCAGCAGCGGAGCAATCTCTGTCCGCATCGGCATATTGCCGGAGATAAAGACGACTGAGCCGAATTCACCAATCCCCCGGGCAAAGGCCAGCGCAAAGCCGGTAAGCAGTGCCGGGAACACCTCAGGCAGAAGGATACGCAGAAAAGTCCGGCCGCGTCCAGCGCCCAGCGTAGCTGCAGCCTCCTCCATATCCCGGTCCAGATCCTCTAGCACCGGCTGTACGGTCCGCACGACAAAGGGAATCCCGATGAACATCAGCGCCAGCGTGATTCCAAGCGGGGTGAAGGCAATTTTGAATCCATAGGGTGCAAATAGTGAGCCGATCCAGCCGTTCTGGGAATAGAGTGCGGTCAATGAAACACCGGCAACCGCAGTGGGCAGCGCAAACGGGAGATCAATGAGCGCATCGAATATTCTTTTGCCGGGAAATTCATAACGCACCAGCACCCAGGCCATCAGCAGGCCAAAAAAAGCATTCGCCAAGGCGGCAGCGGCAGCGGTACCGATACTGATCCTGTAGGAAGCCAATACCCGGGGATCTGTGGCAACATCCCAGAACTTGGCCCAGCTCAGCCCTGTTGAATTAATGAGCAGCGCCGATAACGGCAGCAGCACTACCAGACTCAGGTACAGTACAGTGTAACCCATTGTAATGCCGAAGCCCGGAAGCACCTTGCGCCGTGCCGCAGCCGTAGAAATGACGTTCATCTATACACCTTTCCTTTCCTGCCTTCGGCTCATCCGCCGATCAGCTTCCCTGACGGAGCAGGCTCCCCGGGTCCTTACATTCATGAATGCCCCAGCTCTTTGGCTGAGGCATCCGGTTAATGCGTTCGGTATCCTATTTATTAGCTTCCCGGTACATAAATCTTGTCAAAGATTCCGCCGTCATTGAAATGCTTCTCCTGTGTCTCTTTCCAGGTGCCGAACTTCTCGGCCAGGGTGAACAGCTTAATCTCAGGGAACTGGTCCTTGAACTGCTCCTTCACGCTCTCCAGGGTCGGACGGTAGTAGTTCTCAGCCGCGATTGTTTGCCCTTCCTCGGTGTAAAGATACTCCAGGTAAGCTTCAGCAACCTCACGGGTACCCCGCTTATCCACCGTTTTATCCACGATCGCCACCGGCGGCTCAGCCAGAATGCTTACGGACGGGTTCACAATTTCGAACTTATCCGGCCCCAGCTCCTTGATGGACAGATAGGCTTCGTTCTCCCAGGCCAGCAGCACATCACCGATGCCGCGTTCAACAAATGTCGTTGTACTTCCGCGCGCTCCGGTATCCAGCACCGGCACATGTTTGAACAGCTCCTGGACGAATTCCTGCGCCTTGGCTTCATCGTTATTGTTATGGTCAAGCGCGTAGCCCCATGCCGCCAGATAGTTCCAGCGTGCTCCGCCGGAGGTCTTCGGGTTCGGAGTGATCACTTCTACGCCTTCTTTTAACAGATCCGGCCAGTCCTTGATGCCCTTCGGATTGCCTTTGCGCACCAGGAACACTATGGTTGAGGTATACGGTGAGCTATTATGCTCGAATTGGCTTCCCCAATCTGAACTGATCAGGCCTTTATCGGCAAGCGCATCAATATCGTAACCAAGGGCCAGTGTTACTACGTCTGCCTCAAGCCCCTCAAGCACCGCCCGGCTCTGCGCCCCGGAACCGCCGTGGGACTGTTTAACGGTTACCTTCTGGCCTGTTTCCTGCTCCCAATAAGCAGCAAAGGCCTTATTATACTTCTCATATAACTCACGTGTGGGGTCGTAGGAGACATTCAGCAGCTCTACCGGATCTTTTGCCGGCGCCTTGGTCGCCTCGGCTGTAGCAGCTGCATTCGTTCCGGCATTGGTTGCCTCTGGCGTACCTGCCGCTGAATTTGCACTGTTGCCCGTGTTACCGTTGCTTCCGCAAGCAGTGAGCCCTGCCGTCAGCAGTAATGTAAATCCGGCGAGAAGCCCCTTCTTGATCCCTTTCTTCATTTCCAACCACTCCCCCATGTTTGTTAATATTAGAGACGCCTCTGAAATTCATGATAGTAGAAAAAAAGACGCAGGAAAGCCCACATATGGCAGGTCAAACCGGTCATGTAGACACGTGTCTGCTTGCTTCAAGCGGGCGCTCCTCCGTCTGTACGGTAAGAACATTTATTTAATTATTCCTACCCGTTTAGTAGGTTTAGACACATAATACTGAAAACTCCGCATCCTGTCAAATCTTTTTTTCAAAATGGCTTCAAGCTTGTATTCTGCTCTTTCCGCGGAAGCAAATGGCGGCCGTCCCTGCAAGACCCGCTTGTTATTAAAGCTGTAAAAGCTGTAAAGTAATATTATTGCTACATCTTATGGGGGATACAAATATGGGAATGGATTTGGAGTATGCTCCGGAGCTCCAGCCGCCACAGCGGCCGCGGCTGATCAGACGCATATTCAGTGAAACAGGCAGACGCATCGGGTTAACCTATGCGCATGATACAGCCTTATGGCGGACCGCGCTGGCCGGTCCCTGGATCATATGCACACTCGCCTTCATTATTGCTGTGCTTGGTATTCCGACCGGCATGGGAAAGCCAGCCGATATTATGCTGGCTGCAGGAGCCGGAACGCTGGTGCTGGCACTCGCCGGCAATCTCCTGGCTCTGCTGCTGGCCCTGACCGGCCTGCGTTTTCCGAGGCTGTTTGCCGGTACTTTTCTAAGCTCCTTCGCAGCCGTGCTGCTGATCCTGTACTTTGGAGGCCTCGCTATTGAAGCAGCGGCAGTCATTGCCGCTATTGCTGCCCTGATTGGAGCAGCGGCGGGTTTATCGGCAGGCCTGCTGCGCAGCAGGCGG
>NZ_CCDG010000033.1 GCF_000723885.1 Paenibacillus camerounensis
TATCCAATCTTTAATTCGCAGATTCGTTTCGGATTCAGTTTTCAGGAATCAAGTTCCTGAACAACCTTAAGCTGCAAGTCCTTCTGAGGACTGATCTTTTCTCGCAGCGATTTCGAGAAGCGGAAGCTTCGAAAAATCATGTTTGGTGGCGATGGCGGAGGGGTTCCACGCGTACCCATCCCGAACACGACCGTTAAGTCCTCCAGCGCCAATGGTACTTGGACCGAAGGGTCCTGGGAGAGTAGGACGCCGCCAAGCACTTAAGACCACTGCTGATTACAGCGGTGGTTTTTTGTTTTGATTATAAACCTAAGCCAATATTATGATATATAAAGTGTCTAACATAATGAATGCTAGAGAGATTCAATAGCTGCCCCCTAATCTCTTAACGGACTGAGCAGCCTTTATTCTCAGCAAAATCGATGGTTTTGAGTTCTAACAGTCACCAGTGCTCATATGTACGGTAATATAGCTAATTTTGGCTGCTGCAGTGACTATAAAGCGGTACGGTCCGTTAGTACGGCCAAGGAACCCGTTCTGAGGGCTGCTTAGATTGGCAGATTGACCGGTGGCGGAGAAGAGTAAGACATAGGAGTATAAAGGTGCTGAAAAATCTATTGCACTTCCTATTTATCTGTGATATAATATTTTTTGTTGCTGAAAATAACAACATTGATATGGCCCGTTGGTCAAGGGGTTAAGACACCTCCCTTTCACGGAGGTAACAGGGGTTCGAATCCCCTACGGGTCACCATTAATTTTAAAAAAGAGTTTGCTTTTATAACCTATGTATGGTATGATCATTAAGTTGCTTCTTCCATGGAGGCTTAGCTCAGCTGGGAGAGCATCTGCCTTACAAGCAGAGGGTCGGGGGTTCGATCCCCTCAGCCTCCACCATATATATTTATTACTGACGCGGGGTGGAGCAGCCCGGTAGCTCGTCGGGCTCATAACCCGAAGGCCGCAGGTTCAAATCCTGCCCCCGCAATACATCCCCAAAAAGTGAAGAAATGCTTTGTAGCATATTCCGATTACTTTCCGGGGACCCCAAAGTCTTTATCCTGGAACCGTGGTGTAGTTGGCCTAACATGCCTGCCTGTCACGCAGGAGATCGCGGGTTCGAATCCCGTCGGTTCCGCCATTAGTACTTTGTTATAGGGTGTGACAAGCCCAAAGAAATGAAATACATACCGTGTGCGGACGTGGCTCAGCGGTAGAGCATCGCCTTGCCAAGGCGAGGGTCGCGGGTTCGATTCCCGTCGTCCGCTCCAATATATGCGCCCTTAGCTCAGCTGGATAGAGCGTTTGACTACGAATCAAAAGGTCGGGAGTTCGAATCTCTCAGGGCGCGCCATATTTACTTCAAAGAAGCATCTCTCCGGAGAGGCTATTTTTTTTGTCTGGATAACCTAGGATGCCGGCGGGAGGAAAGAGGATCCGCTCTTTTTATTAAGAGCGGATTTTGTTGCTCCGCAACGGTTATAGCAAAACGGAATGGAGAATTACTTTTGAAGTAATTTTACCATTCCGTTCTTTTTATATATCAGCTTATAATATTAGTTTAAATAGATAGAGAAGGAACATTAAAAGGGAAGCTGCCGAAAAGGCAGAAAAGGAGGCATTTGTATGTTCAAAAGCATAAAGCAGCGCATCAACAATGCTAATCAAATGCATAAAATACGCAACGAAAGCCCAGAGGCATTGGAGCGGGCATTAGAGGAGCATGGCAGAGCAGAGAAGGTCAGTGATAACGTTACACCGGTTAAAACTCCGCTGGTAATCCGGTTTTTCCGCTGGATGCTGCGGCTTTTGACTGTCTTGATATTAATCGTGATCTTCCTCGGGGTTCCCCGTGCTGACAATCCCTTATTTTCACTGATGAGCTTTGGCTTGCTGCTGTCCCTGCTGTACCTGATAGCTGGTCTTGCTCACCCCTCGATAGTCTTCGTCCGGAGGAGATGGACAAGGGAAGATATGCTCGAGCTGTTCGGCCTGCTGAGTATCGTTTTTATTGTTTTGCTGGTTGTGTTTCATCAGTAGGTGCACTGTATAGTACGGATACCTGGTAGCTGTTGAGAAAGCTGATCCATTCCTCAGAAGGCTTCTGATCGGTCACGATGTAATCCACTTTGTCAAAGCTGAACAGCTTAATGAAGGCAATCCGGTCGAACTTCGAATGGTCGACGAGCAGCACGACCTTGCTGGCCTGCTTTTGCATCAGAATCTTCAGCTCGCTTTCCTCCTCGTTGGAATCACTGAGCCCTCCGGTCATCGACAGTGCTTTACAGCTGAACAGGGCGACGTCCACATTGTACTTCTGGATGGTCTGGGAAGCGGTGGGCCCGACGAAGGAGCTGGTCTCGGGTCCCAGTGTACCGCCGGTAGAAATCAGCTTATGGCCGGAATGCTGGAATTCGGATAGGACAGCGAGTGAATTGGTGATGATGGTCAGGTTGTGCTTGGATTCGGTGATTTTGCGCAGGGCTTCAAAAGCCGTTGTGCTCGTATCCGTCATCAGGCTGTCCCCGTCATTAATCAGATCCAGCACATTTGATGCAATAATGCTTTTAGACTCCAGATTGACCTGATGTCTGTTTGCATATGAGGGGTCCTCGTTGGTATGGGCGTTTAGTATGGCGCCTCCGTAATTTTTTTTGGCCAGGCCCTCCTTGTCCAGCTTGTCCAGATCGCGGCGGATGGTTTCCTCGGACACCTGGAATTTCTGCGCGAGGTCAGCGACATGCACTTTTTTATGCCGGTACAGCTCGTTAATGATCAAATCTCTCCGTTCAAATGCCTTCATGCTTACCCACCCTTGTCTACAAAATCATATATTACTCATAGTGTACTACATTTGACCGCAAGATAGTCAGAACTCACACGTGAATCCACAATTAATTATTACAATATCACATAATACCACATAAACTTAATATAAAATTGTGGTTTATTGTTGACTTTGCATCGCTCTGACTCTATGATAAACATGAACTTAATTATAATATCTAGTACGGGATCAGGCGGCACGGGATGGGTCAGTCTCACAACATCTTCATGATAGCGCTTTAAAAGGGGGCTGGATTTACGTCTGCAAGGATCTGCCGCAATATCCAACCAATTCATTTGAGGAGGAACAGCAGTGGCAACAATTTATCCGAAGATTGGAATCCGGCCTACGATTGATGGAAGAAGACGCGGTGTCCGCGAATCGCTGGAGGCCCAGACTATGGGAATGGCAGAGCGGGTGGCTAAATTTCTTACGGAAAAGCTCTTTTATCCGGACGGGACTCCTATTGAGTGTGTTATCGCTGATTCGACGATCGGCGGTGTTAAGGAAGCAGCGGCTGCCGCACAGAAATTTGCCGGACAGAATGTAGGCGTATCGATTACCGTAACCCCGTGCTGGTGTTATGGCTCGGAAACGATGGATATGGATGCAGCCATTCCGCATGCTGTATGGGGATTTAACGGGACTGAGCGCCCGGGGGCAGTATATCTGGCAGCCGTTCTGTCTGCTTATGCGCAAAAGGGAATTCCCGCGTTCGGCATATATGGTGAGGATGTACAGGAATCCAGCAGTGAAGAGATCCCTGCAGATGTGCAGGCAAAGCTGCTGCAGTTCGCCAAATCGGCTATGGCAGTAGCGCTGATGAAAGGTAAATCTTACCTGTCCATGGGCTCAGTCTCAATGGGGATAGCCGGCTCAATTGTGAATGAACAGTTCTTCCAGGACTATCTGGGCATGCGGAATGAATATATCGATATGTCCGAATACGTGCGCCGGTTCGAGGAAGAAATTTATGATAAAGAGGAATTTGCACAAGCCTTGGCCTGGGTTAAGGAAAAATGCATTACCGGAGCAGACAACAACCCGCAGCACCTGCAGATCAGCGATGAACTAAAGGAGCAGCAGTGGGAGACCTGTGTCAAAATGGCGCTCATCGCGCGTGACCTCATGGTTGGTAACCCGCGGCTGGCTGAGCTCGGCTTTGAGGAGGAGGCTAATGGTCATAACGCCATCGTCGGGGGCTTCCAGGGCCAGCGGCAGTGGACGGACCATTTTCCTAATGGAGATTTCATGGAGACGATTCTGAACTCCTCCTTTGACTGGAACGGCCGGCGTGCCCCGTATATTGTGGCTACAGAGAATGACAGCCTGAACGGGGTAACGATGCTGTTCAACTATCTGCTTACGAATACGGCACAGATTTTTGCCGATGTCCGGACGTTCTGGAGTCCTGCTGCGGTTGAACGGGTGACCGGATATAAGCTGGAAGGAGAGGCGGCGCATGGGCTGCTGCATCTGATCAACTCGGGCTCTGCAGCGCTGGATGGTACGGGAGAGCAGACAGTAGACGGGAAGCCTGCGATTAAGCCGTTCTGGGAGATCACGGATGACGAGGCGGAGCGCTGTATAGCAGAGACCCAGTTCCGTCCGGCTTCGCAGGAATATTTCCGCGGGGGCGGCTTCTCCACCGATTATCTCACAAAGGGCGGAATGCCTGTAACGATGGCCCGGCTTAATCTGGTTAAGGGGCTTGGACCCGTTCTGCAGCTTGTAGAGGGATACACGGTTGAGCTGCCGGAAGTAGTTCATAAGACGCTGGATGAGCGGACCGATCCGACCTGGCCAACGACCTGGTTTGCTCCTAAGCTGACGGATCAGGGCTCGTTCAAAACCGTCTATGATGTCATGAACAACTGGGGAGCCAATCATGGTGCCATCAGCTACGGGCATATCGGTGCAGATCTGATCACGCTGGCCTCCATCCTGCGGATTCCGGTCAGTATGCACAATGTGGAGGAGGAACGGATTTTTAGACCGCGCGTGTGGTCCCTGTTCGGAACAGAGGATCTGGAGAGTGCAGATTACCGGGCTTGCCGTAACTTCGGACCGCTGTACTAAAATCGGAGGCAAAGCAGGTGCGGGATATGGATGAAATAATCAAGCTGCTCGCAGTGGACCTGGGAGCGAGCTCGGGCAGGGTCATGCTGGGCCTGTATGACGGCAAACGTATAAAGGTGGAGGAGGTTCACCGGTTTGCCAATCAGCCGGTTGAGCTGCACGGGCATTTGTACTGGGATGTGCTGCAGCTGTTTCATGAGATAAAGCAGGGAATACGCAAGGCGGCCAGGGAGTACGGGACTTTGACGTCCGTGAGCGTAGACACCTGGGGTGTGGACTACGGCTTCATTGACCGGAAGGGGCAGCTGCTGTACGCCCCGCATCATTACCGGGATCAGCGGACAGCTGCCTCAGCTCCTATTCTTGAGGAGCTGCTGCCGCCGGCTGAGCAGTTCAAGCTGACGGGCAATCAGTCAGCCCGCATTAACACGGTATATCAGCTGTTCGCGGATCTTGAGGAGAGTCCATGGCTCAGGGAGACCGCAGATATGATGCTGCTCATGCCGGATCTGTTCCATTATCTGCTCTCTGGCACCGCTGCCGGGGAGCAGACGATCTGGAGCACCAGCGGTCTGCTGGCCGCCGGATCATCAGCCGCTTCCGCGAAGGTGATGAACAGGCTGCGGCTTCCGCTTAACCTGGTTCCGCAGCTTGTGCCGGCCGGAACGGTGATTGGACAACTGCTTCCATCGCTGCAGAAGGAACTTGGCGCAGGGCCGCTGCAGGTCATCGCCGGGGCTTCACACGACACTGCATCTGCGGTTGCTTCCATTCCGTACGGGCCGGGAGGGGGCGCTGCCGCTTTTATCAGCTGCGGAACATGGTCTCTTGCAGGTATGGAGACAGAGCAACCGGTGCTGACAGATCAGGCCCGTGAATACGGCTTTACCAATGAAGGCTGCTTCGGCGGCGGAAACCGGCTGCTGAAGAATATTACGGGGCTGTGGATGTTGCAGGAGACGCAAAGAGGCTGGGCGCTGGCGGGTGAGCCGGTGTCTCATCAGGAGGCGGTCCGGCTTGCCGCAGAAGCCCGTAGTGAAGGTTATGCTGCGGCTGTCATAGATCCGGATGATGTCCTGTTCAGCACGCCGGGGGATATGCCCGGCCGGATTGCAGCCTATTGTACCCGTTCCGCCCAGCAGCCGCCGGAAAGGAAGGGCGAGGTTATTCTTACCATTTTGCAGAGCCTTGCCTCGGCCTATTCCCAAACAATAAGTGAGCTGGAGACGCTGACCGGGCAGAGCATCTGCGCAATTCATATGGTGGGCGGAGGCATCCGCAATGAGCTGCTGTGCCAGCTTACGGCTGAGGCCACCGGAAAAGAGATTATCGCCGGGCCTGCCGAGGCCAGTGCGACCGGTAATGTGGCGGTCCAGTTAGCTGCCCTGGGAATAGCTGAAGCTGCTGAGCTCAGAGAGCTTATAGCACAGTCCTGTACGCTTGTCCGTTATTATCCGTCGAAATAAAGGAGAGTTACCCATGAATCAGAAAGAACAAGAACTGCGCCTGCTGATCTGTGATATCGGCAGAAATTTGTTTAATAAGGATTTTATTGCCGCTAATGACGGGAACATTTCGGCCCGTCTGTCCGAAACCGAAGTTCTTGCTTCACCAACCGGGATCAGCAAAGGTTATTTGCAGCCGCATATGCTCGTTAAGGTCAATCTGCAGGGAGAGATCCTTGAAGCAGCCGAGGGCTACCGCCCTTCCACCGAAGTGAAGATGCATCTGCGGATCTATAATGAGCTGCCTGAAATGAACGGGGTGGTGCATGCCCATCCGCCTTATGCGACAGCTTTTGCGATCAAGGGTGAGCCGCTGGATAAAATGATGATGCCGGAGTCGGTCATAGCAATGGGAGATATTCCGCTGGCGGCTTACGGGACACCTTCTACGGAAGAAATCCCGGATTCGCTAATCCCGTTCCTGGGCAGGAAAACGGCCGTCCTGCTGGAAAGCCACGGCGCCCTGACCTGGGGCAAGGATGTTATGAGCGCCTACATGAACATGGAGCGGCTCGAATATACAGCGAAGCTGACGTTCATTACCCGGATGATCAAGGGGGAACGTGAGCTGCCGCAGAACCGAATTGATGAGCTGGTTGCCCTGAGATCTTTTTACGGGATGTAGCAGTGGTCGAAGGAGGAGTAACATGCTGAAGAAAATTCCTAAGCTTCTGTCCCCTGAGCTGGTCCGCGTGCTGATGGAGATGGGCCACGGGGATGAGCTGGTGCTGGCAGATGCCCATTTTCCAGGTCATTCCCTGCATAACAGAGTGCTGAGATACGACGGGACGGGAATCGCTGCGCTGCTTGATGCGATCCTTGAGCTGCTGCCCCTGGATCATTATGTGCCGCATCAGGCGGCTTTTATGGCCGTAGTGGAGGGTGATCCATCTGTGCCGCAGATCTGGTCTGTGTATGAAGCTATTCTTGCGAAGCATGACGGGGCGGCGACGGTTGAATATGAGGAGCGTTTTGACTTTTATAGCCGCTCCAGGCAGAGCTATGCCATTGTAGTTACGGGTGAAGAGGCGCTTTACGGCAATATCATCATTAAGAAGGGCGTAGTCACACCGGGCGCATGAGCCAGGCTGAATGCTTATACGCGGATACCCGATCCTGAATACACTAACAGGAAACCAGCCAAAAGAAGGTAGGGAACCGTATGAGAATCGATCTGGGCTGCGGCAGGAGCAAGCATGCGAACTGCATTGGCATAGACCGGGTTGGCTACAGGGGAACCGATTTGATTCATGACTTTAATCTGCCAATTCCGCTGGCCGATAGCAGTGTGGATTTTGTTATGGCCTCGAACAGCTTATCCTATGTGGATGATTTGCAGTCTGTGATGGCGGAGATCTACCGGATTTGCCGTCATGGTGCAGTTGTTGCTATTGTTGCCCCTTATGCCCATGCTACAGCGAACAGGGTCAATCTCGGATATAAGCAGCATTTCGATGAGCATTCTCCAAAATATTGGACTGCTTATCCTGATCATTTACTGTACGCCCATGAATTTCCGCTCACTGGTCCGGAGACGCGCCCCTATGAGGGAGAGCTTAATGATCCCCTGGTCGATTTCCGCCTGCTGCGCATGGAGTTTTTCTACTATCCTGCGTATCACGGTTTCTACAGCCCGGTGGAGCTGGCCTTGCTGCGGCAGTCTCAAATGAATGTGGCCTATCAGGTTATGTACCATTTACTTGTGGTAAAAGAGCCGATGTCAGCGGCTGAGCTGTCCGGCTTCCGTGCCAGGTTGCAGTTTGAGGAGCCAGTCTATGTGCAGTCACAGCGCGATCCTGGCCGCAAGGATGAGGGGGGAGACCAGCCGTTTTATTTGGATCATTTTGCCGACGGACCGGCGGCTGAGCTGCCAGTAAGTCAAGAAGCTATAAGTGCAAAAGCGGTTGGCAGGAAGTCAAGAGGCAGTGTACGCAGTAAAAGAAAATATGCGGCGCGGCGCAGGTCTGCTCTGCGCAAGGCTAAGCCGTCCTCCGGCAAGCGGCACAGCTGACCCGCGGACCTGAAGCGGGATGGCAGACAGGAATACAGCAAAGGGGCTAACCCCGGAGACCAGTAGGTTTCCGGGGTTAGCCCCTGTTTTATGCTGCGCAATCCGTGATGTGCGGCTGGTCTTCAGTCTCCGGCGCTTATTCCTCGCTTTCCGGCTGCGTGTCGACCTTGCCGATGAATTTGTACTTTTTGCCTTTCTTGTCGGTTACACCGAGCGTGAACTGGTTCTGGCCGACAAAATCGGAGTTGGGGGTCAGAATAAAGGTACCGTCCGGCTTCAGCGATAGACTGGCATTTCCCGGAGGATCCACAAGCTCTGCTCCGCTGATATCCCCCAGACCGATTGTGTTCAAGTTACCGGTCAAGGCCATATTGGCTTCTGTTTCATAATTGGCCGTGAGTATTCCGGCAACGGAGGTAACTGTAATCACGACAGTATAGAGATACACATTGCCCAGCGCATCGGTAATCTGCAGGATGAAGGTATCTGTGCCGACGAAGCCGGCATTCGGTATATACTGGAAAGCCCCGTTTGCGCCAAAGCCGAGTATGCCATGAACCGGAGGTGTCGTAAGCGCGTATGAGGCGCCGGCTCCCCCGGGAGCAACCCCGCTTACCGGAGTGCCTTCCGGCGTGGCAAGACCTGCATTCAGCACGATCGGAGCAGGACTGGGCAATTCATATACAATAACGGTGACTGTTGCTTGCGCGCTCCGTCCCAGACTGTCAGTAACGATAATGATAAAGCTGTCAATACCGGAAAAGCCGGGATTGGGAATATAGGTGAAGGTACCGTCAGGATTAACCGCAGCTGTTCCGTTTGCAGGCGGCGAGCCTGCCGAATAGGTCAAAGACAATCCGGCCGGGCTGGTTGCCGGCAAGCTTCCTGAAACAGAGCGGTTCTCAATGGTGCCGATGCCGATATTGGTCGTCACCGGGCCTCCGAGCGGTGTGATTGTAACTGTGACCGGGACGGATATGCATACACCGGCGCTGTTAGTGACGATGACGGTGAAGCTGTCGGTTCCCGCAAAGCCAGGGTTCGGCGTATAGGTGAAGGTTCCATCCGGATTGATGATGACCGTTCCGTTTGCCGGCGCTGTTCCCAGGGTGTAGCTCAGGGCCAGCCCGGCCGGATCGGTAGCCAGAACAGCTCCGGCAACCGGCTGGCCGGCGGATGTGCTTACAGCTACAGGCGGAGCAACAGGGGCATCTGCAACAACAGTTACAGTAACAACGGCAATGTCATTGAGGCCGAAGGTATCGGTTACGATAATCGGGAAGGTATCTACCCCTATAAAGCCGGCATTCGGCGTATAGGTGAAAGTGCCATCCTGGTTAACGACCGCAATCCCATTAGCCGGACCTGGAGTGTAGAGCGTATAGAGTAGCATTGTTGAATCCGGATCAGTTGCTGTTGCGCGGCCGCTTACCTGAGTACTGAGGGGCGTAGTAAGCGCGATATCCGGTGCAACCGGCGGCACAGCAATTACCTGGATTGTGACAGTGCCTGTAGCCGCTGCCCCGTAAATATCGGTAGCAGTTACTGTGAAGCTGTCTACCCCGACATACCCCATTCTCGGCGTATAAGTGAAGGTGCCGTCAGGATTGACGACGACAGTACCTGTAGCGGGAGGCGTTGCAAGCGTAAAGGTTATTAAAGTGCCTTCAGGGTCAACCGCAGTAATCTGCCCCGATACCGGCACATCTGCTAAGGTATCATATGCTACATCTGTTATAACCGGAGGCAGCAGCGGGATCGTAATCATAACGGTTGCGACTGTGCTTGCCCCGTTGCTGTCGGTGACCTGTACGGTAAAGGAATCAACCCCGGTAAATCCAAAGAACGGGGTATAGGTGAACGAACCATTCGGATTCAATACAACGGTGCCACTTATCGGGAAAGAGTTGATTGTATAAGTCAACGGGTCTCCGCTTGGGTCCGAAGCAATTACCTGGCCGCTTACCGGAGTGTTAGGAAAGCCTCCGATGGATAAATCCTGGGCAACTGGCGGCAGATTAAGCACTGTTACGATGACACTGGCCATCGCAGTTCCGCCAAATCCGTCACTTACCAGCACTGCGAAGACATCTGATCCTGCAAAACCTGGATTCGGTGTATAGGTAAAGGAGCCATCCGGATTAACTACTGCGTTGCCGTTCGCCGGAGGCATACCCACTGTGAAGGTGAGTGGGTTACCGTCCGGATCAGTAGCCGTAACAGCTCCGCTTACCGGAACATTCTCATTGGTAGTTACGGAAGTTCCTGCTGCTACCGGCGGCAGATTAACCACATTTATTGTAGTTGTACCCGTGCTTGTCGCTCCTGTACTGTCTGTAACCAGTACGGTAAAGCTGTCAGTACCAATGAAGTTAAGATTTGGCGTGTAGGTGAAGGTTCCGTCCGGATTGACGATGACTGTTCCGTTCACCGGTGGGGACAGCAGGGTGAAGGTTAAGGCATTACCATCCGGATCGACAGCTGTGATCTGTCCTGCAACCAGGACATTACTGCCGGCTGTAAGAGTTACATCTGTGACTACCGGCGGATTAGGCGCCACATTTACCGTTACTGTGCCCAGCGTAGTACCGCCGCGGCCGTCACTGACCGCGACTGTAAAGAAGTCGGTGCCGACAAAAGCCGGATTAGGTGTATAGGTAAAGGAGCCGTCCGGATTTAGCAGAACTGTACCTGATGCAGGTGGTGTGGAAACAGCATAGGTCAGCGGATCACCGTCAGGATCAAAGGCGATAATTGCTCCGCTTACCGGCTGCGGCTGAGTCGTACCCAGGGTGGCATTTTGCACCACCGGCGGCTGGTTGATTACGCTGACACGGACCGTGGCTACAGCAGTCCCGCCCTGATTGTCATTGACAAGCACCGTAAAGGCATCGCTGCCGGCAAATCCGGAATTCGGCGTATAGGTGAAGGTGCCATCGGGATTAACTACAACTGTACCATTGGCCGGCGGCGACTGCAGGCTGTAGGTGAGCGGGTCGCCACCCGGATCAACTGCAATTACCTGCCCCGAAGCCGGGGTGTTGATATTTGTATTAATAAACGTATCAGCAGCAATTGGCGGTATGTCGGTAACTGTCACAATGACCGGAGCGATTGCCGTCCCCCCCAGCCCGTCGCTTGCCAGCACGGTGAAATTATCCTGGCCGACAAAGGTGGCGTTCGGCGTGTAAATAAACGTACCATCCGGATTAACAATAACAGTGCCGTTCACCGGAGGATTCAGCAGCGTAAACGTAATCGGATTACCTTCCGGATCTGTTGCCGTTACTGCCCCTGCCACCGGCACATCCTCAGGTGTCGTTACACTGGTGCCGACTGCAACCGGCGGGTTATTAAACACGGTGATGAACACGGTAGAGACAGCAGTGCCGCCTTTGCCGTCACTAACCAGGACCGTAAAGGAATCGGGACCGATAAATCCGGGGTTTGGTGTATAGGTGAAGGTACCATCCGGATTAACTACAGCCGTACCTGTAACTGGTGAAGCGTTGAGAGTAAAGATAAGGATGTCACCATCAGGATCTGTAGCTATAACGGCACCGGCTACAGGTACGTTAGCCGGAGTACTGAGCTGTACATTGGACGTAATTGGCGGCTGATCGATAATGTTGACCGTCACAACCGAGGTTGCAGTACCTCCTCTGCCGTCACTGACAAGTACACTGAACGTATCAGTTCCGACAACTCCGGCGTTTGGTGTATAGGTGAAGGAGCCGTCCGGATTCAGCAGCACCGTCCCAAGCGCCGGTGGAGCAGACAGCGTATACGTAAGCGGATTTCCGTCCGGATCTACCGCCGGTATCTGGCCGGCAGCTGCTGTATTCTGAAGGGTGTTGAGTGTAAGATTCTGGGCGACCGGCGGCGTATTGGAGACATTGGCGGTAACGACGGAAGAGACAAAAACTCCGCTTGTATTAGTAACAAGTACAGTAAAGGTATCCGTCCCTGCAAAGCCGAGATTCGGTGTATAGACAAAGGTTCCATCTGCAGCGTTGAGCACGACCGATCCGTTCGCCGGCGGAACAGAAACGGTGTAGGTCAGTGTCTCACTCTGCGGATCTGTAGCAATGACCTGACCGCCTACAGGAATATTTGTAGCAGTTGTTACAGTTACATTAGAGGTAACTGGCGCAGCTACCGGAATGGCAATGGTAACATTCGAGGTTGCCGTACCGCCGTAACCGTCGCTTACCAGCACGGAGAAGGTGTCGACCCCGATGAAATTGAAATTCGGCGTGTAGGTAAAGGAGCCGTCCGCATTCAGCACAACCGAACCATTCGCTGGCGGCACAGATACAGTGTACGTCAGCGCATTACCGTCAGGATCTGTTGCCGGAATCTGACCGGCTACAGGCGCATTCACAGGTGTAACCAAAGAAAGGTTCTGAGCCACCGGCGGCCGGTTAAATACATTAACTACTACCGTGCCGACAGCGACACCGCCCTTACCATCTAATACCCGTACTGTGAAGGAATCGGTGCCGACAAAGCCCGTATTTGGTGTATAGGTAAAGGAACCGTCCGGATTGACAACCGCGATTCCGTTACCCGGGGTAGAATGCAGAGCAAAGGTCAGCGGATCCCCGTCAGGATCGGTGGCTACAACCTGGCCGGCGACCGGTGTATTCTGCGGTGTAGCCAGGGTCTGATCCTGCACAACCGGGTTTTGGTTAAGTACATTAATAGTGACTGTAGAAACGGCCGTGCCGCCACGTCCGTCGCTAACCAGTACGGAGAACGAATCCGGTCCTACAAAGCCTGTAGCAGGCGTGTAAGTGAAAGAACCGTCCGGATTGACAACAGCACTGCCGTTCGCCGGCGGAGTAAGCAGGGAGAAAACCAGCGGGTCGGCGTTAGGATCGGTAGCGGTAACCTGGCCGGAAGCGGGTATATTCTGCAGGGTGCTCAAGGTTACATTACTCGTGACTGGCGGCAGGTTAAGGACATTGACCGTAACCGAAGCTATAGCTGTCCCGCCCAGCCCATCCGAGACAATAACTGTAAAGGAATCTGTGCCGGTAAAGTTGGTATTCGGTGTATAGAGGAACGTACCATCTGGATTGACTACAACCGTACCATTTGCGGGACTGGTATTCAGTGCATAAGTGAGCGGATTCCCATCAGGATCGGTGGCAATGACCTGGCCTGAAGCTGGGGTATTTCCATTTGTTGTAACGGTCAGGTTCTGGGCAATAGGTGCCTGGTTGGACACGCTGATCGTTACGTTAGCCAGCGCTGTGCCGCCCCTGCCGTCACTGACCAGCACTGTAAAGGCATCCGTGCCGACAAAACCCGTATTAGGTGTATAGACTAAGGTTCCGTCGGGATTTACGACGGCCGTTCCATTAGCAGGGGGTGAATTTTGAGTAAAGGTTAACGGGTCACCATTCGGGTCAGTAGCAATAACCTGCCCTGGCACAGGGGTATTCTGCAGCGTGGTCAAGGTAAGATTACTGGTAACCGGCGGCAGATTAACCACTTGAACCGTAACCGTTGAGACAGCGGTACCGCCGCTCGGATCACTGACGAGCACAGTAAAGGTATCTGTTCCAATGAAATTTAGATTCGGTGTGTACGTGAAGGTGCCGTTCGGATTGACCAGTGCAGTTCCGTTTACAGGCGGAGAAGCAAGCGTAAAGGTTAGCGGATCGCCATCCGGATCTGTACCGGTTACCTGGCCGGTTGTGGCAATATTTTCAGGCGTTGTCAGATTTAGATTGGCGGTAACTGGCGGCAGGTTGATTACCTGAATGGTTACAGTAGCGATAGCTGTTCCGCCGTTCGGATCGCTGACAAGCACCGTGAACATATCGGTTCCGGCAAACCCCGGGTTCGGAGTATACGTTAAAGTGCCATCCGGATTTACGACTGCAGTCCCGTTCGCAGGCGGTGTATTTAAAACATAAATCAGCGGGTCTCCATCCGGATCGGTGGCGATTACCTGGCCGTTGACGGGAATATTTTTATTGGTGGTCAGATTAAGGCTCTGCGCGACCGGCGGCTGATTGAGTATTGTAACGGTAATCGTTGAAATGGCGGTTCCGCCCTGCTGGTCGCTAACCAGCACGGTGAAGGAATCTATACCGACAAAGCCAGGATTTGGCGTATACGTATAGCTTCCATCCGGATTAACACTGGCTGTTCCGTTTGCAGGGATAGAGTTCAAACTGTATACCAGCGGATCGCCATCAATATCAGTGCCCACTACCTGGCCGGAAACAGGGACATTTTTATTTGTAGTAAGCGCATAGTTAGGCACCACCGGCGGCCGGTTGCCGATGGTTACATTGTTGCCGTTAGAGCGTGACATGCCGGTGAAGACCGGACCATTAGGAAGACTCTGGAAGTTATACGTAAGGTTGGCGACGTTGGATTGGGTGGAGCCGGCAGGGCGGGATACAATCTGTACGGAATAGACAATTGTTACGGTCTGTCCGGGTGCAATGACACCCAGGTTCAGCCCTGTAACCGGATTTGCTGCCGGCTGGTTGATCCCGTTAACGGAAAGAGAGCCGGGAACAAAGGAGCCGGATGCCGGGAAGCTATCCTGAAGCAGCACGAGGGTGGCTGCAGCAGTTCCCTGATTGCTCGCCGTAATAGTGTATTGGATGGTGTCGCCGACGAGTGCGGATGAAACATTGGAGCTTTTGTTAAAAACAAAAAATGGAGCATTTACATCAACCTGTAGTCCAAGGCTGCTCACTACATAGGCATCGCCTTGTGAAGTAACTTGAATAACGGCAGAGGTCTGGGCATTGCTTAACTGCGGAGAGACATCTACATTGGTAATGTCCCAGCCCTGGCGTGCGCCTATCCTGGCGGTGCCGGGGGTCGCATTTAAGCTGCCGAAGGTACCGGTAGTATCAATTAATCCCTGATCATTATTAATTTGAGAGCAGAAAAAATTGTTGATCGGGTTGTTTGGGCCGGATATGGCAGTCAGTGTGCCGGCACTAGGGCCGAATAGCACCTGGTCACCGATAATCTGCGGATCGCCTTCACCGGCACTCACCATCAGACGGCCATTGACCGTCCCTGTTACGGGTGTCGCGAATCCGCTGATCGTTGCAGAAGACGAACCAATGGCCTGATTAACCACTTCTGCGCCAACAAAGATGCTCATATTGCGTGACGGCAGGAATGGGCTGGAGTACACGACAGCCAGTGTCCAGCCTGCAAAGTTTGCATTGTTCTCTGAAGCGGAGACAGTACCTACAACATTTCCAGTAGTATAGGTGCCGGCACCCCCTTGCTGGACAAGTGCTGTTACATTGGCTGAGTTGACATAATCGGGAGCTGCCGGGGCAGTATTAACAGCCGTTGCCGGATCAGGCGCAACGGAGAATACGCCCGCCGGGGTTGTGAACGTAACAGAGCTTCCGATGAGGCCGATCAGGTTGTTTCCCCCTGTGTTGTAGCTGGCCGACCAGATCAGCTCGGCGTACAGGACACTTGCGCCGGCCGGCAGGTTCAGGACGGCTGAAGATGCGTTGAGCGTGTAATTCAGAGTTGTGCCAAGCGGGAAATTTCCTGCCTGAAGTGCGGTGTTGAGGGTGCTAAAAGCACCTATAGAGCCCACAATTCCCTGATTGTTCTGGTTGGTAGTTTTGTTAAGCCCGAGTGTGTTGCCCGTGAACGTCATTGCCCCGTTCATCGTTGTATTATACCTGAGCTGAAACGCCATAGTATATTCTTCTCCCTCCGCAGTATAGAGTCGGATCTTCATCTCAACATGTATATTTGCGTTGGCAGCTATAATATTCTGGATAGATCATAATAATGCTTGAATATTCCATGATTTATTAAGGATACCAGGATAGAGTATACGTATAGAGCAAATGTACGGCAAAATAGGCAGATCATCCGGCCAGTTCCCAGCCGATGACTATGCAAGTATTGTGCTGCAGGTGTTGTTCTTCTGGTATTGCGGGTATTGCTCATCAAGCTAAGTGGAAATTCGCCATCTAATTTCACGGTGAGTGCCGCTATCCGGAGACTAGATGGAAAAACGCCACTTAATATTACCGGAAATGCCCTTGAAGCTGCAAATAGCCTAATTTAGGTTGCGTTTTTCCACTTAATGGTGGAAATTACAGGGGGACGTCTGAATTAAGTGGCGAAAATCCAACTAAGTGTGGTTGGGAATCCATCCTCCATCCTCCATCCTTCATCCTACGGATGAAATCTTGTAAAACATAGTAAATGACAGCAGCAGCCCCAGACTGAGCAAATCGTCTGGGGCTGCTGCTGTTTATAGGCATGGACAGTCAGTTCCCCGTGTGAACAGGGCCTCTATGCCAGCTCGATCACGGCCATCTGGTGATTCTGAAGATGCGGAACGGTGTACGTAATCCCGCCGTCCGGGTCTGCCGTGAACGGCAGCTCACTCATCGCCGGGGCCAGGTAGACCCGCTTGACGGCTGAACCCGACGGGAGCCGCAGGCTGACGGAGACATCACGCAGCGGCACGATGTCCTCGATTACCTCTATGCGGCCCTTCAGCGCCGGAGCCGCATAGAGCAGGTGGTTCACATAGCGGCGCTCAGCCTGCTGATATTGCAGGGTCGTGATGCCCCGCGCCGGGAGGCTGGTGCTGAGCACTGGCTGCGGCAGCAGCCGGGACAGCGCATGGAGCACCATCTCCTTGAGGATGAGATGGCCGCCGTCCGCATATTCGCTGAATACATCCCAGGCGATGTAGATCCCGCTGCCGCTTTCGACCATGGCCGGCCCGTTGTCCTCCCGGGCACCCGGTGTGTGCTGATGCGAGCAGAAGGTGAAGACATCGCGGTTGAAATACGGGTTCTCCAGATGGCCCAGGGAGTTCCCGCCGTCCAGCTCTACGAGCTGACCCTCGCCGTACATGACAAAGGAAGCGGACTGCAGCGCACCGGGAGTGAAGTGCGGATGGAAATAGGACGGACGGTACGTATTCGTTCCCCGCCAGCTCACTCCCAGCTCCAGCGCAAAAGCATCCCCGGCCGGGTTCAGGCCGGATCTGCCGGTAGCCAGCACCTTGCCGCCTGCGGCGGTAAAGGCGGCAATCATTGCCGCCAGCTCCGGCCAGACCGGCACCTCATCCGGCAGCACCAGCACCTTGTAGGCTGACCAGTCACTATCTGTATCAACGATGTCATATAGATAGTGGCCTTCGGTCAGAATACGCACGGCTCCGGCATCGGCCAGATTGCGTGCGCCCTTCAGTGCCTGCCCGCCGGGGCAGGCTTCACGCGCCGCCTCCAGGGACAGGACGGCGATGTCGGCGACGGAGGTGACGCCGCTGCACCATGCCTCCTTTGCCTCTACCTCGGCGTATGCGGCGCCGATTAGAGCATAGGTGGCTTCATCCATCAGGCCGGACGGGTGAAGCTGGTCGCCGATGGAGCATTTGGCGCCGTGCGCGAGGCTGAGTGCGGCTTCATAGCGCAGCGCGTTCGGATGCTTGTAGCCGCCGAATTCGCCCCAGGAGGTATGGAATTTGCCGGTCATGCCGAGAAATTCCAGTCCGAGCGGCTGGGCGTAACGGGCGGACAGCGGGAAATGGTCGTAGCCCCAGCCCCCGGTCGGCAGCGACTCCAGCTCAAGATGGGTGTTGACATGGACGAGGTCACGCCGGCCCCGCTGCTGATGGCCGTTGTTGTGATAGACGGGAAGGCCGGGCTTCACGGCATCGATGGTCTCACGGACGCGGCGCGCATAGTTGAGGTAGGTCTGCTCGCCCAGGCGGACGACGGCGTCTTCGTCACGCGGGTCTTTGCCCTCTGCAAGCAGGGCGGCGACGCAGTACTGGCAGCGGCATTTGCGGGCGCCGACGATGTCGAGGAAGATGCCGTCCGCATCGTAACGGCTGACCACCTCATGAAGCTGGGCCAGGAGAATATCCAGATAAGGCGTGCCCAGGCAGAATTCGTGGTAACCCGGCGTCATGAAATCCTTCACCCAGCGCGTGCGGTCCTCCGCGTCGCGGATTAGCCACTCGGGATGGCGGCGGGCGAGCTTTTCATCAAGGCCGGCAGACAGATACACAGGTGTGCGGACGCCGATTTCGTGGGCAGCCTCAATCATTTCACCCAGCAGATCAAAGTCGAGATGCGGATGAATCTCATTGGCTTCACTGGGATGGTAGGCCCAGCCGTGATGGCATTTGGAGAACAGGGTGATGGAATCGACATGGCCGGCGTGCAGCATGGACTGGAACTGGGTTTTACTGAAATCCTGTCCGATGCCGGGAATGGCCTCGGAGGTATGAAAGTCGAGATGAACCTGACGGAAACGCATAGGTGAACAGCCCCTTATATAATTTGGATATAAAGCGATTCCCAGTCAATGTACCTCTTTTCTGCAAGCGCTACCAGTGATATTATAGACATGAACTAGCACAAAACCGACTTCAATACAGGAGGGGATAAGGTGCTCTGTCTGGAATTCACGATCCCGCCGCTGCCGAAATTCGTCACGGTGGGGCTGGCTGTCTGGTCCCCGGGTGACCGGCATTTTGCCCGTACCTTCGGGGTATATGATCTGCTGCTGGTTAAGCGCGGAACGATGTATATGGCTGAACAGGGAAAGGAATATGCAATCGGTCCGGGTAAGCTGCTGGTGCTTGAGGCAGGGCTGCCGCACGAGGGCTACCGGGTCTGTGAAGAGGATACGGAGATTTACTGGGTTCACTTCATTCATGAGGGGAAGCCGTCCTATATCCGGCAGGAGGATATTCCCTGGTCTGCACTGCTGGCCAAAGGAACGGTTGAGGATGAGGAGCCCTCTGCCCAGCAGCGGCTGTACATGCCGAAATTTGCTGCTGTAGACGTAGAGGCGCTGGAGCCGATTCTGGATGAGATGAACGAGATTCACAGCCGGCTGAATGCCGAGAATGCCCTGCGGCTCCATGTTTTGCTGGCCGAGCTGATGGCGGCGCTTCAGGCGGAATGCGCCCGCACCGCGCTGCCGGAGCCGGCGGTCCGGCTGGCCCGGGCAGCGGCGGCTTATCTAGACAGGCATTGGAAGGAGCCGTTTCAGGTGACGGGGCTGCAGGAGGAGCTGCATTTCCAGGCGGATTATATTACGCGGTGCATGAAGCAGCATATCGGCACAACGCCGCTGCAGTATGTGCTGCAGCGGCGGCTGGAGGAAGCCAAGAAGCTGCTCAGCGGTACCGTACTCAGCGTGTCTGACATTGCGGAACGGATAGGCATCCGTGATGTGAATTACCTGACCCGGCTGTTCAGCGCAAGATTCGGCATGACTCCGGCAGCCTACCGGCGGCGGCAGCGCCAGCGGGATGAAGCCGCCGCTGCAGGAGAGGGCAGGGAGTGATTATCCCTGCTCTCCGGAGCGGCTGATCCGTTCCCGGTATTCGGTTGGCGTGCAGTTATATAATTTGCGGAACTGGCGGGCGTAATAGTTCTGGTCATGGAAGCCGCTGTCCATAGCCACCCGGGATACCGGAAGGTCGGGATTGCGCAGCAGCGTGCAGGAATAGTCCAGCCGCTTGCGGATGACATAGTCCATGGGTGTGGTTTTGTAGTTCCGGGTAAAGACCCTCAGAAACTGGCGGGTTGACATATAAGCCATATCTGCCATGGATTGCAGGGTAACCGGCTGAAGGAAATGCTCCTCGATATAGGTAACCGCCTCACCGATCCGCAGCGCCTTGTTGTCCTCGCGGCCGCTGCTGTTCTGATAATAACGGGAGAGCATGCCTGCCAGCGCGGTAAAATAGGTACGGACCATCAGCCGGTAGCCGTCCTCCCGGCGCTCATGCTCAACCAGAATCAAATCGAGCAGCCGTGTAGCTTCAAGCAGCTGCCCGGCATCCAGCGAGAGCATGCCCCTGAAATACATCTCCTGGCGGTAAAAGGGCTCGATGTAGAACAAGGCCTGAAATCCGGGCAGCAGCCTGAGTTCAGACTGCTGCAGCAGCTCTTCGGGCTGGAACATCACGTTCACATACTGTATATCCTCGACATTCTTGTAGCCATGGGAAACACCGCTTTGAATCAGAAATACCTGGCCGGCCGTAACCGGATACTCTCTCCCCTCGATAATATGCACGGCGCTTCCCGACAGAATAACGACCAGCTCAGAGAAATCATGGCTGTGTACATAGTAATCATGCGTCAGCGGACATTTCTGGATCCGGAAGGTGAATCCGGGCTCAAGTCCGATGTCCCGCGCTAATAATTTGGTTGTCATGGCAATATTATGCTAAGGAAGGGCGATATCGTCAAGGCAGAAAAGGGCAGGCGGCGCTACCATTAGGTTGCGGGCATACCGCCGTTAAGGGAAGCTATACGCCTTGGCGTACTTGTCAGGAGGGAAAGCATGCTGCCTTTATTCACGACTAAGAAAACGGAGAACCACAATTCCGCACAGCCGCACATCCTGTTTCTTGGAGACAGCATCACGGCTGACGGTCAATATATCCGGCTGGCCGGAGAATGGCTGAAGAAGCACCGGCCGCACCCGGGAGTCCGGCTGACGGCACGGGGAGTGCCGAGCGAGACGGCCTCGGGACTCAGTGAAGCGGCGCATCCGTTTCCGCGTCCGTGTATCCATGAACGACTCACCGGGGAGCTTGCCGAAGCCTCCCCGGATGTAGTTGTGGCCTGCTACGGAATGAATGACGGAATCTATCATCCTTACTCCGCTGAAAGATTCACCGCCTATCAGGACGGAGTGAGGCGGCTGAGCGCACAAATCCATGAGGCCGGAGCCAGCGTGGTCCTGCTGACCCCGCCGCCGTTCGATGCCCTGTCCATGAACGGCCCGCTGCTGCCGGCGGAGGCGGACGGGTTCAGTTATCTTGCGCCATACAAGGAGTATGACCGGGTGCTGGAGCATTACGCGGACTGGCTGTTATCCGGGGGCTGCCCGGCTGATCGCGTCATTGACCTGCGCACGCCGCTGCTGCAGCACATCAGGCAGGAACGGTCGCTTAACGCCGCTTACCGATACGGTGACGGAATTCATCCGGATGCCTCGGGCCACCAGGTTATAGCGCATACGCTATTGCAGGAGCTCTTTGGTGCAGAGCCGGAATGATGGCCTCATGCGTGCCGGGAATAACAAAAGGTGCCCCATAGGACGGATTGACAGGAAAAATCAGCCGGGATTATAGTTAGGTCACCTAAGCGCAGGGGGAGTGAACCCATGAATGTACTCCAGACGATCCGCTCACGCAAATATCTGCAGCGGATTTTGCTCAGCTTTATGCTGGTGGTTGCCACACTGGCTGTTGCCTCGCTTTTGCTAAATGCCAGTGCCCGCAGCCGGGTGCTCAGCCTGCAGAATGAAGCTGACCGGAAGCTGCTGACCCAGATCAACTACAACGTTGAGAATATGAACGGCATCGTGAGAGATCTGGCAGTATCGCTGTACAACGACGAAGAGCTGCTCGCGCTGAAGTCAGGTGCAGATTACAAGCAGAGTATTCTCAAAATTGAACGTCTGAATCATACCGTCGCCTCATCGCCGTATCTGCACGCCGCTGTCTTTTATAACGGTGCCCAGCAGCGGTTCTTCTCGTCCCTTAACCATGACATCAATAACAGTACCCTGTATGGGGCTTTGGAGAGCTATATGGCTTCAAGGTCCGATCTGCCCAAGCTGCAGCTGATTCCCCTGGATCTTGACGGTAAAAACGAGGGGATCGACGTGTTTGCCTTCTTTCTCTATGACGGGGAGGCGCTGGGCTCCATTAACGACAATGTGCTGATTCTGACGGTGAAGCCGGACTGGATGCTGGATAATGTGAAAGCGCTTAATCTGGTCGCGGAGCGGCAAAATGATGTGCTGTTCATTACCGACAGCGAAGGCGAAGTGCTGATCTCGACCGACGGGCTGCTGCCAGCAGGGCTTAACATGAAGCAGGATCTGCTGCCGCGGCTCACGCCGTCGGATAAGCCGGTGGATTCCTTTATTTATAATCATGAAGACCGTAAATATAAGGTCACTTATTTAAGCAAGGCGCTGAATAACTGGCAGATTGTCAGCCTGCAGGATTATGATGTGGTGCTGGGCAGCGTGCGGCAGATGAAGTGGACTGAGGTGGCGGTCACGCTGTCCGTGGTTCTGCTTGCGGTCATGCTTTCCGTGTTCTTTTCGCTGCGGCTGTATAAGCCGGTGGGCCAGCTGCTGACGCTGGTGCCGCAGCATGAACGCGGTGCCCCGCAGGGCCTGGATGAGCTGTCGCTGATTGCGGCCAATGTAACCGAGATGATCGGCAAGCTGAAGGGGCTTGAGCAGGAGCGGGCCTCACAGTCGAATATCGCCAAGGTGTACCAGCTGCGCAGCCTGGTCGGGGCAAGCGGGAGTGTAGACGAGCACGCATTCCTGCAGATTAGAGAGCAGTATGGCATAGATATTGCTTATCCGGCCCCCCTCAGGCTGGCCCTGGTGCAGATTGACGATCTTCAGGGGCTTGCCGCCGGCCAGGGCGCTGCGATGGAGTCCCTGCTGTATTTTGCTATTGCCAATATCGGCCAGGAGCTGCTGCGCCAGGACGGCTCGTGCGAAGCTGTAGACATGAAAAGCGGGCATCTGATCTTTATCGCCGGAAGCGGAGCTGCTGCGGCAGACGGAAGCCCTGAAACAGGGACGCTGGAGCAGCTGAGCGGGAAATTCAGGGAGCTTCAGCAAACCGTCCAGGCCTACTACCGCATAACCTTTACGGTTACGCTCAGCGAGGTGTTCACAGATTACCGCAGCCTCACCCGGCATTATAATCTGGCAGTCCGTCACTCCAATTACCGGATGATTTACGGTAAGGGGGCGGTGCTTGAGCCGGAGCAGCTGCGGGAGAATGAACAGAATGAGACGCTGCGCATCCCGCAGGAGCTGGAGCGCCAGCTGACGGAGGGGCTGAAGGGCGGCGATCTGCAGGAGACGGAGCGGGCAATCCGCAGCTGGCGGGAGCTGCTCGGCAGCTTCAGCTACGAGAATATGTTCTCGGCGGTACTGCATCTTGCGGTTACGCTGAGCAACACGCTGGGGGAGATGAACAGCCATAACGTCAATCCGGTATCGGTCAACCTGCAGGCGATTAACCGGCGGATTCTGGAGAAAGAGACGCTTGATGAAATAGAAGCCGTGCTGCTGGAGGTGGTGCGCGAGGTGGCAGAGCAGCGGCGGAGCGGCCGCGAGGACAAGAACCGCCTGCTGGCCGAGATCGTGAAGGAGATCATTGACCGGCATTATGCCGACCCCGACCTCAATGTGCAGCGGATTGCCGACATGCTGAAGATGAGCTCCGTTTATCTGGGCCAGGTGTTCAAGGCGCAGGAGGGCATAACGGTGGTTGACCAGATTAATGCAGCGCGCCTGGCCTATGCCAGGGATTATCTGGAGCAGAAGGATTTGACCGTGACAGAGATTATGGAAAAGGTCGGCTTCGGCAACGAAAGCTATTTTTACCGGCTGTTCAAACGCCGCTACGGGACGACCCCGAAGGAATACCGTCTTAAATCAGCAATTGACCGCAGCAAATAACGCAACTGTAATGTACAGAATGCCGGGCCCGCGAATGAGATTTTTTCATTCAGCGGGCCTTTTTGGCTTTTTGCCGCACAGCCGCAGCAGGCCTCTGCCAAGGAACAGGAATCAGGGAACTGTACAGCCATGATTTACAGCATTCTTGTGATTGTACAGTACCGTAAATGCTTGCTGCTGCGCTATTCTAAGGCCATGCAAAGCCTGACACACAGGCAGCCGTTAACGAAGAAAGGAAGGGGCTTTGGTTATGCAGAAGAACATTTCACTCACCGGGCAGGGGGCACATGCAGGTGCGCCGCCGGGTAAACGCAGGAAGTCATGGGCCGGAAGAGAGCTGCATCATTTTAAGAACAACCGCGAGCTGTTTCTGCTCTCCCTGCCGGGACTTTTGTACAAATTGATATTTGCCTATATCCCCATGATCGGCCTGATTATCGCCTTCAAAAACTACCGCTATGATCTGGGCATCTTCGGCAGCAAGTGGGTGGGGCTGGATAATTTCCGTTATTTGTTCACCACCGATACAGCATGGCGGATTACCCGCAATACCGTTCTATATAACACCGCTTATATCCTGGTGGGGACCTCGGCGGCACTGCTGCTGGCGATCCTGATGAACGAAATCAAGGCCAAGGTGAGCAAGTTCTACCAGACGGCGCTGTTTTTACCCCATTTTCTGTCGTGGGTGCTGGTCGGGTATGTCGCTTACGCCTTTCTGAACCATTCCGACGGCTTCATTAACCGCACGCTGGAATCGTTCGGGCTTAATCCGGTCAGCTGGTACCAGAATGCCGCCCCGTGGCCGGTCATTCTCATCCTGGTGCAATTATGGAAGGTGGTAGGCTTCAACACGCTGATTTATTTTGCCGGCATTATTGGAATCAACAGTGAATATTACGAGGCGGCGCGGATCGACGGGGCAACCAAACGGCAGATGGCGTTCAAAATCACCATTCCGCTCATGGCTCCAATCATCATCATCATGCTGATTCTGTCCATCGGGAATATGTTCCGCGGCGACTTCGGCCTGCACTATTTTATCCCGAACAACTCGGGTTTTCTCTACGGTTCTACAGATATTATTGATACCTATGTGTACCGTGCGCTGCGTGAAGTCGGCAATGTGAGCATGTCTGCCGCTACAGGTTTTTACCAGTCGGTTGTCGGGCTGGTGCTGGTGCTGACGGCTAACGGCATTGTGCGCAAAGTCGATCCTGATAATTCTCTATGGTAAGGAGGTGCCAGACAGTGGCCCGAAAGTTCGAATTCTCCAAGCTGTTCATTAATCTGCTGTTTACGTTGCTTTCGCTTATAGTCATTCTGCCGTTTCTGCTGGTCGTTGCTGTGTCGCTGACAGACGAAAAGTCGCTGACCGCTAACGGATACCAGTTCATCCCGGAAACATTCAGTCTGGACGCCTACCGCTATCTGCTGGACGCCCCGGATATCCTGTTCCGCGCCTACGGGGTGACTATCACCATAACCATTGTCGGAGCGCTGTTAGGCCTGCTGCTGACTGCGATGACCGCTTATGTCATTTCCCGGCAGGATTACCGGTATAACCGGGTGACCACCTTTTATGTGTTCTTTACGATGCTGTTCAGCGGCGGGCTTGTTCCCTCGTACATCCTCATCACGCAATATCTTCACCTGAAGGACAGTCTGTGGGCGCTGATTCTGCCGATCCTGCTGTCGCCGTTCAACATCATGGTCATGAAAGGGTTCATGTCCAAGATTCCGCTCGAGATCATTGAATCGGCCAAAATCGACGGGGCGCGGGAGTTCCGCATCTTTTTCCGGATCATTCTGCCGCTCTCCACTCCGGCGCTGGCGACACTCGGTCTGTTAATCTCCTTCACCTACTGGAACGAATGGTTTAACGCGATGCTCTATATCGATGATCCGAATAAGGTGCCGCTGCAGCTGCTGCTGGTGCGGACGCTCAACAGTATTGAGTTCCTTACCACCAATTCAGAGTTTACCGGACAGCTCGGCATCGATTTGTCCAGCTTCCCGAACAGCTCGGCGCGGATGGCGATTGCGGTGCTGGCCGGCGGTCCGATGCTGGTGATCTTCCCGTTTTTCCAGCGGTTTTTTGTCAAAGGGCTTACGGTTGGCTCCCTAAAGGGTTAACATACAATCATGTACAAAGTACAGGAGGTCACACACATGAAAAAAAGGCTGTTTGGAGTTCTGGCGCTTGTATTGCTGGCAGCATCGGTGCTTAGCGCCTGCGGCGGCAACGGCAACAACGGAAACAACGGGAACAGTGCAGGGGGCACTGCCACGGAAGGCGCACAGACGGCGGCTCCGGCTACGGATTCAGGTACAGAGGAGCTGAAGCCGGTAGAGCTGACCTGGTATTATCCGCTGTCACAGCTGCAGGCCGACCAGGCGAAGGTGCAGGAGGAAGTCAACAAGATTGTGAAGGAAAAAATCAATGCCACAGTCAAGCTGATGCCGGTCGCTGTCGGGGACTATGTGCAGAAGATGAACACGGTGCTGGCCGCAGGCGAGAAGTTCGACATTCTCTGGACCGGGTACATGCTGAAGCCGGAAGAGCTGGTCCGCAAAGGCGCCATTCAGCCGATGGATGATCTGCTGGATCAATATGCCCCTGAGCTGAAGGCCGATGTGCCGCAGGTGATGTGGGACGGTCTCTCGGTAGACGGGGAGATTTACGGGATTCCGAATCAGCAGATTAACGGCTCGCGTTACGGGTTCATCATCCAGAAGCGTTTTGCCGACAAGTACAATCTTGATACCGCTTCCATCAAAAAGCTCGCTGATATCGAGCCGTTCCTGGCCCAGATCAAGCAGAACGAGCCGGACATTATTCCATTTGGCGTATTCGGCACCTCCTTTATCAATCCGCAGTCGCATGATGACCAGTACTGGGTAGTTCCGGGGCTGGATGACCACTTCTATATCAAAACCGATGATCCTACCTACACGCTGCACCGTTACCCGGAAGAGGAGCTCGACAATTTCCGGCTGGCCAGCAAATGGTATAAGGAAGGCTATATCTACAAAGATGCCGCTACGGAAAAAATGAACGATTATCTCACCAAAGGCCAGATTGCCGTTGATTTCAACGTTACGCTCAAGCCGGGTGTTGAAGCAGAGGTTAAAGCCAAAAACGGCGGCAACGAGGTCATTACGGTTCCGCTGAGCGACTGGTTCTCCAACGGCTATTCGGCAACGACCAACCAGTCGATCAGCCGCACAGCTGCGAATCCTGAACGGGCCATGATGCTCCTGAACCTGGTGAATACTGACAAGGACCTGTACAATCTGCTCTGCAATGGCGTAGCCGGAGTCCACTATGAGAAGACAACAGGCGACTACATCAAGGCGCTGCCGGATTCGCGGTATATGCCGAATATGGACTGGGTTTTTGGCAGCGTCTTCAATTCCTACCTGAAGGAAGGCCAGCCGGAGAATGTCTGGGAAGAGACCAAGAAGATCAATTCAGACTCCGAGGTTAATCCTGTCGGCGCCTTCAAGTTCAACTCCGAGCCGGTCAATACAGAAATCGCCAATCTGAACGCCGTATGGGGCGAATACAAGCGCGGGCTGGTTACAGGCACACTGGATTTCGAAGAAACCTGGCCTGCGCTGTACGGCAAGCTGAAGGAAGCCGGCGAAGAGAAGTACGTGGCGGAAGTAACGAAGCAATTCGAGCAGTTCCTGAAGGATAAAGGCTTGAAGAAGTAAGACTAGAGACACTGCAATACTGGAGAAACCTGCTGCTCATTGACGGCTTTGCCCATTTAAACATGCTGGCAGGGCCGTCTCATTTTGATCCGAAAGGAAGAGGAGCTATGGTGAAAAAAAGGTTACTTGCAGCCCTTATGGCTGGTCTGCTGTTCATGACGATTCCCGTTCCGGCCATTACGTCTTCAGTGTCGGCGGAAGGTACAAACCCTGGTATGACATTGTATGTAGCTACAAATGGAAGCGATTCCAATAGTGGGGCGCTGAATGCCCCGTTTCTGACGCTGGAAAAAGCGCGTGACGCCATCCGTACGCTGAAAGCGGAGGACGGGCTGCCGGAAGGCGGCGTTACGGTCATGCTGCGCGAAGGCCGGTATGAACGGACTGCAAGCTTCGAGCTGCGCCAGCAGGATTCAGGTGAAGCGGGCAAGCCTATCATTTACACGGCTTATCCAGGGGAGTCCGTAACATTATCCGGCTCTAAGCACCTGGCGAAGTCAACGTTCGTACCAGTCACTGATTCAGCTATTCTCGGCCGCATCATCAGCCCGGAGGCAAGAACCAAGGTGCTGGCTGCCGATCTGGCAGCGCTGGGCATTACCGATTACGGCCAGCTCAGCCGCCACGGCTATTATCTGGCGAATGATCTGAGCGAGGTGCCGCCGATGGAGCTGTATGTGGCCGGGGAAGGAATGACATTGGCACGTTGGCCTAATGAATCCACTGTACAGATGGATGAAATTATTGATCCGGGTCCGACGCGGCGTGATCCGAACGGGGAGGTTCACACGCGCGGAGGCACCTTTATCTACACGTATGACCGGCCCCAGTACTGGACACAGGCGGAGGATATCTGGCTGGACGGGATTTTCGGCTACAGCTGGGAATGGTCGTACAACAAAATCGCCTCCATCGACACAGCCGCCAAAACGATCACCCTCCGTTACGGGGAGATGAGCGGGCTGTTCAAGAACTGGTATCCCGATTTTCATTTTGCGCAAAACCTGCTTGAAGAGATCGACATGCCCGGCGAGTATTACATCGACCGCACTGCGGGCAAGCTGTACTTCCTGCCTAATGCCAGCTTTGCGGCTTCAACAGACCCCGATATTGAAGTCACGATGCTCAAAACACCGATGATTAACGCGCTGAGCGCCTCTTACATCGACTTCTCGGAGCTGGTGCTGGAGAACGGCCGCGATTCGGCGGCGGTATTTATGGGCGGCAGCCATATGCGTATCCTGAACAGCGAGATCCGCAATTTCACCAACAGCGGTGTGCTGATCAATACGCAAAGCCGTTTCTACTATAACAACTTTGAAGGGGCACCCGGAACGGATCATGATATTATCAGCACCCATATCCATCATATCGGCGGCACGGCCGTTACATTGACAGGCGGCAACAAAACAACACTGCAGCCGGGAAACAACGCCGTGGAGAACTCGCATATCCATGATTTTGCCTATTACCACAAGGCTTATAATCCGGGGGTTCTGCTGTCCGGCGTCGGCAACCGGATGTCGCATAATGAGCTGCATGACGCGCCCCATCCCGGCGTGCTGATCTTCGGCAACGACCACACCGTGGATTATAACGAAATTTATGATGTATGTACCACCTTCTCCGACCTTGGCGCGATCTACATGAATGCGGGCGAGCAGCCCCATGAGCGGGGCACCGTCATTAAGCGCAACTACTTCCATAATATCGGGGAGAGCAAGGCGGGGGTGGAGGGCGTCTATCCCGACAACTTCACGATGGGGCTGACCATTGACGAGAATATTTTTTATAAAATGGGCAATTCAGCCATTAAAAACAACGGCGGCGCGCACATCCAGACCCGCAACAATATTTTTATCGACAGCAAAATTCCGTACGATTATGCCGACCTGTATCTCGGGGACGAGCCGGATGACCAGGTGCCGTTAAATTACATGCCGAAGTGGCAGGCGCTGTTCGCAGCGAACAACAATTTTACAGGTACGCCTTACATGGCGAAGTATCCCGAGCTGGCGGACTTTTTCACAGAGAACCGTTATTATCCCGACACCAACACGTTCCAGGGGAATGTCATTTACAATCCGGTGGTAGCGCGCAGTGTAACAACCAATGTGTACGGGGCTTATGACAAATTCGGGCTCGTGCAATATGCGGATAACTGGGTGACCACCGCAGACCCGGGCTTCACTGATCTGGCCGGCGGGGATCTGTCCCTGCGTCCGGATGCAGAGGTGTTCAGTGCCATTCCGGGCTTCCCGGACATTCCGTTTGCCGACATCGGCATCAATGGCAAAGCGGGAACAACGGCAGGACCGGACAGCTATCCGGTACAGGAGGTAGTGGTTTATGACCAGGCCATTACCGTAGACCGCTGGAAAACAGTCAAGCTGCGCACGGCGGTTCTGCCGTGGAATACGAATCAGCCTGCATTGACCTTTACCTCTGCTGATCCTGCTGTTGCATCCGTAGACAGTGCCGGTATTGTAACCGGTGGGATGGTCGGCAGCACGGTGATTACGGTGGCTTCAGCGGTGAATCCGCTGCTTACAGCCCAGGTTAGCGTAACCGTGGAGGCGGGCGACGGCGTAATGGACTTCACCAATTTTGAATCGGGAGCGAACGGCTGGAGCCAGGACGCTTACCGCAGCATCGAGAAGATCGGCGGGAACCGCTGGGACAAGGTGCTGAACGGGGCCTCGTCACTCAGCGCCAAAAGCTTCTCCGAATATGAGCTGAGCTTCCGGCTCAAGACACCGGCAGTGATGGGTGACAATGTGACTCTGTATGTGTTTGACCGGCAGGCCGGCAGCGGCTCCAGCAGGATCGGCTACAAGACAAGGGCCGACGGCAGCTCGGCCTGGCTGCTGTACAATTCGGCCTGGACGGTGCTGAAGGAAGTGAAGCTGCCGGAGCATGACCTGCTGCCGGATACGGAATACAACGTCAAAATGCTCGTAAAAGGCGGAGACATCAGTCTCTACCTGGACGGGGAATTCCGGCTGAAGGGCAATGACCCCGGACATAATGCAGCAGGGAAGGTCGGCTTCTATGTCAATAATGTCAGCCACATGCTGTTCGATGACATTCAGTTCAAGGCCCCGACTACCGGGCTGGCCGGAATCATTCCGGCGGAGAGCCAGGTGCGTTTAGCCGCCGGGGAACAGCAGCAGCTGCATTTGTCCTTCGATCCTTCGGATACGCCTGACACGGGAGTTACCTGGCAGTCGGCCAATCCGGCGGTGGCTACTGTAGACCAGACAGGAGTCGTCAGCGCCGTGTATGAAGGAAACACAGTAATTACAGCTGTATCAGTGGCAAATCCGCTGATTAAGGCAGACATTGCCGTAACCGTCTCCAATATCATGCATGAGACTACGTTTGAGAACGGCGGCAACGGCTGGCCGGTGGACCCTAACCGCAGCATCTCAGCCGACCCGGACGGAAACCGGCGCTACAAGCTGCTGAACGGGGCTACGGCTCTGCTCGAGCGCAGCTTTACGTCCTACCAGCTGGAGTTCAAGCTGAAGACACCGTCCGTGATGCCTGATAACGGGATTCTCTATCTCTTTGACCGCCAGGACAGTGCCGGCTCGACCCGGATCGGTTACCGCACCCGGGCTGACGGCACCTCGGCCTGGATTCTGTACAATACCGCCTGGCTGAAGCTGACCGAGTCCGTCCTGCCGGGTCATGACCTGCAGCCGGATACAGAATATACGGTGAAGCTGACGGCCAAGGACGGCGATATCAGCGTATATGTAGACGGCGCGCTAAGGCTGACCGGCAGCGATCCGGGCCACCGGCCTTCGGGCAAGGTCGGCTTCTACACCAGCGGCTTTGACTATATGCTGTTCGACGACATTGTGTTCTCGGTTATGCCTTGAGTGGTTGAGAGTTAGAGCTAGAGTGAGAGTGCAAGTGCAAGAGTGCAAGAGTGCAAGAGTGCAAGGGAGTAAGAGAGTAAGAGAGTAAGAGAGTAAGAGAGTAAGAGAGTAAGAGAGCAAGAAAGCAAAGTGCAAGAGTGCAGGAGTAAAAGAGTAAAGGAATAAAGGAATAAAGGAATAAAGGAATAAAGGAATAAAGGAATAAAGGAGTACTTAAGGCTGGCGGCGCCCTCCCTGCGGGGAGGGCTTTTGTGTTCTTGCAAAGCAACCAGGGAATTATTCTACCTGTTTGAATGGAACTGGAAAAATGAAATTGAGGATAAAGCAGCGGAGGAGTTGTGGGCGGGCCGTAGGAGCTGTTGCAGCGATTATGTCTGCGGGTTTCGGCCGCAAAAAGCGGTTCTAATTAAGAAGTTTGCAAATAACAGCGGCCTGAGTCCACACATTCACTGGAGTCACTGGAGTTATTGCCAATTCCCAAATAGAGGGATCACTTTATTGTACCTGTGCGGATAAATATATGTGGAAATTATCCATCTAATACTTCGTCAAACAATATTGTTTGTTCATTAATGGGAAAAACTCCACTTAATTTGAACTTATTTGCCTCCAAAGTAATGTTTGAGCCGAATTAGGTGGAGTTTTTCCAAATAATCTTTATAAAACATAAAAAGGTAAGAAATAGCTGGAGAATATCTAACTAATCATTTAAAAAAAAGTAAATAATGTAGCGTTTTAAAAAGGTCAGCCCTATGTTGGGGCAAAAGCCCGGCATTCGTGTATTGTACAAATTTAATCGGTCGAAGCCGTGTCGTTATCATGCTAAACAAGGGCAGCATCGTCAAGGTATTGCCGGTTTGTATACGGTAACATGATAGAGAACACAACGTTTGGGAGGTGCAGCATGAAGCGCTGTTTGTATAGGGCCGAATGGCTCGGGGATGAGAAGGAGGCAGCTGCTTTTTTCGGGAGCGGCGGGCTTCCAGTTTCGCTTAAAGAAGCGATGGTGCGTCTGCGTGTAGATCATTTAAGCCTGTTTACCGCCGGTAAACAGCTGTTTCTGTATTATGAGTGCGGGGCAGTGACGGTTACACCGGAGCAACTGCTGCCGGATGCCTCACAGCGGCTCGAAGTCTGGCCGGGAGGGGAGCCAGAGCGGCGCTGGGCACCGCTGGCTGATATTTTTCATTATCAGCAGCCTGTGTCGGCAGAGCATTGGGAGCGGGGGAATGCTGCGGGCAGGCCCTATGGCCGCCTGGCTATGCTGAAGCCGGAAGCGGCGGCGAGCTATATTTACTATCACTATCAGTATCAGGAGGAGCGGCCGGGGGACGGGGATAAGTATGGAATTATCGGGCTGCATGAGAATGTGTTGTTTTTTTATGCCGAGAAGCCGGATACCCGGGAGCCTGCCCCGTATGAAGGCAAGCTGAAAACCTCACTGCGTCCCGATAATTGGGGAGAAGTAATGGAGCCGCATTTTATGAAATGGGAAGATGCACCGGTTGGTCAGGAGCTGTGGAAGAACATGGAGCTGCTGCTTGAGGTGTGCTCTTTGAGCGGAAAGCAGGGGGGTGCGGCATGCGTAATTTGTTTTGCCTGAACGGGGAGTGGGATTTCATGCCCCTGTATAATCAGCCGCAATGCCGCAGCCTGCCGGAAACCATCGTGTACGAGGAGTGCAAGGTGCTGGTACCCTCCAGCTGGAGGAGGACCTATCCGCAGCCGGACGGCAAAACCTTCGGAAAGATTCCGGAGTATGATTATGCACCCTTTGATCTGTATGGTTATCCGGAGGAATGGGATGCCGCGGAGGCAGGAGTGCTGCACCGCAGCTTCCGGGTTCCGGAGGACATGGCGGGACAGCGGATCGTGCTGCGGCTGGATGCGATTATGCAGAAGGCTGTCATCTATATAGACGGTCAAGAAGCCGGAGTATGGGAAGACGGCTATCTGCCGCTCAGGCTCGATATCACTTCCATGGTAGAGCAGGGTCGGGAGCATCAGCTGCATGTGTTGTGCAGCAGCTTCGACACGGTTCTCCTGCCGAATGGAACGTCCAAGATTACCGGGCTGATGGGCTCCTGGTACGGCAGAATCAGCCGGGGCATCTGGCAGGATGTGTATCTGGAAGGCTATCCTCAGCTTGCGCTGGAGGATGTGACGATTCGTACCTCTGTGAGGGAAGGTCGGTTAGAGGTTCAGGTGCTGGCAGCCGGGACAGAAGCAGCAGCCGCTGGCCGAGGCCCGTTAAAGGTAAGGCTGAGCGTATGGGAGAAGGGTGTGCTGCGGCAGGGGGAAGACGGGGCGGAAAGGCCGGATGTGCGGGAAGGCTATGAGGATACCGGGGAGCAGGAAGAGCTTAAAGAGCTTATAGAGATGAAAGAGCTGGAAAAATCGGAAGAGCTAGAAGAGTTGGAAGAAGAGTTGAGAAAGCTGGAAGAGCAAGAAGAGCAAGAAGAGCTGAAAGAACAGAGGGTGCTTAGAATAATCGGGGGAGTACCGGGAGCTGCTGCAGGTCCTGATGGAACCGGTGCGATAGGGCTGTCTGATCCGGGAGAACCAGACAGTGCAGCCCCTGCTGCTGACGGTTTGGTCCAGCCTGAGGAATGTGCCGGTGAGCCTGCCGCTGCCGTTCCGGTCCTGTCAGTAGAAGCTATGGCTGAGCCGGTAGCTGCCGCATCTGCCGAGAAGCTTAGGCTGTGCGAGAATGCCCGGGATGGAGCTGTATACAGCTCCTCCTTCCAGCTGGATTGGAACAATGCCCGGCTGTGGAGTGCGGATCAGCCGTTTCTCTACACTGCGGTGCTGGAACTGCTGGAGGGCGAAACGGTTATTGACCGTTACACTGAGGATTTTGGCTTCCGCGAATTTTGGAGCGAAGGACCGCAGTTTATGCTGAACGGCATTCCGGTCAATCTGCGCGGTGATTCCTGGCATTTTCAGGGCGGGCTGCAGGTGACAGAGGCTTATATCCGTAACTGGTACCGGATTTGCCGGAGCGTCGGTATCAACAGCATCCGGCTGCATGCCGAGCCCTACCCGGCAGATTATCTACGCATTGCCGATGAGGAAGGCATGCTGATTGTTGACGAGACGGCGATTTACGGCTCGGGCAAATCGATGCTGGCTGACCATCCGGCCTATGTAGAGAACTGCCGGCAGCATGTGCGGCGGCTGGTCCAGCGTGACAAGAACCATCCGTCCGTTATCTTCTGGAGCCTGCAGAATGAAATGCGCTGGGTGGACGGACGGGACGGTTTCAAGCTGCACATGCCGGGTCTGATGGAGGAGATCCGCAGGCTTGACCCTACCCGGCTGATTATCGCCGAAGGGGATAACCGGCTGTTGACCAAGGAGCATACGGAGGTGGAGAGCCGTCACTATAATATCGACGGAACCATCTACCAGTGGGATCGGACGGCTCCGCTGACGTTCGGGGAGCACGGCGGCTGGTGGTATATCTGCCCGCAGAACAGCAGTATGTACACCGGTCTTGAAGTCTACCGGGGAACGGATGAGAGCACTGCGGGGCTGGCCCAGAAGGAGCGGCTGTTTGTGGAGTATGCCAGACGGCAGGAGGTATCCGGCATCTCGACCTTTAATTTCGCCCATTACTTCATGCGGGCGATGCCGGAAATTGATCTGGCACTGCCGCTTGCTGATCCGGCTACGCCAGGAGTGAAACCGAAGACGGTACCTGCCTATTCACTGACGATTAACAACGGAATGCTGCCGGAGGAATATCCGCTGTATATTCCCAACCCCGCCTTTGCCATTATGGCTGAAGCATTCAAGCCCGCAACGATTGTGGCGGCTGAAGACAACAGCTGGTTCTATGATGATAAGCCGGTTGTCCGCAGCTTTGATGTGTATAACGATACGTATTCTTGCCAGGATGTCCGGATAGAGGTCGTAATCCGCCAGGGCGGCAAGAGCATCCATGAGCAGAGCTTCCGGTATGTTCAGCAGCCTGCTGAACATAAGGTTATCGGACTGGAGTGGATGCCTGGCCCGGCCGGTGACGGGGAACAGGCAGAGTTGACAGCACTGCTGTTCCATGGAGGACAGCAGCTGCACGAGCTGCGTCTGGAATACAGAATGGTATCGGCAAGCTTGCTTGAGCAGCCGCTAAACCTCCGGCGGCAGGCAGCCTATTACGGATCACAAGCTGATTTTGCTTATATCCGCAGGCTGGTTCCGGGCTGTAAGCAGGTCGACTCCGCTGAGGTGGCCGGACTTGCTGCCGGTTCGCTGCTGATTGTCGGCAGCTATGCGGAGGATGCGGACGGCACGCTTGAGGCCGGGCTGCAGGCCTTCGCCGCACGCGGCGGCCGGGTGCTGCTGCTGGAGCAGAGCAGCTTGTCGCCCGGCAGGCTGCCGCTCTCGCGGAGGCCTTTCCTCCGCGCCCATGCCGGCAGCTACCGGCATCCGGTGCTGGAGGGTTTCGACGACAGCAGCCTCATGTTCTGGCACGCGGAGCTGCGTGAAGAAGGGCCGCTGCCGATCATCCGCGCGGCCTTCGAGAAGCCGGTGACCGGCGATTTCACCCTGCTGCTGGAATGCAGCTCGGGCGATTTCGGCGACGGCGGCGATCTGTGGACGCCGCTCCTGGAATACCGCAGCGGAGCGGGCCTGCTCCTGGCCAATCAGCTGGAGCTGATGGCCAATCTGGAGCAGATCCCGCAGGCCTGCCTGCTGCTGCGGAACCTGCTGGCCTACGCCGGGGGCACCGCCGGCGCAGGCCAGCCCCTCCC